>NZ_CP020947.1:2465000-3065000 GCF_000172795.2 Rhizobium sp. CIAT894
TGCGATTGCAAGCCTGATGCCGCTTTCGGCGATCGCCCAATCCTTCACCATCAAGGATGTGGCGGGCCGTGAAGTGAGCTTCGACAAGCCGGTCGAGCGTGTGATCCTCGGGGAAGGCCGCATGCTCTATGCAGTCGCGCCGATCGAGAAGGAAGATCCCTTCGCCAAGATCGTCGGCTGGCGCAACGATCTCTGGACCACCGACAAGGACGGCTTCAACGCCTATGTCGAGAAGTTTCCCAAGGGCAAGGACCTGCCCTTCCTCGGCAACCTGACAGACGGTACGCTGCAGACCGAAACGGTCGTCAAGCTGCACCCGGACGTGCTGCTGCTGCCGATCGGCAACAAAACGGCCGCCGACGAAGTGAAGCTCGAAGACATGCTGAACGGCATCGGCGTGAAAATCGTCTACATCGATTTCCGCGAGCATATTCTCGCCAACACCGAGCCGAGCCTGAAGATTCTCGGCAAGCTCTTCGGCCATGAGGACCGCGCCGAGGCTGTCGCCAGCTTCTGGAAGGAGCAGATGGCGCGCGTCACCGATAGACTGAAGGCGGCCAATCCGCCGGAGCCGAAGGTCTTCATGTATCGCGCCGCCGGCCTGGTGGAATGCTGCGGCACGTTCGGCCCGGATAATTTCGGCCTGATGGTCGATTTGGCCGGCGGCCACAATCTCGGCTCCGATTTCCTGCCGGGTTATACCGGCTCCATCAATGCCGAACAGGTCGTCGCCTCCAATCCGGAGGTCATCGTCGTCACCGGCTCCAACTGGAGCCAGACCAAGGATGCCAAGGATTTCGTCAATGTCGGCCCGAACGCCGCTGCCACCCTCGGCGACAGCCGCAAGGCATTGATCACACTGATGGAAAACCCCGCCTTCACCGGCTCCAAGGCGGTGGCCGGCGGCAATGTCCATGCGATCTGGCACCAGTTCTATACCAGCCCCTATCAGTTCGTCGCCGTCCAGCAGCTGGCAAAGTGGTTCCATCCGAACCTCTTCGCCGATCTCGACCCGGATGCCACCTTCAAGGAATTCCACGAGAAATTCCTGCCGGTCGCCTATCAGCCGGGTTACTGGGTCGACGCCAAGGCCGGCCAGTAAATCGCAATGGCCGAGATCGCCGCACATTCGATAGACGTGGAAGCCGGGAGGGAGCGCTACCGCGCCCTCGCCCGGCGCAAGCTGCTGATCCTTTTCGCCATGACGGCAGCACTATGTCTGTCCTTCGCCGTCGATCTCGCCTGGGGGCCGGCCCGCTATAGTCTCGGCGAGGTCGTCTCCGCCCTCCTCGACCCATCTTCGGTTTCCGATCAGATCCGTGCCGTCGTCTGGGACATCCGCATGCCGGTCGCCGTCATGGCCATCGTCGTCGGCGCCTCACTCTCCGTCGCCGGCGCGCAGATGCAGACGATCCTCGCCAATCCGCTCGCCAGCCCCTTCACGCTCGGCATCTCGGCGGCCGCAAGCTTTGGCGCGGCTCTCGCGATCGTCACCAGCGTTCCGCTCCTGCCGGTCGCGGCCGGCCTGCTGGTGCCGGTCAATGCCTTCATCATGGCGCTGATCGCCACCCTCTTCATCCATTTCGTCTCGCAGGCCCGCGGCGTCTCGGTGCAGACGGTGGTGCTGCTCGGCATAGCCCTGGTCTTCACCTTCAATGCGGCCCTCGCCTTCCTGCAATATCTCGCCTCGGAACAGGCGCTGTCTGCAGTCGTCTTCTGGACCATGGGCAGCCTCACCAAGGCCACTTGGCCGAAGATCTGGGTGACGCTCGCCGTCCTGCTGGCTGCCCTTCCGCTCTTTGCCCGCAACGCCTGGGCGCTGACCGCAATCCGCCTCGGCGAGGACAAGGCCGCGAGCTTCGGCGTCAATGTCCGCCGCATCCGCCTGGAAACCATGCTCGTCGTCTCGCTGCTTGCCGCAGTCCCCGTGAGCTTCGTCGGCACGATCGGTTTCGTCGGCCTCGTCGGGCCGCACATCGCCCGCATGATCCTCGGCGAGGATCAGCGTTTCTTCCTGCCGGGCTCTATCCTTTCGGGCGCGCTGCTGCTGTCACTGACCTCGATCGTCTCGAAGTCGATCATCCCCGGCGTCGTCTTCCCAATCGGCATCATCACCGCGCTGGTCGGCGTGCCCTTCTTCTTCTCGCTCATCCTCTCGAACAGGAGCCGGTCATGGTAGCGCTTCAGTTGCAGTCGGTCGGCGCGTTTCACGGCCGCAAGCTCTTCGTCGAAGGCGTAACGACGCCGGTGATGAAGTCAGGAGAAGTCGTCGCCGTGATCGGCCCCAACGCCGCCGGCAAATCGACGCTCTTCAAGCGCATCACCGGCCTGCTCAAGGGTCCGGGCCATGTCGTCGTCGAAGGCTCGAAGGCGAAGAACGCCATCAGCTATATGCCGCAAGATACATCGGCCAACGCGGTGTTGACCGTCTACGAATCCATTCTCCTCGCCCGCAAGCAGGGCCAGTCCTGGGCGGTCGGCGATGGCGACCTGCGTTTCATCGACGACATCATGGCAGCGCTCGATATCGCAGCACTCGCCTTCCGCGATCTCGGCGCGCTCTCAGGCGGCCAGCGCCAGCTCGTCTCGATCGCCCAGGCGCTCGTCCGCGAGCCCGAAATCATGCTGATGGACGAACCCACAAGCGCCCTCGACCTTCACCGCCAGGTCGAAGTCCTCGATTTCATGCGCCGCCGGGCGCGCGCCAAAGGCGTGCTCGTCCTGATCGCCATCCACGACCTCAACCAGGCACTGCGCTTCGCCGACAAGGTCCTCGTCATCGCCAACGGCCGCATGCACGCCTGCGGCGCGCCAAGAGATGTCGTTACCGCCGAGATGCTGCGGGAAATCTACAGGGTCGAAGCCCGGATCGAGAAATGCTCGCTGGAATACGATCATGTGATCGTGGATGGGACGGCGCATTGAGGCTGGCAGGGCCAACACGAAAGAAAGCGCATCCTGAAGCGCCATGGCCCATGAAAGCCGCATTCTGAGGCGTCAACACCCAGGAAAGCCTCAGCCTGAAGTGCCAACACCCGAGCGCGCCGCACCTGAGAAACGCCCGAAAACGCCTCAGCCTAAGATGGCAACGCCCAAGAGAGCCTCATCCTGAGGCACGTAGCCCGTAGGGCGAAGCCTCGAAGGACGAGGCGGGCGCTCCCACCCCAGGCGCAAACATCTTGAATAACGACATAGGCCACGTTGCGGCAGCATCCTTCGAGGCGATCCTGCGGATCACAAGGATGAGGACCCGTGGAGGCTGCTGCTATCTCATCAGTCGATCAATCGCTGCGCGGTAAACTTGTCCGTAACAAGCATGTCGATGACGCCAACGCGGAGCGCGCCTGCGATAGCGTCGGTCTTTTTGGCTCCGCCGGCAAGGGCGATGACCCGGTCCACCCGCTCGAGATCCTCGAGCGGAAGGCCGATGACCCGGTCGTCCAGCGGCGTCTTGACCGGCTTGCCGTTCTTATCGAAGAAACGAAGCGAGATATCGCCGACGGCGCCCGCTTCCGCGAGATCGGAGAGTTCGCGGGAGGAAAAGATGTTGCCGGAGCGGGCGAGAAGTTCGGATGGTTCGACGGCTCCGATGCCGACGATTGCAAGCGTTATGCTGCCGAAGAGGTCCATCGTCTCGCGGACGAACGGGTCGGCCTGCATCAGAAGCTTTGCCTCCCTCGACGTCGTCACGCCCTGCACGGGGAGCAGTTTCGGCTCGGCGCCGGTCAGCCGTGCAAGCCGCGTGGTCAGCTGTGTAGCGTGCGTCTGCACCGAAGGATCGCCCATGCCTCCAAGGGTCTGGACGACGTATTTCACCTGAGCGCTCTTCGAAGGATGAATGTTCTCGACCATCTTGAAAATGGTCTGGCTCCAGCTCGAAACGCCGATGATCTCTCCTGGCGAAAGCGTCACCTCCAGGAGATGGGCCGCGGCCTCTCCTATACGGGCCATGATGGCGCCGTCCCGGTCTTCCGTGCATTCGACGACGATCGCTTCGGGCAGACCGTATTTCTCGCGAAGCGCGCCCTCGAGCTCGCTATAGGTACCGACCGGAGGGATCACGCTGGTTCGCACGATATCTTCGGCCTCGGCGCGCTTCAGCATGCGCGACACCGTCGCCTGCGACAGACGAAGGTGCTCTGCGATCTCCGCCTGCCGCCGCCCCTCTATGTGGTACATCTGGGCGACCCTTGAAATGAGACGGAGTTCGTTGAGGCGAGTCATCGCTAATCCCAGAGTGAATTTTTATTCACCTTTAGCCTGTGTTTCGCGGGACGTCGAGCGGGCGAGCGCATCATTCCAGGTATCGAGAAGTCCCGCCCGATCATCGGGTTGCGGCTCGATGGTCTCAGTGTTTCGCGGCAGCGCCGCGACAATGTCGAGATCGCCCCACAAACCGAGTGACAGCCCCGCCAGATAGGCAGCGCCCAGAGCCGAGGCCTCGGGTGCTTCGCATTGGATCACCGGATGTTCGATGAGGTTGGAGACGCACTGCATCAGGAAGCGGTTCTGGCTCGGTCCGCCATCCACATAGAGCGCGCCAAGTTCGCCACCGCTTTGCGTCCGCATGGCCGCAATCACGTCATGCACCTGGAAGGCGATGGAATCGGTGACCGACCGGGCCATCTGCGCGCGTGTCGTGTTGAAGTTGATCTGGGAGAACAGGGCGCGGGCATCGGCATTCCAGTAAGGCGCCCCCAGTCCGACGAATGCCGGCACGAAGCCAGGGCCGCCCGGCTCGGCGCTCGCCGCAAGTTCGACAAGCGCCGCCACATCCGCAAGGCCGAGAATATCGGCCATCCAGGGAAGACTGGCGGCGCAAACGAGAATATTGCCTTCGAAAGCGAAAGTCGGCTTTCCCCCGATACGCCATGCGACTGTGGTCGTGACGCCGTTGCGTGGGGGAATGAATTGCGAAAGCGTCGTCATGACCGAAGAGCCGGTCCCGAAGGTCACCTTGCCGTCGCCCGGCTTGAATGCTCCATGGCCGAACAGGGCTGCGTGGCTGTCGCCGACCGCGGCCATGATGGGCGTGCCGTCCGCCACCCCCGGCAATCCTTGCGTTCTGCCGAAATCGGCGGAGCTGTCGAGCACTTCGGGCAGTAGCGCGATATCGACACCGAAAATCTCGCCGAGCTCCTCGCTCCATCGCTGTTCCTTCAGATCGAACAACTGGCTTCTGGCGGCATTCGACGCGTCGCAGGCATGCCGGCGCCCGCCCGTCAGGCAGTGGACCAGCCAGCTGTCGATCGTTCCGAGCCGCACCGATCGCCCGGCTGGAATGCGGTCGAGCAGCCAGCGGAATTTCGAACCCGGAAACATCGGATCCAATGGCAGGCCGGTGAGCGCCTGCACCCGGTCAAGGCGGCCTTCGACAATCAGACGTTCGCAATCCTGCGCCGTTCGGCGGCATTGCCAGCTGACCACCGGCCCAAGCGCCTCTCCGGTATCGGCGTCCCAGGCGGTGACCGACTCGCGCTGGTTGGAAATGGCGACCGCCTCGATCGTCACATCGGGGCCGGCCTTCAGGCAGGCGTCGACCGCTTCGCGGACTGAGGCGTAGAGCCGGCGCGGATCTTGTTCGACCCAGCCCGGCTTCGGATAGGAGATGCCGACAGGAGCCGACCCTCTGCCGATGATTTCTCCCTTCTCGGAAACGAGAACTGCCTTTGAATTGGTCGTGCCCTGGTCGATTGCCAGAATTGCCCGCATTCTATCCTCCCCGGATCAGGTGACGGCCGGGCGACAAATGCGCCCCGGCCGATCACGTGATCCCCGTTTTACTTGCGCCTGATCAGCGCCTGCGCGGCGTCGGCGATTGCGGTCGGTGCCATCCCGAATTCGTCGAGCAGGAACTCGGCCGAACCTGTGGGGGCATAGACGCCGGGAACGCCGAGACGCTTCATCGGCACCGGAGCATGGTCGACCACCACTTCGGCGACCGCGGAACCGAGCCCGCCGAAGATCGAATGCTCTTCGGCCGTGACGATCGCTCCGGTTTCCCTTGCCGCCGCGATAATAGCGTCCTCGTCGATCGGACGAACCGTTGCAAGGTTGAGCACTCTGGCGTTGATGCCGCGTTCTGCGAGGATCTCGGCAGCCTTCAAGATACGATGGGTCAAAGTGCCGTTGGCGATCAGCGTGACATCGGAACCCTGGCGAAGGAGGTTTGCCTTGCCAAGTTCGAATGTGTGACCCTCCGGAAGCAGATCGGGCACACCGACGCGGGACAGACGCAGGAAACAGGGCCCGTTATAGGCCGCGGCCCACGCAACGGCGGCAGCGGTTTCGATGCGATCACAGGGCGCAATAACAGGAAGATTGGGCAGGACCCGCAGCCAGGCGAAATCTTCGATCGAGTGATGCGTCGGGCCGAGCTCGCCATACGCCATTCCTGACGAAATGCCGACCAGCTTGACGTTGGCATTCGAGTAGGAAATGTCGGCCTTGATCTGCTCCAGCGACCGCCCGGTGAGAAACGGAGCGGCGGCGCACACGAATGGAAGCCGCCCGCCATTGGCAAGACCCGCCCCAACGCCGACCATGTTCTGCTCGGCGATACCGACATTGACGAGGCGCTCTCCAAACTTCGACTTGAAGCCGCCAAGCTTGGAGGAACCGACGGAGTCGTTGCAGACGGCGACGATCGTTTCGTTTTCAGCGGCCAGCCGCTCGAGCGTAGAGGCGAATGCGTCGCGGCAATCGTAGAGCTTGGGTGGGTTTACTGGCGCGTTCATTAGAGTGCCTCCGACAATTCTGCCAATGCGATTTCGTATTGTTCCCTGCTCGGCACCTTGTGATGCCAGTCGACCCGGTCCTGCATGAACGAAATTCCATGGCCCTTGTTGGTATGGGCGACGATGCAATGCGGTTTCGTTCCCCGGTGTTCGAGCGCCGGAACGACTTCGCTCATGGTGTTGCCGTTGATCTCGGTGACCTCCCAACCGAACGCCTCGAGCTTCGGACGAAGCGGCGCGAGATCGTTGGTTTCGGCCAGCGCCGCCCCCTGCTGGAACCTGTTGTGATCGATGACCAGCGTCAAGTTGTCGAGCTTGAACTGCGCGGCCGCCATGATCGCTTCCCAGTTGGAGCCCTCCTGCATCTCACCGTCGCCGGTGACGACATAGGTGCGATATCCAGCGCCCGAAAGCTTGGCGGCTTTCGCCATTCCGACTGCCACGGGAAGACCGTGGCCGAGCGGCCCGGTATTGGTTTCGACGCCGGGAACCTTGTTGCAATTCGGATGGCCGTTCAGCCTCGAATGCGGCTGCAGAAAGGTGGAAACCTCCTCCTCCGGAATGAAGCCGCGTTTTGCGAGCGTCACATACAAAGCGCAGGCCGTATGCCCCTTTGAAAGAACGAACCTGTCGCGGTCGGGATGCCTCGGCTGATCCGGCCAGACATTCAGGACACGAAAATAGAGCGCCGTCAAAATGTCGATGACCGACATCTCCCCGCCAATATGGCCGGCGCCTGCCTCGAAGACCGCCTGAAGATCGCGCAATCGGATCTGGCGGGCGATGCGCTCAAGTTCTGTCGTATCCATGATTCCTCGCGTGCATAAATATTCACTATTCAATATTTTTGCACAAGAAGCCGATTAGTCAACCCCTTTATACCAACTACCGCCAACATCCATCCAACGAAATCTTGTTGACAGCCGGAAAGCAAGTTGTTAATGAATTTTCCAGCAGGCGTGAATATTTATTCTCACCTGAACGAATATCGGATACAGGCCTAAGCATAGGGAGGAGCAATGGTGGCGCTCGATATCAATGAACACAGGCTTTCGTCCGGCGCCTGGCTCGGCAAGCTCAAGGGAGCTACCGGCCCGCTCGTGGGATTGCTTGCGCTCTGCGTCTTTCTGAGCCTCAGCACGGACACGTTTCTTTCGGTTCGAAACGGCCTCAACATCCTCGACCAGATCACCGTTCTCGGCATCATGGCGGTCGGGATGACCTTCGTCATCCTGATCGGCGGCATCGATCTCTCCGTCGGCTCGGCACTCGCCCTGGCTATGATGGTCATGGGCTGGACTGCCAATGTCGCCGGCCTGCCGTTGCCGGTCGCGATCGCTTTTGCTCTGGTCGCATCGGGGGTTTCTGGGCTGATCGTCGGACTGCTGGTGACGCAGTTCAGGGTTCCGGCCTTTATTGCCACGCTTGCGATGATGTCCGCCGCACGCGGCGTCGCCAATATGATCACGGACGGCCAGCAGATCGTCGGGTTCCCCGACTGGTTCATGATGCTGGCAATCGATCGCCATTTCGGCGTGTTGACCGCCACCGTGTTTCTCATGCTTGCGGTGGTTCTTGCGGCGTGGCTTTTCCTGCACTTCCGCTCCGAAGGGCGCATGCTCTACGCGGTCGGAGGAAATCCGGAGGTCGCGCGGCTGGCCGGTATCAACGTCCCGCTCGTGACGATATCAGTCTACATCGTAAGTTCAGTCCTTGCGGGGCTCGCAGGCATCGTGCTCGCCGCCCGGCTGGATTCCGTCCAACCATCAAGCGGTCTCGGCTATGAACTGGACACCATCGCTGCGGTCGTCATCGGCGGCACGTCGCTCTCCGGCGGCGCTGGCGGCATCGGCGGAACGCTGATCGGTGTTCTGATCATCGGCGTGCTGCGCAACGGCCTCAATCTTCTCAACGTCTCGCCGTTCCTGCAGCAGGTGATCATCGGCATCGTCATCGTGCTCGCGGTCGGCGCGGAGACCATTCGTCGGCGTCGCGCCTGACGAGCAGGGTCCGCCGCGTTGGCGGGCCCAAAATTCCGCCCCGAAATTGGGGGCGGATCAATACCCCGAGGGGGAGGACATACCCGAGGGTTTCATCAAACAACGGAGGAAATACAATGAAAATAGCGCGCACCATGCTCGCATCTGCTGCACTGCTCGGTCTCATGCTCGGCCCCGTGCACGCGGCGGAACTGAAGAAGCTCGGCCTCGCCGTTGCCAATCTTCAGGCAAACTTCTTCAACCAGATCAAGCAATCGGTCGAGGCCGAAGCCAAGAAGCGCGGCATCGAAGTCATCACGGTCGACGCAAAGGGCGACGGACCGACGCAGGTCAACCAGATCCAGGATCTTCTGACCCAGAAGATCGACGCGCTGATCTACATTCCGGCAGGTGCCGCGGCTGCGACCGTTCCGGTCAAGCTCGCCAAGAGCGCCGGCATCCCGGTCGTCAACGTCGACCGCAACGCCGAGGGTGCACCGGGCGATACCTTCCTCGCAACGGATTCCGTCGCCTCAGCCAAGGCGGTGTGCGACTACATTCTGAAGGAAGCCGGCGGCAAGGGTAAGATGGTCATCATCCATGGCCAGAAGGGCACGACCCCGGAAGTCGATCGCTCGAAGGGCTGCGCTGAATCGCTGAAGGCCTATCCTGACGTGAAGGTCGTCGCCGAGCAGTTCTCCAACATCTGGAGCCAGGACGAAGGCTTCCAGATTATGCAGAACATGCTGCAGGCAAACCCTGATGTTTCGATCGTGTTCGCCCAGGCCGACGGTCTCGCTCTCGGCGCCGCGCAGGCGATCAAGGTCGCCAATCCGTCGCAGAAGATCGTGGTCGGCGGCTTCGATGGCGACACCGCAGCACTCGAAGCCCTCAGCAAGGGCGTCTTCAACGTGACGGCGACGCAGCAGACGCAGAAGATGGGCCGCGATGCGGTTGAAAATGCCGCCAAGCTTGTCGCCGGAGAAAAGGTGCCGCCGGTCCAGCTCCTGGATGCCACGCTGACCACCAAGGAAAACGTGGCAGGCTTCATCGCCAACCATCCCTGATAAAGTTGAGGTCTTGAGGAGGTGTGCCGTGACTGATCCCGTTCTTTCCCTGAGGGGCATATCCAAGTGGTATGGGCCGCTCCAGGTTCTGAAGGATGTCAGCTTGGACGTCTATCCGGGCGAAGTGGTTGCACTTCTCGGTGAAAACGGAGCGGGCAAGTCGACGCTGTCGGGCATTATTGCCGGCTCCCGCACGCCCTCCGAAGGATCCATGACATGGCTGGGGCAGCCTTATGCCCCGGCCACCCCAAGAGAAGCGATCGACAAGGGTGTTGTCCTGATCCACCAAGAGCTGCAGCTTCTGCCGCAGCTGTCGATCGCGGAAAACGTCTTCATCGGACGCTGGCCGATGAAGAACGGCGCCGTCGACCGCGCTCAGATGGTTCGCCGGGCCCAGGACCAGCTTGCTCGCTTGAACCTTCATATACCGGCAACACGGATGGTTTCCGGCCTTTCCACCGCCAATCAACAGCTCATCGAGATCGCCAAGGCGCTGGCTCTCAACGCAAAACTGCTGATCCTCGATGAGCCGACAGCCGCCCTTGGCGGCGCGGAGACGGAAGCTCTCTTCGAACAGGTTCGCAAGCTTCGCTCGGAAGGCGTGGGCATCGTCTACATTTCCCACCGAATGGAAGAGATCAAGCAGATCACCGACCGCATCGTCGTTCTTCGCGACGGCGAGCGCGTGCAGGAATTCTCCGACAGCGCGACCCCGGTGCGAACGATTGTCGAGAGCATGGTCGGACGCCCGCTTGACCGTTTGTTCCCCACCCTGCCCGTTCCGACAGATCGTCCGGTGCTGCAGGTGTCCGGGCTAAGCTCGCCTGATGACTCGTTCCGTGACGTTACCTTCGAGGTGCGGGCCGGCGAAATTCTCGGCATCGCCGGGCTGGTCGGCGCCGGCCGCACCGAACTGGTGCGGGCGATTTCGGGCGCCGATGCGATCAGTGCTGGTTCGATCAAGCTGGAAGGCGAGGAACTCAGACTGCGCGACCCGGCGGACGCCATCGCCAGGGGAATCGTGATGGTTCCGGAAGACCGCAAGGAGCAAGGCCTGATCGTCGGGCACCGGATCAGCGAGAACATTATCTACGCCAATCTCGATAAGCTGGGCGGCGGCTGGATCACACCGCGCATCAAGCGCTCCTTTGCGGAAAAGGCCGTCGCCAAATTCGGCGTCAAGGGCCGTGCCGAGCAATACGCCTCGGACCTATCAGGCGGCAACCAGCAGAAGGTCGTGATCGCCAAATGGCTCATGCGCGATCCCAAGGTCGTCGTGCTCGACGAACCGACGAGAGGCATCGATGTCGGCGCCCGCGCCGGCATCTACGACATCATCGTCAATCTCGCCAAACAGGGCGTGGCGGTCATCGTCGTAAGCTCGGACCTCGAGGAGGTTCTCGGCGTTTCCAATCGCATTCTCGTGCTTGCCCAAGGCAAGCAGGCAGGCATCCTCGATCGTGACCAGGCAAATGACGTCTCGGTCATGGAGTTAGCGACCATCTAAACAGACAGAGAAAGGAAGAGCGGTGTCTGACATCTCTCTGAACGCCCCGAAGCTTTTCGACCTCAGCGGCCAGGTTGCTATCGTCACCGGCGCCGGGAGCGGCATCGGGCAACGCATTGCCATCGGCCTTGCGCAATGCGGCGCCGACGTGGCGCTGCTCGACCGTCGAACCGACGACGGGCTGGCCCGGACGGCTGAACATATTCGCGCCGCCGGCCGTCGCGCGATCGAGATCGCGGCTGACGTTACGAGCAAATCTTCGCTTGCAGATGCCGTCGCACGAACCGAAGCGGACCTCGGCGCACTGACGCTGGCCGTCAACGCCGCAGGCATCGCTAACGCGAACCCGGCGGAAGATATGGAAGAGGATCAATACCAGACGTTGATGGATATCAACCTGAAGGGCATCTTTCTTTCCTGCCAAGCCGAGGCCCGCGCCATGCTGAAAAATGGACGCGGCTCCATCGTCAACATCGCTTCCATGTCGGGCGTCATCGTCAACCGGGGGCTGAGCCAGGCGCATTACAACGCCTCCAAAGCGGGCGTCATCCATATGTCGAAGTCTATGGCGATGGAATGGGTCGGCCGCGGCATTCGCGTCAACACCATCTCCCCCGGATATACGGCAACGCCGATGAACACCCGTCCGGAGATGGTTCATCAGACCAAGCTTTTCGAGGAGCAGACGCCGATGCAGCGCATGGCAGCGGTCGACGAAATGGTCGGTCCGGCGGTGTTCCTGCTGTCGAATGCGGCAAGTTTCGTCACCGGCGTCGATCTTCTCGTCGACGGCGGTTTCTGCTGCTGGTGATGCCTGAGGAGGCTCATCGCCGGCCGCTGGAAATGAACGGTCTCGCCTCCTCCCTGGCTGAGATCGAGGCGGTGAAGGGACCAACGGGCGACGGCGTGCAATATCGCCGTCCGCCCGCCCTTCGCGCCGACTGAACGGGCGCTCGCGCCGAGATTTGCTGTGTATGTCAGGATACCGGGAAGGAAAAAGCATGAAACGCTTTGAGCAAAAGACCGTCGTCATTACCGGGGGCAGCCGCGGCATCGGCGCCGCGATCGCCAGGCGCTTTGCGCGCGAAGGCGCCAATCTCGTCGTCTCGGCCAATGAAGATCTGGTCCACAGGGTTGCCGAACAGATCCGCATCGAAGGCGGCAAGGCGATCTCCTTCATCGGCGACGTCACCGACAAGGCAAGCGTCACCGCACTCTACGATGCCGCTGAAAAGGAATTCGGCACGGTCGACGTCTCGATCCAGAATGCCGGCGTCATCACCATCGCCCGCGTCGAGGACCTGACCGAAAACGAGTGGGACAAGGTCATATCAGTCAACACCAAGGGCGTCTTCCTCTGCGCCCAGGAGGCCATTGCAAGAATGCGCAAGCACAAGCGCGGCGGCCGCATCATCAACACCGCCTCCGGCCAGGCCCGCGACGGCTTCATCTTCACGCCGCATTATGCCGCCTCGAAAATGGGCGTCGTCGGCATCACCCAGAGCCTGGCGAAAGAAGTCGCGACCGAAAACATCACCGTCAACGCCTTCTGCCCCGGCATCATCGAGACCGACATGTGGGCTTATAACGACCAGGCCTGGGGCAAACTCCTCGGCAATTACGGTCCGGGCGAACTGATGAAGGAGTGGGTCGAAGGGATCCCGATGAAACGCGCCGGCTCCGGCGAGGACGTCGCCGGCCTGGTCACCTTCCTCGCCAGCGATGACGCCGCCTATATCACCGGCCAGACGATCAATGTCGATGGTGGGTTGATCATGTCTTAGGTGGGGTGGCGGCTTTTTGGGGAGAGGATGCAAGCGTGCCTTTCGCTTGCCGCTCAAGGCGTGCGTCGCTGACGCTCCTCACCCCCCTCATCTGCCCTGACGGGCATCTTCTCCCCGCTGGGGAGAAGGGGGAGCGAGCTGCACGGTGGCCACACCTATCGCAACGTCTCAAATGGAGCGAGGCGCCGCCGCGATTCCGCTTCTCCCCAGCGGGGAGAAGATGCCGGCAGGCAGATGAGGGGGCCGCACGGCACATCTTTCATTGCCTGGGCAAAATGCCCCTTCACCAACCCTACGTCCGACTGATCGAAACCCCGCCATCCGCCAGCATCGCCGTCCCCGTCACAAAGCTCGCCATATCCGACGCCAGGAACAACGCTGCATTGGCGATCTCCTCCGGCTGGGCCATGCGCTTCAGCGCATGCAGCCCCTCGACGAAGGCAAGCAGTTCCGGTGTCGCATCCGGCGCATTGGTGATCGCAGCCGGCGTATCGGTGCCTCCGGGAAGCAGGGCGTTGACACGGATATTCTGCCGCCCGAGTTCGGCCGCGAGCACCTGCACGAAGCCGATCAGCCCCGCCTTGCTTGCTGCATAGGCAGCCATCCCGGGCATGCCGGCGGTGTGGCCGACGAAGGTCGAGGTGAAGATCAGCGACCCGCCGCCTTTTCCCATCGCTGCCGACTGGTACTTGGCGCCGAGGAAGGAGGCGGTCAGATTGGTCTCGATCGTCTCGCGCCAGCCCTCCAGCGACAATCCGGCGGCCGGCCCCATCTCACCAAGGACGCCGGCATTGTTGAAGGCGATGTCGAGCCTGCCGAAACGCGAAACCGCCGTCTCGACGAGCCCTGCCTGCAGCGCCTCATCCCTGACATCGCCGGCAACGGCGATGGCCTCTCCGCCCTTCGCCTCGATTTCGGCGACGACGGCGTCAAGCGCCTCCTGCCGCCGGCCGTTGATCACCAGCTTCGCGCCTTCCCGTGCAAAAACCTTCGCAGCTGCGCGGCCGATGCCCGAGCTTGCGCCGGTGACGATCGCGACCTTGTCGTTCAGAAGTGTCATGTCCGTTTCTCCTCAGTTGTTGAGGCATCCCAAATCTCAGACATCTGACGATGCAGCCACCCGTTTCCCGCGCGCAAAAACAAAAGGCCCGATGGCAGATCGTCTCGGACAGACCAGTTTCGTTGGGCTGGCCGCATACGAAATGCCGGATTCACCAGACAAAACGGTCATTTGCCGTTGTTTTCACACGAGCACCTGCCGTTGCGTCAGCACCATTGTGCGCTGCATCGTCGATTTATCCCGGGTGTGACATTCATCCGATTCCCTTCATGTATCTTCCCGACTAAGAAGGGGCGCACAGGTAAAGGGAATCTCTTCATGCCGCGGTCACGCAATACTGAGGGCGCCATCTATATGAGCATGGCGATGGCCGGCTTTTCCTCCAGCGATGCCCTCTCCAAATCGGTGGTCGCCTATATGAACGCCGGCGAGATCATGTTCCTGCGCGGCCTTTTCACCAGCCTGCTCGTCTATCTGATCGCCTGGAAAATGGGCGCGCTGCGCTCCTGGCGTGTCATGCTGAAGCCGATGATCATTCTTCGTATCGTCTGCGAGATAATCTCCGCCGTCACCTACATCACCGCGCTCGGCATGATGCCGATCGCCAATGCCTCGGCGATCCTGCAATCGCTGCCGCTGGTCGTCACTTTCGGCGCCGCGCTGTTCTTCCGCGAGCCTGTCGGCTGGCGGCGCTGGTCGGCGATCCTGGTCGGTCTTGTCGGCGTCATGATCATCATCCGCCCCGGCCCGGAAGGATTCACGGCCGCTGCCCTGCTCTGCGTCGGCGCGGTGCTGACGACGGCCGGCCGCGATCTCGCCACCCGGTCAATCGACCCGGAGATTCCCTCGCTGATGATCACCGTCATCACCGCCATCTCCATCTCCTTCTTCGGCGCGCTTCTCATCCCCGTGCTCGGTGGCTGGCACCCGGTCAGCGCGACCTCGCTCGGGCATCTCCTGCTCGCCTCGGTTCTGGTGCTCGTCGGCTACCAGTCGGTCATTCTCGCCATGCGCACCGGCGAAATCTCCTTCGTCGCGCCGTTCCGCTATACCAGCCTGATCTTCTCCTCGCTGCTCGGCTTTTTCTTCTTCGCCGAAGTGCCCGACAGCTGGACGCTCATCGGCGCCGCAATCGTCATCGCTTCCGGCCTCTATACGTTCTATCGTGAAGCCAAGCGTCACGTGGCGCCGATCGCGCAGGAATCGGCGCCGCGCTCACCGGTTTGAGGCAGGATGATGACTGAATTCTCGCTCGACAGATCCGATATAGCAGGCGTCGTGCTGGCCGGCGGCCGCTCGCAGCGCATGGGCCACGACAAGGCGGGCGCAATGCTCGGGACCGAAAGCCTGCTCCGTCATGTGCTGACCCGCCTTTCGCAGCAGGTCGTCCCCGTCGCCGTCAACGCCGATACCGCCGCCGAGAATGTACCTCTCGTCCCAGACCGGTTTCCCGGCAAGGCCGGGCCGTTGGCCGGCATCCATGCGGCCATGCGCTATGCCGCCGGCCTTCCCGCGATCACCCATGTCGTCACCGTCTCCGTGGATTGCCCGTTCTTCCCGACCGATCTCGTCGCCCGGCTGGCGGCATCGGTCGAACGCCCGTCGCAGATCGCCATTGCCGCTTCCGAGGGCCGCAGCCATCCCGTCTTCGGGCTCTGGCCGGTGACGCTCGCAACCGATCTCGAAACCTGGATCGCCACCGACGAAAAGCGCCGCGTGCGCGACTTCCTGTTGCGGCATGACGTAACGGAAGTGGCGTTTCCGCTGCATCCGACCCGTGCCAGCCTGCTCGATCCCTTCTTCAACATCAACACGCCTGATGACCTGATCGAGGCGGAACGCTGGCTGGAGGCCCTTCGCGCATGAATGCACCCAAAATCTTCGGCATCGCCGGCTGGAAGAACTCGGGCAAGACAGGTCTCGCCGTCCGGCTCGTAACGGAGTTCACCCGCCGCGGCTACAGGATCTCGACGATCAAGCACGCCCATCATGATTTCGACATCGACAAGGTGGGCGCCGACAGCTACCGCCACCGCGAGGCCGGCGCCCATGAGGTCACCATCGTCTCCGGCACCCGCTACGCCATCATGCACGAACTGCGCGGTGCGCCCGAACCTGCATTCGAGGAAATCCTCGCCCGTCTCGCCCCCTGCGATCTCGTCCTGATCGAAGGCTACAAGCGCGAACCGATCCCGAAGATCGAGGCCCGCCGCCTGGAGGCCGCCAATCGCCAACCGCTGGCGACGAGCGATCCCCATATCTGCGCCATCGCCGCCGATCATGCCGTCGCGGACACGGCCCTGCCCGTCTTCGATCTAGATGACACAGGCGCCATCGCCGATTTCATCGCAACGATCGTCGGCCTTGAACAACGGCCCTGAACCACGCGCGCGGCCCGATCCGAGCACTGGAGCCGTCTCGCCGGCCACCGCCCTGGCGATTTCCTTGGCGAGCTGCGCCTGGTTATAGGGTTTTCCCAATCTCGGAAGATCGATGTCGGTGCCGGCGGGAAGATCGGCATAACCTGTCGCCAGCACGATCGGCAGCGCCGGATGAATGTCCCGCGCCGCCGCGGCGAGCTGTGCGCCGGTCATGCCGGGCATCGAATAATCGGTAATGACAAGGTCGAAATGCTGACCGCTCCTGATCAGCTCCAGCGCCTGCAAACCGGAATTTGCCTCGACGACCACATGGCCGAGATCTTCCAGCATGTCGACCGAACTCATGGCGATCAGGGCATCGTCATCGACCAGCAGGATCTTCAGCCCGGAAGCCGATAGCGGGACGGACAACTCCGTCTCGGCCGGCCGCTCGGGGCGCCGTTCGGTCGCCGGGAGCCACAATTCGGCGGTCGTTCCCACCCCGAGCTCGCTTGTCAGAACAAGCGCGCCATTGAGCTGAACGGCAAGTCCGTGAATCATCGATAAGCCAAGACCCGTGCCCTTTCCGACTTCCTTGGTCGAGAAAAACGGATCGACGGCCTTCTTCAACGTCTCCGCGTCCATGCCGGTGCCGCTGTCGGCCACCGCCAGCACGAGATAGCTCCCCTCGCCGAGATCGCCGTCATTGCCGACAACCCGCTCCTCACGCAGCGATATGGAGAGCCTGCCCCCATCCGGCATCGCATCGCGGGCATTGACGGCAAGGTTGAGCAGCGCCAATTCGAGCTGGTTCGCATCGACCAGCGCCGGCGGCAATCTTGCCGGCAGGGTGGGTTCGATGCTGACCGAAGTGCCGACCGAGCGCCGCAGCAGGTCGTTCA
The DNA here is from genome assembly GCF_000172795.2 of Rhizobium sp. CIAT894. Taxonomy (NCBI): domain Bacteria; kingdom Pseudomonadati; phylum Pseudomonadota; class Alphaproteobacteria; order Hyphomicrobiales; family Rhizobiaceae; genus Rhizobium; species Rhizobium sp. CIAT894. The sequence continues at coordinate 2,482,397 of NZ_CP020947.1, forward strand.
TGCCGGAAACCAGCTCGGCCAGGTCGACGGGCCTGACCTGCAGATCCTGCTGTCTGGCAAAAGCCAGGAGCCGCTGCGTCAACGCTGCCCCGCGGCGCGCGCCCTGAAGCGCTCCCTCGACGAGACGCGTCGCCTTGGCATCTCCGGACAGGTGTTTGCCGAGCAGCTCCAGATTTCCGAGAACGACCATCAGCAGATTGTTGAAGTCATGGGCGACGCCGCCCGTGAGTTGACCGATCGCCTCCATTTTCTGGGATTGGCGAAGCTGCTCTTCGGCTCTTTCACGCTGGGCGACCTCTTCAAGCAGGGTCTGGTGGGCGGCATTGACCTCCCTGGTCCGCTCCCTGACACGCTCTTCGAGGGTTTCATTGAGCCGTCTCAGATTTTCCTCGATGGTCTTGCGGGCAGTGGTATCGGAGCAGACGCCGACGAGTTTCCTGGCGGAACCGTATCTGTCGGCATAAAGCTGGGCATGAACCTCGGTCCAATGCAGCGATCCATCCGGCCAGATCGTCCTGTGCTCCAGCGAATAGTCGCGGCCGGTATCGATTGTCTGGCGCAGGCGCGCCAGCACAAAGTCGCGATCGTCGGGATGGATGCTTGCGATCAGATCGTCACGCGTCACCTCATCATCCGGCCCTCGGCCGAACACTGCCTTACAGGTCGCCGAAGCCGACAAGGCCATCGAGGACAGCTCCAGCTCCCACGCCCCGAGACGACCGGCGGCGAGTGCGGTCTGCAGCCGCCGCTCTCCCTCTCCCAAAGCCTCCAGCCGGGCGCGCGCTTCATACTGGCGCAGGCGCCCCTTCAGTGCGGTCCGCGCAACGCTGATGAAGGACGTGGCATGGAACGGCCTCTCCAGAAAAGTCACGTTGCCGAGGAGCTCGGATAGCCTGGCAGCGGCAGGATTCCGGTCAGGTCCGCCGCCACGCTGGGTGAGGACGATGAACGGCAGATCGGACCAGCTTGGTTGAGCGGCAACCCAGGCAGCAATCGGTGTCAGGTCACACCCGCGGACGGCCTCTTCCGTCAAAATGCCAACCGCGACTTCGTCGTCGAGTGATGATGCGAAGAGAGTGAGGTCGGCAACAGCTATCGAGGCTAGTCCGGCCTCATCGGTCAACGATGCCGCGACCTGGGCGTCGCGTCCGGCCGGTGCATAGATCAGCGCCTTCGGGTCGTGGAGATTAGGAATTGCCGCCGTCCTCGCTGTCAGTTGGCAAAAGCGGAGCGGTCCCTGCGACGAACTCCGGAACACCACGAAGCACTCCCTGGAAACCGACGATGGGATCTCCGAATGTCAGGCCGCCAGCATCGATCCGATATTCCCGGATGTTGTCCTCGTGGTGGCCGGTCCTTTTCTTGATGATGGAGACCGCCCGCCGCACGCGTCCTACCGCCTCGAAATATCGCAGCAGGATGACGGTGTCGGCGAGATAGGTCACATCAACAGGCGCCTTCATGTCGCCGACCAGTCCATGCTGGGCAACGGTGAGGAAGGTGTTGGCGCCTTGCCTGTTCAGATATTGCAGCAGCTCGTGCATATGCAATATCAGCGAATTCTCATCCGGCATTGAGGCCTGGTAGCCGTTGATGCTGTCGATGACGACAGTCTTCGCCCCCGATCTGTCGACGGAAGCACAGACCCGATGGGCGAATTCACCCGGTGACAGTTCCGCGGCATCGAGCTGCTCGATATGCAGCAGCCCCTCATCCCTCAGGGCCTCAAGATCCATGCCGAGCGCTTTCAGGCGCGTGAACAGCAAGCCAAGCTCCTCGTCAAAAATGAAGGCAGCCGCCCGTTCGCCGCGTGCGATGGCCGCCATCAGAAATTGAAACGAGAAGGTACTCTTGCCGGTACCGGCCGGCCCCAGGATCAATGTACTCGACCCTCGTTCGACCCCGCCGCCGAGAAGCAGGTCGAGCCGGGCAATACCGCTGGAAAGCTGATCGCGAGCATAATTCGACCTGTGTTCGGCGGCGACGAGGCGCGGAAACACGACGACACCGCCGGTCTGGATGGTGAAATCGTGATAGCCGCCGCGGAAGGCCTGCCCGCGGTATTTCGTCACCCTCAGGCGTCGCCGCTCGGCGCCGTAGTTCGGCGCCAGCTCATCGAGATGAATGACCCCGTGCACTACACTGTGTACCGTTTTGTCAAGCGTGTCGGAGGTCAGATCATCGAGGAGAAGGACGGTCGCCCCTTGTCGGGCAAAATAATGTTTGAGCGCAAGAATCTGCCTGCGATAGCGCAGCGAGCTTTGCGCGAGCAGCCTTATTTCGGACAGGCTATCGAGAACCACCCGGTTCGGCTTGACCCGCTCGAAAGCTGCGAAGATTTCTTGAGTCGACTCACCGAGTTCAAGATCCGACGAATAAAGCAGGCTCTGCTGCTGGTCGGCATCCAGCAAGCTTTCCGGAGGCACGAGCTCGAAGACTTCGATATTGCCGTCGACCACCATGCCGTGCGATGCGGCAGCGGCCCTAAGCTCGCTCTCGGTTTCCGAAAGGGTGATGTAGAGCCCCTTCTCGCCGAGCCGCGCCCCTTCGATCAGAAACTGCAATGCGATGGTCGTCTTGCCCGCTCCCGGATTTCCTTCCAGGAGAAACACGTGGCCAGTGGAAAGGCCCCCCGCCAGAATTGTGTCCAAACCGGACACGCCGATCCGGGCTTTCGTGGCAGGTGCCGCAGTATTCATCCATTGTTTCCTCAGTTTTAATGGGAATTAGCGGCGAGCGATGGAATGTCAAATCGCCGGCAGGCGTGATTTCGCTTCCGGTAAAGCCGATCGACGCCGGCGTCTATTCTCGATAACGAAGCGCATCGACGACGACGGCGAAGGCCGGCGACGTGTGCCGGCGGCTCGGATAATAGAGATGATAGCCGGGAAACGGCAGGCACCAGTCCTCGAGCACGCGCACCAGCCGCCCGTCGGCCAGATGCGCCGCGACCACGTCCTCCGGCATGTAGGCAAGCCCCAGGCCTGCCAGCACCGCGCTGAGCCGCAGCGCGATATTGTTGAAGACCAATTGTCCTTCGACGCGAACCCTGATCTCACGCCCGTCCTTCTCGAACTCCCAGGCATAGACGCTGCCATAGGTCGGCAGGCGCAGATTGATGCAATTGTGGTCGGTCAGTTCCTGCGGCGTCAGCGGCTTCGGCCTCGTGTCGAAATAGGCGGGAGCGCCGACCACGGCCATGCGCATGTCCGGGCCGATGCGCACCGCGATCATGTCCTTCGCCACCTGTTCTCCAAGCCGCACCCCCGCATCGTAGCGCTCGGCGACGATGTCGGTCAGGCCGTAATCGACGATGATTTCGACATTGATATCGGGATAATCAGGCAGGAGCCTTTCCAAGGCCGGCCAGAGTACGGCATCGGCCGCATGCTCGCCGGCATTGATGCGGACGGTGCCGGCCGGCTTCTCCCGGAACGCGCTCAAGGCCGCAAGCTCGGTCTCGATCTCGTCGATGCGCGGGCCTATGGTGAGAAGCACCCGTTCCCCGGCCTCCGTCGGCGAGACGCTGCGCGTCGTCCGTGTCAGCAAGCGCAGTCCAAGCCGTTCCTCCAGCCCGCGGATGGTGTGGCTGAGCGCCGATTGCGAAACCCCCAGCTTGCCCGCCGCCTTGGTGAAGCTCTGCGCGCGCGCAACGGCAAGAAAAGCGATCAGGTCGTTGACGGCGGGACGCGACATTTATGAAATTTCCTCATGAGTTCTTGCCGTTTATACCACCTAATCACGACCACGCCCACGCGCTAAAGAGCTTGTCATCCCAGGCGGACCTGTCCGCCGAGGCAGACATGTCTGCCCCAGGCGGAAACTCCACCCCAACAACAGGAAAGGAAGACGAGATGAACATCAAGCGAAGCGGTTCGCAGCCTTCGGCCAGGGGACCGTCCGACTGGTTTACCGGCAGCGTGCGCATCGACCCGCTGTTTGCGGTAACAGGCCCCGCACGCGCGGCCGGCGCCAGCGTCACCTTCGAGCCCGGCGCCCGAACCGCCTGGCACACCCACCCGCTCGGCCAGACGCTGATCGTCACCTCGGGCTGCGGCCGCGTGCAGCGCGACGGCGGACCTGTCGAGGAGATCCACGCCGGCGACGTCGTCTGGTTCTCCCCCGGTGAACGCCATTGGCATGGCGCATCGCCGACGACGGCAATGACCCATATCGCCATCCAGGAACAGCTCGACGGCAAGGTCGTCGACTGGATGGAGCACGTCACCGACAGACAATATCAAGACTAGAAAGAGAAACTTCTATGCAGAAGCGTGAACTCGGAAAGAGCGGACTTCAAGTCTCGGCCATCGGTCTCGGCTGCATGGGGCTGAGCTATGGTTACGGCCCGGCGACCGGCATTCCGGAGGCAACCGCATTGCTGCGGCGGGCATTCGAACAGGGCGTGACCTTCTTCGACACCGCCGAGGCCTATGGGCCCTATAAGAACGAAGAGCTTCTGGGAGAGGCGCTTGCGCCCTTCCGCAGCGAGGTGGTGATCGCCACGAAATTCGGCTTCAACTTCGATGCCAATGGCGGCCAGAGCGGCATGAACAGCCGGCCGGAACAGATCCGCGTGGTGGCCGACCAGGCGCTGAAGCGCTTGAAGACCGACGTCATCGATCTGTTCTACCAGCATCGCGTCGATCCCGACGTTCCGATCGAGGATGTCGCAGGCACGGTCAAGGCGCTGATTTCAGAAGGCAAGGTGAAGCATTTCGGCCTCTCCGAAGCCGGCGCCCAGACGATCCGCCGCGCCCATGCCGTCCAGCCGGTGACGGCGCTGCAGAGCGAATATTCGCTGTGGTGGCGCGAGCCCGAGCAGGAGATCCTGCCGGTGCTGGAAGAGCTCGGCATCGGCTTCGTGCCGTTCAGTCCGCTCGGCAAGGGCTTCCTCACCGGCGCGATCAGCGAAACCACAACCTTCGACAGCAAGGACTTCCGCAACATCGTGCCGCGGTTTTCGGCAGACGCGCGAAAGGCCAACCAGGTGCTCGTCGATCTCCTCGCAGAGATCGCCGCGCACAAGAAGGTCACTTCCGCCCAGGTGGCGCTCGCCTGGCTGCTGGCGCAAAAACCCTGGATGGTGCCGATCCCCGGCACCACCAAGCTGCATCGCCTGGAGGAGAACATCGCCGCCGCCGCGGTCGAACTGACGGCCGAGGATCTCGGCTATATCGAAAGCGCACTCGCCACCATCAAGGTGGAAGGCGATCGTTATCCCGCACATCTGCAGGCAAGGGTCAACCGCTGAGAAAAGGAGCGGCCGCCATCGTTTGCGGCCGCTTCTTCGCCAATCGCATCATCGTCTCGGCGCCGGCGCATTCTCCTGGAAAGCCGGGATCGCCTCGAGCCTGCCGACAATCTGCGCGATATTGGGCCACCGGGCGAGATCGAAGCCCATGCGGCGGGCGCTGATCGCCTGCGGGAAGAGAAAGATATCGGCAATACCAGGCCGATCGCCGACGGCGAAGACGCCTTGCCTGCGGCCGGCGATCATCGTCTCCACGGCGGCCATTCCCTCGCCGACCCAGTGACGGCTCCAGGCGGCAATGGCATCGGCGTCGGCCTGGAAGGCCGTTTTCAGATGAAGGCCGATCCGCGGCGGCAGCAGCGCATGGATCTCGGCGGCAATCGCCAGCGCGATCGACCGTGCCAGCGCCCTGCCCTCCGCCGTCTCGGGCAGCAGCGGCGGTTGCGGCTGGAGCTCATCGAGATATTCGACGATTGCCAGCGACTGGGTGATGAGAACGCCGCCATCCGTCAGCAAGGCCGGCACCAGCCCCTGCGGATTGACGTTGCGATATCCGGCCTGCCGGCTTTCGGCCTCTTCGCCGAGAATGGTGACCGGCAGCGCCTCTGCCGTCAGCCCCTTCAGGGCGAGCGCGATCCGGACTCTCGAGGTCGCCGAGGAAATTTCGTTCTGATAGAGTTTCACTGTCTTTCTCCTTGGTGATTTAAAAAGGAGCGGCGGACGCCGCCGTTAGGAAGCCCACGAGGGGCGAAGGTTCCTGCGAGCTTATGTCGTAGATGCAGGGCGCGGCAAAGACCGCCGCCCCCAGAATGCAGATGATCATCAATCGCATCAAATCCTCCGTCGGTGCGGCCGCGACCGGCTTGAACGGAGTGTGGTTTGACCGACTGTTATATCCGGCATGTTTCCGAAATCGGCCGATATGTCACAAAACGTAGCATCCGGCATCCGGGACATTTTCCCCTACAAACCGCCGGAAAATTTCCGGCGGCTCCAATCGTCACCGAAGGGTGACTTCCGCCGCCAGCCCGCCGCCGGGGCGATTGTAGAGCCGAAGGGATCCGCCGATCTTGGCCGTCAGCTGCTGGGCGATTGCAAGACCGAGACCCGTGCCGCCGGTCTCCCGGTTGCGGGATTGCTCCAGCCGGAAGAAAGGCTGCATGGCGGCTTCGAGCATGTCGTCAGGAATTCCAGGCCCCCGATCCATCACGGTGATGACGATATCGTTTTCCGCGTTGCGCCCGACGCTGATTTCGGCGGCACCTGCAAACTTCAACGCATTGTCGATGAAGTTCGAAAGAATGCGGCGAAGGGCGTGCGGCTTGGTCAAGGCGGCGCCCTGCACCAGCCCGACGACCGTCACCGCCTTGCCGGTGTCCTGGTAGTCGTAGGATATGCTGTCGATGAACGAGGCAAGATCGATGCGGGCATTCTTCTCGCCGCTGCCGTGGGCGCTGCGCGCATAGGCTATGCCGTCCTGGACGAGGCGCTGGATCTCGCCGAGATCGTGCACCAGCTTGTTCTTTTCAGGCGAATCCTCCGCCATGTCGGCGCGCAGCCGCATGCGGGTGATCGGCGTCTGCAGGTCGTGCGAAATCGCCGCCAGGATCTGCACCCGCTCTTCGAGGTAATGGGCGATCCTCTCTCGCATCGCATTGAATGCCCTCGCTGCATGCGCGACCTCGCTCGGACCCGCCTCACTCAAGGCAGGGCCATCCTTGTTGGGGTCGAGGGCGTCGGCAGCGGCGGCAAGCGCGCCGAGCGGCCGGATCGCCTGGCGCACCGCAAACCAGGTGCAGAAGATGAGCAGCAGCATCTGGATGACGAAGACATAGGGAAGCCATGCGGCGATCGGCATAACGCCCTTCGGCGTAACGTCGATCGTCAGCGGGCTTCCGTCGCTCAGCGTCAGATGAGCCTGCAATCGGTTCACCTCGCCCGGAATCCGCTCGATGTTGATCGGAAATCGGTGGCCGACGGCCTGCTCGATCTTGCCCGATATCTCCGCGCCCTTGCTTGACGTGTCGGGCACGCCGGGAAGGCCCGTCCCGAGCACGAAGCGGTAATTGCCACGGCTCAGCCTGTCCAGGAGATCGCCGCGTTCGCCCGGCGGAAGCCGGTCGAGAACGGCGATCGATGTCGCGACGTCATTCTCCAGCGTGCCGAGCATCACCGCCTTGGCCGACATGGTGCGTTCCATGTAGAGCACGCTGAAGGACAGCCCGTAGGCAAGGGCGAGACCGATCAGCAGGATGAGGAAGATCCGCGAGCGCAACGTCCTCGGCCACGCCAGGCTCGAAAGCAGGGGGATCGCCGTCCTCATTGGCGCAGCTCCGTGATTTCGACCGGAACGGAAAAGACATAGCCTTCGCTGCGCACCGTCTTGATGTAGGTGGGTTCCCGTGCATCGTCTCCCAGCCGCTGGCGCAGGCGGCTGACCAGGAGATCGATCGAGCGATCGAAGAGGTCGGCATCGCGGCCCTGCGTCAGGCTCAGAAGCTGGTCGCGGTTCAGCACCCGCTGCGGGTGATCGATGAAAACGCGAAGCAGGCGGTATTCGGCGCCGCTGAGCGCGATCGCGGTTCCCTCCTTGTCGAGAAGATGCCGGGCGACCGTGTCGAGCCGCCAGTCGCCGAAAGTCAGCAGCTGTCCGGCCTCGCTGATCTGCAGGTTCGGCGGCAGCATGCGCGTGCGCCGCAGCACCGCCTTGATGCGGGCAAGCAGTTCGCGCGCGGCAAAGGGCTTGGCGAGATAGTCGTCTGCGCCCATTTCCAATCCGAGGATCCGGTCCATCTCGTCGGTGCGGGCCGTCAGCATCAGGATCGGGATCGCCTTGTGCCGGCCGGCGCGCAGTTCGCGGCACAGCACCAGCCCGTCGTCGCCGGGCATCATCACGTCGAGCACGATCAGGTCGACGGCATTGGCTTCGAGAAAGCTGCGCATCTGGCGCCCGTCTGCGGCAATGCTCGTCCTCAGGCCGTTTTTCTGCAGATAAGCCGAGACCAGCTCGCGGATTTCGCGATCGTCGTCGACGACCAGGATGTGATCGACATGATCCATATGTTCCTGTTCCCTTACCGATAGAAGCGGCCCCGACCTACGCATATTCGGCCGGCCGGAGCAACGAAGCTCTGCGGCCGGCCTCGTCGATCAGAAGCGGTCGACGTCGATGACCGCCTGCGCAAAGGCCTGCGGTGCCTCCTGCGGCAGGTTGTGGCCGATGCCGCCGCCGATCGTGCGATGCTCGTATCTGCCGGAGAACTTTCCGGCATAGGCTGACGGTTCGGGATGCGGCGCACCGTTTGCATCACCCTCCATGGTAATGGTCGGCACCGAAATCACCGGTGCTGCAGCAAGCGTTTCCTCATAGGCATCATACTTGGCCTCGCCTTCGGCAAGTCCCAGGCGCCAGCGATAATTGTGGATGACGATGTCGACATGGTCAGGATTGTCGAAGGCGGCCGCCGATCTGTCGAATGTCGCATCGTCGAAATTCCACTTCGGCGAGGCCGTCTGCCAGATAAGCTTAGCGAAATCGTGCCGATTGCTCTCATAGCCGAGACGTCCGCGCTCAGTGGCGAAATAGAACTGATACCACCACGCAAGCTCGGCCTTCGGCGGAAGCGGCTTTTGGTTGGCCTCCTGGCTGCCGATCAGATAACCGCTCACCGAGACCATCGCCTTGCAGCGCTCCGGCCACAGCGCGGCCATGATATTGGCAGTCCGCCCGCCCCAATCGTAGCCGGCAATCACCGCTTTCTCGACATCGAGCGCGTCGAGCAGAGCGATCATGTCGGCGGCGAGCGCCGATGGCTGGCCGTTGCGAACCGTCTTATCATCGAGGAAGCGAGTGGTGCCATAGCCGCGCAGATAAGGCACGATCACCCTATAGCCGGCCGAGGCAAGCAGAGGCGCAACGTCGACGAAACTATAGATGTCATAGGGCCAGCCATGCAGCAGCAACACGACTGGGCCGTCCGCCTTCCCCGCCTCGGCATAACCGATATCGAGCACACCTGCCTTGACCTGCTTCAGCGTTTCGAACGACGTGTTGGTTCCGGCCTTCACGTCGGACGGGGATGCGGCGGGCGATGCCTGAGCGGCGGCAACGCCGGCCACGCCGAATTCGACCGCGGCGAGGGCAACGGCGGTCATGCCGAAGAAACGGCGGCGGTGATGGTTGATTTGCTCTGACATCGGTCTCTCCTGTCGAATGATCACGGTGCTGATGTGACCTTGCGCTTGTATCCCCCATATGTCGCAAGCCGTCGATTTTTGAATGGGAATGTAGCTTCCGGCCGCCGGGATACATTCTGATACAATCCCGCCTTGCCGGCAAAACATCGGTATCGGCCCGCAATCCGTAGCGGTGACGTCAGCTTGTATCGCTTTGTATCGCCCGCGCCGATCCGCAACACTTCGGTACATTTTGCCGCCAAACCAGACACATCGGGGATACTTCCGCCCGGCCATATCCCCGCCGTTGCTGGTTCAGGCCCATCGCCGTCCAGAACCCGATCAATCGGTTTCAAAGGAAACGATGATGACACTTCTGATCATTGCCTATCTCGGGGGCGCGCTGACGATCCTCAGCCCGTGCATCCTGCCCATCCTCCCCTTCGTCTTCGCTCGTGCCGGACAGCCCTTCGTCAGGAGCACGCTGCCGATGCTGGCGGGTATGGCCGCCACCTTCGCCCTCGTCGCCACGCTTGCGGCGGTCGGCGGCAGCTGGGCCGTTCGCACTAACGAATATGGCCGCCTTGCCGCAATCGTCCTGCTGGCGCTCTTCGGCGCAAGCCTGCTTTCGCCGCGCTTTGCAAGCACGCTTGCCCGCCCGATCGTCGATCTCGGCAACAACCTCACGAACGCCGGCAGTGGCGGACGCTCCACCCCAACGATCAAGAGCGCCATTATTCTCGGCGTTGCCACCGGACTGCTCTGGGCGCCCTGCGCCGGGCCGATCCTCGGTTTGGTTCTCACCGGCGCCGCCTTGCAGGGCGCCAACCTGCAAACGACCTTCCTGCTGATCGCCTATGCCGCCGGCGCCGCAACCTCGCTTGCTCTCGCTCTGCTTGTCGGCGGCAGGATATTCGCTGCCATGAAACGCTCCCTCGGCTTCGGCGACCGGATCCGTCAGGCGCTCGGTGCAGCCGTCTTGGCCGGCGTCGCCGTCATCGCGCTCGGCCTCGACACCAGCCTGCTGGCACGGCTGTCCTATGCCAGCACCGCATCGCTGGAACAGGCCTTGCTCGACAGGCTGCATGCCAAGCCCGCCGGCGGCTCATCGTCCGAGGTCGCCAGCAGCGATGTGATGATCGCCAATGCGAAGAAGCCGTTCCGCAGCGATTTGGCCGTCGAAGGTTATGCGCCTTCACTTGACGGCGCCGTCGAGTGGCTGAATTCCAAACCGCTGACCATGGAGCAGTTGCGCGGCAAGGTGGTGCTCGTCGATTTCTGGACGTATTCCTGCATCAATTGCATTCGCACGATCCCTTATGTCAGGGCCTGGGCGGAAAAATATGCCGATCAGGGTCTCGTCGTGATCGGCGTCCATGCTCCGGAATTTGCCTTCGAAAAGAAGATCGACAACGTCAGGAAGGCGGTCGGCGACTTCAAGCTCGGTTATCCCGTTGCCATCGACAATGATTACAAAATCTGGCGCGCCTTCGAAAACAGCTACTGGCCCGCCGCCTATCTGATCGATGCCAAGGGCCAGATCCGCTACCACCATTTCGGGGAAGGCAATTATGACAGGACCGAGAAGGCCGTTCAGGACCTGCTGCGCGAGGCGGGCAGTGAAACGACGGCAAGCGCTCTGGTCACGCCCGATGCGAAGGGTGTGGAAGCCGGTCCCGACCTCGGCAGCATCGGCTCCGGCGAGACTTATATCGGCTATGAGCAGGCGGCGAATTTCGCCTCTCCCGAAGGCCTGCAAGCCGACGCCCCACACACCTATTCGATCGCCGAACCAGACCTCAATGGATGGGGCTTGTCGGGAACCTGGACTGTCGGCAAGGATCAGGCGACGCTTGATCAGCCTGGCGGCGGCATCACCTACCGCTTCAGCGCCCGGGACCTGCATCTCGTTCTCGGGCCTGGCGCCGACGGCAAACCGATCCGCTTCCAGGTGATGGTCGACGGCAAGGCGCCCGGGGCGGGCCATGGCTCCGACATCGATGCCGATGGCAACGGCACAGTAACGGCAACAAGGCTCTACCAGCTCGTCCGCCAGTCCGGCACCGTCGCCGCCCGCAACTTCGAGATCCGTTTTCTCGATCCCGGCGTCCAGGCCTACGCCTTCACATTCGGCTGAATAAAACCGGCGGCGATGACGACGGCCGAATTGAATTGCCCCTCTCCACGAATGGAGAGGGGCAAGACATCTTTACTGGTTGGCGGCGACCGGGCGGACCAGCGCTGTGACACGGCGGATGGTGACGCGGCGGTTTTCCTGTTCGGGGCCTGACGTGTTGACCTTCAGGTAGCGCTCGCCGTAGCCCTGGGTCGCCAGGTTCTCCGGCGGAATGCCGTAGACGTCGGAGAGCACGTTGGCGACCGATTCGGCCCGCTGGTCGGAGAGGACGAGATTGCTCTGATCCGTGCCGACGGCATCCGTATGCCCCTCGATCAGGAAGGTTTCGCTCGGATCCTTCTTCAGCACCTGGCTGATCGCGTCGGCAACCTTGCGCAGGGTGCGCGCCTGGGTCATCGGGATCTCGGCGCTGCCGGTCGCAAAGGTCACCGTATCGAGGTCGATGCGGCGCACCTTGTCGCGGATACGGGCCGAATATTTCACCTCGTCAAGCGAATAGACACGTTCCACCGGCTCGACGGGCGGCTCGCTCAGGAACTCGTAATAATCCCGGTTCGGATCGCTGCGGGTATCGATGATGTAATCGCTGAGCGGCACGCGCAGCCGCATCGGCGGCAGATCGGCGCCCGGATCCTCGAAGTAATCGCGGTCAGGATCCTCATAGAGGTCCTGGGAGTAATAGAGCACGTGCTCGCGTCCGCGGGCATCTACGCGCGACCGCTGGATGATGTCACCATAGCGATTGCGGATGGTAACGATGCGGTAGCCCTCCGGCCGCGTGATCGTCTCGCGGTAGCGATCACCCGACAGCTCCTCGTAGGTCGGCCGCTCGCCGTCGCGCAGGAACCGCCTGTCGTCGTCGCCGCGCACGATCACCTGATTGTTGTACTGGATGATCACGCGGCTGTCGTCCTGGCTGTCGCTATACCGCGCACCGTCAGGGCGGACAAATTGCGGCCGCTCGTTGAGCCTCGTGCCCTTCTCGCTGGTGACCGCCTCGAGCTTGACCGGCGCCGGCGCCTTGGCGCCGGTAGCGGCCTGCGCGTCGGCGTCCGAGGTCGGCACCTTGAAGTCCTGGCTGTCGGCGCGCTGCTTGTCGCGGTCGCGGCGGCCTTCCCGGCCCTTGCTGCGGTCGGCATCCTTGTCGCTGTCGAGCACGGCCGCACCGTTCTCGACCGGCAGCACGACGGTTTCATTGCTCTTGGCCGGATCTGCGGCGATCTTCTTACGGCGCTCCAGCTCCTCGGGCGATACTTTCTCAGGCGCCGGAATGGCCTGCTCCGCCTGCTGGCCACCACTGGCATCCGGCAGCGGCTGGGCGGTGTCGGTCGCCGGCGCGGCCGGCTGTTCGCCGGCAGGTTTTGCCGCGGTGCCGTCCTTCGGCTTTTCTGCGGGTGCGACAACAGGTGCCGCCGCCTTGTCTTCAGTCGCCTTTTCTTCAGTCGCCTTTTCTTCGGTCGCCTTGTCTTGGGTCGTCTTGTCTGCGGCCGGCTTCTCGCCAGTCGTCTTATCGGCGGGGGCCGCGGCCTCCCCCTTTGCCGGCTTCTGCTCGGCCGGCGCCTCGGCGGCAGGTTTTGCCTCCGGCTTGACTTCGGGCTTGGCCTGTTCTTCGGCCGGCGTCACCGCCTCAGGCGCAGCGGTCTCCGCCTTGCCCTTGCCTTTCTCTTTGCCCTGGGCCTTATCCTGCCCCTTGTCCTGCCCCTTATCCTGCTTGTCGCGCGGCCGCTGCTTGCCGCCATCCGGCTTGGATTCGGGCTGAGCCTGCTCGGTCGCGGGCTGAGCCTCCTTCGCGGCCGGCTGCTGTTCCTGTGCCGGCTGAGCCTCCGGCTCGGCCTGCTGGGCTTCCTGCTTCTTAGGCTTTTTCGGTTTTTCCTGCGTTACCGGCTGCTGCTCCTGCTGCGGCGCGGCCTCCGGCTTTGCCTCGGGCTGGGCTTCCTGCTTGGCTTTCCGCTCGGGTTTGCTTTCGGCCTTGGGCGCGGGCTCCTCCTTCGGCGCTTCGGCCTTCGGCGGTTCCGGCTCTGCCTTGGGTTCAGGCGCCGGCGCCTCCTTCCGCTCCGCTTTCGGCTTTTCGGCAGGCGCTTCCTTGGGCTGCTCGGCGGCCGGAGCCTTTTCAGCCGGAGCCTCTTCCTTCTCCTTATGCTTTTTCTTCTTCAGCAGTTCCTCTTCGGAGGGTGCGTCGGCCGGCGCATCCTGCGCCACTTCGAAACTTCCCTGGTCAACTTGCCGCACGGCTTCGGCCTGCGTCTGAACGCCGCGTATGGCGGCCAGCGCCGATGCCGGCTGGAAAGCCAGCGAGAGAGAAAGCAGCGGAAAAGCCGCGCTTGCGAATAATCTTGATTTCATGCCCATCGGATTTCCTCGATCCTGTTTGAACTTCCTGAAGGCCGACAGGCCCTGCTTCCGCCCCTAGCGTCGCATTGAGGCGAAACGGCGAAATGGCAAAGCGCCAAGCCGCCGATTTGTTCCGGTTCTAGGAATTCGGGGATTAACCTTACATGAATGTTGCAGTCCGGCGCCGTTCATCTCACCCGCTGTTTGCGCGGCAAATCGCGCGGGAATTTCTGTTGCATTTCCATGAAAAAAAGTCTGATTATCGCGGCAAGGCGGTGCCCCGTCACCGTTGAACAGCAGCCGTCAGCCCAAGAGAAAAATGCGCGACGGCTACCAACAGAGAGGATCCTCATGCATATCTCCACTCGTATTTTCGCGGCAGCTTCGATCGCGGCGATGTCCCTTTTCGCCGGTTCGGCCATGGCCGATGGCGAGAAGTATGTGATCGGCACCGATTCGACTTATCCGCCCTTCGAATTCGTCGACGCAAGCGGCACGATCCAGGGCTTCGACATCGACATCACCAAGGCGCTCTGTGCCGAGATGAAGGCCGAATGCTCCTTCGTCAGCACCGATTGGGACGGCATCATCCCGGCGCTCAACGCCAAGAAGTTCGACATGATCGTCTCCTCGATGTCGATCACGCCGGAGCGCCTCAAACTCGTCGACTTCTCCAACAAGTACTACAACACCCCGCCGGCCGTTGCCGTGCCGAAGGATTCGACGATCACTGACGTTGCCGGCCTGAAGGGCAAGGTCATCGGCGCACAGACCTCGACGACGCATGCCAACTACGCCGAGAAACACCTCCCGGACACCGAGCTGAAGCTCTACCCGACGGCCGACGAATACAAGCTCGACGTTTCCAGCGGCCGCGTCGACGCCGTCATCGATGACGTCGTCGTGCTCTCCGAGTGGGTCAAGTCCGACGCCGGCGCCTGCTGCAAGATCCTGACGACCCTGCCGGTCGACAAGGAGATCAACGGCAACGGCGCCGGTATTGCCATTCGCAAGGGCGATCCGCTCAAGGAAAAGCTCAACACTGCGATCGCTGCGATCCGCGCCAGCGGCGAGTACAAGAAGATCCAGGACAAGTACTTCGATTTCGACGTTTACGGCGAATAAGAAATTCGGTACTGGCCAATGAAAGCGAATGGCGGAAGGCTTGCTCTTCCGCCATTTTTGTTTGACAAAGGTAGCAAGATCAAAACGGCAAAAGCCGTGAGGGGAATCCACGCATGGGCGGATTGTTTTCCGCGCTCGGCTCCTTCTGGAGCTCACTTGTGCACATTTTCGATCCGCTGTGCGGACCCGTCGGCATCTTCACCTGGTTTGGTCAGTCGACGCTTCTTGCGTGCGGCGATACAGGCTGGGGCGACGAGATCGCGCTCGGCTTGCAGGTTACCGTTTCGGTGGCGATCGTCACCTTGCCGATCGGGCTCGCCATCGGTTTTCTCGTGGCGCTGGGCCAGCAGTCGGAGGAAAAGCCGCTACGGCTGGCGGCCGGCATCTACACCACGATTTTCCGCGGACTGCCGGAGCTTCTGACGCTCTTCATCATCTATTACGGCATGCAGATGCTGATCCAGTCTCTGCTGACCTTCGTCGGTTATGATGGACCGCCGGTCGAGATCAACGCCTTCCTCGCCGGCGTCATCGCGCTGTCGGTGGTCTTTTCCGCCTATTGTTCGGAAGTACTGCTCTCGGCCTTTCGCGCCATTCCCAAGGGGCAATATGAGGCGGGCGACGCGCTTGGACTGCATCACGGCCGCACGCTGCGGCTGATCATCCTGCCGCAGCTCGTGCGCATCGCGCTGCCCGGCCTGACGAACCTCTGGATGGTCCTCCTGAAGGACACCTCCTACGTCTCGATCATCAGCCTTGCCGATATTCTGCGCCAGACGAGCGTCGCGGTGCGCGTGACCAAGGAACCCTTCTTCTTTTATGGCCTGGCCTGCTGTCTCTATCTGGTGCTCGCCGTCCTCTCCTCCTTTCTGCTCGTCTATGTCGAGCGCTGGGCCAAGCGTTCGGAGGTCCGGCGATGAGCTACGCTGAAACATTGATCCCGCCGCAGCCCGCCCCCCGTAAAGTGGCAAAGCCGATAACGGGTGCCCGCCTTGCCGGCTATATCCTCGTTGCGATTTGGGCGCTGTTTGCCGCACTGCTGGCCTATACCGTCGTCAATGGCTGGGATCCGGAGAAGTTCACCCGCTACGGGCCGCGCTACCTTCACGGTCTCGGGGTAACGCTGAGCCTCGTTGTCATCTCCGTCGTCTGCGGCGCCCTCCTGTCGCTGCCGCTCGCCATGGCGCGCCTGTCGAGCAGCCGGGTACTGAACTGGCTGGCCTACGGCTATATCTACTTCTTCCGCGGCACACCGCTGCTTGCCCAGTTATTCCTGGTCTACTACGGCCTCGGCATATTCCGGCCGCAGTTGGAGGCCGTCGGCATCTGGTGGTTTTTCCGCGACGCCTGGTATTGCGGCCTTTTCGCCATGACCATCAATACCGCGGCCTACCAGGCGGAAATCCTACGCGGCGCTATCCAAAGCGTACCGCACGGCCAGCGGGAGGCGGCAGCCGCACTCGGCATCCACAAGTTCATCGCTTTCCGCAAGATCATCCTGCCGCAGGCTCTTATCGTCGCACTTCGCCCTTACGGCAACGAGATCATTCTGCTGATCAAGGGCTCGGCAGTCGTCGCCATTATCACCGTGCTCGACCTGATGGGCGAAACCCGCTACGCCTTCTCTCGCACCTTCGACTACCAGACCTATCTTTGGGCGGCGATCTTCTACCTTTCCATCGTCGAGGCATTACGCCATCTCTGGGCCTGGATCGAGCGCCGCCTGACCCGCCATCTCAAGCGCTGATGCATGACGCCCAAAACTGTGCGGCACGACGTGCATCAACAGGAAACGGCTTGGCAGCACTCTCGGCAATCTGCTGCCAAGTATTTGATATTAAAAATCAATTGTTCTTTTCTGAAGTGCCTGTAAGGTTTTCGTTAACCACTCGCATGTTTCCATATCACGCAGCGCTAATAAGCGCGCGAGTGGGAACGAGAAGAAACGGAATACGATGCACAAGGACATGGAAAAACAACTGCAGGGCTACGGTCTGACGACAGCCCAGATCCTCTACCACCTGCCCGACCACCCGGCGATCCTGCAAAGCTACGTCTGGCAGGAGTACGACCTCGCCCCCGATTTTCCCGAAATGCGCGGCTTCCTGAAATTCTGGGAAGAAAAGCTCGACGGGCCATTGCATTCGGTACGCTACGTCCACCGCAAGCTGATTTCGGCAACCGAGTGGCGGGCGTTGAAAGGCGAGTTCATCCTGCACTGATCGGAGCCCGCCACGTCACACATGCGCCTCGCCGTGACCGAACTCGCCCTCGTCGCGGTCGGGACGCAGGGCGAAAGCAAGCATGCCGAGATAGAAGGTGAGGACAATGGCAATGACGACAAGGCCGGGAATCGGCCCTAGCACGGCATTGTCGATGACATAGGTCCATGACTGCGCCTGTAGCGCCGGCATGCCTTCCGTCTGCAGTTTCGGCGTCGAGATCTTCAGGCACCAGGCAAGCAACAGGATCAGGTACATCCAGCCATAATTGCGCTTGAGGCGGCGGTGCATCGCTTCGTGATAGCTCAGCAGGAAACGCGGCTTGCGCAGGCTATTTGCGATAATCGTAGCCCATTCGCTGCCGGCATTGGCGTCGGGCGCCATGATCTGAGCGAAATAGCAGCGCTCGACCTGGCGAATGCGAGCCCGGTAAATGTCGAAGAAGCGGTAGCGTCGCGCCTCTATCATCAGCAGCAGCGTCACCAGCATGATCCCAAACAGCAGCACACCGTGATGCGAGGTCGGCGTCGACAGTGACACCGACAGTAGCGCCGCCACAACGGTGATCGCCCAGTTCGACGTCCGGTCGATGCGATCGCGCCAGCTCGTCATCCGCCCGAGTTCGCCGCGGTAATAATGGCTGAGCGAATTGGTGATCTCACCAGGCGTGCCTGGCATCAGCGGTATCCGCATGCCCTCTTCCTCCCTTGCCGACGGCACCCTGTCTTGCTTGGTCTCCATGGCTTTTCCTCCCTTCGTGTTCTTTTCAGCCGGTCGATCATAGGCGTCGCTCATTCTGCGCCTGCAAGCGCGCCATTGCAAAACATCGAAAGCGGCCTTAGAGCCATTCCTGAAAACACAGAGACGGTGAATTGCGATGGCAAAGAAGATCGACGAAGAAGCCCTCGGCGAAGCCTACAACCGCGCGCTGGCGCTGGAAAAGGCCGGCGATGTCGACGCGGCCGTGGCAGCCTATGAGGAAGTCCTGGCAATCGACCCCGACGATCACGGTGGCGCGGCCGTGCGCATCGCCGCGATGGGGCGCGGCGAAACACCGGTCAAGGCGCCCGACGCCTATGTCGAGACCTTGTTCGACCAGCATGCCGAGGTTTTCGAAGACGTGCTCGTCGAGCAACTCGGTTATCACGTGCCGATGCTGGTGCGCCAGCGTCTGCAGGCCCTGAAGCTCGGGCCGTTCAAGCGTCTGCTCGATCTCGGTTGCGGTACCGGCCTGACCGGTGGCGCCCTGCGCGACCTCTGCGAGGACATGACCGGCATCGATCTATCGGAGAATATGGTCGAGATCGCCCATGAGAAAGATATCTACGAGACGCTCTTCGTCGCCGAGGTCGAGGATTTCCTCGACGACAATGACGAGGAAGCCTTCGACATCATCACCGCCACCGACGTGCTGCCCTATCTCGGCGCGCTCGAACCGCTGTTCTTCGGCGCCGCCGAGAACATGGCGCCAGGCGGCCTGTTCGTCTTCTCGTCGGAAACCCTGCCGGAGGAGACCCTCGCCGGCCGCGCCTACATGGTCGGCCCGCACCAGCGCTTCGCTCATGCCGATGCCTATGTGAGAGAACGGCTGACAGCCACCGGTTTCGAACTCGTCGAAATAACCGATATCAACGTGCGCATGGAAGACGGCCAGCCGACTCCCGGCCATCTGGTGATCGCCAAATATCTTGGCTGACGGAATAGTTGCGCGATCGGCGAAGTATCTGTTGCGCAATTTCTTCCGACCTGATACTTAGTCGATCGGTAAAGTTTACAGCAACGACAGGAAGTCGCCGCATGTCGCTCGTTTTCTATGGACATCCGCTCGCCTCCTTCTGCCACAAAGTGCTGATCGCGCTTTACGAAAACGGCACGCCCTTCGACAATCGTCTCGTCGATCTTTCCGATGAGACGTCGCGCGCCGATCTTTTCCGCTTCTGGCCGATCGGCAAGATGCCGCTGCTGAGGGACGAAGCGCGCGACAGCACCATTCCCGAAACGTCGATCATCATTGAATATCTCGATCACTACTATCCCGGTCCCGTTCGCCTGCTGCCGCTGGAGATCGACCGTGCGCTGCAGGTCCGGCTGTGGGACCGTTTCTTCGACCACTATGTCCAAGCACCGATGCAGACGCTCGTCAGCAATCGCCGACGCCCCGAGGGCACGGCCGATGCGATCGAGATGGCAGCCGCCAGGACGACACTCGCCACCGCCTATGCGATGATCGAAAAGCAGCTCGCCGACAAGCGATGGATAACGGGGGAAGCCTTCACCATGGCCGATTGCGCCGCCGCCCCCGCCCTGTTCTATGCCGAGACGCTAGTGCCGTTCTCGCAGGACCAGCCGAAGCTTCGCGCCTATTATGATCGGCTGCTGGCTCGCCCGTCCTTTGCAAGAGCGCTGGAAGAGGCCCGCCCCTACTTCAAGTTCTACCCTTATCACGACAGGCTGCCGGCCCGCTTCCGGGATGCGGCGGGATGATCGAAAGCCAGGCGGATCTCGACCGCATGTTCCATGCGCTTTCCGACCGCAGTCGCCGCGGCATGATCGACCGCCTCGGCCGCGGCCCGGCGTCCGTCACCGAGCTGGCCGCGCCGCTTGCGGTCGCCCTGCCGACGGTGATGAAACATCTGCAGGTGCTGGAGGAAAGCGGCCTCGTACTCTCCGAAAAATCCGGCCGGGTGCGAACCTACCGCCTGCAGCAGGATGCGCTTGCCGCCGTCGAGCGTTGGGTAGAACAGCGAAAGAGCGGCTGGACCGCCAGCTTCGACAGGCTGGATCAATATCTCGCCGAAGAACCGGAGACCTTTTCCGAATGACGATACGATCCGCCGAACACGCCACCCTCGTCATCGAGCGCCATCTGAATGCACCGGTCTCCCGCGTCTTCCGCGCCTGGTCGACGCCGAAGGCCAAGCGCCAGTGGTTCGCCTGCCACGGCGAATGGGTGCCGCTGGAATACGGGCTCGATTTCAGACCGGGCGGCACGGAAAGGAACCACGTCGCAGACACCGATGGGCTTCTGCACGCCTATGACGCGCATTACATCGATATCGTGCCGGATACGCGCATCATCTATGCCTATGAGATGAAGCTCGGCGAAACCCGTATCTCCGCCTCGCTCGCCACCGTCGCCTTCGAAGTCCAAGCCGACGGCACCAGGATGGTCTTCACCGAGCAGGTGGTCTTTCTCGACGGCTACGCCGACAACGGCGCCCGCCTCCAGGGCACCGAGATCGGCCTCGACAATCTCGAACTCTTTCTCGAGCGCGAGGCGAGCCCGATCCATTAGCCGAATCTCAGCCGCTTTATTTCTTCCGGGAGGCGGCAGCCTTTGCTGACACATTCAATGCTGCGGCGGCGCGAAAGAGCACCTTCAGCGCCTCCTCGTCGATCTCGTCGCCCTCATGGAAATCGATGGCGCGCCTCGTGTTACCGTCGAGGCTGGAATTGAAGAGACCTGAAGGATCCTGCAATGAGGCGCCCTTGGCGAAGGTCAGCTTCACCGCGCTCTTATAGGTCTCGCCGGTGCAGATGATGCCGGAACGCTCCCACACCGGAACCCCTCGCCACTTCCATTCCTCGACCACCTCGGGCTCGGCCTGCTTGATGAGCGCCCGAACCCGGGCGAGTACTTCGCCGCGCCAATCGCCGAGTTCCTCGATCCTCGCATCGATTAGCTGAGATGGGGAGGCTCTCCCCTCTGCTTCCCCGGAATCGCTCTTCTTCATGGCTGCTGTCGCTTTCTTCATGGTTCCTCCCGCCCGTCATTCGAGGGTTATGGTTATCACATCCGTTCGCCGGGCAATCGGCTCGCCTGCTCCACCCAGGCGGCGAGCTGGGCCTCATCGATTTCGTCGTCCTCGCGGATGTCGAGGTAACGAACTTCCTTCTGCTTGGAATGGCCGGGCGGCAGAGGCTGCAGCGACGCACCCCGGAAGAATGCCACCTTGACGTATTTCGTAAAGCAATGAATGCCGAGGAACCAGCCCTGCCCTTCGATGCCGTAGAAGGGCGAGTTCCATTTGACTGCCTTATGCACATTGGGCACGGTACGCGTGATCAGTGCATCGAGGTGGCGCCCGACGTCGCTTTTCCAACCCGGCATCGCGGCGATATAGGCCTGCACCGGAGCTTCGCCATAACCCTTGGCGATCTGCGGATTGCCGCCCGAAAGAAGGGTCGGCTCTGCAGCGGCCGGCTTGGCGGCGGTCTTCTCGGTGAGCGTCACTTGGGTCGTGGACGTCTTACCCGCCATTGCGTCACTCCTATCTCCCACGCCATCTGCCGGCATAGGGCAGCAGGAAGAGGTAAAGACCGGTCAGCAATAGCAGGCCAAGCGCCAGCAGTGCCAAGAAGCCGCCCCAGACGGTCGATTTCTCCTGTACCATGGCGATAATATTGAGAATGACCGCCACGGTAAAGGCAACGGACAGCAAGCGGGGGATCTGCCGCAACCAGTTGCTCCAGCTCAATAGGGCCTCCCCCGTTTACATCAGCCGAGGCGACGGGCGGCGTCACCCCATCCGCGCCAGCACCTGCTCCAGATTTGCAAGGAACTGCATCCACCCGCTCCTGGCGCCGCCGTAAGCCTGCCGCTGATCCGGCCGGAAACCCGCCTGCTCCATGCGCAGGTGCGTACCCGTGCTGGTCGGAGTGAGAGTCCAGGTGACGGTGCTTTCGAGACCGTAGGCATCCCAAGTATAGGACAGCGTCTTGTTCGCCTCGACCTCCAGAACCTTACAGTCGACCGAACCCCATTCGGCATTGAACCGGAAGCGATGGTCTGCGACCGGCTTGAAGTCGCTCTTCATCAGCCATTCCTGGATCAGGTGGGGCTGGGTGAGCGCCCGCCAGATCTTTTCCGAGGGAAAAGGAAATTCCCGTTCGATGACGACGGAGCGCGTTTCTGTCGATATGTCGGTCATTGATCCATCCTTTTCAGCAAATCTTCGAGATCGTTGAAGCGGTTTTGCCAGAAGCCGGCCATCTCGCTCGTCCAATCGACGAGCGGAGCAAGCGCGCCGAGCTGCGCGCTATAATGCGTCTGGCGACCTTCGTGGCGGTCGCGCACCAATCCGGCTTGCTTGAGAATGCCAAGATGCTTTGAGACGACCGGCTGCGAGACCCCGGCCCGGGCGGTCAGTGCGCCGACTGTCTTCTCGCCTTCTCGGCACAGCCGCTCGAAGAGCGCCCGCCGGGTGGTATCGGCAAGTGTCCTGAACAGCACGTCCGGAGCATTGGGCATTTGAAATCCATACCTTGCTAGCTATGGATTAACCTATAGCTGCGAAGGCATGGGTTAGTCAAGCGACAAAAAAATTGACATAAGAAGGCGCAGCAAGCATGTCGGGCATAGAGAACATGCGGGTTCGAGAAGATCATTTGCCAATAACGCATAGTCTATCGGCTATACATCAATTTTTTCCAGATCACGCGGGATCGCATCCGGAAGACGGCCCTCAGGCTGCCGAGGCCTTGCCTTAGCAACAAAATGCCGAAAGCCGTAAACGGCTTCCGGCGATATCAAGCTCGGCGTCTTTGTTCTGGTTCAGGAACCGGAGACGACTTTCAGGTTGCCGCCATGGCTGCCGCCTGCAAAGATCTGCTTGCGGCCGAACTCATTGTTGAAGGCCAGGCGCTGTTGCTCGCGGGTGATGCCGAGCTCGGGGAAGAGCAGCTCGGCGACGCGATAGGCTTCTTCCAGGTGCGGATAGCCCGAACCGATCACCGTATCGATGCCGATCTCCTGATATTCGCGCAGACGCGCAGCCACCGTCTTGGGCGAGCCGACCAGTGCCGTGCCTGCGCCGGCGCGCACCAGGCCGACGCCGGCCCACAGGTTCGGCGAAACCTCGAGCTTGTCACGGCGGCCGCCATGAAGGGCTGCCATGCGCTTCTGGCCGACCGAGTCGGATTCGTGGACGAAACGCTCCTGCGCCTCGCGGATCGTATCGTCGTCGAGATGGCGGATCAGCCGCTCGGCCGCCTCCCATGCCTCCTCATCGGTTTCGCGCACGATGAAGTGCAGGCGGATACCGAAGCTCACCTCGCGGCCACGCTCGGCGGCGGCCTTGCGCACCTTGGCGACCTTCTCGGCCACCTGCGCCGGCGGTTCGCCCCAGGTCAGGTACTTGTCGACGCGGCCGACGGAGAAATCGATGCCGGCATCCGACGAGCCGCCGAAATAAAGCGGCGGACGCGGGTTCTGCACCGAGGGAAAGCCGAGGCGCGCATTGGTCGCCCTGATGTATTTGCCGTCGAAGCTCGCCGTACCCTTGTCCAGCAGTTCCTCGAACACGGTAAAGAACTCCTCGGCATGGGCATAACGCTCGTCATGCTCGAGATGAATGCCGTCGCCGGCAAGCTCCGCCGGGCTGCCGCCGACGACGATGTTAAGCAGCAGACGGCCGTTGGAAATGCGGTCGAGCGTCGTCGCAAGGCGAGCGTAGTAAGCGGGTGAGGCGGTGCCGGGGCGGATCGCCACCAGGAACTGCAGTTTCTCGGTCTTGGCGGCAAGCGCCGCTGCCGTCACGAAGGATTCCTCGCAGGCCACCCCGGTCGGCAGCAGCACGCCGGAATAACCGAGCCGATCGACCGCCTGGGCGATCTGCGTGAGATAGCCGATCTCGGGCGCGCGGTTGAGATCGGCGGAACCGAGATAGGTGCCATCGCCCGACGTCGGGATGAACCAGAGGAAATTGATGGGATCGGATGGGGCGGTCATGGAAACGGTCCTTTGCTGCGAAATTCAAAATTCAGCTCGCGCGGCTAAGCCGGCCTTCGCACGGGCCTGCCACCGCCCCGCGCGCATGTTTGGGAGGATCGCGGGGCGGCGTCGGGAGGAATGCCGGGGCTCTGTCTGCGCGTGAACATCTGCAATATCCTGTCGATCGATGGCGGCTGGCCGGGTCCTCGAGAGTCGCCTTCGATCGTCAGGATATTGACATAGACTATGAATTATATCGACAATATCAATTTTCCATTGTCATCCGCTTCGAGGAATATTTTTCCCCGTTCGGGCGCTCGTCGGCAAGCGCCTGCCGTCACACCTCCCGACGTTCGACGGCCAGCCGCTCCCGGATAAAGCCGGGGCCGCCTGCAAGGCGCGTCGCAAGCAGGCTCGCGGGATCCACCATGCGCCAATAGGGCGTAACCGTCGAAACCGGCTCGCCCTTTTCCAGCGCATCGAAGGACATTTCGGCAATCGCGCGCAAATGCCGCTGCACGGTCACCGGGCAACAGGCATCCGCCCCATAGTGGGCAGCGAGACGGCGGCGAAGGACGCCGACCTCGGTGGAAACACCTTTCGGCGCCGACCGGATCTGCTCTACGACCATCTGCTGCGATGGAATGAGCATCGCCTGCATTCCGCTGCGGCCTCTGCGCCGCGCCTTGATCACGGGAACTTCGTCCATGTCTCCCCCGGAAACATTGTGGTTTCTCCTCAATCTAGGGTTCGAGCGATTGACGGCCAGCTTCGATGCGTCAATCGGAACGAAGTCGGTCTTCACGGCTTTTCTGCTCTCGCCGTTTCGGTTAATCCTCGAAGCCTCGCACTCGGGATAAGGATAGGACATATGGCTAAAGTCGCATTCATCGGTCTCGGCGTCATGGGATTTCCCATGGCCGGTCATCTGAAGACGAAGGGCGGCCACGATGTCACCGTCTACAATCGGACGGCCGAAAAAGCCGCCGCCTGGGCCGAGAAATTCTCTGGCAAGTCCGCCCCGACCCCGGCGGAGGCAGCAGCCGGAGCCGACTTCGTCTTTGTCTGCGTCGGCAATGACGAAGATCTCCGATCGGTGACATCGGGCAAGGACGGCGCCCTGCACCGCATGAAGCCGGGTTCGGTGCTGATCGATAACACGACCGCCAGCGCCGAGGTCGCCCGCGAACTTTATGCTGCGGCAAAGGAGAAAGGCGTCGACTTCATCGACGCTCCGGTCTCGGGTGGCCAGGCCGGCGCCGAAAACGGCGTCCTGACCGTCATGTGCGGCGGTGACGAGGCCGTCTTCGAACGCGCCAGGCCCGTCATCGACGCCTACGCCCGCATGGTCGGTCTGATGGGGCCGGCAGGCTCAGGCCAACTGACCAAGATGGTCAACCAGATCTGCATCGCCGGCCTCGTGCAGGGGCTTGCCGAAGGGCTGCATTTCGGCAAGCGTGCCGGTCTCGATATCGAAAAGGTCGTCGAGGTGATTTCCAAGGGGGCCGCCGGCTCCTGGCAGATGGAAAACCGCCACAAGACAATGAACGCCGGTAAATATGATTTCGGCTTCGCGGTCGACTGGATGCGCAAGGATCTCGGCATCGTGCTCACCGAAGCCCGCCGCAACGGCGCCAAGCTGCCGGTCACCGCCGTCGTCGACCAGTTCTACGGCGACGTCCAGGCGATGGGCGGCAATCGCTGGGACACGTCCTCGCTGCTCGCGCGCCTCGAAAAATGATCACGTCAGCCTCCGACGCAGCCGAACTGATCGCATATCTCGAAACGCTTCGTTCGGAGGAAAATATCGCCGGCATGGCCCGCTTCGGCATTGTCACGAACCGGGCCCTCGGCATCCCCAATCCCGATGTCAAAGCGGTCGCCAGGCAAGCGAAGAAGGATCACGCCAGGGCTATGCAGCTCTGGCGTAGCGACATCCGCGAGGCCCGTCTGCTCGCTCTCTTTACAGCCGAGCCGAAGCAACTGACGGCGGACAATGCGCGAAATTGGGCCGATGATTTCGACTCCTGGGAGATCGTCGACTGCGCCGCCGATCTCTTCGTCGAGGCCCGGCTCGACGAGCTCGTGTTGGAATTCGCCGCCGATGAGCGCGAATTTGTCAGGCGCACTGCCTTCGCCATGATTGCCGGTGCCGCCGTTCATCGGAAGAAGGAGCCTGATGCCACCATCCTTGCCTGGATGCCGCTGATCGAAGCCTATTCCGCCGACCCTCGAAACTTCGTGCGCAAGGCGGTCAATTGGGCACTCCGCAGTATCGGCAAGCGTAATCTCGCCTGCCATGCGCCGGCGCTCGCACTCGCGGGAGTCCTGGCGGAAAGCCCCGACAAAACCACCCGCTGGATCGGCAAGGATGCCGCCAGGGAGCTGACCGGCGAAAAGCTGCTGGCACGGCTGAGATAGAGCGAATGCCGAAGCCCTCGCCTCTTCGTCAATGATGTCTGGATTTTTCGACCAGGAAATCGATCAGCACCCGGACCGCCGGCGGCATGCCCTTGGCGGTCGTGAAGACGATATAGAATTGGCTCTCCTCCGATTGCCATTCCGGCAGCACCCGCACCAGCCTGCCGGCCTGGAGATCCGTCTCGCAGGCGCTTTCGAGCAGAAGGCCAAAGCCGAGGCCGGCACGAGCCGCGTCGAGGATGGCGGTCATACTGCGGCAGGTGAGCCTCGGCTGATGCCGAATCACCCGCCTGGTATCATTCGGGCCGAGCAGTTCCCAGCTATGGAACGACACCCATGAGGTCATTGCCAGCGTCGGCAACTCGGCGAGTTCGTCCACGCAATTGAGGCCACCGGTGCGCTCGATGAGCGAGGGACTTGCAACGAGGATGCGCCGCGCCCGGTCGAGCTTGCGCATCGTCAGACTCGTCTGCGTCTCCGGCTCGTTGGTCGCCCTCACCTCAAGATCGATCCGTTCATTGATGAGATCGGCGCGCCGGTCGGAGCCGATGATCTGCAGCTTGATCTTCGGATAACGCTCCAGGAATTCAGGCAGAATGCCGCCGACCGAAATATCGACGAGGCCGAGCGGGCACCCCATTCGCACCACGCCCTGCGGATCGGACTGGGCCTCGCTGACGATCGACTTGGCGCGGTCGGCCTCCTGCAGAATGGTCTGGCATCTTTCGTAAAAAGCCTGGCCGATCTCCGTCACCCGGAAGTGACGTGTCGAGCGTTCTATGAGCCTTGCGCCAAGCCCATCCTCAAGCCGGCTGACCCGCCTGCTCAACTTCGAACGCGGTATCTTGAGATCGCGACTTGCGGAAGCAAAACCGCCGCTGGAGACAACAGCGGCGAAATAATAGTAATCGTTGAGATCGTCCATAAGAACAAGCTGTCCGAGTAAAGGAATGAATGCCAGCCCCCTGCAAAGGTTGTATCTTCTCTTCCAAAAAGAGGTAATCACATTGTCGGCATTGGAATTTCTTTTCGCGACCTGTTGCGGCAACGCCAGCCGGCGGAGAAGCGGCCAACAGCGCCCGCCTGCACGATGGTGCTATCGATCAATCCAGCGCGGCTGAAAATTGAAGAGGGAGTTCATCGAGAAACGAGGTCGCCAAAAAGCCGACATGCGCAAGCAATGAGCCGCTTGCACGACCTGAAAACTCTGTCGAAAGACTAGCTTGAAGACTGGGCGTCAAAAACGCTGCAAGGACGGTCCGGCAGGGAAGACCGGACCCGTCCCCGTAGCTGATCGGAGGTCACTCGGATCAGAAACTGATTTGAAGTGCCCCCGGCCCGAAAACCGGGGGCATCCACTAAGTAGATTAGAACGAACGCTGCAGACGGAAGTAGCCCGTCGTGGAGTCGTCGCCATCATCCGGATCGAGGTACTGAACCGAGGCCTTGGCGTAGAAGTTGTCGACGATCTGGTAATCAACCGTCAGACCAACCTTCCAAGCATCGCCGAGACCATCGTAGTCGTCCGGAACGGCCTTGCCACCGCCGAAGTAGTTGCCGTAGTACTGAACGGCCGGGGTGATCTTCAGCTTGTCGGTTGCCTTGATAGCGTATTCGGCAGCGATAGCCCATTCAGCCGACGAGTAATAGGAGTTCGGGCCGGAAGAGTAGACGCCAGCGAGGCCGAGCGTGCCGGGGCCGATGTCAACTGTACCCATTGCGCGGATTGCGCCATCTTCGTTGTCGAAGTCCCAGCCACCGGTAACCTGGTAGCTGAATGCGCCGGCAGTGCCACCAACGCCGAAGGCAACGCCAACGTTGTTGGCTTCTTCGCCAGTCTTGTAAACGCCATCTTCCAGTTCGTCGACGCTGAGGCCGGCGTAGAAGGTGCCGCTTTCATACTGATAACGGATGGAGTTGTGCAGCGTTACGACCGAGCCGATGTCGTCGGTTTCGCCGGAGAGGCCATCGTCCCACCAGCTGTAGAAGAGACCGGCGCGGAAGCCCGCGACGTCGAGGTAAGCGGAATCGAGAACGGCGTCCTGATCGGTGGCGTTGTCAGCATTGAACTGCATGACGATGACGCCGGTCAGCGGACCATACTCGGTGTCGCTCTTGGCCGTGAACTGAACCTGACCGCGGGTAACTGCATCCCAGTCCGAATCGCCGCCGACGTCTTCGCCAACGTTAACCTGGAAACGGATGTAGCCTTCGATCTTGAGGCAGGTTTCGGTGCCCGGGATGTAGAAGTAGCCGGTGCCGTAAGCGTCGCAGACGCGAACATATTCAACCGGTTCCGGCTCAGCAGCAACAATAGCGTCAGCTGCAAGAACCGGCGTCGATGCAGCAAATGCTGCTGCTGATGCAAGCAAAACCATTCTGATGTTCATTTACCAATCCATTCCTTTGTCGATCGGGGCTGGCTTCCAATCGGGTAGTCGATTTGAAGCCGGCCCAGTTTGAACAGCCATCTCGGCGTGCGGATCGATCGAACCGCCAAACCGTCATCCCACACGCTGCGTTATCAAGCAATTCTCGATACACGTGAGATGGGCCTACCGAAGCCACTTTCCCCGTAGCCGTGATTTTTATACAACAATTTCAATTATTTAGACGGAAAACAGCACGAGCGGCCCTGCGACGGAAATCATCCATCGCAAGCCGCAAACGCTATACACAGTTCGTCAAATTCTTCACCGTTCGACTCCCGTCGAACATAAAGGTGAAGCGCATAAACTCTACCGCCGGCTAATCAACACATACAAGGCAGCAGTTTAGAACATGGTGTCCTGAATTCGATACCAATGAGACAAAATGATGACGCACCACTCACCGGTCGTTGATAAGCATAGCCTTATATTCGTTACCAGGCTATTTATTTTTGAGAGTTTGGCACGATTTGAGCGTTTTTTCGCTATTTCCAGGGCTTTTCTACAGTCGCGACCATATTCTGCCTCACCCTGCGCTTCCCAGATCGTTCAAATGTGGCCGGATTGCCTTCGGGCAGCTCAATCCTCGCGCAATTGTGGCGTGCGGCAGCAGGCCGCACGCTGCCTTCAATCCTCGTTGGATTTGGCATTCTCCAGAATCATGTAGTCGAGCGGCAGCTGCGTCGAATACTTGATCTGCTCCATCGCAAAGGCGGAAGAAACGTCACGAATCTCGATCTTGGCGATCATGCGCTTGTAGAAAGCGTCATAGGCGGCGATATCGGGCACGACGACTCGCAGGAGATAGTCGACATCCCCGCTCATCCGGTAGAATTCGACCACTTCGGGGAATTCGGCAACCACCTCGGAAAAGCGTCGCAGCCATTCGATCGAATGTGTGGCAGTGCGAATCGACACGAAGACCGTGACTTTGGTGTTGACCTTCTCGGGATCAAGGATGGCGACTCGCCGCTTGATGACGCCGTCTTCCTCCATCTTCTGGATGCGCCGCCAGCACGGCGTCGTCGAAAGCCCGACTTTCTTGGCGAGATCGGCCACGGCAAGGGTCGAATCTTCTTGCAGCAGACGCAGTATTTTGCGGTCGAGGCGGTCCATGCGCACAACAGTCCTTTCGAATTATTTTTCTTTGTATAACGCGATTCCGCACAACGAAAAGAATTTTGTTTCAGGAAAGCAGTATTTTCGTCCGCCCGCGCAAGACCGGGAGAAGTTCGCCCTCAAACCAGGGATTACGCTTGAGCCAACCGCTGTTGCGCCAGCTGGGATGCGGCAGCGGCAGTACCGCCGGCAACCGGCCGGACAGCAGGCTGTCGCGCCATGCCCGCACGGTCTCGGTCATATTGCTCTGCTTTTCGTCAACCATATGCCAGGCCTGCGCATATTGACCGATGACCAGCACCAGTTCGATCTGCGGCATCGCCGAAATCACCCTCTGCCGCCAGAATGGCGCGCATTCGCGGCGCGGCGGCAGATCTGCGCCCTTGTCGTCGTAGCCGGGAAAGCAGAACCCCATCGGCACGATGGCGAATCGGTCGCGGTCGTAGAAGCTTGCCCTGTCGACGCCGAGCCAGGACCGCAACCGGTCGCCCGAGGCATCGTCAAACGGCAGGCCGCTCTCATGCACCCTGAGCCCCGGCGCCTGTCCGGCGATCAGGATGCGTGCCTTCGAGGAGATCACCACCACCGGCCGCGGCTCGTGCGGCAGCCGATATTCAGGGCCTTTGCCCGGCATATCCCGACAGATGCGGCAGGAGGCGATTTCGCTCCTCAGCATCTCCAGGGTGGCTTCGTCGGTCATGTCTTTACTCCCACCCGGCGATTTGCCGGATGAAACGCAGGGGGCCGTCGAAGCTGGATTTGTGGCGCGCGTGATCGCGCACATCACGCGGCCGCTCGAAAGCCCCGGCCCAAAGGCCCGCCTTCGCGGCCCTCGCCTCGGCCTCCTCCTTGCCATAGCCGCCATAGGAGATGGCCATGCCCCGGCGCACCATGGCGGCATTGATGTCACCACCCGCCTCGCTTCGGCAGACGACAAGCAGCCTGTCGTACCGGTCGCGCCGGCTGCCCTGGCAAAGCGTTCCCGATGCCAGGACCATGCTCTGCAGCGCCTCGCGCGCCGCGCGCCCGCAAGCCCAGGTCTTCCCCGCCCGTTCGCAGCTCTGGTGGAGCTCCGGTGCATCGATGCCTTCGAGGCGCAAACGTTCGTCTCCCAATATCAAACTGTCGCCGTCGGCAGCATGAAAAGCGCCAGCACGCTCGATTCTCGCTGCGTCGTTGAGCTTGGCGGCAATCAGCGCCAGGAGCGCCAGCAGGGCAAAAGCGATCACGCCGTCGCGAATCAGGCGCAGGCCCCGTGTCACGCTTTCGCCTCCTTAAAAAACAAATCCTTGGCAAAGATGGCAAACATCTTCTTAAGAATTGCCGGTTAAGCTCTTATCCACCCTGGGATGAAGTTTCAACGTGCACATGAGTACCGGCGTAAGCACATCGACCGACAAGATTATCGTCGACAGGTCGCGCAGTCACCGCAACAAGGCCGTTTCCAAGGCCGTGCGGCAGACGCGCGAACGTCTTCAGTCCGGCCATGCGTCCAATTCCTCCTTCGACCGCGACGTGCTCAAGATGTATGTGACGTCGATGCTGCAGGGCGCGACGATCATGCCGCTCTTCGTCGTCATCATCACCGCCCTCGGCGTCTATTTCACTCAAAACACGCAATTGCTTTTCTGGGCGCTGCTGACGCTCACCTGTCACGCCGGCAATATCCTGCTAGCGCGGCGTGCACGTCGGCAGGAAATCACCTCCGAGAACGCCCGCAAATGGCGCCGCCTTCTGCTGCTCGGCCAGTTCCTGCTCGGCTGCTGCTGGGCCATCTTCGCGCTGCAGGGCTGCGATAGCTGCGAGCCGTCGAGCTTCATCCTCTATAAGGGTGCGACCCTGTTGATCGCTCTCTCCGTCACGGCGATGTCGAACTTCATGCTGACGCCTGCCGTGCTCGTCGCCTTCGCGCCGGCGATTCTGGCACTCGCCGCCAAGAGCGGCCTGTCGCGCGACCTGCTCGAAATCAGCCTGACGGGCGCCTTCACCACCACCGTCGTCTTCTTCAATTATATCAGCGACCGGCTCTTCAAGTCGAACCTCAAGATCCTTTCCTACCAGTCGGAGAAGGATGATCTGATCGCCGAGCTCGAGGTGGCGAAATCGATGTCGGACGAGGCCCGCCGCCGCGCCGAGGAGGCAAACCTCGCCAAATCCCGCTTTCTCGCCTCCATGTCGCACGAGCTCAGAACCCCGCTCAACGCCATTCTCGGTTTCTCCGAAGTGATGTCGGCGGAAGTCATGGGGCCGCTCGCCAATCCGACCTACAAGGAATATGCCGGCGATATCCACCGCTCAGGCCAGCATCTACTCGATCTCATCAACGAGATCCTCGACCTTTCCCGCATCGAGGCCGGCAAATACGAGCTGAGCGAGGAGGCGATCTCGCTTCTCGATATCACCTAAGATTGCATCGGCATGGTCCAGTTGCGCGCCCGCGCCAAGAACATCGCCATTTCGGATCAATTCGAGAGGCAGCTGCCGGCCATCTGGGCAGACGAGAAGTCAATGCGCCAGGTGGTGCTCAACCTTCTCTCCAATGCCGTCAAGTTCACGCCGCAAGGCGGCGAAATCCACGTCAAGGTCGGCTGGACGGCCGGCGGCGGACAATACATTTCGATCAAGGACAACGGTCCCGGCATTCCGGAAGAAGAGATCCCCATCGTGCTCTCGGCCTTCGGTCAGGGCTCGATCGCCATCAAGAGCGCTGAACAGGGCACCGGCCTCGGCCTGCCGATCGTCCAGGCGATCCTTGCCAAGCATGACGGGCAGTTCTTGTTGAAATCGAAGCTGCGCGAAGGCACCGAGGTTATCGCCATCCTGCCCGCCAAGCGCGTTCTGCAGAGCCTGCCAGCCGTCGAAGAAGCTCATGCCGTCGCTCGCAAGCGCCGGAGCTTTGCCTGATTCAGCCCGCGTGGTTTCGGCCGATCCAGTCTAAATCAGGCGGGGCTGAAAAACAGGTGCTTGCCGAGAACGAAGCCGAGATAGAGGCAGCAGGCAGCGATCATGCAGGTCACTGCAAAGGAGCCGAGATCCTTGGCATGTTTGCCGACGATCGAAATCTCCGGTGAAATCCGGTCGATCACCTCTTCGACGGCGGTATTCATCGCCTCCATCGAAAACAGCCCGAGAAACAGCAGCACTGCGACGACGATTTCACCCGCGCTCGCCCCCACCAGCGCCAGCGTCGCCATCGAAACGACGAAGAAGCCGAGCTCCTGACGGAAGGCCGCCTCTTTCAGCACGCGCAGGAAACCCGCCCAGGAATAGCTCGCCGCGGCGATGAAATGCCGAAATCCGGTCTGCTTCGTCACCGCGGGCTTCGTCAAGATCCATCCCCTAATGCTTGTTGGCCACACCCGCCTGGGCGAAAGTCGCCATGCCGGAATGGCAGGCGGCCGCCGCCTTGACGATGCCGGCGGCAAGAGCAGCCCCCGTGCCTTCGCCGAGCCGCATACCGAGCGCCAGAAGCGGCGTCTTGCCGAGCATCTCGATCGCGCGCAGATGTCCGGGCTCGCCGGAAACATGTCCGATCAGGCAATGGTCGAGCGCGGATGGATTGGCGGCCTTCAGGATAGCCGCAGCGGCCGTCGCGACATAACCGTCGATCAGCACCGGGATGCGCTCCATGCGGGCGGCAAGGATGGCGCCGGCCATGGCCGCGATCTCGCGGCCTCCGAGCCGCCGCATGATCTCGAGGGGATCGTCGAGATGATCGCTGTGCAGCGCCACCGCCTTTTCCACCGCCGCGATCTTGCGCTCCAGCATCTCGCCTTCCGAACCAGTGCCGGGTCCAACCCAGTCGCGCGCCGAACCGCCGTAGAGCGCGTAGTTGATCGCAGCGGCAATCGTCGTATTGCCGATACCCATTTCGCCGATGCAGAGCAGGTCGGTGCCACCGGCAATCGCCTCCATGCCGAAGGCCATGGTGGCAGCGCAATCGCGCTCGGAAAGCGCAGCCTCCTCGGTGATGTCGCCTGTGGGATATTCAAGCGCCAGATCGAAGACTTTCAGCCCGAGATCATAGGCAACGCAGATCTGGTTGATCGCCGCACCGCCGGCCGCAAAATTCTCGACCATCTGCTGCGTCACCGCGGGCGGAAAGGGCGTGATGCCCTGCCTGGTGACGCCGTGATTGCCGGCAAAGATTGCCACCAGCGGCCGGTTGACGGCGGGGGCGCGGCCCGTCCAGGCAGCAAGCCAGAAGGCGATTTCCTCGAGCCTTCCAAGCGCGCCCGGCGGCTTGGTCAGTTGCGCGTCGCGTTCGCGCGCGGTCACCAGCGCGCGGGCATCCGGCCCCGGCAGGTCACGGAGCAGGGTACGGAAATCGTCGAACGGCAGGCCTGAAACGCTCATCTGTGCGGTTTTCCTATGAATCCGGTATTCTTGTTTTCACGCAAACCACTTGTTTGCATCGAGCAAATCAGCTTCTTTGCGGATGGCAACTCTCTTAAAGCGGGCGGACGAGGCGAACAACTCCAAAAGCACCGCCGCGACCATAAGCCGAGACCACAAGCCGAAACCTCTGGCAGAACGAAGCAGAATGAAGATCAAGGACCTTGCGGTCGATACCGCCCGCGCCGTCGCCTTCCTCAGCCGCATTCCCATGCCGCAGTCACTGTTCAAGACCTATGACGGCAGGCTCGGCCGGCTGGTGCGCGCCTTTCCCTTCGCCGGCATCGTCATCGGCCTCGTCCCCGCACTCGCCCTGCTTCTGCTTTTGGGGCTGCGCGCCGATCCGCCGATGGCGGCCCTGATCGCGCTTTCCATCCAGGTCGTCGTCACCGGCGCACTGCACGAGGATGGCCTGGCCGATACGGCCGACGGCATCGGCGGCGGCAAGAGCCGCGAGCAGAGCCTCGAGATCATGAAGGACAGCCGGATCGGCACTTACGGCGCGATAGCGCTGATCCTCTCCTTCGCGATCCGAGCGGCAGCACTTGCCGCCATTGCCGGCCACGCCTCGCCGCTCACGTCGGCCCTTGCCATTCCCGCCGTCGCCGCGCTCAGCCGCGGCGCCATCGCCTGGCACTGGCAGTGGCTGCCGCCGGCCAAGGCCGATGGCGTCGCCGCCTCGACCGGCCAGCCGGATGAAGCGGCGATGCAATTTGCCCTCGCCTCGGCCGGCCTCTTGGCGGCGCTTCTGATCTGGCCGGCCTTCGGTCTGCGGCCGCTGGTCGCCAGCCTGCTTGCCGCCGGCATCGCCGCACTTGCCTTTACCGCCTTCATCCGCCGCAAGCTTGCCGGCCACACCGGCGACACGCTGGGCGCGACGCAGCAAATTTGCGAAATCGCCGCGCTTTGCGCCCTTGCCACGGCTCTTTGAAACTCCGATATGTCCTTCATGCAAACACCCTGCATTCACGTCTGCTCGCTGGATTCAGCCACCGGATTTTGCGCCGGATGCGGCCGGACTCTTCAGGAAATCGGCAGCTGGGTGAGCTACTCCGACACCGAGCGGAGCCGGATCATGGTGTTGCTGCCAGCAAGGCTTGCAGCCGTCGCCGCGCTATCGAACCACATCGAAACAAGCCTCGCCAGCGGGCCGGAGCGGCCTTTATGATCCGTTTGACCGTCTTCCTCGTCGTAATCGGCATCGGCCTTGCGCTGCTGATCGTCAACAATGACAGCAGCCGAATCCTCGGCCTGCAAAGCGATGACTTCGTTCGCGTCGTCTATCTGCTGCCGATCGCGCTGATGCTGTCGGCCGGCATCTGGGCGCGCCGGAGCAGCGTCGGTGAAACGATGCGCCAAATGATGATCTGGCTGGTGATCATCCTGGCGCTCGTGACTGTCTATCTCTATCGCCAGGAAGCGCTCGGCGTCGGCAACCGGCTGCTCGCCGGCCTCGTTCCCGGCCGCGCCGTCGTCGTCACCACAAGCGAAGGCGGCCAGGAGATCATCCTGCACAAGCTGCTGAACGGCCATTTCGAAGCCGATGTCGCCGTCAACGGCCAGACGATCGAGATGCTCGTCGATACCGGCGCCAGCATGGTGGCGCTGTCCCACGAAGATGCCGAGCGGATCGGCATCGACCTCTCCCGGCTCACCTATTCCATGACCGTCATGACCGCCAACGGCCGCGGCCGCGCAGCGCCCGTCACGCTCGACCAGGTGGCGATCGGCCCGATCGTCCGCAACAATGTCGCAGCCAGCGTCGCCGAGGACGGCCGGCTCGACCAGAGCCTGCTCGGCATGAGCTTCCTGGAAACGCTGGGCTCGCTGCAGATGCAAACCGACGAACTCCGCATGC
Organism: Rhizobium sp. CIAT894; assembly: GCF_000172795.2. NCBI lineage: Bacteria > Pseudomonadati > Pseudomonadota > Alphaproteobacteria > Hyphomicrobiales > Rhizobiaceae > Rhizobium > Rhizobium sp. CIAT894. The sequence continues at coordinate 2,518,576 of NZ_CP020947.1, forward strand.
GGAATTGAACCGGCGCAGCTTTACGCGGGCATTCGGATCTGTCACCTTCAAACGCAACAACAAGACCACAAAGAGCAACAAGAAACTCCTAGTCTGGTGGCACCGCATGTTCGACCGGGTTTCGCCTTCGGTGAGGCCTTGATCCCGGGTGCGACAGGAGTTTCGCGATGAATTCACTCTGGCCGATCATCATCGGCGGCGTTTTGCCGGCGCTCTTCTGGGGCATCACCGCCATCTTTCAGAAGCAGAGCGCCACGGCTGCCACCGGCTCCGCCGTCTATCTGATCGCCTTCGGCGTCGCCTGTGCACTGGCCGGCCTGATCGTCGCACTGATCTGGCGCCCCGCCCCCTGGACGGCCGAAGGTATTGGTTTTGCCGCCACCGCAGGCGCCTGCTTCGCTCTCGGCACCGGCCTGATCAGCTTCGCGCTTTTCGCCTATGGCGTCCCGGTCTCCAAACTGGCCCCGATCTGGAGCTGTAACGTACTGGTGACGCTGGCAGTCGGCGCTGTGTTTCTCGGCGAAGCCTCCGAGGTCAATCTGATGAAGCTTGCCGCCGGCACCCTGCTCATCCTCTCAGGCGCTCTGTTAGTCAGCAGTGCCTGAGAGGAAGCCCTGGCAATGAGGCAATCAATAAGAGATGAGGATTTCGCCAATTCTCGGCCGTTGCCTTATCACCAGCGGAATCGCGAAACCAACGTCAGCCTCGCCGGAAAAGATGTCGACCGTCACTCGCCTGCCGGAGAAATTGATCCGCGATCGCGAATTCTTGAAGGAACAGGGATTGGTCCAGCAAGAGATGCTCAATTCACCATCCGCGCCCGAACCCGAATACACGGTGATCGCCAGAGCGACGTTAGCATCGTTATAGCCGGTGAGTTGGCAGGCAGTGTCAGGAAAGCATGATACCTCAGCAGAGACGGGCTCTTTTCCATCGACCACCACGGCATAGGTAACCTTGATCGGACGGACAGCTTCCTGCGGCAAGCTTTCCTGCGGGACGGAGTAAAGGTGCAAGGCCACCGCGAAATGCCCAAGTACACGGCTGCCGATCATCCCATTGCCCCATGACTGATGATGTCATCCCTGGGCAAGGTTCATGGTGAAATTGCGGCGCCTCTTCAGCACTGAACGTTGCTGCATTGCCGCTGGATTAGCTTTGTTGATATCCTGTTCCCACGCAATGCCGGAGCTCGACATGAACCCGCGACAATTGAAGACGTTCCTTGCGGTGACCCGACACGGAAATCTCACGCGCGCCGCTGCCGAGGTTAATCTCGCCCAGTCGAGCCTCAGCGACCAAATCCAGGCGTTGGAGGAAGAGCTCGGCGTAGAGCTTTTCCTGCGCTCTCGGCAGGGTGTCGTCCCGACAGCGGCGGGTGCGGCGCTGAAGACCTATGCGGAAGAAATCCTGACGCTGAACGACGAGGCAAAAAGCGCCGTCCGTGCCGCCGCCGGCAACGCCCAACACTCCATCAGCGTGGGCACGCTTGAAACCATCGCCGCCGAAAGGCTGGCGCCCTGGCTGTCGCTCTTTGGCAAGCAGAACCCGGGCCTTGGCCTGAAGCTGAAGATCGGCGGCAGCGGCGAATTGCTTGCGCAATTGCAGGCGGGCTCGCTCGATGTCGCCTTCACCTTCGATCGTGGGGAGCAGGACCAGCGTTTCGCCATGCGCCAGGTCTCTAGCGAGCCACTGGTGCTGATCGCCGGCGGCAATGCGCGCGCCCTTCCACCCGAAAGTCTCGCGGCATTGAGCACTGCGCCCTTCATCGCCACCGAAGCCGGCTGCGTTTACCGCCACCTGTTCGACACCGCCTTTGGCGCGGCTGGTGTAGCTGCGCCGCCTATTGTCACGGAAGTCGACAGCATCGCGACAATCGTCCGCCTTGTCGCCTCTGGCGCAGGTTACGGGCTGGTCCCTCGTCTCGTGGTCGGGGCGCGCCGCGATATTGTCGAGCTGCCATGGCCAGGCGAACCACCCGCGGCAGCGCTGGTGATGATGTGGCGGCGCAGGCGCGTGCAGCCGCCGGCGCTCACCCTCCTGCTACAATCGGCAAGCGACGAACTCTCGCCGGTCAGACCAGCCGATGCCCGCCTTCGACATGCAGGATAGTGCCGGTCGTGAAGCCATTGCCGATCAGGAAACGGATCGCGTCGGCAATATCCTCCGGCTGACCGACACGCCCTGCCGGCAGGCGCTGCGCCATCGCCTCCAGCGTCGCCTGCTTGGCGTCTCCGGCGACCAAGCTCCAGATCGGTGTATCGACCCATCCCGGCGATATGGCATTGACGCGGATCGGCGCCAGTTCGACGGCAAGCGCTCTGACCAGGCCCTCGAGCGCCGCATTGACGGCTGCGACCACTGATCCGCGCGCTGCCGGCCGATAAGCCGCGACACCCGAGGTAAAGGTGATCGATCCTGACGGCGGCAGACGGGCCGCACCATATTTCGCCAGCAGCAGCGGCCCGTAAAACTTGCTCTCGACCACCCGTCGCGCTGCCGCAAGCTCGATCGACGGCAGCGGCTGGTAGGCCCCTTTGATATCGGCGGCCGTGCTGACGATATGGTCGACCGGTCCGCTCTCTCGAAACAGCGCCGCGACTTCCTCCTCCCGCGATATATCGACGACATATGTCGCAAGCTTCGGATGCCCGCCCAGTTGTTGGTGCGCCATCGCGAGCCTGTCCCGGCTGCGTCCCGCAATCATTACCGACATCCCCTCATCGAGAAGGCGCCTGGCAAGCGCCTGCCCCATGCCGGAGCTGCCGCCGACGATTATCACCTTCGCATCTTCGATCCCGATAGCAGTCATCTCACTTCTCCTTTGGGCTGGGAGAGCAGATGCCGCGAACCGAGGCGGAAGAAAAACGGAAGAAATCGATTGCATTATCGGGTTTTCCGATGATGCATTCGGAGCGATCAGTTGCGCAGCCGGTAACCGGTCTTGAAGATCCAGCCGAGCGTTCCCAGGCAGATCGCCAGGAACACCGTGATCATCGCCAGGCTGATTGCCGGGTTGACGTCGGCGATCCCGTAGAAGCTCCAGCGGAAGCCGCTGACGAGATAGAGCACTGGATTGAGGTGGCTGACCGCCTGCCAGAACGGCGGCAGCATGTTGACCGAATAGAAGCTGCCGCCGAGGAAGGTCAGCGGCGGTACGACCAGCATGGGAATGAGGTTCAGCTGCTCGAAATTGCCGGCCCAGATGCCGATCATGAACCCGAACAGGCTGAAGGTGATCGCCGTCAGCAGAAAGAACAGGATCATCATGAAGGGATGCTCGATCCTGACATCGACAAAGAAATTGGCGGTGAGAAGGATGATGAAGCCGATGATCATGCCCTTGGTCGCCGCTGCCCCGACATAACCGATCAGGATTTCAGTCATCGCCACCGGCGCCGAAAGCACCTCGTAGATCGTGCCGGTGAACTTCGGGAAATAGATGCCGAAGGAGCCGTTGCTGATGCACTGGCCGAGCAGCGTCAGCATGATCAGGCCGGGCGTGATGAAAGCGCCGTAGGAGACCCCCTCCACCTCCTGGATGCGTGAACCGATCGCGGCACCGAAGACGATGAAATAGAGCGATGTCGAGATGACGGGTGAGATGACGCTCTGCAGCAGCGTGCGGCGGGTGCGGGCCATCTCGAAGAAATAGATGGATTTGATCGCTTCGACGTTCATTTGCCCGCTCCCACCAGCGCTACGAAGATGTCTTCGAGCGAACTCTGCCGCGTCGAGAGATCCTTGAAATGGATGTTGTTCTCACCGAGTCGGGTCAGGAGTGCCGCGATGCTCTCCTGCTCGTTGTCGGCGTCGAAATCGTAGGTCAGCCGGCTGCCGTCCGCTTCCAGCGTCAGTCCGTTGCCGGCAAAACAATCCGGAAGCCGTTCGAGCGGTTCGGCGAGATCGAGAATGAGTTGCTTGCGGCCGAGCTTGGCCATCAGCGCCGCCTTGTCTTCGACAAGCAGCAATTGCCCGCCATTGATGACGCCGACACGATCGGCGATCTCCTCGGCTTCTTCGATATAGTGGGTGGTCAGGATGATGGTGACGCCCGAGGTTCGAAGCTCCTGAACGACATTCCACATGTCCTTGCGCAGCGTCACGTCGACTCCGGCTGTGGGTTCGTCGAGGAAAAGAATATCCGGCTCATGCGACAGCGCCTTGGCGATCAGCACCCGGCGCTTCATGCCGCCGGAAAGCTGGCGCAGCATGTTGTCCTTCTTGTCCCAGAGCGAAAGCGCGCGCAGCACCTTCTCGATATGGGCCGGATTGGCCTTCTTGCCGTGCAGCCCCCGCGAAAAACTCACCGTATTGAACACCGTCTCGAACTGATCGGTGGTCAGTTCCTGCGGCACCAGCCCGATCATCCCGCGCGTGGCGCGAAAATCCTTGACGACGTCGTGGCCTGCGACCAGCACCTGGCCGCCGCTCGGATTGGCGATACCGCAGATGATCGAGATCAGAGTCGTCTTGCCCGCGCCGTTCGGCCCGAGCAGCGCCAGGATCTCGCCCTTTTCGACAGTGAGATTGATGCCTTTCAGGGCCTCGAACCCGTTGGCATAAGTCTTTGTGAGGTTCTGAACGGAAATAATGGGGGCCATGCAGGACTCTTGCGGATTCGGAAGGTATTTCGGCCCGCTATATAGTTCGTCTGTGACGCTTTGACATCCTTCGGGAACATGAACACTGCATTCACACAGCACCAACACCGTCACCAACGACTACGAGGTCACAGCACAGTGATATCGCCGCGGCAGCCGATCTTGCTGTGAAAAGAAAGTCATGGCCGGCTTGGAATGTCATCGTCCGGTGATATTCATGCCCGATAAGAGAGCCGAGGCATGCAGCGGCATCCGCCCCGCCGCCCATTCCTTTGCGGAGCCGTCTTCCCGGCGTTCTCGTTGCGCCCTTTTCCGCTGCCTCGCATGTAATGAAAGTTATTGTCAGTCACCAAGTGCTTGGAACCGGCCAGTATCCCCTGTTCAGCCGCGTTCGTCTTAAGCCGGCCTCTGCGCCGGCTTTTCTTTTTATGGCGGGAAGCGTCGGGATGAACATCCCCCTCGAAGGGCCGGCCTCATCCTTCGACGCCCCTTCGGTCAGGATGAGGCCGGAGAAAGGTCACGGCTCGCCTCACCGGCGAGCGGAACTCACAATTCATCGTAATTGAACCAATCGAAATCCGCCGTCTTCCCTCGTCCTGACGTGTCGAAGGCAAACACGCCGGCGAAGGCGCCGGTGAAGGAGCCGTGTTCGCCGCGCCCGCCCTCGTCGGAAATCACACCGGCGTCGAGGACCGGGCCGATCGGCTGCCAGGCGCCCTTCCCCTCGGTCTGCCAGAAACATTGCAGGTCGTTCTCGCGAATTTCCATGGCGAGCTGGACACGCCCCTCGGCGGCAATGGCGACGCCGCTTTCGGCGGGGAAGCTGAGGCGTCCGTTCGGATAGTCGCCGTTGCAGGAGAGGATCGTCACGCAGCGGCCGAGTGTTTCATGCAGCGTCACGGCGACGGCGTGGAACTTGTGACGATTGTAATAATGCGTCAGCCCGGCGACCTGCTGATAGGTGTCGGGCGCGAATTCGACCACGGTCTCGACACGGAAGCTGTGATGTTCCTGTCGGCGGGCGACCAGCGACTGCTCGAACCAGGAACCGATACTCTCGCGTGCAATCAGACGCAGATGGCCGGGACGATCCGTCAGGTTGAAGATGCGCGCGGGTTCGGGCGTGCGCAGCCACTGGAAATCGGCCGGCAATGTGGCGCCATCGAAGCTGTATTCACTGCGCATCGGCTTTTCCACCGGCACAGCACCAAACAGGCCCGGCACATCGACATCGGGCACCGAGGTGCCGTTTTCGAGATAAAGCCAGTCATCACCGCGCCAGACGCATTTCTGCAAGCTGGTCTCTCGCCCCAGCGTACAGCGCCGCTTCGGCGGCAGCGGCCGGCCGCAGAGATGGGTATGATAGGCCTCGCCATCAGGCGTTTCGACATATTGGCCATGCCCCGCCCGCTGCAGCACCGCACCAGGATGATCCTTGGAGGTGATGAGGTGCGTGTTCGGATGCATCTCATAAGGCCCTTCGATGAGGCGCGAGCGAGCCATGGTGACGGCGTGGTCGTAGCCGGTACCACCCTCGGCGGTCGTCAGATAATACCAGCCGTTGCGCTTGAAGAGATGCGGCCCCTCGACGAGGCCGAGCGGACTGCCGGCGAAGATATTGCGGATCGGGCCCTTGAGCGCCTTCGTTGCCGGGTCCCATTCCTGCATCAGGATGCCGTCGAAAGCCGGTGATTTCGGCGAGCCGCCATAGCTCTCGGTGCGGTGGTTCCACTGCATGTTGACGAACCATTTGCGGCCGTCGTCGTCGTGGAAGAGCGAGGGATCGAAGCCGGGGGAATTGACATAGACGGGATCCGACCATTCGGCCTCGATCGAGGGCGCGGTGACGATGTAGTTCGGCGCGTCCTTGAAACTGCCATCGAAACGCTTGACGTCGGTGTAGACGAGCCAAAACTGGCCATCGGCATAGGAAAGACACGGAGCCCAGATGCCGCAGCTATCCGGATTGCCCCGCATGTCGAGCTGCGAGGCGCGCTCCAGCGGCCGTCGCACCAGCGTCCAGTTCACGAGATCCTTGGAATGGTGGATCTGCACGCCGGGATACCATTCGAAGGTGGAGGTGGCGATGTAATAATCGTCACCGACGCGGCAGATTGAGGGATCGGGATTGAACCCGGGCAGGATGGGATTGCGGATCATGGACAGGCTCCCCAGATTATTGTGGTACGTACGTCAGGATGGATGCGGTTACCTCGCCTCCCTCTTCTCCCCAGCGGGGAGAAGAGGGAGCAAGCCGCACTCCCGCCTCTCTCCTAATCCCGCTCCGCCGACTTAGCCCAAAGATTGATATCAGCCTCCTTGGCATAGACATCGATCTCCGCAAGCTCCTCGGCCGAAAATTCAAGATTATCCAGCGCCTTGACGCAATCGACGATCTGAGAGGAACGGCTGGCGCCGATCAGCGCTGAGGTCACGCGTCCGCCGCGCAGCACCCAGGCAATCGCCATCTGCGCCAGCGTCTGGCCGCGCTTTTCGGCGATCCCATTGAGCTTCCTGATATTGTCGATGATCGAAGGGCGGATGAAATCGCGCTTGAGGAAATGGTTCTGCGCCGCTCGGCTGTCGTCGGGAATGCCGGCGAGATATTTGGTCGTCAGCATGCCCTGAGCAAGCGGCGAGAACACGATCGAGCCCATGCCGACATCGTCGAGCGTATCGAGCAGTTTGTCATCCTCGACCCAGCGGTTGAGCATCGAATAGCTCGGCTGATGGATCAGGCACGGCGTGCCGAGATCCTTCAGAATTTTTGCGGCTTCGCGCGAGCGTTGCGAATTATAGGAGGAGATGCCGACATAGAGCGCCCGGCCGGAGCGGACGATATGATCGAGCGCACCGCAGGTCTCTTCCAGCGGCGTTTCCGGGTCGAAGCGATGCGAATAGAAGATATCGACATAGTCGAGGCCCATACGCTTCAGGCTCTGGTCGCAGGAGGCGATCAGGTACTTGCGGCTGCCCCACTCGCCATAAGGGCCTGGCCACATGTCATAGCCTGCCTTGGAGGAGATGATCAGTTCGTCGCGAAGCCCGGAAAATTCGGTGCGCAGGATCTCGCCGAAGGCGGTCTCGGCGCTGCCGGGAGGCGGGCCATAGTTGTTGGCGAGGTCGAAATGGGTGATGCCGAGATCGAAAGCCGTGCGGCACATGTCGATCTTGCGGTCATGCGGCGTGTCGCCGCCGAAATTGTGCCAGAGGCCGAGGGAAACGGCCGGCAGCATCAGGCCGGAACGGCCCGTGCGGTTATATTTCATCTTCGAATAACGGTCCGCGGCGGGTTGCCAGCTCATCTGAATGTCTCCTTAAAATATCTCTATGATCGTCATGCTCGGCCTTGTGCCGAGCATCTGCCGTGCTCTCGATAGATCCTCGTGACAAGCCCGAGCGCGCGAGAACTATTGGAACAAGCGCGCTGATCCGGCAAGCGAACGCGCGAGCTCCTGACGGCTTCAAGAGTGCCCGCGACCAATCGATGCCGAGCATTCGCCGCCTGGTTGCAGATCCTCGGCACAAGGCCGAGGATGACGTTCGGAGGGCGCACTTGGCGATCAGCAGACCTCAGGCGATACGTTATCACCTCAACAACGCCTGCGCCTCTTCGATGCCGAGCGCGGCCGGCTGCGTGCAAGTCGTCGTGAGCTCGATGAAACGGCCCTCCGCGCCCGACTTCAGGATCGACGTCATGACGTCGACGCCGTGCAGCGTGCGGTCGAGCGAGCAGCGCGCGTCGCGGCCTTCGATCAGTGCCATCGCCATATCGGCAAGGCCGGCCGTGCGGTAGTTGGCGCGCGCCCCGTTCGGGTTTTCCTGGTTGATCTTGCCGAAGGGATGCTCCCATTCCTCAAGCGGCTTGATCTCCTTGTCGCGGCCGCTGGCCTCGACGGTGCCGCCGAAGAAGTTCGGATCCGGCACGTAAAGCGAGCCGTCGGTGCCGTAGAGTTCCATATTGGCATGACGATGCGACCACACATCCCAGCTCGCCGTCAGCGTCACGGTAGCGCCGTTGACGAATTCGAGCAGCGCCTGGATCGTCGTCGGCGTCTTGACCGGGATGATCTCGCCATTGCGCGGCTCGCTGGTGATGGTGCGGGTCGGCGACGCCATCGAGGTCATGGCGCCGACGCGTTTGACCGGGCCGATCAGGTTGATCAGATTGGCAATGTAATAGGGGCCGAGATCGAGGATCGGGCCGCCGCCCGGCAGGAAGAAGAAATCCGGGTTCGGATGCCACATCTCCATCCCCGGGCTCATGACGTAGCAGGCGCCCGAAGTAACCCGGCCGATGCCGCCATCGTCGATGAACTTGCGGGCGAGCTGATGAGCGCCGCCGAGGAAGGTGTCGGGCGCGCAGCCGACGGCAAGATTCTTCGCCTTGGCGATTCGGCGAAGCTCCTCGCCCTGTTCCAGCGAAAGGACCAGCGGCTTTTCGGAATAGACATGCTTGCCGGCTTCGAGGATTGCCTTCGACACCGGAAAATGCGCGTCGGGGATCGTCAGGTTGACGACGACGTCGATCTCGTCATTGGCGAGAAGCTCCTCGATCGTCTGCGCTTTGACGCCATATTCCTTGGCGCGCGCCTCGGCCGCCTGCAGGTTGATATCGGCGCAAGCCAGCACCTTCAGCCCCTTGAAGAGCGGTGCCAGCGAAAAATAGGTGGTGGAGATGTTGCCGCATCCGATGATGCCGACGCCAAGTTCCCTGGTCATGATGTGCCTCAATAAGTCTGGAAGGATGCGATCGAGCGGGTGATCAGGCGATCGACATCGGCCGGATTGTCATGCTCGACGACGTAGTGCTTGGTCTTGGTGGCCTTCAGGGCTGCGACGAGCTTTGCCCAAGGCAGAGTGCCATGGCCGACATCGGCCCAGCCATCCTCGTTCTTATTTTCGCCTGCCGGCGCAATGTCCTTGACGTGAGCCGAGGTGATGCGTGAGCCGAGCTTTTCGATCCATGCGAACGGATCGGCACCGCCACGAACGACCCAGGCGATATCGGCTTCCCAGGAAATGTCCGGCGCGCCTTCGAAAATGCGCTCGATCGGCAGCGAGCCGTCGGCGAGCTTGACGAATTCGAAATCGTGGTTGTGCCAGCCAAACTCATAGCCGGCATCCTTGTAGGGCTTACTCATTTCCTGCAGGCGCTTGCCGAATGCCAGCCAGCCGGCACCGTCGATCGGGCGCTGATCGGCTGCCAGATGCGGCGCATAGATCGAGTCCATGCCGAGAATCTTGGCAATGTTCAGCGACTTCCGGACTTCGCCGTCGAGGAAATCGGGGCTGAAGTGGCCGCTCGCCATCGTCAAGCCGTTCCTGTCGAGTTCGGCGCGCAGGCTCTTCAGACCGGCATCGTCAAGATCGGCATAGATGCCGCCGAAACCTTCGACTTCCTGATAGCCTGATTTGCCGAGCTTTTCGAAGATTGCCGAATAAGGTTGGAAGTTACGGGCGCTGTAAAGCTGGAAACTCAGTTTCGTCATCATTCCTCCTCGGGCCTCGTGCCCATTGAATTCAGTCCAGATCAATCCGCGGACTGACAAGATTGCAGGTCGTAAAAGCGGAAGTCCGGCAGCTTGCCGCGTTCGAGCGGATGTGCCGGAGTGAAGCTGATGCGGCGGCTCTCGCCTGCTGCAAGATCGAAGGCGTTGTCGGAATATTTGCCGTCCGTCTCGCTTTCGATCATCACGAAGAGCGCAAGTCCCTTTGCGGTGACATTGATGTCGACGGCGCCGCTCGCCTCGACATATTCATGGGTGATGGTCAGCCCGGAGGGCTCCAGCTCCAGGGCCTTATAGGTGCCGTTGACATGGTGCCCCTCGCCGCCCATGCCGTTCGACGCGGTGAAATGCCAGGCAAGCAGCGTTCCCTCGTCAATCTCGGACACGTCGATGGTCGCAGCCGTCACCGCCGCCTCCGGCGAACACATGGCCTGGACGTCTTTCAGATGCTTCCGCTCGCCCTTCATCGTCAGAAGCGAGATCGAAAGATCGATGCTGACGTCCGAAAGCGTGTCGTTAACAAGCGAGAAGCGGATCGTCTTGCCGTCTTCCGATGGAATGGCAGCGACCGCGACCGGCTGGAAGAAACGTTTGACGAGATAGTGCATCGCCTTCCAGCGGCCGCCATAATCGAGGCTCGACCAGGAGGCGACCGGCCAGGTGTCGTTGAGCTGCCAGTAGACCGTGCCCATGCAATGGGGCTTCAGTGACCGCCAATATTCCACCGCCGTCTTGATCGCCAGCCCCTGCTGAATCTGGCTGAGATAGACGAAGTTCGGGAAATCCTTGGGGAAGCGGAAATAGCGGAACATCGTGCCGGCGATGCGCTCGTTGCCCCCGGCATTCTTCTGATGCAGCTCCATGACGGGGGAAGCGACGTTCATGTCCTTCTCTTCGGCATAGGTCCTGATGACAGGCAGCGAGGTATAGGACTGGAAGCCGAATTCCGAGCAGAAGCGCGGTCGCACCGACCGGTAATTGTCGAAGGATTTATTCTCGTGCCAGACCGACCAGTAATGCATGTCGCCGGACCCGTCAGCATGCCAGGCGTCGCCGAAATCGAGATAGCCTGATGCCGGGCTCGACGGCCACCACAACGCACCAGGGAGCGCCTTCTTCACCGCCTGTTCGATCGCGCGGTTGAGCCGGTCGTACGAAACGAGGTAGCGGTCGCGGTCCTTCCGCGATTCCTCGAACCATGTCAGCGCGCCCACCAGCTCGTTATCGCCACACCAGAGCGCGATCGAAGGATGCGAAGAGAGCCGGCGCACCTGGTAATCCACCTCGATCGCCACATTGCCGAGGAAGTCTTCGGTCGAGGGATAGAGGTTGCAGGCGAACATGAAGTCCTGCCAGACCATGAGGCCCAGCCGATCGCAGAGATCGTAAAAATAGTCCTGCTCGTAGAAACCGCCGCCCCAGACGCGGATCATGTTCATGTTGGCGGCTTTGGCCGATTGCAGCAGGTCCTCGGTCTTATCAGGCGAAGACAGCGAGAACAGTGCATCGGCCGGAATCCAGTTGGCGCCCCGGCAGAAGACCTCGCGGCCGTTGACCTTGAAGGCAAAACGACTGCCGGCCGCATCCGGCGTGGTGATCAGTTCGATAGTGCGAAGGCCGATCTGCTTCGTCACCACCTCGTCGGACAATTCGACGGAAAGCGCATAGAGCGCCTGTTCGCCGCTGCCGGAGGGCCACCAGAGACGCGGATTGTCGATATGGAAGAGGTGGTGGACATCCGTCTCGCCCTTGACGCCGACATCGAGACGGACGCGCTCGCCGTCGAGATCGAAATAGACCTGGGCGATGCCGGCATGCTTGGCAAACAGGCTCGCCGTCACCATGAGGTCGACCGAGCCGTCATTATTGTGGATCTGGCGGGTGACGACATGTTCGATGCGCGCCGTCTCGATCTTTTTCAGCGCGATCATGCCGTAAAGGCCGAACGGCGCGATGGCGATGTTCCAGTCCCAGCCGAAATGGCATTGCGGCTTGCGCAGCATGTTACCGTCGGGGATTGGTGAGTTGCCGGTGCTGTAAGGAATGTAGAAAGGCTGCTGCTTCTGCCGCTCGGCGCCAATGGCGGGGTTGGAGGCAAAGACGATGCGGATCGAGTTGTCGCCTGATTTCAGCATGCTCGAGACATCGGGCCGGTAGCGGCGGAAGCTGTTATCAGCCTCAAGCGCCAGGAAGCCGTTGACATAGACACTGGCGACCGTATCGAGATAGTCGATATCGAGATACCAGTCGCCTTCGACCTCCTGTAGCGTAAAGCTGCGCTCGGCCGCCCATTCGCGCTCGGCGACCCATTGCACCTTTTCCTCGTTGCGGCCGAAATAGGGATCTGGGATCAGCCCTGCCCGGTGGAGCGCGGTGTGTACATCGCCCGGCAGGACGATCGCGGTGCGGATCTCCCCGTCGACGGAAGCGAGATGCCACGAACCGGAAAGGTCGATGCTGGAGGGGGGCTGTTGTTGCGTCACGATTTCATTCCGATTTTGAAAGCATTGTGGTCTTGGAAGGAAGGGCAAATGTCACCGCTCGGCGGCCTTTCTAGTCGTTCGTCAGAGACGTTTCGTTTTTCTCCTCATCCGCCCACCCCCACTCTCCGTCATCCTCGGGCTTGACCCGAGGATCTACACCGCACCCACCTGCGGCAGCGGGCATGGATCCCCGGGTCAAGCCCGAGGATGACGGAGAGCGGGGTTGGTCTTTTCGTCAAACTCGCCTGGCTAGCGGCCTCAATCCACAGAACCTCCTAAAGCCGCAGCTCGCTCTCGGCATCGAATACCGAAGCCAGCGTCATGTCGAAGGCGAGCTTTACCTTGGCTCCGACGTTGAAGCGGCGTGCGCCGTTGACGCGGACCGACATCGTGTGATCGGCATGTTTCAGCCACAGAAGATTGTCGGCGCCCATCGGCTCCTCGATATCGACGGTGGCGTCATGTTCTTCGCCGCCGGCATTCTCGTTGACCTTGATGTGTTCGGGGCGAACGCCGAGCACCACCTTGCGGCCGGGCTGCAATGTCTCGTTGGCGTCATAGGCAGCGAGCGAGAAAATGACGCCGTTGGCGGAAAAGGCAATGCCGTCGCCTGCCTTGACCAGCTCGCCACGCAGGAAATTCATCGACGGCGAGCCGATGAAGCCGGCGACGAAGAGATTGCGCGGCCTGTTGTAGATCGTCGTCGGGTCGTCGAGCTGCTGGATGATGCCGCTCTTCATGATGGCGATGCGATCAGCCAGCGTCAGCGCCTCGATCTGGTCATGGGTGACGTAGATCATCGTGTTCTTCAGCGACTGGTGCAGCCGCTTGATTTCGACGCGTAGCTCCGATCGCAGCTTGGCGTCGAGATTGGACAGCGGCTCGTCGAACAGGAAGACGTCGACATCGCGCACCAGCGCCCGGCCGATCGCAACGCGCTGGCGCTGGCCGCCGGATAGTTCGGCCGGCTTGCGCTTCAGGAGCGGCTGGATCTGCAGGATTTCGGAGGCACGCGCCACGCGCTTGTCGATCTCGGCCTGCGGCACCTTGGCGACACGAAGCCCGAAGGAGAGGTTCTTCTCGACGGTCATCTGCGGATAGAGCGCATAGGACTGAAACACCATGCCGATGCCGCGGTCCTTCGGTTCCTCCCAGGTGACGTTCTTGCCCTTGATGAAGATCTGGCCTTCCGAGGCGTCGAGCAGCCCGGCGATGCAGTTCAGCAAGGTCGACTTGCCGCAGCCGGACGAACCGAGCAGCACCAGGAATTCGCCGTCGTTAATATCGAGGTTCAGATCCTTCAGCACGCTGACCGCGCCGAAGTTCAGCGACAGATCCTTGATCGAGACACTTGCGTTAGAGACACTTGAGTTCATGTTCATGGGATCAACCCTTCACTGCGCCGGCGGCGATGCCACGGACGAAAAGCCGGCCAGAGACGAAATAGACGATCAGCGGCACGAGACCGGTGAGGATCGTTGCCGCCATGTTGACGTTGTATTCCTTCACGCCCTGGACGGAATTGACGATGTTGTTGAGCTGCACGGTCATCGGATAGGTGTCCGGCCGGGTGAAGACGACGCCGAACAGGAAGTCGTTCCAGATACCGGTCACCTGCAGGATCATCGCAACGACGAAGATCGGCAGCGACATCGGCAGCATGATCTTCAGGAAGATCTGCCAGAAGCCCGCCCCGTCGACACGCGCCGCCTTGAACAGCTCCTCCGGCAGCGACACGAAATAATTGCGGAAGAGCAGCGTCAGGATCGGCATGCCGAAGATCGAATGGACGATGACGAGGCCGGTCAGCGTGCCGTAAATGCCGATTTCGCGCAGAATGATGACGATTGGGTAGATCATCACCTGATAGGGAATGAACGCCCCGATGATGAGGATCGAGAAGAAAAGCTCGGATCCCTTGAAGCGCCAGTTGGCAAGCGCATAACCGTTCACCGAGGCAATCGCGATCGAAATGACGACCGATGGCACGGTGATACGCACCGAATTCCAAAAGCCGCGCGACAGGCCATCGCAGTTGAGGCCGGTGCAGGCCTCAGCCCAGGCCTTGACCCAAGGTTCGAAGGTGATCTCCATCGGTGGCGAGAAGATGTTGCCGAGACGGATTTCCGGCATGCCCTTCAGTGACGTCACGACCATCACATAGAGTGGCAGCAGGTAATAGAGCGCCGCCACACCCAGCGTTCCGTAGAGTATGATGTTGCGCGACGACAGAGCCGGGCGCGGCTTGGCGCCGCTCGGGCCTTCGCCGAGCCTCGGCGCAACGGCGTCGAGGCCGGCGGCCGTGCTATTGAGAGTTTCGATATTAGCCACGCTTGCGCCCTCCTCCGAATTCCAGATAGGCCCACGGAACGATGATGATCGCGACAGTGACGAGCATCATGGTCGAGGCGGCAAAGCCCTGCCCCAGATTCTGCGCCTGGAACATGTAGTCGTAGACATATTTCGCCGGCACTTCCGAAGAGATGCCCGGCCCGCCCGAGGTCTGCGCGACGACGAGGTCGTAGACCTTGACGATGCCGGAAGCGATGATGACGATCGTCGTGATGAACACCGGCCGCATCATCGGAATGACGATGAAGAGATAGGTCTTCCACATGGGGATGCCGTCGACACGCGCCGCCTTCCAGATATCCTCGTCGATGCCGCGCAGGCCGGCAAGCATCAGGCACATGACGAGGCCCGTTCCCTGCCACAACGCCGCGATCAGAATGCCGTAAATGACGATTTCGGGCGTATAGAGCGGGTTGAAGGTGAAGCTCGTCCAGCCCAGCGAACGCACCACCGACTGAATGCCGAAATCCGGATTCAGAACCCATTGCCAGACGAGGCCGGTCACGATGAAAGACAGCGCGAAGGGATAGAGGAAAATGGTGCGGAAGGTATTTTCGAAACGGATCTTCTGATCCATCAGCGCGGCGAGCATGAAACCGATCACCAGGCTGAAGATCAGCGAGAGCACGCCATAGAGGGCGAGATTTTCAATCGCCGTCACCCAGCGGGGTGCTGCCCAGAGGCGCTCATACTGATCGATGCCGACAAAGCTCAACCGCGGAAGCAGCTTGGAATTGGTGAAGGAATAAAAAACCGTCCAGAACGTGCCGCCGACAAAGATCACCAGCGCTGTCAGGATCATGGGAATGGATGCAATCTTGGCATTCAGATTGCGCAGTAACTTGTTTGGCCGGCCTGCTTGCGCTTGACCCGTCATGAATACTCCTCCTCAAATCGCAATTGCGACCTGTGACGAAACGGCATGGCGCCGTCTGTCGTCCCCACGTCCGAAATCTGCTGAAGATACCGGGAGATGCCGCCTGCCGGACCATCAAAATCGTCCGAAGCGGATCCGGCCCCATAGGAGCCGGATCGCAAAGGCAGCGAATCTACCGATCAGTCAGCCGAAGCGATGATCCCGGCGAAACGCTTCTGAGCGTCTTCCGGCGTCATCGACGGATTGGCGAAGAATTCGGAGAAGAGGTCTTCCTTCTGCTTCTGGCTGTCGGCCGAAAGCAGCTGGTCGGTACCCTGAATGACGTTGCCCTTCGCCAGGATGTCGAGACCCTTCTTCATGCAATCGTTAGCGGCGGCAAGATCGACGTCGCCGCGAACCGGCAACGAGCCCTTTTTCAGATTGAAGGCAACCTGCGTTTTGGGATCGAGCAGGGTTTTGGCAAGGACTGCCTGCGCCTTCGACTTTTCCGCGTCCTTCAGGAGCGGGAAGTAGAAGGCATCGCCGCCGGTCGAGATGATCTCGTTGACGCCGAGACCCGGCAGGCAGGTGTAGTCGGTGCCGGCTTTCTGGCCGGCGAGAGCGAATTCGCCCTGCGCCCAGTCACCCATGATCTGGCCACCGGCCTTGCCCGTGATGACGAGATTGGTCGCCTGGTTCCAATCCTGGACGTTGCTGCCCTTCGACATGCGGCGGGCATCGTCGGCGGCCTTGAAGACCTTGGCGATCTCGGGACCGGCAGCGACTTCCGCATCCTTGTCCTTGAAGACCTTGTTGAAGACGTCCTTGCCGGCAACCGCGACCATCAGCACGTCGAAGGCGCCTGTCGCCTGCCATGGCTGACCGCCGACGGCGAGCGGAATGATACCGGCCTTTTCGAGAGCCGGAGCGGCCGCGACGAATTCGTCCCAGTTCTTCGGAACCTCGACGCCGGCCTTCTTGAAGGCGGCGTTCGAAAGCCACAGCCACTGCCAGGAGTGGATGTTGACGGGAGCGCAATAGATCTTGCCGTCGATGGTGCAGGAATCGAGCAGGCTCGACGGACGAATAATGTCTTTCCAGTGCTCGGCGGTCGCCACATCGGTCAGGTCGCGCATCAGGCCGGCCTGGACGAGTTCTTCCGCCTGGCGGCCATGGTTGAACTGGGTGGCACCCATCGGGTCGCCGCCGGTAATGCGGCTGATCATGATCGGGCGCGCCGTACCGCCGGAACCGGCGATGGCACCGTCGACCCAGTGGTTGCCGGTGGCGTCGAACGCCTTTGCCAGTTCGGCGACAGCAGCGGACTCGCCGCCGGATGTCCACCAATGGGTGACTTCGAGATCGGTGGCGCTGGCGCTGGCGCTGATCGGAAGCGCAGCGGAAGCGGCAAGCATAGCCGCCATCATACGAATTTTCATGAGTTCTCCTCCCTCACTGAAACGTTGCCGGAAAAGCTTAGATCAATCGATTTCCTCACGCAACTGTCAGCCGGCAAATTTTTCCCGAGCAACTGGAATTGCAGCTTCTGCCTGTTTTCAATCGAAGCGCCACGCCCTCTTCATCGATGCAAAATCAGCTCTTCTCGCATATGCGTTGTCGCTATATAATATTGAATATATTATACAAATTTCAACGCGTCGATTCATGAACTGAATTATCGATTTCGCAGCCGCGGAAAAACCGGGGAAGAATTGCCGATTCAACCTGAGCGCACAATGCCGCAGCGCACACAAGAAAAAGCACTCGACATTTCTACTGTATCGTTACAGATTTGCATTTCTTAGGGAGGCGCGATTTTGGCAGGCGCGGGCTTACGGCGCTTGAAAAAGCCTCTATAAGCGACACCAATTCGCGCGAGGCAGGCCTACAGGGATGGAAAACAAGGGAAATTTCGGGCAAGCGGCATCGGCGCCAGCGGCGCGCGAGCGTCCGACATTGAAGACGATCGCCTTCATGACCGGCCTTGGCGTCACGACGGTGTCGCGCGCGCTGAAAGATGCGCCTGATATTGGGGCGGAAACCAAGGAACGGGTGCGTATGGTCGCCCGCCAACTCGGCTACCAACCGAACAGGGCGGGCGTGCGCCTGCGCACCGGCAAGACCAACGTCATCGCCCTCGTCCTCAGCATCGATGAGGAGATCATGGGCTTTTCGAGCCAGATGGTCTTCGGCATTTCCGAAGTGCTGTCCGGCACGCCCTATCATATTGTCGTCACGCCGCACTCCCACAGCAAGGACCCGATGCTGCCGGTGCGCTATATCCTCGAGACCGGTTCGGCTGACGGCGTCATCATCTCGCGCATCGAGCCGGACGATCCGCGTGTAAGGCTTTTGACCGAACGCGGCATGCCCTTTGCCACGCATGGCCGCACCGATGCGGGTCTCACGCATCCCTTCCACGATTTCGACAATGAAGCCTTCGCCCACAAGGCGGTGGAAAAACTCGTCAAGCGCGGCCGCCGCCGCATCGCCCTGCTGCAGCCTCCGAGCAAACTCACCTATTACGCCCATATCCGCATCGGCTTCCAAACCGGCCTGCACGATTACGGCGCCGAGGAAGTGCCGCTGCGCATCAACACCGACGCGCCGCTCGCCGACATCCGCGACGTCGTCGAGGTGATGATGCGCTCGGCCAACGCACCCGACGGCATCGTCTGTTCGGCCGGCAGCGCGGCGATCGCCGTCAATGCCGGCATCGAAGCCGCCGGCAAGGCCCTCGGCCGCGATCTCGACATGGTCTCCAAGCAATCGGTGCCGATCCTCAACTGGATCCGCCCCGAAATCATCACCGCCCAGGAGGACGTGCGCCAGGCCGGCCGCGAAATGGCCAAGGCCGTCATCGCCCGCATCGACGGCGTCGAACCGGAACTGCTGCAGAGCATCAGCCAGCCGGTCTGGCCGGAGGGTGACAGGTAGGGTGATGGCGGAATGAGAGCGAAGAAGAGCCGCAGCGTGGTGACTGGCGGCTGCTGTGGATATTGCCACGCCGCTAGCCAGTAAAAGCCGGCGACTGCTTTCAGCCCGAAGCGGCCAATGCGCAAGGATTGCAGTTTGGTTCAGTCCAGGTGCTGTGGTAAGCGGTTAGCAGGGGGCGCTTACTTTGTTCGCCACTCGCCAAGCCAAGGACTTTTCCACGCGAGCGATCTCGATCCTCGACGCTTTGCCTTTCTCAAGTATCAGCATAGCCGGTGTTGAACCATATGCACATGCTCTTCGAAGAGCCTTGAGAACAGGGCCGTTTATGAGCAGATAATTACCAAGATCAACACAGTTAGGTTCGCCTGTGTCAATCAGATTGCCGTTGGAATCACACCGCTCAGTGTAGTGAAAATTGTTTGCTGCAGCTGAAAGCCGATTAACGGCAGCGGTCGCGCTGAACATGTCCCAGAAGAGACATGTGATAAGAAAGATACAGCCGACGAGCACGCTGACCCTGTAAAGGCCAAGAGCAAGACTAGGGTTGGCTTCATCATCCTGCATATATGCGCCTCGGCTTTGGGGCAGACGTAGAATACGACGGATACTATCGGCTTTGAAGATGATCGCAATGTCCGCTATTGGCGCAAACGAACCCGTCGCCAGACCCCAATGATCCTTTCACTTATCGACAGATATCGGCGTGAGGCCAACCGGGAGCCCCGGATCAGCCTTCCTTCACATTCCTCGGCACGCTCCTCGCCAATTGCTCCAGCACTGCCACAATCTTCGGGTCGCGACCCTCGCCGCGCCGCGTGATCGCGTGGATGCCGCGAGATGCGAGTGGCGCCAGCGGTTTGACGACCAGCCTACCGCCGAAATCGCGAAGCGCCAGGCCGGCATCACCGCTGGGCGATCTGCTGGGAAACGGCCGAGGATGAAATGCCGAGTGCATCGCTCGAAAAAAGCCTTGATTGCCGGCCATCTCGCATGGAGCCACGGGGAATATCGACGGAATGCATGAAAGCAGCGTGCCTTATTTCAGCCAATGGGAAACGCCCGCCATGACGCTGCCGGTGCTTGCCGAGGGGCCGCAGGCGCTGCTCAGCGATCCGCTCTGGCGCCATTCGGGAGCCGCGACCATTGAGGAATATGCGCACTGGGCGGTGAATGTCTGCGGCATGGCCTGCCTGAAGATGATCCTCGCCGCGCGCGGCGAGATCCATCCCACCCTCGAACTCGCCCGCACCTGCACGGTTTACGGCGGCTATGTCGTCAACGAGATCGACGCTTCGATCAAGGGGCTGATCTACGCGCCCTTCGTCCGCTTTGTGAGCGAATGTTTCGGGCTCGGCGCCGAGACAATGACCAACGTCGAGACGTCAGCCATCCCGGAACTTCTGTCGAAACGCCGCTTCTTCATCGCCTCCGTGCATTCGGCCATCCGCTGGCCGGAGCAGGAGCCGCCGTCGAGGGGCGGACATCTCGTGCTGGTGACATCAGCCTCGCAGGAGACGATCCGATTCCACAATCCGTCCGGCCATGACGCGGCAAGCCAGGCCGATGTCACGCTGCCGCTTACCGTCTTCGATCGTTTCTTTGCCAATCGCGGCATATCGGTCGAGGCCTGATCTTTCCGACATCCCATCGCTTCGGAGGCTTTCATGACCCCTTCCCCCAACAGGCTGCGCATCGCCGTGCTCTTCGGCGGCCGTTCGGCCGAGCACGAAGTTTCCATCCTCTCGGCGACCAACGTCATGGCCGCGCTGGAACCGGAGAAATATGACGCCCTTCCGGTCTTCGTTACCCGCGAGGGACAATGGCTGCTGAGCAGCTTCGAGAACGGCCGGCTGGCGACACCCTCGTCAGGCACGGAAATCTGCCTCGTGCCGGGCGGCCACGGGCGCATGCTGGCCATGTCAGCCCAGGGCGCGCCGCATGAATTACCGGGGATCGACATCCTGTTTCCCGTGCTGCACGGCCCGCATGGCGAGGATGGATCGGTGCAGGGCGCAGCTGAAGTGGCCCGCGTACCGCTCGCCGGCTGCGGCATCCTCGGTTCAGCCGCGGCCCTCGACAAGGATATCGCCAAGCGCCTGCTGCGGGCGGCAGGCCTGCCGGTGGCGCGCGCCGTGACAATCCATGCGGGTGCCGCCCCTTCGCTTTCTGTGCTCGAAGGCGAACTCGGCCTGCCGCTCTTCATCAAGCCGGCACGACAGGGATCGTCGGTCGGCGTCGCCAAGGTCCATGCCAGCCAGGAATTCGCCGCAGCGCTCGAGCAGGCCTTCCGCCATGACCGCACCCTGCTTGCCGAGGAATTCGTCGCCGGCCGCGAGATCGAATTCAGCGTGCTGGAGGATACCGACGGCAAGCTCTTCGTCTCGCGTCCGGGCGAGATCGTGCCGGCGGAAAGCCATGGCTTCTACAATTACAACGCCAAATATATCGACGAGAACGGCGCCGCGCTGAAAGTACCGGCCGACCTGCCGTCAGAGATCGAGGCCGCCATGCGCGACATGGCCGCAAAGGCTTTCCGGGCCGTCGGCTGCGACGGCATGGCACGTGTCGATTTCTTCCTGACATCGGACATGCGCTTCGTCATCAACGAGCTCAACACCATCCCCGGCTTCACCGATATCAGCATGTACTCCAAGGCAATGGCGGCAAGCGGCGTCAGCTATGCCGAGATCATCGACCGGCTGGTGGCACACGGCATGGCGCGCGCCCGCAGGGTAGACTAGATCATGAGCAGGTCGGTTCTGATTTCCGGATGTTCCGGCGGCGGAAAATCGACGCTGCTTGCGGAACTTGGCCGTCGCGGTCATAGGATCGTCGACGAACCCGGCCGGCGGATCGTCAAGCAGGAGCTCGAAGGCGATGGTGTTGCCTTGCCTTGGGTCGACATGGCGGCCTTCGCCCGCCGTGCGATCGAAATGACGATTGCCGACCACGCGGCCGTCGCACGGCAGCCGGGCTGGACGTTCTTCGATCGTGGGTTGATCGACGCAGCGGCAGCGCTTCAGCACCTGACCGGAGAACCGATCCTGGAAAGGTTGAGCGCCGCCTACCCTTACGACAGACGCGTTTTTCTCACGCCGCCATGGCCTGAGATCTACGTGAGCGACCCTGAGCGGCGCCATGGCTTCGACGAGGCCATCGCCGAATATGATCGGCTGGCCGCGATCTATCCGACGCTCGGCTACGAGGTCGTCATACTGCCGAAGATGCCGGTCGTCGACCGGGCCGATTTCGTGCTCGACCGCCTGTCTCAGGGAGCGAATTAGCGGCGTCTCGGCCGTATCTCAGCGCCTGTGAAGAACACACCACTGGAAAGACTGCCGGCCGCCGCCGGGCGTTGTATGCTCTTCGCGCCAGTCGCGCTCCAGCATGAAGGCGGGCGAGAACTCCGCCGCCAGCGCGGCCGCGTCGTAGCGCTGGACCGGCAAGCCGCTGCACCGTTCCGGCCCGTCCGGCGCGAAGGTCGCGATGATCACGACGCTGCCCGCCGCCGTGCCGGCTTCGAGCGCGTGGCGATAGGCAAGCCGCTGCTCCGGCTCGGTGAGGAAATGAAAAACGGCGCGGTCATGCCATACGTCGTAGCGGCGCCAGGGTCTCCATATGGTGATATCAGCCACCACCCAGGCGACGCGGATGGCATCGTCGCCCAGCCGCGCCTTCGCGACATCCAGTGCCGGTGCGGCAATATCGAGAACGGTAAGGTCGGACCACCCGCGTTCGATGAGACGATCGACGAGGCTCGACGCGCCGCCGCCGACATCGATCAGCGAAACCGCAATCGGGAGCTGCAGCGACTCAAGCGCCTTGAGGGAGGGTTCCGGTGTCGGCTGATACCAGCTGACGCTGTCGGCTGCCTTCGTGCGATAGACCTCGTCCCAATGCTCCCGCTTCGCATCCGTCATCGGCTATCCCCATCTCTTGCAGCATCCGATGCTGACCTATCGATATGTAAGGATTGAGACGTCGGTCACCAACCGCTCTGCGGCCCGAGAGCCGGACTCAGGAAGCGAGGTGACGATAGACGAGATCGGCAGGATCGGTTCGGGGCGCTACGGGATCAAGATGCGCGCCCAACCGCTCGGCAACGGCCACGGACGCGGCATTGCCGGGAGCGATGTAGCTGACGAGCGACGGCAGCTTGAGTGTCTCGAAAGCCCAGCCGCGCAACGCAAAGGCCGCCTCCGTCGCATAGCCCCTGCCCTCATGCCCTTCGTAGACGAACCATCCAAGCTCCTTGTCCGGAAAGAGCGGCCCATGATTGATCCCCACCTGGCCGACACACTCGCCCGTTTCGGCAAGATCGATCATCAGCGCCCCATGCCCGAAAAGCCGCCACAACGCGATATCGTGGCAGAACATCCCCCACGCTGCCCGCAGATCGAACGGGCCGCCCATTCCAATCGAGCGCGGCGAAGCCATGATCCCGGCATAGGCGGCAAAATCATCGATATCAGGCATGCGGAGCACAAGGCGCTCGGTCTGGATGGTAATCGCGCCCGTTTCGGACATGTCGTCGCCTTTCTGCCGGAGTTCGAATGGAACTCTAGCTTTCAAATGCCGGAGCAAACCGAAGCGTCCCGCTCGGCGCGGGTCCGCGAAGAACGATACGCTGCACGAGCCGCGTATCGAGATCATGATAGGTCAGTTGCCCATCGCTGCTGAAGCCCGCGCCGCGATAAACGTCGGGATTGCCGATCAGCGCGCATCCGCTCGCATCGATCCCCTTCAGTAATTCGAGGCCCCTTGCGATCAGAGCCTTGCCGATGCCCTGCCGCTGTCTTGCCGGCGTGACTGATATCGGCCCCAGCCCGAACCAGCCACCAGGCACGCCATCGATCGCCACCGGTGAAAAGGCGACATGCCCCAGGATCTCACCGTCTTCTTCGGCAACGAGCGATATCGCCAGATCGCCGCTCACGCGAAGTTTTCGGATAATCTCCGCTTCCGTACCACTGCTGTAGGCCATCGGCGTGAAGGCGATCGAGGTCAGCTCATGGATCGCGTCGATATCAGCAGGCGTTTCGTATCGGATATGCATCTCGGCGATCCCTCCGGCGGCACAAAGTAATCCAACAGCGCATCGACGTCATGTTGGGCGGCGGCACTAGCCTGCAGTGTATTTCATTATTTGGTTTTGGCTGTGATGGACTTGATACACTTGGCGACCCCCGTCGATCAGGTAGCCGTGGAGAAACCCTTCGGGGAAAAGCAGCAAGGCAACGTCATCGGCCTCGGCAAGCGCCGCGACTTTTGATGGCAGAATCCAGAGCCGCGTCGATATTCTCCCGGAACGCCGGCGTCTGTGCCGCGGCTATCCGAATGCTCCTCACCTCAATCTCCGCATTTGCGACGTACCTCACGAAAAAGCCCGGCGCGACGGCCGGGCTTTCTCCATGTCTTCTCCGCAAACCTCAGAAGGTCGCTGCACCGCTGCCCCAGGGGCCGTGGTGGAAATCCTTGCCATCCAGGCGGTCGAAGCCGTGGGCGCCGAAGAAGTCGCGCTGGGCCTGGATGAGGTTGGCGGTGCCCCGGCCCTGGCGGTAGGCGTCGAAATAGGTGAGCGCTGAGGTCAGCGCCGGCACCGGTAGGCCGGCGGAAATCGCAGCGGCGACAACGCGGCGAAGCGCCGGGATCGATTCCTTGACCATGTCCGAGAAGGCCGGCGTCACGATCAGGTTGGCTGCGTCAGGCGCCTTGGTGAAGGCCGATGTGATCTCGTCGAGGAACTGCGAGCGGATGATGCAGCCGGCGCGCCAGATACGGGCGATCGTCGGCATAGGCAGCGACCAGTTGAACTCGCGCGACGCTTCCGCCATCACGGCGAAGCCCTGTGCATAGGCGCCGATCTTGGCGGCAAACAGCGCCAGTTCCAGATCCTTGTTGAGCTCGGGGCCGTAAGCGATCGGGAAGGATACGGCCTGCGTGCCGAAGATCTTTTCGGCGGCTTCGCGCTGCGACTTCATCGAGGAAAGGCTGCGGGCGGCGACCGCGGCTTCGATCGCCGTTGCCGGAATGCCCATATTCTGCGCCTCGATCGCCGACCATTTGCCGGTGCCCTTCTGCCCTGCCTTGTCGAGGATCATGTCGACCATCGGGCCGCCGGAAACGGGATCGTTCGCAGCAAGCACCTTCTCGGAGATCTCGATCAGGTAGGAGTTCAGCCGGCCCTTGTTCCATTCACCGAAGATGCCGGAGATGTCGGAGGCGCTCTTGCCGAGGCCATCGCGCAGGATGCCGTAGATTTCGGCGATCATCTGCATGTCGGCATATTCGATGCCGTTATGGATGGTCTTGACGAAATGGCCGGCGCCGTCATTGCCGAGCCAGGCAACGCAGGGCTCGTCATTGTAGCGGGCGGCAATCGAGGTCAGCACCTTTTCGACGCGCTTCCAGGATTCCTCGGTGCCGCCGACCATGATCGACGGGCCGTGGCGCGCACCTTCCTCGCCGCCCGATACACCCATGCCGATGAAGGTGAGATCGGTGTTCTTGAGGCGGTCGAAGCGGGCGACGGTGTCGCGGAAATTGGCGTTGCCGGCATCGATCATGATGTCGCCCTTGGAGAGATGTGGGCGCAACGCCTCCATCTGCTGGTCGACGGCGTCACCTGCCTTGATCATGATGATGATCGGGCGCGGCGGCCGGATCGCATCGACGAACTCTTCGATGGTCTTGCAGGGAATGATCTGCTTCTTCAGATCGCCGGCGCTTTCGTAGAATTCGTCGGTTTTCTCCGGCGTGCGGTTGAAGACCGCAATTTTATTGCCTTTCTCCGCGATGTTGAGCGCCAGGTTGGAGCCCATGACCGCAAGGCCGATCAGTCCGATTTCTGCCTTTTCCACGACAAACCTCCGATGTGTCATTTGGACCGGTGTTGTGGCACTGTCTCGGCCAAACGGCAAGTCTGGCAAGGGTCTAATCGGTTCGCAAAAACCGATGAAATGCAGCTTTCGACGGTCGACTTGTCCGACAACCGCAAACCGCCGCCTGACCGGCATGCGGCAAATTTTTGTGACGAACCTGCCCGCTATCTCCTATCTCATGTTATCATCAGCGCCTCGGGAGATCTCGCTTTGGCATCGGGAAAAAGAAACGATCCGGCCATGCTCGCGGCCAGCGCCGGCCGCTACCGCGAATATGCGCCGCCGCCGGCGTTGCGCCGCCATTTCAGCCGCCTCTGGTCGCATACACTGCGCAACGGGCCGCCGGCAAAGGTCGCGATCGTGCCGGACGGTTATTGCGATCTCCTCTGGATCGATGGCCGGCTGGTCATCGCCGGCCCCGACAGGACGGCCGCCTTTCCTATCATCAAGCCTGGCACCACCGTCATCGGCGCCCGTTTTGCGCCCGGCGCCGCAGCCTCCTGGCTGAAGACGCCGCTCTCGGCGCTAGTCGGCCTCTCGGTGCCGCTGGCCGATATCGGCCGGAAGGACACGGCCGAATTCGAGGCGCGGCTTGGCGATTGCCCCGATCCCTCGGCCGTCGTAGCGCTGTTCGGCCGCATGCTGGAAGAGGCCGCAAGAGATGAAGAGATGCCCGCGCAGGATGCCACCGTCATCTTCGCCGCAGTCAACAACGGACGGCCGCTCTCCCGGCTGCTCGACATAAGCGAAAGGCAGTTGCGCCGCCGCTGCCACCATCACTTCGGCTACGGCGCCAAGACGCTGGAACGGATCCGCCGGTTCCAGCGTTTCCTCGACCTATGCCGCAGGTCGGGCACGACACCGCTTGCCTGCCTTGCGCTTGAAGCGGGCTTTGCCGATCAGGCCCATATGACGCGCGAGGTCGGCGAACTCTCGACGCTGACGCCCGCTGCCATCCTCGGCCAACTCGGCATGCGGAAAACACCCGGCTGACCGTTTTGTTCAAGACGCCGTCGGCCGGTCTGCTATTCCAGGCGGACCAGATACGAAGGACCTGCAAGCCATGTCGACAATGCCTGCGAAAATTGTCCACCTGTCCATCGAGCGCGATTGGCGCGACGTCTACGACTTTGCCGGCAAGCCGGAAAACATGCCGCTCTGGGCCTCCGGCCTTGCGACGGGGCTCGATCCCGATGGCGCCGATTGGATCGCCCACGGTGCGCTCGGCACCGTCAAGGTGAGCTTCGTGCCGACCAATGAATTCGGCGTGATCGATCATACTGTGACGATCGAATCCGGCCTCAGGGTTTATAATGCACTGCGCATCGTGCCGAACGGCGACGGCTGCGAGGTCATGTTCACGCTGTTGCGTCTGCCCGGCATGACCGACGCGCAGTTTTCCGCCGATGCCGCTCATGTCGAGAAAGATCTCGCCATGCTGAAAGCCCTGATGGAGAGATAGATGGCTGAGAAGTCAGAAAACCACGACCGCCGCATCGACTATGTCGAATTCAACGTCGCCGACATCGCCGCCGCCAAAGCCTTCTACGGCTCCGCCTTCGGCTGGCGTTTCACCGATTACGGCCCGAACTACTGTGAATTCGACGACGGCCGGCTGAAGGGCGGTTTCACCGATTTCGGTCCCGTGCGGCCGGGCGGCCCGCTGGTTGTCGTCTACGCCAGGGATCTGGAAGAGGTGCTGACCTCGGTCGAGAGAGCCGGCGGCACGATCGTCCGGCCGATCACCGATTTTCCCGGCGGCCGCCGCTTCCACTTCCTCGATCGCGACGGTTACGAGCTGGCCGTCTGGGCGAGCGCCTGATGCCATAGCCGAGCATCCGGCGGCCAAAGGCAGCCGATCGGGATCAACCAGCCTGCGGCGGCTGATCGAGATCTCCCATGACGATCAGCGCGCCGATCACTGTGCCGCCCGCATCGCGCAGCGGTGACATGCGACAACGCACTTGCCGCGATCCGCCGCTGCCGGCTGAGCGCTCATAGGTGTAGTCGATCTGGCCGCCGGCAAAACAGGTGTCGAGCTTCTGCTTGGCGCATTCGGCAAACCGCTTCTCGCCAATGAATTCGGAAAGATGACGGCCGATCAGTTCCATCGGCTTTTTGTTGAGATAGGCGCTGTTGGCCGGATTGGAATAGAGGTAGCGGTAATCCCTCGTCAGCACTGCCACCCGGTCCGGCATGCTGTCAAGGATCACCGCATTGAGAAACTGGCCGTTATCGGTATCCGGTACGTAGGCCGCCGGCGGCGCGATGCGCACGTCCTGCGGCGAAGGCACGCGCCAGTCCGGCCCATGCGTCCCGAAATAGCGGTCGAGCAGAAAGGAAAGTACCGTCGTGTGTTCGGTGACGCTGGCGCTGTCGTCGGCGTCCTGGCCGATGAGATGCGTCACAAACTGCAGCTGCATGTAGACTTCGAGCAGATTGACCGCCCGGTGAGCGAGGATCGCTTCGACCAGCGGCTCGACATGGCGGTCGAGGGCCGTGACGCGCTGATCGTCGCCCAGGCGTATGGCGTCCTCGATTTGCGTACAGCGCAAGGAAAAAGCTCGAAAAAGCTCCAGCAAGACGCCTTCAACTCCCATTGTCCCAAGAGACGAGTCCGAAACCTGACCTGGCTACACCTCTAAAATGCGCCTTGCAGTAGACATTATTCGCGCTTTGGTGGTGACGGGTAACATGAAGTGTACCTGGTTTCAATCCGAGGGCACCTGCCGCTTTTCACCGCTGATAAATTAGGGTGGACCTTTTCATCTCGAACGGGTTTCAGATTTCATGCCTGACGCCGCCCCAAAAGATCCGTTCTAAGGCGCCAGCGTCTGCTTGATTTGCCAGCGGTCGTGATACCACAGCCACTGTTCCGGATATTCCCGTACCCAGCTTTCCACCTTGTCGTTGAGCAGTTGAGCGGCCGCCGGCAGGTCGAGATTGCCTTTGGCGTCGCGCGGCATCTCCAGCCGCGGCTCGATTTCCAGCCGGTAGCGGTTTCCCGGCAGGCGGATGCAGCGGGCGGGATAAACCTCGCAATCGAACTGGCGCACCAGCTTCGGCAGCAGCGGATTGGTCTTCACATCGCGCCCGAAGAAGGTGCCCTTCAGGCCCTTGCCGAACTTCTGATCGACGAGCACGCCCACCCCCTGGCCCGCTTCCAGCTGGCGCGCGAGCGCGAAGGAGGAGCCGGCATGAGAAGGCACCAGCTTGCCCATGCGCGCGCTGCGGAAATCGAACACCTTCTTGGCGACATAGGGATTGTTCGGCGGCCTGAAGAGCACGGTAACGGTCATCCCGAAGGCCGCCGCCGCCACCGGCAGCAGCTCGAAATTGGCGGTGTGGCCGGTGAAGACGATGAAAGGGCGCGGATTGTCGCGCAGATCGATAAAGGTCGGAATACCCGACACCTCCACCCTGCCCGGCTGGGTTTGGTCAGGATCGAAATCGAACAGCTGGTCGAGGAAAACGTATTCGGCGGCGAGCCGGCCCATATTTCCCCAGCTGCCGAGTGCGATCTCCTCGATCTCGGCGTCGCTCTTCTCGGGGAAGGCGTTGCGCAGATTGACGAGCATCAGCTTATGGCGGCGGGTCCGCCGGCCGAGACGACGCATCATCCGGTCGGCGAATCGGATCGCCCCATCGGCCGGAAACAGCTTCAATATGTTCAGGAAGCCGAACATCGCCTGCGCTACCAGCCATTGCTGGAAATTCCTGAGCGCCAGAACGATCCGGGTGATGAAGAGCTTCACGTGGGGCTCAATCCATCTTCAGGATGATCTTGCCGAAGATCTGGCGCGATTCCATCCGCTCCAGCGCCCGGTCGATATCGTCGAAGCCGACTTCGGTATCGATGACGGGATGGACGAGCCCGCGGCCCATCTTCTGCATCGCATCCGCCATGTTCTCCATGCGGCAGCCGAAGGAGCCGAAGAGCTTCAATTGCTGCTGGAACAGCATCATCAGGTTCATCTCTGTGGAAACGCCGGAGGTCGAGCCGCAGGTGACGAGACGGCCGCCGCGCTTCATGCAGAGCATCGAGCCCGCCCAGGTATCCTTGCCGACATGTTCGAAGACGACGTCGACGCCCTTCTTCTTGGTGAGCTTGCGTACCACGCCTTCGAAGCGATCGGTGCGGTAGTTGATGACGTGATCGGCGCCGAGCGCCTTGGCCTTTTCGATCTTGTCGTCGGAACCGACCGTGGTGATGACCGTGCAGCCGATCTTCTTGGCGAGCTGGATCGCCGCCGTGCCGATGCCGGAGCCGCCAGCATGGACGAGGATCGTTTCGCCGGGCTCGAGCTTGGCATTGTCGAACAGCATGTGCTCGACCGTGCCGAAGGTGACGGGAGCGAGTGCGGCGCCGATCGCATCCACACCGGGAGGTGCGGGAACCAGCAGACGCGCCGGCAGGTTCACCTTCTCCTGCGCGAAGCCATCGAGATGGAAGCCGTGCACGCCGGAAACATGTTCGCAGAGATTGTCGCGGCCTTCGCGGCATGGGCGGCAGAGGCCGCAGGTACGCGCGCCATAGATCGAGACCAGTTGCCCCGGCAGTACGTTGGCAACGCCCGGCCCGATCGCTTCGACGACGCCGGAGGCCTCCGCACCGATAACGAGCGGCATCTTGCGCTTGGCGAATGCCATGCCGCGCCAGCCCCAGACGTCGATATGGTTGAGCGCCACCGCCTTGACGCGCAGCGTCACCTCGCCGGCGGCAGGTGCGTCCGGTTCCGGCAGGTCGGTGATCTCAAGCTTGCGGTCGTCGATCAGTTGCAAAGCGCGCATGATTTATAGTTCTTTCTTCTACGTGGATCGTCGTCATGCTCGGGCTTGTCCCGAGCATCTGCCAGCGGTCATTGAGTGATGCAAGTAGATCCTCGGGACAAGCCCGAGGATGACGTTAAAAACCACTTCGTCCCAAAATCAAGGAGGGTCTCTAAGCCGGTTCGAGCGCCATGACAAGGCTGGCATTCTGCCCGCCGAAGCCGAACGAGTTGGAAAGCACGGCTGAAACCTGAGCATCCCGCTTCTTGTTCGGCACGACATCGAGCACGATCGATGGATCGGGATTGGTATAGTTGATCGTCGGCGGCAGTGTGCCCGTCAGCATAGTCTGCAGCGAAAACACCGCCTCGACGGCGCCCGCCGCCGTCAGCGTATGGCCGATCATCGACTTGTTCGACGAAACCGGGATGCCGACCAGCCGTTCGCCGAAGACGGCGGACATCGCGCCATATTCCATCTTGTCGTTCTCCGGCGTCGAGGTGCCGTGCGCGTTGATGTAGCCGATTCCGCTCTCTTCGATGCCGGCATCGGCAAGGGCCGCACGGATCGTCGCGATCGCCGGGCCGCCGTCCGGCGATGACCGGGTGCGGTGGAAGCTGTCGGCCTTGTCGCCGGCGCCCTTCATGATGCCGAGCACCTTGGCGCCACGGGCAACCGCCGATTCCAGCGATTCCAGCACCAGGGTCGCCGCACCTTCTGCGATGACGAAGCCGTCGCGATCCTTGCTGAACGGCTTGGAAGCCTTGGTCGGAGGATCGTTCTGCGTCGAAAGCGCAGACAGCAGCGAGAAGCGGATCAGCGCTTCGGCGCTCAGCGATCCGTCGGTCGCAACCGTCAGCGCCCGGGTCGTGCGGCCTTGGCGGATGGCTTCGATGCCGAGCTGGATCGCGGTGACGCCGGAGGCACAAGCCGTCGACAATGTCACGGGAAGACCGCGTGTGCCGAACCGGTCTGCAAGGCGCTCGGAAATCGCACCGAACAGCGCGGCTTCGTGGAAGGCAGGGTCAGGCCGCTGGCGCAGCGCCGTCAGAAAACGCTCATAGGCATCACCGGGATGGTCGGAGGCCGGCGAACGGTCGGCAAGTTCGAAACGCGCGCTCCATTCCGGCTCGATCGGCGGGGCGGCGAGAAACAGCGGGCCGTTGAAATCGCCGGAAAGACCGGCATCGGCAAGTGCCTCGATCGTCGTTTCCCGGGCGAAGGCATAGGAGCGCTCGACGGCGTTCGGTACCGGAATGCCGATGAAATCGACCGTGCCGGCAATGCGCGTCGACAGCCCCTCGGTCGGGAAGCGGTTGATCTCGTGGATGCCCGAGGTGCCGGAGGAAAGGGCTGCCCAATTGTCCTTCAGCCCTTGGCCGAGCGAAGTGATGATGCCCATGCCGGTGACGGCAACGATCGGACGGCCGAGATGATCCCTGTAAGCGGAAGCTGTCATATCTCTCACTCCTCACGCATCTGCGGAAAGAACGGCGACGCCCTCGCCGCGCTGGTGGCCGACCGTGGTCACGACAGCGGCGGTCGCGCCTGTGTGCATCGGCGCCTCATGGGCGGCATCGAACGGCGGCACCTTGGCCTTGCCGTCGACCGCAAGGGCTGCGAGCGCCAGACCCAGCGTGAACTGCGTCTCGATCGTATGGCCGGTGACACCGCCAAAGCCGCGGATTGCAACGTCGGGCAATTGATGTTCGAGCACCGCCCGCTCGCGGGCGGCAAGATCGTGCATGCCGGTCGAGCCAGAAAAGATCGCCGTGCTTTCGGCGGCAAGCCCGGCGGCGGGCGCCAGCAGCCGCTCCAGCCGGACTTCGAAATTGCCGGCGCCGCGGTTGCCTCGGTCGCCCTCGACCGCATCGATGACGGCATAGATATGGGCGCTGCGGGCCTCCGCGTGCCGGCGCGATTCGAGCACCAGGAAGGCGCCTGCCGAACCGGTGATCATACCACCGCCGTCGCTGGGTCTGCGCGACCAAAGCGGCACCCAGTCGCCGCGCGCATGGGCGCCGATCGCCTCGGTCAGCAGGATCATGTCGGGACGCTCGGCCGCAAAGGCGCCGCCAACAAGCGCATGCGAGGACTCGCCCGACTTGATGCGGTAGAAGGCGGTCTCGACGGCCGATATGCCGGCCGCTTCCTCGCCCATGAAGGTGCGCGACGAGCCGGTGACCTTGTGCACGATCGAAATATTGCCGGCGAGCAGGTTGGAAAGCTGGGCGAGGAACAGCGTCGGCCTGAGTTCCGTCGTCAGCTTCTCGTTCAAAAGCAGCTCGCGGTCGTTGCGCTTCAGCGCCTCGTCGACGATCAGCGTATCGACATTGATGTCGCGCTCGCCGCCGCCGGCTGCCACGATCATGTCCATCGTGCCGCAGGCCTCGATATCGTCCTTGAAGCCGGCATCGTCGAGTGCCAAGCCCGCGGCGAAGACACCGATGCGCTGCCAGTTCTCCATCTGGCGCTGGTCGCCGCGCTTGGCGATCTGCTGCGACCAGTCGATCTCAGGCAGCGGATGCACCGGATAGGGCTTGAACTTCTCGGTCTCGACGATCGGCTTGGGCGTGCTCGCCGCCGAAAGCAGCGCGACATGCGCATCCTTGCCGACGCCCTGACAGGTGACGATACCGATGCCTGTGA
Source organism: Rhizobium sp. CIAT894 (assembly GCF_000172795.2). Lineage (NCBI taxonomy): Bacteria > Pseudomonadati > Pseudomonadota > Alphaproteobacteria > Hyphomicrobiales > Rhizobiaceae > Rhizobium > Rhizobium sp. CIAT894. The sequence goes on from NZ_CP020947.1 coordinate 2,551,618, forward strand.
TGACGACGTCGTTTGCAGCCTTGCTCATCCAATCACTCCCTGCGCCGCGATCGCTTCGAGAAGCCCGATCTCGCCGGCACGTTTCTTCACGATATCGCCGAGCGGCACCTCGGAAAACGGCATGGTGCGAAGCTTCAGCTGCGCATCGCACACCTTCTTGCCGCCGCTGGTGATTTTAGCCTTGGTGACCGCAAAACCCGAACCGTCGTGCTCGAGCACCGCCTCGATGTCGAGCACGGCTTCCGGTTCGACGAAAGTGCGCATCTTGGCGCCGTCGACCGTCATCAGGAACGGCATGGCGGCAAAATCGGTGACGGCAAGCACCAGCATGCCGGAGGCCTGCGCCATGGTCTCGATCAATAGCACGCCGGGAACCAGCGGCATGCCGGGAAAATGCCCTTCGAAGACGGGGCTCTTGGCCGGCACGACGGATCGCGCCTTAAGCACGCCCTTCTTTAGGTCCACCGCTTCGACGCGGTCAATCATCTGGAAATATTCCAGCAGCATTCGGATCCTCCGGCCCGACAGGCCAGATCCGCCCGCCGGTGACGACTACTTAGAGCAATTCCAGGAAAAGTGCGAAGCGGTTTTCCGTCCGGAAGTGCGAATCTGAACTGATCTAGGAACGAAACCGCCCGGCCGCCATATTCATGGCGGCAGGGCGTTCAAAAAAGACTGATATGTCGCTCAGGCCTTGGCTGCTTTGAGCTCGTCGATCTTGGCGCAGAGGTTCTTCAGCACGAAATATTCTTCGGTGGAAACCTTGCCCTCGTTGACTTCCTGCGTCCACTTTTCGAGCGGAATCTTGATGCCGAATTCCTTGTCGATCGCAAAGACGATGTCGAGGAAATCGAGGCTGTCGATACCGAGGTCGTCGATCGTATGGCTCTCCGGCGTGATCGTGGCGCGATCGATCTCGCTGGTTTCTGCAATAATGTCGGCAACTTTATCGAATGTAGCGGTCACGCGCTGTACCTCATGAAATGACGATTTAACCTCCTCATAGGCAAATCCATTTCAAAAGCCAATGCTTTCGTCCGGGCGTTGCGGCAATTTGCCGATTGGGTGTTGCCTAAACAGCAATGGAATGCGGACCTTTGCCGTCGTCGGGGCTACAGGCGACCCCGCAGCAGGAAGCCCGCTACGGCGGCGGAGCGAACGAGCCGTCCGAATCAAAACCGTGCAGGGCCTCGCCATTCGCAAGCGCCTCCTCCCGTAGGGAACCGCAGACATGGGCAGTTGATCTAGATCAAATCGCGATCCGGGGAAATTGATAATGATCAAGCAACGCGGGAAAGGAATCGGGATAGCCGAACCCGCAATCGAGACGCAATCGCCGGGAAGATTCCGGCATGCCGGGTGCACTAGGATCAGGGATCAGGATATGGACGTCGCACACAGTGAGGTTCTCGAGCTTGGCATCCCCGTCGCCTGCCGCTCCTGCCAGGCGCGGCACGGCGTCGTCTGCGGCGCCTTGTCGAGCAGCCAGCTCCGTGAGCTCGGACGCCACTCGCTGCGCCGCAAGATCGACGCCGGCTGCGAGATCGTCGCCCAAGGGTCGGAAAGCTCTTTCTATTCGAACATCATGCGCGGCGTGGTGAAGCTCTGCAAGGTAATGCCGGACGGGCGCCAGCAGATCGTCGGCCTGCAATTCGCCCCCGATTTCGTCGGCAGGCCTTTCCTGCGCGAAAGCACGCTGTCGGCCGAGGCTGCGACGGACGCTGAAATCTGCGTCTTCCCCCGAAACCTGCTCGACCGCATGATCTCGGAGACACCGGAATTGCAGCGCAGCCTGCACGATCAGGCGCTGAGGGAACTGGACGCCGCGCGCGAATGGATGCTGACGCTCGGCCGGCGCACCGCCGAAGAGAAGGTCGCAAGCCTGCTCCACCTCATCGCCACGCATGCCGAGCCGCAAACGGCGACGAGCACCGCCTTCGACCTGCCGCTATCGCGCGCCGAGATCGCCGATTTCCTCGGGCTGACGATCGAAACCGTCAGCCGCCAGATGACCAGACTGCGCAAGAGCGGCGTCATCCGCATTGAGAACTTCCGGCATATCGTCGTGCCCGATATGGATGAGCTGGAAAAGAAAATCAGCGGGTGATGATGACGCGAGTATTGGCAAGACCGGCTTGACGCGTCAGCGAGAAGAACTGCGCTGCGTTGTCCGGATGCAGGCGGACGCAGCCATGCGAGGCCGGTCGGCCAAGGCGCTTCAGGTCGAAGGTGGCGTGAACGGCATAACCGCCGTTGAAGAACACGGCATAGGGCATCGGCGCATTGTCGTATTTGCGAGAGCGGTGATCGCGCGACAGCCACTTGGCGCTCCACGAACCGGTCGGCGTGACATAGCCGTTGCGCGCGGTCGAAACCTTCCAGCGATACTTGACGAAGCCGTTCTCTGTGACGGTCATCGTCTGCTTGCCGATGCTGACATTGGCAACCAGCGTTGCCGCCTCGGCGGCAACGGGAGAAAACTGCAGCAATAAACTTGCGGCCGCGGCCGCCAAAATCGTCTTCATGATAATCCCTCCTCGAACCGGCGTAGTTTAATTACGCCGCCACGACAGAGAGACTACGGCAATACTTTCTATATAGCTTTAACCCGAATGGTAATCACAATTTTAACACGTTTAGGCCGGAAAGGCGCTGCAAGACAGCGGCCGGCCTCACTGCAGCTTGCGCGCCGCTGAAGGCTGCTTGAGCTGACGGTAGGCCTTGTTCATCTTTTCGCGGATCGAGGCCATCGTGCCCAGATTATGACCGCAGGCGGCACAGGTGATGATGTCGGTCTCGCGGATCTCGGCACGCTCGAACTTCATTTTGGTGCTTTTGCACTTCGGGCACGGTAATTCAACCTGGACTGTCATCGCTCTCTTTCCGGTCTGAGACATGAGGCGTTTCGCATAAACGTTTGAGATGGAGCTGTCCACCGAGACGTGGTTGCCTTGTGTTACCCCCTCCGCCCTGCCGGGCATCTCCCCCACGTTCCACCGACGGATCACCCTACAAAAAACAAACAAACAACCCGAACGTCAAACCGGCGAGGACCATGCAGCTCGCATAAAATACCGATACGCCGTCTTCGATATCGCCTGATGTGGCGACGTCCCGGCCGGCATCGTTGATCATCGGCTCGGTCACCAGGACCCCGCCATAGATCCGGGGACCGGCGAGCTGGACGTTGAGAGCACCCGCCATTGCCGCCTCCGGCCGGCCGGAATTCGGCGAACGGTGCAGGCCGCCGTCGCGCATCCCCACCCGGATCGCCTGGCGGCAGGGGCTGATACCCCGCCGGATCCAGGCGCCGGCGGCAATCAGCAGAATGGAGAGCCGGGCGGCCGGCCAATTGGCGATATCGTCGAGCCGGGCGGCGGCCCAGCCGAAATCGATGTATTTCTCCGACCTGTGGCCGATCATCGAATCCGCTGTGTTCAGCATTTTGTAGGCAAGCAGTCCCGGCAGGCCGAAGACGGCATAGCAGAGCGCCGGCGCCACCACGCCATCGGAGAAGTTTTCGGCAAGGCTTTCGATCGCCGCGCGGCAGACGGCCGGCTCGTCCAGCGTTTCCGGATCGCGCCCGACAATGCGGGAAACAGCGGCTCGTCCGCCGGCAAGCCCGTGGTCGCGCAGAGCTGTCGCGACGGCCGCGACATGATCGGCAAGGCTCTTCTGCGCCAGGAAGATCGCCACGAGCCCGGCCTCCAGCACGATGCCGGCAAGGCCGAAGAGCGCGAAGAACCGGTCGAACACGAAGCCTGCGGCAATCGACAGCAGAAGCAGCGTCAGGATCGCGGCAACACCGTTCATCCGGCGTTGGGAACCTGTAAGGCTCGAGGGATTGAGCTGCTGGTCGGCATAGGAGATCGCCGCGCCGAAGATGACGACGGGATGCGGCACGCGCGACCACAGCCATTGCGGATCGCCGGCGATCCGATCGAGCAGCAACGCCAGAAGCAGCACGAGAAGGTTTTCGTCGATCGTCATCGCTCAAATCCCTGAAGGGCTTCGCCAAGCCGCCAGTCCGCCACCGGATCGGGCGTCAACCCGAAGCGCAGCCAATCCGGCGCATAATCAAACTTGCGGACGAGAATATGATGCCGGCACAGATGCGTGTAAATGTCGCCGGCTCTCGCATCGGCGACAAGGGTAAAAAGCGCCGTTCCTCCCGCCTTCCGCAATCCGGCGCCCGTCAGCACCGCGGAAAGGCCGGCGCAACGTTCATCGATGCGGCCGCGGGTTAGAGACACGTCCGAACGCAGGAGCGAGCCAGCCAGTGACAGCGCCGGCCCTGAGACCGCCCAAGGGCCGAGCCAACTCTCGAAACGCTCCAGAATATCCCGGCGGGCAATGGCAAAGCCGAGCCGCAGGCCGGCAAGCCCGAAAAACTTGCCGAAGGAGCGGAAGATGATCAGGTTGGACAGTTCTTGCGCGCGGGCGTCGAGGCTCAGCTCTGGATCGGCATCACCGAAGGCCTCATCGACGACGAGCAGCCCGCCGGCCGCCTTCATCCTGTCGTGCAGGGCAATCAGCGTTTCGGCCGGCCAGGCCCTGCCGTCCGGATTGTTCGGATTGACGACGACGGCCAGCCGATGCTCGGCCCGGATTGCGGCGACATCGCCAACCGCATCGACGGCAAAACCCGCCGACGTAAAGGCGCGCGCATATTCCCCATAGGTCGGTGATACCACGGCAATTCTATTGTCCGTCACGGCAACTGGCCCGTCCCGTCGAAGCAGGCGTGGCAGAAGCTGGATCACCGATTGCGTCCCGGGCACCGGCAGCGGCAGGATCCCGCCGCTGCGGTAATAGTCGCGCGCGGCACACCTTGCCTCGTCGACGAGATGGCTGTCCGGCAGGCGGTGCCATGCCCTCGCCGGAATGTCCGGCAGGGTGACGGCGCACGGATTGATACCGGTTGAGAGATCGAGCCAGTCTTCCGGCCTGCCGCCGAAGGTGGCGGCAGCGGCGGTAATACCGCCGCCATGGGCGATGGGCGCGCTCATGCAGCCGCTCCGGCAAGATCGATCAGGTGCATATAGGAACCCGCCACCTGTCCGCGCCGCAGCCCGACAGCACCGAGATCGGTTCCGAGTGCGTCCTGCGCTGTGAACAGCCGCTTTCCCTCCCCCTCGGAAACGACCGTGGAATAGTGGAATTCATGCGCCGTCATCGTCCGTGCGAAGAAAGCACCGTCGAGCGGCGTCACGCGGCGATAGCCGAGATGGCGCCGGCGCTCGGCATAACTGGTGACAACAGGCAGCAGGCCGAGCATCTCATGACGCTTCCCCCCTGCATCGATCAACCCATCGCCCAGCACCATGTAGCCGCCGCACTCGCCATAGATCCTGATGCCGCGCGCCGCCGCATCGAGCATGCCGGCGCGAAAATTCTGCGCAGCGGCGAGCCGCCCGGCATGCAGCTCGGGATAACCGCCCGGCAGATAGATCGCATCGGCATCGGCGGCCGGCGCCTCGTCGGCAAGCGGCGAGAAAAAGGAAATATCAGCACCGCGCCGCCGCCAGCCGAGCAGCATATGCTCGTAGGAAAAGGCAAAGGCGACATCGCGCGCCACGGCAACGCGGGCGCCGATCGGCATCAGCCGGTCGATATTGGCCGCCGACGGCCGATTGAGACCCTGCCTGGCGATGCGCAGCAGGAATTCGAAATTGCATTCCTCGGAAACGGCGTCCGCCGCATGCTCGATGAAGTTTTCAAGGGTCGCATGTTCGCCGGCCTGGACGAGGCCGAGATGGCGTTCCGGCAGCGCAAGCGCCTTTTCGGCTTCAATTACGGCGACGACAGGCATGCGGATAGCTTCCAGCGCTTTGCGCAGCATCGCCTCGTGCCGCTCGCTGCCGACCTTGTTGAGGATGACGCCGGCCACGCGAACATCGGCGCGGAAGCCGGCAAAACCTGATACCAGCGGCGCCACCGACTGCGACATGCGCGAGGCATCGACGACCAGCACCACGGAGAGGCCGAGCTGCGCGGCAAGATCAGCCGCGGTTCCCTTTCCGTCGGCCGCTCCGTCGAAAAGCCCCATCATCGCCTCGATGACGAGAATGCGGTCGCCGGAGCGGTGAAGAGCTGAATTGGCCGAGATCAGTTCGGGGCGCATCGCCCAAGGGTCGAAATTCAGGCAGGGCACGCCGCTTGCGGACGCATGGAAGGCGGGGTCGATGTAATCGGGGCCGGCCTTGCCGGGCGCGACCGCGATGCCGCGCCGGCGAAGCGCCCTCAGCAATCCGAGCGTCACCGTCGTCTTGCCGGCGCCGGAGGACGGCGCTGCGATCAGCAGGCCGCTCATATCAGCACCTTGCCGGAGCGGCGGAACGGATCGGGTTGCAGCCGCCGGCCCGCCAGTGCGCCGAGCCAGTCGAGCGAGGCCCGGAGCCGCACCACCTCGCCGACGACGACCACCGCCGGCGGTTCAAACCCTGAGGTGGCGACTGCCGCGGGCGCCTCGCCAAGCGTCGTTTCCAGCACCTTTTGCCGGCCAGTGGCGGCATTGCAGACGAAGGCAACGGGTTCGCTCGGCGGTCGGCCGGCGGCGATCAGCCGGGCGCTGATCTCGGCGATATGTTTCATTGCCATATACATGACGATGACGGGCGAGCCCTGGCCGATGGCCTCCCAGTTGATCCTGTCGGGTACGATGCCGGAGGAATCATGGCCGGTGAGAAAGGTGACGGCGTGGTTGATGTCACGATGCGTCACCGGGATGCCGGCATAGGCAAGACCGCCGATTCCGGCGGTGATGCCCGGCACGATGCGGAAGGGGATGTTGTGCTCGACCAGCGTCAGCGCCTCTTCGCCGCCGCGCCCGAAGACGAAGGGATCGCCGCCCTTCAGCCGCAGCACCCGCTTGCCGGCGCGCGCCAGTTCCACCAGCCGCAGCGAAATGTCGCGCTGCTTCGCAGAAGGCTTGCCGCCGCGTTTTCCCGCATATTCAAGCTCTGCGCCGGGGTGCGCGAGCTTCAGACAGTCCTCATTGACAAGCGCGTCATGGACGATCACGTCCGCTTCGGCGAGCCCCTTGGCAGCCAGGAGCGTCAGCAGGCCCGGATCACCCGGACCAGCCCCGACGAGCCAGACGCTGCCGGGCTCCAGCGCCGGCAGATGTGAAAGTTGATTGGTCAACATTTTGTTGATCTAGGCCCAGCAAGGGGCAAGGTCAACGGCGCCTGCACCGCCTCATTCGAAGTTGCTGAGATCAAGATGACTCACTTTGCAAACAAGCGGATTCGACCTTGCAGGAAAGCGGCGCAACAATATGAATATATTGCAATATTACCAAAATGTCCGCCACCCGCCTGCGCCCCTCATTTGTCGCCAAGCCTCGCGCATATCGACCGGCTGCAGATGTTCGGGACAAGCCGAGCATGACGCAAGAGGGTTAGGCCGATTGTGTCAGTCTGTGGCCGGCCGCGATGCAGCCGGCCTTCACGTCATTCAAGCCGTAAGCAGCGTCTCGCGGATCAGCCCCAGGACTTTTTCCGATTCGATCCCGGTCGCGACGACCTGGCTCGGCAGACCATCCCAGTCACCGGGCGGGAAACGGCGATTATCCGGCTTGACGACCGTCTGACCATCGGCAATGCCGCCGCAGACGACGCGCACCGCGCCTGTGATCGTGGTGAAAAGCTCCGGCGCCACGACATAGACAGAGGCGCAGCTATCATGCACCATCATGCCGTCCTCGACCGCGTGCCTGTAGAAATCGATGTAGGACTGCGACAGCGCGTCGAGCAGCTTCACCGCCGCGTCCCCCTTGGCCGCCACCTCGCCGAGATAGCTGCGGCTCATCGTGGTGATCGAGGTGACGTCGAGGCCGATGACAACCACCTTCCAGGGCGCGGTCATGACGATGTCGGCAGCCTCGGGATCGCCATGGATATTGGCTTCGGCAACCGGCGAGACATTGCCCGGCACATAGAAATTGCCGCCCATGATGACGACGTCCTTGACCAGGCTCGCAATCTCCGGATCTTCCTTCAGCGCCCTCGCCAGATTGGTCATCCGCCCGACGGCCACCAGCCTGATTTCGCCTGGGTTGGCGCGCACGGTGTCGATGATGAAGCGATGCGCCGGGCGCGGATCGAGCGGCAGGTCGATCGTCTCGGGCACTTCGATATCGCCGAGGCCGTTTTCGCCATGTACCATGGCCGGCCATCCCCGCTCGGCGCGCGAGGGATCGATGGTAACGCTGGCGCCCTTGGCGACGGGTGCAGGAATATTCCATTCGCGCTTGAGGAAGAGCGCATTGCGCGTCGTCGTCTCGACCGAGGCATTGCCGAAAACGGTGGTGATGCCGATCAGATCGATTTCGGGATGGCGGTGCAGGAAAAGAAGCGCCATGGCGTCGTCGACGCCCGGATCAGTGTCATAAATGACCTTGTGCATTGGTAACCTCTATAAAGCAATTCCAGCAAAAGTTCCCGAGCGGTTTTGCGCCCGGAATTGCGTTGAAACAACGATGTGATTCGCGGAGCTGCCGGACGGCATCGCGACGTGCCGCCACCATAACGCCCGTCAGGCTTTCTGCAACCCGATGCGGGCAATCGCCGCCGTCGCATGCGCGGATTTGATCTTGCCGAGCAACAACTCCGCATCCGCGCCGATGGCTGAGAGCGCCGCCGATTCCGCCACGCCGTGACAGCCGACTCGGGCAAAGACGAGTGCGGACGGATTTTTCAGCCGCGGCGTTTCCTCTTCCAGCCTCGGCGCATCGAAGAACACCGCCGGTACGGCAAAATGGCTGGCAACGGCAAGGATCGCCGCCTCATGCCTGCGGCTGTCGATGGAAGCGATGGCCGCGAGCTGCGCCCCAGCGATGCCGGCTGCACTCAACGCCTCGACGGCAAGCGCCAGCCCCTCCGCAGGCGGCGTCCCGCGCTCACAGCCGAGCCCGAGCACATGGCGCCTTGCCTTATCGAAGGGAATCTCGCTCATAGAAGCCGTCGAATGCGCCCCACTGTGTCCGTACAGCCATTGCAGCTTGGGGCGGCAAATGCAACAACGCTACCAGAAAGCTCCCGCCCTGGAACAGCATCTTGCCTGACATTGCCCTCCATCTGCTTCTGCTCCTCTGCGCGGCGGCCTTCTTTGCCGGTTTCGTCGACGCCATTGCCGGTGGCGGCGGCCTGATCACCGTTCCCGCCATGCTGATATCAGGCATTCCGCCGCTGCAGACGCTCGGCACCAACAAGGTGCAGTCGATCTTCGGCGCCGCCTCGGCAACGCTCGCCTATGCCCGCAAGGGCCATGTGCAGCTTCAGGAACAACTGCCGATGGCGCTGATGGCCGTCATGGGCGGAGCGCTCGGCGCCGCACTCGCCACGATCGTGCCTGGACAGGTGCTGCAGGCGATCATGCCGGTGCTGCTGCTCGCAATCGCGATTTTCTTCGCCGTCAAGCCGAACCTCGACGATCTCGACAAGCACCGGCTCATCACGCCTTTCGCCTTCGGCCTGACGCTGGTCCCGGCTATCGGCTTCTATGACGGCGTCTTCGGCCCCGGCACCGGCTCCTTCTTCATGCTCGGCTTCGTCACCCTCGCCGGCTTCGGTGTGCTGAAGGCCACCGCGCACACCAAGCTGCTCAATTTCGGCTCGAACCTCGGCGCGCTGATCGTCTTCGCAAGCTTCGGCGCGATCCTCTGGAAGATCGGCCTGTTGATGGGTGTCTGCCAGTTCCTCGGCGCACAGCTGGGTTCACGGCTCGCCATGCGCATCGGCGCAAAGCTGATCAAGCCGCTGCTCGTCATCGTCTGCGTCGCCCTTGCGGTCAAGCTGCTCGCCGATCCGGCAAATCCGCTGCGTGTCTGGCTCGGCGTCTAACCGCCGAGCCATCTTCAGACGCCTCAGAACTCCACGCCCGGTTGGCCCTTGATGCCCGAGCGGAAGGGATGTTTGACGAGTTCCATCTCGGTGACCAGATCGGCGATCTCGATCAGTTCTTCCTTGGCGTTGCGCCCCGTCAGCACGACATGTGTCATATGGGGCTTCTCGCTCTTCAGGAAGGCGACAACCTCGTTGATGTCGAGATAGTCGTAGCGCAGCGCGATGTTGATCTCATCGAGCAGCACCATGGAATTGCGCTCGTCGCGGATCAGCTCCTTGGCCTTTTCCCAGGCGGCCGAAGCTGCGGCGACGTCGCGGGCGCGGTCCTGCGTTTCCCAGGTGAAACCCTCGCCCATGGTATGGAACTGGCAGAGATCGGAGAAATGCTTCTCGATCAGATCGCGTTCGCCAGTCCACATCGCGCCCTTGATGAATTGCACGACGGCGGAGGGCTTACCGTGGGCGATATGACGAAAGATCATGCCGAAGGCGGAAGACGACTTGCCCTTGCCTTTGCCGGTATGGACGATGATCAGGCCCTTGCCGTCGGTCTTGGTCGCCATGATCTTGTCGCGTGCAGCCTTCTTCTTCGCCATCTTCTCGGCGTGGCGCGCATCGTCCTTGCTGCCCGTTTCGTTGTCCGGGATCTCGTCGCTCATCAGTTCACCTCATTGCGTTGCATGGCAGCCAGGTCGAACCGGGCCGAATTGCTGCGCGGCGTCCAGAGGCTGCGGTCGATCGCTTCGCCGAGCCGCTCCCTCATCTCGTCGAATGCCGCCGGGTTCTTCTCCATCATGAAGCTGCTTACGGCCGGATCGGCGACGAAGGCCTGGTACACCGCCTCGAAATGATGGGCGCCGACAGCGCCTGTCGTCGCCGCGAAAGCGAAGAGATAATCGACGGTTGCGGCGATCTCGGCGGCGCCTTTGTAGCCGTGGCGCATAACGCCCGATATCCATTTCGGATTGACGACGCGCCCGCGCACGACGCGGCCGATCTCTTCCTCCAGCGAACGGATAACCGGTTTTTCCGGCCTGGAATGGTCGTTGTGATAGATCGACGGGCGCGCCCCGGCCAGTTGCTCGGCCGCCGCCGCCATGCCGCCCTCGAATTGATAGTAGTCGTCGCTGTCGAGCAGGTCGTGCTCGTGATTGTCCTGGTTCTGAATGACGGCCTGCACCGAGCGCAGCCGCTCCTCGAACAGGCCACGCTCGGCCTTGCCCTCCTCGCCGGCGCCATAAGCGTAAGAACCCCAGACGAGATAGGCTTCGGCGAGATCGGCGCGCCGCTCCCAGCCCTTCTCGTCGATCAGCGCCTGCAGCCCGGCGCCGTAGGCGCCGGGCTTCGAGCCGAAGACACGGTAGCCCGCCCGCCGTTTTGCCGAGCCCTCGTCCAGACCGGCGGCGGCAAGCCTTGCCGCCTCGCTGCGCATGCGTTCTGCAATCGGATTGTCGGCCTCGTCCTCTTCGAGCGCGCCGACGGCGCGAATCGCCTTGTCGAACAGCGCGATCTGCTCGGGAAAGGCGTCGCGGAAGAAGCCGGAAATCCGCAGTGTCACGTCGACGCGTGGCCGCCCGAGCACTGCTTGCGGGATGATCTCGTAGCCCGTGACGCGGCGCGAACTCATATCCCAGAGCGGCTTGACGCCGATCAGTGCCAGCGCCTGGGCGATATCGTCGCCGCCGGTGCGCATATTCGACGTGCCCCAGGCGGTCAGCCCGAAGGAGACTGGCCACTCGCCGTGATCCTGCACATAGCGGCGCACCAAAAGCTCGGCGGATTTCTTGCCGAGCTCGTAGGCCGCCGGCGTCGGCACGGCGCGGCTGTCGACGGAGTAAAAATTGCGGCCCGTCGGCAGCACATCCGGCCGCCCGCGTGTCGGTGCGCCGGAGGGGCCGGGCGCGACGAAGCGGCCGTCGAGGCCGGCCAGCAGTCCTGATATTTCGGCCGGACCGCAGGCGAGGATCGAGGGCTTGAGCCGCGTCCTGATCTCGGAGAGTACTGCCCGCGTCGCCACCCAGTCTGCAGGACATGCAGTCTCACCGGAAACGAGCTTGGCAGCGAGCAGCTCGATCCGCTCGACAGTGTCGCCGTTACTGCGCCAGGGAGCGTCGAGGATATCGGCAAGGATCGGGGGCTTGGGACCGGTCCAGAGCGCGGCCATGTCGCAGTCGAGCGGGTCGAAAGAAAACCCCTCCCCAACCCCTCCCCACAGGTGGGAGGGGCTTGCTGGGCGCGCCACCTCCACATCATCCTTCAGCGCAGAGGTTGCCGCAAACGCAGCGGTAAGTCCCTGCCCCTTGTGGGGGTCCGAAGGACGGGTCGAGACCGGCGGCTCGACCCCGGAAGTGGTTGGGGAGGGGTTTTTCAGCGCATCCCCGACAATCGCCCGCTGCAGGCTCGCATCGCCGCCCTCGCCCAGCCCACGCGGCACCCGCGCCAGCGCCACCGTCAAATCCGTCAGCAGCCGCCCTTGCGGTGACACGCCGAATACATGCAGCCCGTCACGGATCTGCATCTCCTTGAGGTCACAGAGATAGGCGTCGAGCTTCTTCAGCGCCTCGCCCTCGCTTTCGCCACTCACTATGCCCGCATCCCTGTCGAGACCGATATCGGTCACGAGCTCGAGGATCTGCCGGCTGAGCAGCCGGATGCGGCGGGGATCGCCGCCGGAGGCCTCGTAATATTCGTCGACCAGCGCTTCCAGATCCTTGAGCGGCCCATAACTTTCGGCCCGCGTCAAAGGCGGCGTCAGGTGGTCGATGATGACGGCCGCCGTCCGGCGCTTGGCCTGCGTACCCTCGCCCGGATCATTGACGATGAAGGGATAAAGATGCGGCAGCGGCCCAAGGATCGCTTCCGGATAACATGTCTCCGACAGCGCCAGCGCCTTGCCCGGCAACCATTCGAGATTGCCGTGTTTGCCCATGTGAATGACGGCATCGGCGCCGAACTCGTGGCGCAGAAAAGCATAGAAGGCGAGATAACCATGCGGCGGCACGAGATCCGGTGAATGATAGCTTTCCTTCGGATCGATATTGTAGCCGCGTGCCGGCTGAATGCCGACGAGGATGCCGCCGAAGCGGGCGAAAGGCAGTGCGAAGACGCCCTCGCGAAAATACGGATCGTTCTCGGGATCCCCCCAGCGGGCCCTCACCTCATCCTGAATCTGATTGGGAAGAGAATTGAGGAAGCTGTTGTAACGACTCAGGGATAGCGTCTCGCGGATGGCGCGGCAGTCATGTCCCGAATTGGTCGGCCCCTCCATCAGATGCCGGATCAGCGCGTCGCCGTCGGCTGGAATATCGGCGACCGGATAACCCGCGGCTTCCATCGCGCGAAGCACCTCGACACTGCCGGCCGGCGTATCCAGGCCGACCCCGTTGCCGAGCCGGCCGTCGCGGTTCGGGTAATTCGCCATCACAAGCGCGATGCGCCGGTTCCGTGCCGGCGTCCCGCGCAGCCGCGCCCAATTGGCGGCAAGTGCTGCCGTATAACGCACCCGACCGGCATCGGCCTGGCTGGAAACGATGTTTGTCTCGACAGCTGCATCGTAGCGTGCCGCGGCCTTGAAGGAGACGGCGCGCGAAAGCACCCTTCCATCGACCTCGGGCAGCGCCACGTTCATGCCGAGATCGCGCGCCGACAGGCCTTGCGAGGAAGCAGCCCACACATCCCGCGACGAGGCCGACAGGATCGCCTGCAGCACCACAGCCCCGTTCGCCTCCAGCACCGTCGGCTGCCGATCGGCGCCGGGTGCCGAGACGGCGAAGCCGGTCGTGTTGATCACGACATCGGGTTTCAACGCCGAAAACGCGCTTTCGAGAATGCCGGTCGAGACGGTATCCTTGAGGCTATAGGCAAAAACCGGCAGTGGCCTGAGACCCTGCGCCTGCAAGGCTTCGATCAGCGCTTCGATTGGCTGGGTTTCGCCGCTCTGCACGAGGGCGCGGTAGAAGCTGATGGCGATTGTCGGGGGTTCAAATCGCTCCTCCGCTACCATACCCCCCTCTGTCCTGCCGGACATCTCCCCCACAAGGGGGCAGATGTCCGGCAGGACAGAGGGGGGCATCCCACGTTCGACGCACGAAGGTCGCGCGACATGCGAACCGGCAACCCGCCGCCATTCCTCCACCCCGATCAGCCCCCGCCCCGGCCACCAGATACCGGCTTTCATCAGAGGCACCGCCGGCGCCGGCTTCTCCTCGCCCGACAGCATCGCCCCGGCATAATCGAGAAAGGCGCGCGCATTGGCGTCACCGCCCTCGATCAGATAGGCCCAGAGCGCATCGAGATCATCGGAGGCGATATTCGAAAAGGGCGCCAGCCCTGCATCCGGCCTGGCGTCACCCGGCAACACAGCAATCAGCGTGCCATTGCGAGCCGCACACGCATGCAGCGCCTCCAGCGCGTAGCGGAAATAGCTGGCGCCGCCGAGCGCACGCACGACGATGAACCTGGCGTGGCGCGCCGTGCGCTCGACATAGGTATCGACAGACATCGGATGCTTCAGGCTCATCAGGCTGGCGAGCCTTAATGTATGGCCGATCGCCCCACCGGCATGAGCCGCAGCGATTGCCGCAAGCTCGCTGTCGGCAGCCGACAGGAACAGGATATCGCCCGGCGTTTGCCCAAGGTCGATCGCCTCCTCGCCGTCGCTGATCGTTCCCTGTTGGGCCAGAAGCAGATGCATGGGTTTACGCCAGCGCCTCGATCGCCGCCCTCACCGCGCCCTCATCCATTTCGTGCAGGCCGATGACGACGAGGCGCGTGGCGCGCGTTTCGCCAGGGCCCCAGGCGCGGTCGAAATAATGGTCGATGCGACTGCCGACCGCCTGGAGCTGCAGGCGCATCGGCTTGCCCGAAACATCGACAAAGCCCTTGAGGCGCAGCACGTCATGCGTCGAGATGATTGTTTTCAGCGCCTCGACGAAACCGGCTGGATCGGCAACGGCGCCGAGTTCGACGACGAAGCTGTCGAATTCATCGTGATCGTGCGGCGCGCCGTCCTCATGCTCCAGCTCGTGATGCGACTTGCGGTTGGCGATATCATCCTCCGTGCCGATGCCGAGGCCGAGCAGGACGCCGGCCGGCACTTCGCCGTTTTTCGCCTCGATCATCACCGGCTTGCGCGCGGTGCGGGAAGCGACTTCGTCACGGACGCGGCCAAGGCCGGCGACGTCGATCAGGTCTGTTTTGTTGAGCACGATGAGATCGGCGCAAGTGAGCTGATCCTCGAACAACTCCTCGATCGGGCTTTCGTGATCGAGCGATTCATCCTCGGCGCGCCGCGCATCGACGGCATCATGGTCGTCGGCGAAGCGGCCGGCGGCAACAGCCGCGCTGTCCACCACCGTGACGACGCCGTCGACGGTCACCTGGGTGCGAATGTCGGGCCAGTTGAAGGCGGCCACCAGCGGCTGCGGCAAGGCAAGCCCCGAGGTTTCGATGACGATATGGTCGGGCCGCTGCTCCCGTTCCAGAAGCTTCGTCATCGTCGGAATGAAATCGTCGGCAACGGTGCAGCAGATGCAGCCATTGGTGAGCTCGATGATATCGTCCTCGGTGCAGTTCTCAGCGCCGCAGCCTTTCAGCACCTCGCCATCGACACCGAGATCGCCGAACTCGTTGATGATGAGCGCAATCTTCTTGCCCCCGGCATTGGTGAGCAGGTTGCGGATCATCGTCGTCTTGCCGGCGCCGAGGAAGCCGGTGATGACGGTTGCGGGAATCTTCTGCTGGTTCATGGATTTAACCCTTCATTTTCAGCGGCAGGCCCGCCGCGATAAAATAGACTTCGGCGGCCTTCGCCGCGATCGATTGGTGCAGCCGGCCGGCATGATCGCGAAAATCCCGCGCCATGCGATTGTCAGGCACGATGCCGAGGCCGACCTCGTTGGAAACGAAAACGAGCCGCGCCTTCGCGTCAGGCAGGAAATCAGCGAGCGCTGTAAACTCCGCTGTCATATCCCGCTCCTCCATCATCAGATTGGTGACCCAGAGCGTCAGGCAGTCGATCAGCACGATACGCCCCTCGCCGTCGATGGCGGCAAGCTTGCCGACGAGATCGAGCGGCTCCTCATGCGTCGTCCAGGAAGGGCCGCGGTCGGCCCTGTGCTGGGCAATGCGCGCCTGCATCTCGTCGTCCCATGCCCTCCCGGTCGCGAGATAGTGGCGGTCGAGGCCGGTTGAAACGACAAGGTTTTCGGCGAAGCGGGATTTGCCGGAGCGTGCGCCGCCGAGGATAAAGGTGGTGTTGGTGGAAGCGATCGTCATACGCCAGCGCCCCCGCTAGAGAGGGCGCGGCGGTGCCACATCCCTCTTCTCCCCAGCGGGGAGAAGGTGCCGGCAGGCGGTTGAGGGGGTGAACGGCGAAGCCGCGAATGCACTGAGCACAAGCGAAGGGCAAAATGACGGGGGCGCCGTCCGCCCCCCTCATCCGACCCTTCGGGCCACCTTCTCCCCGCGGGGGAGAAGGGGAAATCCATGCGCACCGCACCAGGCCGCACCGAATTCAATCGTTCAGCCAAAACAACCTCCGTGCTGGCAGCGGGACTCTTGCCCAAGGGTGGGCTCCTCGCCCGGCACGAATGGCAGGTCTCCTGGCTCGCGGTTATCGGCCGCGATCGGGGCGGACCGGACACCGGTCGCCCCTGATCGTGCCAGCAGATCTGCCTCGCCTTCCCGGCCGCATCGGTGAAGAGGTGGACGATTCGTAGAGATAGAGGCGTCCGACCCCGGTTGATCACCATGCATGTCCAGTGGCTTTTCCGGCATGTCGCCCATCCGGCCCGCCTGCGCCATTGCAAGGGTCGGCCGGAAGCGCTCGATGCCGGATGGAAGACCCTGACCGCTCTACAGTCGCGGGGTCGGCTGTGATGAAGGCGCCCGGCTTGGGTCCGCCCCGTCACATTCCCTTTTCATCCGGAAGGGCGCTACACCGATCCGGAACCATCCGTTGAGGGATGGTTAGGCAAGCCCGGGGGTGAAGTCAACCGGCCTTGGCGGCCGGCAAACCGCCGGCAAGGTGGAATGGTCACCCAAACACGACTTACTCCACCAGAAATATCGTCTTTTATCAGAGGCTTACGTCATAAATATTTGACCCTCACGCCGGCTTTTCGCCGCAATTGCACGGCAAGCGGACTGCGCCACCGCCCTTGACCGGGTCTCTCCCCGCCTAGTTGTCTAGCCATGCTTATGAAATTGGATCGGCGCCGTCTGCGCGCGCTGCGTATTTTCTTTGATCCGGAGCGGCTGCGTGCGCTGACCCGACGCAGCGAGGTCGGCCTGTCGCTCGCGGGCGCCATCGTCGGCATCGCCTCGGGCCTTGCCGTCACCGCCATGAGCTTCGTCTCCAATGAATTGCACCAGCTGGTCTTCGGCATATCAGACGATGAAAGGCTGAGCTCGTCTGCCATCGACGACAAGCTGCTGCTGCTCGCTGCCCCCGTCGCCGGCGGCATCCTGCTTGGACTGCTGCTTTTCATCCTGGCGAAGCGACGCAAGAAGCCGATGGTCGATCCGATCGAGGCCAATGCGCTGCATGGCGGCCGCCTGTCCTTGACCGACAGCATCATCGTTGCCGTGCAGAACCTGATCTCCAACGGTTTCGGCGCCTCCGTCGGGCTGGAAGCCGGCTATACCCAGCTTGCCGCCGGCCTCGCCTCGAAATTCGGCCTGAAGCTGCAGCTTCGTCGCTCGGACCTGCGCGTGCTCGTCGGCTGCGGCGCGGCCGGCGCCATCGCCGCCGCCTTCAACGCGCCGCTGACCGGCGCCTTCTATGCCTTCGAGCTGATCATCGGCACGTATACGATCGTGTCGCTGACGCCGGTCGTCACCTCCGCCCTCGTGTCCACGCTCGTCGCAAGACTGCTTGCTGAGGGCGATTTCACCATCGATATCGGCAGCTTCGGTTCGGTCGTGCCGGCCGACTACGTCCCGGCGCTGCTGCTCGGCGTCTTCTGCGCCGGCGTCGGCATCCTCATCATGCAGGGCGTCGCCTTCATCGAGGAACTGGCGCGCAAGAGCTCTATCGCCCCGCCCTTCCGCCCGGCGCTGGGCGGCATCATCGTCGGGCTTCTCGCGATGATCTCGCCGCAGGTGCTCTCGGCCGGCCACGGCGCCCTGCATCTCAATTTGTCCCGTGATGTCGCGATCCCGGCGCTGATCGGCCTCTTTCTGTTGAAATCGCTGGCCTCGGCGATCTCGATCGGCTCCGGCTTCAGGGGCGGCCTGTTCTTCGCCTCGCTGTTCATGGGCGCCCTGCTCGGCAAGCTCTTTGCCTATTGCGGCCCCTATTTCGCCGATGCGACGTTGACGCCTGCGATCTATGCCGTGGTCGGCATGAGTTCGCTTGCCGTCGCCGTCATCGGCGGGCCGCTCACGATGACCTTCCTGGCACTCGAAATCACCGGCGATTTCCCAATCACAGCGCTGGTGCTCGCCGCCGTTATTACCTCTTCGCTCGTCGTGCGCTCGACCTTCGGCTACTCCTTCGCCACATGGCGCTTCCACCTGCGCGGCGAAAGCATTCGCAGCGCCCATGACGTCGGCTGGATCCGCAACCTGACGGTGAACAAGCTCATGCGCGCCGACGTCAAGACGGCAAGGGCCGATGTCTCGCTGGAGGAATTCAAGAAGGCCTTCCCGATTGGTTCGACCCAGCGCGTCATCCTCGTCGAGGAGAGCGACAAATATGCCGGCCTCGTGCTGGTGCCGGAGATCTACGCCAATCCGACCGACGCCCAGGACGAGGCTGCGACGCTTGCCGATTTCATCCGCTACCGCAACGATTTCCTGCAGCCGCAGATGAATGCGCGGCAGGCGGCAGCGATTTTCGACAAGAGCGAAAGCGAAGCGCTCGCCGTCGTCAACAACCTGATCGAACGCAAGGTCATCGGCCAGCTCAGCGAAAGCCACACGCTGCGCCGCTACAGCGAAGAACTCGACCGCCGCCGCCGTGAGGTTTCCGGCGAGATTTGAGCAAGTCTACGAGGCAGCGTCGGCGAGCCGGAAGACGCCGGCTTTCTTCGAAACGCCGCGCAATTCGAACGAGCCGAGATGGTCGCAGGGAACGGCGCAGGTCGCCGCGAAGCTCTCAGAGAGCAGCAGGTCTTGTTCGAGCGTTCCGCAAAGCTTTTCCAGCCGAGAGGCTTCGTTGACCGCCCTGCCGATCACCGTGAAATCGAGCCTGCCGTGAGCGCCGACATTTCCGTAGAAAACCTCACCGAGATGCAGCACGACATCGATGCCGATATCGGGGCCACCGTTCAACGTTCGCTCCCAATTGAGCGCGTCGTTTGCTTTCAGCAGATTCTGCGCAGAAGCCAACGCCGCCTTGCAGGCCTTTTGCGGATCCTCGGCGTTCGTGGGAAAGATCGCCAATACGCTGTCGCCCATGAACTTGAGGATCTCGCCGGAATTTTCCTCGACATGCCGGTCGATCAATTCGAAATGCTCGTTGAGAAACTCGACGATCTCGCCCGGCTGATAGACCTCGGTCAGGGCGGTGAAATTGCGCAGATCGGCAAGCAGGATAGCGGCATCGATGGAACCACCCATTCCCCTGCGCGTTTCGCCGGCAAGGATGCGCGCGCTGGTCCTGGCGCCGGTATAGACCGCGAGAATATCCGTCGCGGTCTTCGAAACCGCCACCCGGTAGGCCGCCAGTCCCAGCGCCGGCAACAGCTCGTCGACGATTGCCAGCTGATCATCGGAAAATCCGCCGGGCGCGTCGCTGGTCAGAGAAAAACCGAGCCCGCGCAGCGCGACCTCCTTCGGGAATTCGCAAAGGTTGATGACGTGGTGCGTGCCGCCCTCCAGCGCCAATTCACGAAGCTCGGCATAGTGGAGACCCTCGCCATTCGCCAGGTTCCATCGCCCCGTTTTCTCGCCGCGGTTCAAAAGGTAGAATATCGGCGTCTTCTCGAAATTGCGCTCCGTCTCAATACCATGTCCGGCGGTTTCGATAGTGGTGACCCCGCCCCGGACGAAATTGGCCGCGACGCCGCGATACATGGGATGGATGGACGGCATTCGGATGCTCGCCCGCCAGATCGGAAAGCCCTCCGCAATCAGTCGGTCGCACAGACCGGCGACCAAGTCACCAATATGCTCGCTGGTGATTCCCTGCTCTATAAGCCACTGAATATGATTGCTAATGTTGGAACCTCCACATGATCAGGCGCGATCCTATGATGGGAAATCGGGCAAATGGGCGGCGATGCCGAGCCCGTCGCCGCCAAATCAATGGATAGCCGCACCGGGCCGATATTTCCAGCCATTGTCGATGAGAAGCCTGTTCACCAGCGGGTCTCCCTGGACTGCCGGCTCGACGCAACGAAGAATGCCTGAGAAATGCGGGCCGCGCCCCTGCATGCGGTATCTGCATTCACATCCTGACGGTCATGCCGCCATCGACGGTCAATACATGGCCGTTGACGAAAGAGGCGGCAGCGCTGGCAAGAAACAGCGCCGCGCCGGCAATCTCGTCCGGGCGTCCCCAGCGCTGGACTGGGATGCGCTGGCGCACGAACGGCATCAATTCCTCGTTCGCAGCCATTGCCGCGTTCGTCTCGGTGGCAAACCAGCCAGGCGCAATCGCGTTGCTGGTGATGCCATGCGGGCCGAACTCCACCGCCATGCCGCGCATCAGACCGGTCAGGCCCTGCTTGGCCGCCGGATAGACGCAGTCACCGGGCATGACGACATGGCCGCTGATCGAGGTCACCGCGATCAGGCGGCCGTAGCTGCGCCGCTTCATCAGCACGGCCGCATCGCGCGAAAGCGTCATTGCCGCAGCCAGATCGGTGCGCAGCAATTCGATGATGCCCTCATCATCGAATTCGGCCAGCGGCCGCCTGTCGCGGGCGCCGACATTGTTGATCAGGATATCGAGCCGGCCGTGGATCTTGTCGATATCCGCCATCACGGCACGCTGGGCCTCGCGGTCGGTGACATCGAATACGGCGGCCTCCGCCGCGCCGCCAGCAGCTCGGATGCTCCTGACCGCGCCTTCCAGCGTTTCCGCCGTGCGTCCGGTGACGATGACATGCGCGCCGGCCTCGGCCAGGATGCGCGCCATCTCGAAGCCCAAGCCACGACCGCCGCCGGTCACCAGCGCCACCTGACCGGCCAGTGAAAATCGATCCAATATGCTCATGGTTTCATGGCTCTTAATCGGTTTCGTCGCGAGAATTAATGGACTCAGTCAACTAATTTTGCAAGAGCAGAAAGACGGCTGAGGATAGCAGGTCCCTGCCCGCGTCATCGACCTGGCGTTAGCCCCCACCGAGGAGCAGAAGGAGCAAGCCGCGCCCTTTGCATGGCACACACGTCTAGCCAATCAGCCTGGCAATCCAGCGCGGATCGAGGTGACGTTCCAATTCCTCGGCGACCTCGTCGAGCGCCTGCTCGACGCTCTCGCGGTAATTCCTCCGTTCGCCCGAGAGCCCAAAGCTTTGAAACAGCCGGGCGCGATAGGCATCGCTGCCGAAGAGCCCGTGCAGATAGGTGCCCATGATGCGGCCGTCCACCGACAGCGCCCCGTCGGGCGTTCCGTCGACGATCGCCGAGGGCCTGTTGCAATCCGGGCCGCGGGTGATGCCGAGATGGATCTGGTAGCCGGTAAGCGGCGCGTCATATTCGGTCGAGCGGGCCTGGCTGTTGCGCACGGTTTTCTCAGGCGCCATCTCGGTCTCGACGTCAAGAAGCGCCAGCCCCGGCGTCTCGAGCGTCCCGCCCTCTATGCCGAGCGGATCGTGGACCATGCGACCGAGCATCTGGTATCCGCCGCAGATGCCGATTACCCGGCCACCGCGCCTGACATGCGCCTGGAGATCGCGGTCCCACCCTTCAGCCCTGAAATCAGCCAGATCGGAAATCGTCGATTTCGAGCCGGGAAGGACGATGAGGCTGGCATCGGTGGGCAGCCGCTCGCCCGATCGCACGAAGACCAGTTCGACATCCGGCTCGGTTCGCAGCGGGTCGAGGTCGTCGAAATTGGCGATGCGCGGAAGCACCGGCACGGCGATCTTCAGCGCGCCCGCTCCACCCCTCGCCAGCCGTTCGAGCACGACCGAATCTTCGGCCGGCAGACGCGCAGCGCCCGGCAGCCACGGCACGACGCCGAAGCACGGCCAGCCGGTAAAGCCTTCGATGGCGCGGATGCCGTCGTCAAACAGCGAGACGTCGCCGCGGAACTTGTTGATGATGTAGCCCGCAATCATCGCCCGGTCCTCGTCGGCGAGAATCGCATGCGTGCCCACAAGCGAGGCGATGACGCCGCCGCGGTCGATATCGCCGACGAGCACGACGGGCACGCCGGCCCGCGTCGCAAAACCCATATTGGCGATATCGCCGGGCCGGAGATTGATTTCGGCCGGCGATCCCGCGCCTTCCACGATAACGAGATCGGCACCGGTGGCCACCGTCTCGAAACTTTCAAGCACGGCGCCGAGCAGTTGCGGCTTCAGCCGCTGATAGTCGCGCCCCTTGGCCTGGCCGAACACCTTGCCCTGCACGATGATCTGGCTGCCGTTTTCCGATTGCGGCTTGAGCAGCACCGGGTTCATGTACACCGAAGAGGGCGTGCGCGCAGCCAGCGACTGCAGCCACTGCGCCCGGCCGATCTCGCCGCCATCGTCGGCAACAGCGGCATTGTTCGACATGTTCTGCGGCTTGAACGGCCGCACGGCAAGCCCGCGATTGGCCGCCAGCCGGCAGAGGCCCGCGACCAGCACCGTCTTGCCGACATCCGAGCCGGTTCCCTGCAGCATGATCGCTCTTGCCATGGTGGCCGCCTTTCGCTGAGGCGAGGCCTACAATGGGCTGTTATACCGGGTCAAGGCTTGGCTTGGCTCTCGCGCCGCACAGAAACGCGAAAACCGCGCATTGCCTTGGCTCTGCGCGGTTTGCCGAAAACTCAGGCGTCTTCGCCCCTACACGGCGAAGCTCGCTTTCTCCAGTACGCACTACCTGAACCGAAGAAGCAGCGGTCATTGCCGCCACGACCCAACTGATAACGGCACATTCTTACCGGAGAGTTATTGAAGGCTTACGCAAATGTTAATTTCGAACTTTTTTGACATTCTTGCCGAAATTTCTGTTGAAGATCCGCCGACGATCGCCAAGGGCGTGCGTTTGACGCGCGGGCGCCATTTTTGGGATATTGACATAAATTCTTCGAATTCAATTATTTAGATGCGCAACCATGAGCAGAAGACGGTTGATTTCTGCGAGCGAACGCGTAGGCTTCGCCAAAATGCGCCATTGTTGACCATCGCCTGCGACGACACGCCGGACAGCTTTGTCGGTCGGTTTGAAATCCGGCCGCGCGTCCGCCTAAGAATTCGGGAAATGACGATGAAGACGTATCTGATGACAGCCGTCTTTGCCGCGGCTCTTTCTACCATCGCGCCGGCCGAAGCCGCAGAGTGCGGCAAGGTTTCGATCGCCGAGATGAAATGGGCCTCGGCAGGGATCGCGGCAAACTTCGACAAGATCATCCTGGAAAAGGGCTACGGCTGCTCCGTTACCATCGTCGACGGCGACACCCTGCCGACATTCGCCTCGATGAACGAGAAAGGCACCCCCGACGTCGCCTCGGAATATTGGATCAATTCCGTCCGGTCCCTGCTCGATCAGGCCGTCAACGGCGGCCGGCTGGTGCAGGGAGCCGAGATCCTGGCCGACGGCGCGGTCGAGGGCTGGTGGATCCCGAAATTCATCGCCGACTCCCACCCCGACATTCGTTCGGTCGAAGATGCGCTGAGACATCCCGAACTCTTCCCGGCAGAGGACGATGCGTCGAAGGGCGCGGTCTACAATTGCCCCGCCGATTGGAGCTGCCAGATATCGACCACCAATCTGTTCAAGGCGCTTGCCGCGGACAAGAAGAGCTTCGAACTGGTCGAGACAGGCAGCCCCGAACAGCTCGACGCCTCGATTTCCCGCGCCTTCGAAAACAAGGTTGGCTGGCTCGGTTACTACTGGGCGCCGACCGCCATCCTCGGCAAATACGACATGACGCGGCTGAGCTTCGGCGTCGGTCATGACAAGACCGAATGGGACCGCTGTACGGCAGTTGCCGGCTGCAACAGGCCGCAGCTCAATTCCTACCCCGTCTCACGCGCCTTCACATTGATGACGAGGTCCTTCGCCAGCCGCGCCGGGCCTGTCACCACCTATCTCAAAACCCGCAAATGGGACAATGGGACGATCAATCAGGTGCTCGCCTGGCAGGACGAAAACCGCGAGAGCAACGAGGATGCCGCGATCTATTTCCTTCGCAATTACGAGGGTCTGTGGATGAAATGGGTGCCGGCCGATATAGCCGTGAAGGTCAAGGCGAGCTTATAACGTCAGGATACGATCAACGACCGGACGATTCGACATGACTGGCAATGTTCCCTTCCCCGACCGCGATACCGTTGCGGAAAAGCTTGCTACGCTGTCGGAGGCCGACAAGTCATACTTGGCGCTGCTCATGGAAAACGCCGCTCAGGACGACAATCTGCTGGAAGGCCTGCGCCGCCATCTCGATCTTGCCGCGGCGTCGCGATTGCTTAACTCACTGAAGCTCGAAAATCTCGGACTGTGGCTGGGGACCGAGGCGCCCGACCGTCTGCAGATCAGGCTGATGGAAACTGCCCGTTCCAGCCAGCATCCCGCCTATCAAGCCGTCCGGACCGGCCTTAGCCGATCCGGCGGCCTCGAAAAGGCGTATCCCCCGGTCGCCCGTTAGGCCCCGGCCACCCGCTAGAGTGGTCCGGCCCCGCCACCAATAGAGTGGTCCGGACCCGGCCAAGATGACCCCGATCAGCCGGCAAACCTTTCAGCCGATCACTTCTTTGCGGCACGGTCGACCGAACGGCCGGCGTCCTGAGTCGCGTTGACGGCGTTCGCCGTATCTTTTCCCATGCCGCGGATCGTGTTGCCGCAGGAGGAAAGAGCAAGAAGAACCATAAAGGCTGCGGCAATTTTGGCCGTTGTCGTCATTTCGAATATCCTTGTTTGAAATCAACCCCGAACAGCACTCATGCCATCCGCGCCGATAACGCACAAGGGAGCAAAAGGTTCAACGGCTGAAAGACATGCTCAGGCGGCGACCGCCTTCGCTTTTTCGGCAAAAGCGCCGCGAATACTGTCGGCCACCGTCTCGATCG
Organism: Rhizobium sp. CIAT894; assembly: GCF_000172795.2. Lineage (NCBI taxonomy): Bacteria > Pseudomonadati > Pseudomonadota > Alphaproteobacteria > Hyphomicrobiales > Rhizobiaceae > Rhizobium > Rhizobium sp. CIAT894. The sequence continues at coordinate 2,576,633 of NZ_CP020947.1, forward strand.
GCCCCGACATCTGCGAGGCTGTCAGCAGGCGGATATCGAAAGAGCCGAGCTCCGGCAGCCCTTCCTGCAGGCCGAGGATCGTCATGTCCTCGCTGACATAGGAGAGCGGCAGCGGCGCAATAGCCAGATCGGAGAGCACGGCGGCGCGCTGCGCCATCGTATGGCCGCTGAGATAGGCGACCCGATAAGGCCGCTTATTGCGCTCGAGCTGGGAGAGCGCCTCCTGCCTCCAGATGCAGCCGTCTTCCCAGATCGAGATCGGCAAGGGATCGCGCCGATGCGCCGAGCCGCAGCGGGCGCCGGTCCAGACCAGCCGCTCGCGGAATACCACCTCGCCGCCGGTCGGGAACGGCCGCGTCGCGCAGTTGATCAGCGCCAGGTCGAGCCGTTGTTCCTCCATGCGTTTCTTCAATCCGACGCTCATGTCGATCGTCACGTCGACCATGATGCCGGGATAGCTTTCGGCAAAGCTCTTCAGAATTCTCGGCAGCAGCCGCTCGCCGATATCTTCGGGCGCGCCGAGCCTGACGACACCTGTTAGTTCCGGCATGATGAAGCGTGACACCGCCTCGTTCGAAAGCGCCAGGATGTTGCGGGCGTAAGAGAGCAGCATCTCGCCATGCCGCGTCAGCGATACCGAGCGGGCGTCACGCAAAAACAGCGTGGCGCCGAGCTGCTCCTCGAGCTTCTTGATCTGCATGGAGACCGCCGACGGCGTGCGGAACACCGCTTCGGCGGCGGTGGAAAAATTGCCGGTTTCGGCGATGGCGACGAAGGTGCGCAGCACATCGTTGTCAAGCAAAGGAATGGGACGGCGAAAGGGAAGGCTCATCGTCGCATCTTTCAATTTTTCTGATTTATAACCGCATATCATTTTGTTTGATTGAATGTCAATCGCCTCGCATAGTCTGGCTATTGGAAACCGATGCAGCAAAGGAGGCTCGACATGGCGCAAACAAGCACCTGGAATATCCTACAAGCCCTCTCCGCATTCAAGTCGCGCTGGCGCAGAGACGTGAACCGCGAACATGCACTGCGGGAATTGAGGCGATTTCCATCGCACCTGCTGGCCGATTGCCAGCGTGAAATGGAGCTGCCCCTTCTGAGCAGCGCCGCCGGCCAGAAGAAGGTTCTGAGAATCGTCGAATCATCGGGCCGCGCATGATGTGCGGCCCGGCGGTTGTCAGGATTTCAGCTCATGGGGCGATCACATCCCGCCCAGCAGCTTGAACGCGATCACCCACATGGTGAAAGCGACGAGCGTTTCCAGCATCCGCCAGGACGAAGGTTTCGAGAAGATTGGCCGCAGCCATGCCGCGCCATATCCGAGGAAAAAGAAAAACAGGAAAGAGCCCGTTACCGCGCCGGCGGCAAACGATGCCTGCTGCCCGGGATAACGCGTCGAGATCGTGCCGAGCAGCACGACCGTGTCGAGATAGACATGCGGATTGAGCCAGGTAAGCGCGAGGCAGGTCGCGAGCGTCTGCTGGAAACTCGCCGTTTTGGCCTCCGTCGCCGAGAGGGCAGCGGATGACCGCAAGGCGGAGTAAAGGCTCTTGGCGCCGTACCAGGCAAGAAAGGCGGCTCCGCCATAACGCATGAGCGGATCGAGCCAGGGCAGCAACCTGGCGATCTGCTGCAGGCTGGTGACGCCGAGCACGATCAGCGCGGCATCCGACAAGGCGCATGCGAGGCAGACGGCGAAGACATGTTCATTGCGCAGGCCCTGGCGAAGAATGAAGGCGTTTTGTGCGCCGATGGCGACAATCAGGCTGAGGCCCATCATCAGGCCCGTGACATAAATCGAAAAACTCATCGTTTCGGCGAGCGCCCCCACTTCGGTGGTGGTTGAGGTATCGCCATTCGCCGAATTAGGCTAATTAATCTGCGTTACCCCAATTAAGCGAAACTAATCCATGCTCGACTATTCCGCTCTCCGCGCTGTCGCAACCATTGTCCAAACGGGCAGCTTCGAGAGAGCTGCAACCGCGCTGAACGTAACACCTTCGGCCATTTCGCAGCGGGTGAAACAACTCGAAGAGCGTCTCGGCACCGTCCTGATCGTCAGAGGCATCCCGTGCACGGCGACTGAAAAAGGAGAATGGCTCTGCCGCCACATGGAGAATGTCGGCATGCTGGAGGCGGAACTCTTCGGGCAACTGCCGGCTCTCGTCGACCCCGACGAACCACGCCAAAGGGTGACGCTTCAGATCGCGACCAATGCCGACAGTCTCGGGACATGGTTTGTGGAGGCCATGTCGAATTTCGCCAAGAACTCTTCCTATCTGCTGAATATCGCCGTCGACGACCAGGACCATACCGCCGAGTGGCTGCAGCGCGGGCGGGTGATCGCCGCCGTCACCAGCCTGGAAAAGCCGATCCGGGGGTGCCGGCGTTTTGCGCTTGGGGTCCTGCGTTATCACGCCACCGCCACGCCAGACTTCGTCGCCCGCCACTTTCCCCAAGGCGTGACCGCCGAGGCGATTAGCAACGCTCCCGCCCTCACCTTCAATCAGAAGGACAGGCTGCAGAGCAACTGGATACGCAGAACGTTCGGGCAGGATGTCGATTACCCCACCCACTGGCTGCCCTCACCGCAAAGTTTCGTCGAGGCAAGCCTTTCCGGCATGTGCTGGGGAATGAACCCGATCCAGTTGACTCGCGAACATCTGGCATCGGGACGGTTGGTGGAGCTGGTTCCCGACACGCCGCTCGATGTTCCGCTCTATTGGCAGATAAACCGCCTCGCCGCCGATCGCCTGGTGGAATTGACCCGCGAAGTCGTCGCGGTGGCAAAGCGCCGTCTCTGATCGTTATTACAGACGCGTCCTCTTCAGGCGGGTACGGCTCGATCGAAGACCTTCGCGTCGTCCGGAGCGATCAAACATAAGCGGTGCGGTTACCGAATTCGCTGTTTTCGTCAAAATTCTTCGTGCCGATGCGCTCGCTCTCGCCGGAGAGTTCCTTCGGCGCCGTGGCGGCTGGCTTCGAAGCGGCCGACACCTCGGTTTGGCTGCTCTCTGATGCTTCGAGCTTGGCAATCTTGGCTTCCAGCGTCTCGATGGATTTCTCGATCGTGGCCTTCTCTTTCTCGTCCTGCGTTTGCGAGAGAGCTTCCTGCTTGTCGGCAAGCTGCGCCTCGAGAGAAGCAAGCTGGTCCGACGAACTGGACGACGAGGTTGAAGCGGCTGAACTCAAAATGGTGGATGCAGAACTGGAAATTGCGCTGACCATAAGAAGGACTTTCGGTGATGGAATGTCATCTCATAGGCCACGAATGGTAAATGCCCGATAAATAAAGTACTATGCAGTACCATTTTTATAACAATTATGGCGCGGCGCCGAACTCGACGCCGCTTTGAGTATCGTGCCCTATGCGATAGCGATAATCTCCAGCTCCTGGCCACCCGTTTCCGCCACATCGCCGACCGCTTTGCCCATCAGCAATCGCGCCACCGGGGAGACATAGGAAATCGATCCGGCCTTGGGATCGGCTTCGTCCTCGCCGACGATCCGATAGGTCTGCACCCGCCCGTCGTCGCGGCGGAAGGTCACCGTGCTGCCGAAGGCGACAGCGTCGGTTGATGATGCGTCAGCCATGAGCTGGGCGGTGCGCAGCCTTGCCTTGAGGTAGCGCAGGTCGCGCAAGGGACCCGCCGCCTGCCGCCGCCGTTCATTCACATCGTCGATGGTATTCGCCGCATCATAGGCTTCGCGAGCCTGCTGGAACTGCAATTCTAGAGCCCTCAACCCCGCTTCCGTGACAAGGTTCAGATGCGGCGAAACCGGACGGTCGGGCAACAAGGTTTCCGAAGCGGTTTCGAAACTCTCTTCCTTGGTGAACGCGACGGCCAATTCCATACTCCGTTTTGGGCGCAGCGCGCCTATCGCTGACGGGCAAACCGCCCCTATTTGAAATCAACCATACACCGGCTGCGGCCGAACCGCCAATCTCGGCCTGTCGGCGCTGATGCCGGCAACTGGAACGTCCTGCGCTGCATGGCGTTTTAGATCCGGGACGCATCGAGGCTGAGGAGGATCGAATGCCTGGCAAGCAGCGGAAAGGCCGCAACGAAGTCTGGAGCCAGACATGCCGTCGCTCCTGACCGACGCCATGCCGCTGACACCGAGCTGGTGGGATCTCGGCGCGCGCATCATGCTGACGGTGATTGCCGGCGCTCTCGTCGGCCTCGATCGCGAGCGCGGCGGCCACGCTGCGGGCTTCAGGACCACGATCCTGGTGGCGCTTGCCGCCTGCATTGCGATGGTCCAGGCGAACCTCCTTCTATCGACCTATGGAAAAACGCTGAGTTTTTTCACACAGATGGACGTGCTGCGCTTTCCCCTCGGCGTCCTCACAGGCGTCGGCTTCATCGGCGGCGGAGCGATCCTCAGGCGCGGCGACATGATGACCGGCGTCACGACGGCGGCGACCCTATGGTTCATGACCGTCGTCGGCCTCTGCTTCGGCGGCGGCCAGATCGTCACCGGGACGGTGGCGACCGTGGTTGCCTTCATCGTGCTGTCGCCGCTGAAACGCCTGGACACCTGGCTGCGCTGCGAACGCAAGGCGACACTCGTTATCTACGGCTCGACTGCCGATATTCCCGACCTGTCGGACGTGCTGGAATCTCTTGAATGCAGCGCATTATTCGTTTCGCTGGGACAGACCGAGGATGGCCGCATCGGGGTGACGTTCGAATTGCGCTGGCTGGCAAAAGATCCCGACGCGTCCGCACGCGCAATCCTCGTCGCCATCTCCGACGTGCGCGAAGTCGCGAATTTCTCGATGCATTCCACAACGACGTGAACCGGACGGCAGCCATCACGGCCCCTATTCTCCGGCCTATTTGGAGACGTGCTCCGGTTTACCTCTGCTTTTGGTCGAAGCGAATTCCTCGAGTTGCTTCTCGCTCATGGATTGCTCCATCTGCTTCGAAGCGCCCTTGAGTTCCGTCTTGGGCGTCTCTCCGCGTTTGGCCGAAAGTGCGGCACCGGCCGCCTTCTGCTGTGCCTTGGATTTGGCTGGCATATCAATCTCCCATTGCTAAAGCATGTCGCGCAAAAGTGTGCAGCGGTTTTGCCAGGCAAAGCGCGAAGCCCTTTTGCCGCAACGACCTGCGTAAAACAAAGACCTAAAGCGCGAGGAGCGAATCTGAAAGATTGCGACGCGCTTTAGAGCCGATCGTCGCTTCAAAGCTTGCTGAGTTCGCCAGGCCTGTGTGCGGCGCGCTTTCCCGATTTGTCGCTCTCGACGATATATTGCGGCTCCGACGCCGACGCCTTCACCTTATGACCCTTGATCTTCGTCGGGCTGCTCTGCTTCCTGATCACCCTGCCTGCGGTCTTTTCCTGGCTGGCATCCCAGCTCACCGCATCGCCCTTCTTCAATTGCTTGGACATAGGGGCACCTATACGAGGAGGCTGCGGCAAAAGCCGCAGCCGACTACTCGTCAATTGATCGTGGCCCACTGGCTGCGGACATCCCTGGCGTTCTTCGACAGGTGAACGTGCGCGTCGACATGATCCACCCAGTCGAGCGGGATCAGGTGGTGCTTGCCGTCCTCCGAGCCGGTCTTCGTCAGCTTGATGCGGGTGGGACCGTCGAGATGATCCACCGTCCCGACATGTGTGCCGTCGGCCGTCAGAACTTCCATATGTTCACGGATCTGATCTGAGGAAATCATCGTTTGCTCCTTTGCGTTGTCGGTACAACGGCAACGACGTGGAGCGGACATGGTTCCCCGGTCCGACGGCCTCGTTTGTCCTATTCGGTCATCTTAATCGACATCATCATGTCGGTAATTTCAGCATCATGCTTGTCCTCGTCGCCTTTCGTTCCCCAGTAGGTAACGACAAGAGCTTTCTCGCCGGTGCTCGATACGAATGCCATGCCAACGCTCACCGGCCCGTCCGCATCCTTGCCGTCCCAGTCCAGCGTCGTCATTTGGAGGCCGTTCACTTCAGTCACCGGCGTTTCTTTCTGGGTTTTGACGTCGACCGTCACCCCGCTCTTCGCCAGAAAGTCGATGGCATCGGAGGTGACCTTATCCATCGACTTGGAGTCCGCCACATCAACCGAGAAGTAGATCGCCGAGTCCGACGAAGTTGCCTGGACACCGGTTTCCGTCTCTTCGGGTTGCCAGCTATCCGGGATTGTGATGCTTGCGACCGGAGCATCGCTTGGAAACTTCATCGTGGCAGCGTCCGCGAAGGCGGGGATGGAAGCTGCGATAACAGCGTAGACGAAAGTTCTGTACATGGAAAACTCGACGTTTGATTGCGATGATGTGACTTTAGCCGACAGTCGTTAAGATCGCTGACGCGCGATCGTTAAAGAGCGACGGAAAATGTCGGAGCATTCAGACGGGCGAGTTCTCGACGGAGAATCTCGAGGAGTCGACGTAGGTGCGGCATGACGGCGGATAGCCGCCGGGCGCAGCTCCATCATTCAATATCTCTGATGCTATCCATAAGCTCTATTCGTTTGAATGATGAGTCCCGGAGGCCCATATTGTGATCACGGACATGGACGAACCTCCCATCGACGACCATGTCCCTGACCCAAGAAAGGAACCGGAAAATGACCACGCTCACCTACCGGGGTGGTGGCAAGCCCCTCACCTCCGGCCACGGCCATTTCGATCTGGCGCATTATGCCCGTAGGCTCGTGCTTGCCTGGACACGCTGGCAGACCGCCCGTGAAATCGAAGCCATGCCCTTCGATGTCCGCAAGGATATCGGCTGGCCGAGCACTGACGACAACAAACACCGGACCGTTTGATGAATGCGACATTCCTCTCAAGATGACGGCGGCGTCTGCATCACGCGGCGCCGCCTTTTCCGCCTTCAGAACGCGTAGGATTCGCTCCGGCTGTCATTCCCAACGGCTGACTCTATCTGTTTTCCTGGTAAATGCCGAAGCGAATGATTTTGCGCGGAACTGGAGCAGCGTCAGGCGACCCTCAGCACTGCGCGTGTAGACAAGGTCCGAATGACCGACATAGCGATTCCACAGCTGAGCAAAATATATGGCATCCTCCCTTTTTCGCCCGATGATCGAAGGGACCGCATGATAATCCAATCGCTTCAGCCGCCAGAATTTTGACGACCTGACGAGAATGTAGCGGGGATTCTGTGGGGGAACGAGGATTTCCCGCAGGGCGTCGAGAAAGCGGGATCGCTCGATTGTCGTAGCACCCTCGAGCCGGCAGTAAATAATGCCGTTTTGGTCAAGCGTCGCCTCGACACTCAGTTTTCCCAACTCGGTCCTTATAACGCCCATATGATGTAGCGCCTCCAGAACGGTCGTTCCCACCTGCTTCATGCTCCCTTCCAGTGAGCCGTTCCGCAGCAGCAACCGGCTGGCTTTGAATGCGCCTGGCAAACAGAAGATGGCCAGCAATGCGAACACCACAAATAGGACCAACTCCAGTTGTTCGAGCGATCGAATGTGCGTAGCGCGAAAGCTGTGTAAGAATCCGTTCAAGATCATCCCGGCGAGCGCGGCGCTTTGCGCATACAGAAATTTGGTCGTATTCCAGTTGAGTAGCCCCTTGGGGGCATAGTTGCTCTCCAATGTTTCCTGCATCCTCGGAAAAGCGCGATTACTGCGTAGCGCGCTATGCCATCGGGCTTTCAGTGATTTGCGGTCTGCAGCGCCCCGTTCCATCACCTTGTTGACATCATCAACACCCCGCGCATTCCATTTTGCGGCACCCAGCATCAGCCGTTGAAAGCCACTTTCGATCAACGGATGCTCACCGAAGGACAACCCCTCGAAGGCACAAAATCGGCGTTTCAGCGCGTCGACGTCGCTGCCCAGGTCTATTGTCATGGTGTCAAATGGGTCGGGCGCTTTTCTATCGGTCGATTTCCTCCCGAACCGCAGCGGTATTCTCTGCTCAAACTTCTCAGGGTCGATCACTGCCAGATGCCAGACGTTCGCGGCCTTCTGAGGGCTTCGGGGATCTGTGCGAATGGCACGGCCTCGCATCTGATTGGAGAGCACATATGATCCCACCGTACTTGCCAGGATCAAAGTGTTTACGGAGGGGGCGTCCCATCCTTCACCCAGCAATGCCTGCGTGCCGACCAAAACCGTGATCCCGCCGCGACTGAACAATTCGGTGATCATATGAACGGCGTGGCGGCTCAGAGCGCCGCTGATTTCCACGCTTAGAAAGCCGGCATCGAATGCTGCCTGCTGATAACGGATATGTTCCGCGCCGACGCCGAGATGGTCTGCAATCTCGTCAAGAATTACTTTTGATTCCGCTGGAATGAGAATGAGACTCCCCGTCAGAATTCCAAGCTTGAGATCAAGCCCGCACCGCCGCAGCGTCTCGAAGATCGGCACGACGCCCATCCTCTCGATGGGCGGAAGGTCCGCAGGGCCGGTGGGCAGCGTATCCTTCCTGATATAGTCGGAAAGGATAACCATACGGAGTTCGTCACGCATCGACGTGCATTCGAGCCGAGTAATCTCGACGATCGCGTTGAGCTTGCTGACGCTCGATACCAGCAGCTTCTGAACCGACCGCGCATCCGTTAGCCGCACTCTGCCGTGCTCGACTCCCCTAATGTCCCTCAGCCTGCCTTCTTGGTGGCGGAGTATTTGCTCCGCTTCTTCGAAATCGTTGCGATAGGTGTAGATAACGCCGTTCAGCAACACCTCTATCCATTCAAGCGTCAGATCCGGTATTTCACGCGCCTTGACGCCGAGAATGTCGAGAGTCGATTGCGGCAAGTCGACATATTGCGCATTCAGGAAGACCAGCATGCTGGAGAAAAAGCGTGCGTCGTCCAGTATGTGCTCCACATTCTCGATCGGCTGGGTAATCCACGGGTGATGCAGAATTGCCTGCTTGAATTCTGCCCTTTTGAGCAGCGCCTCGATGAAGTCTCCGATCTGCGCGCGAAACTCTGCCAGCTTCTGTGCTTCCAACTCGCTCGGCAGGCTGAAGTGGACATAGTCCTGATGGGGGCAAAGATCGCCTTGCAGCACCAGTTCCGGCACGGAAATTTCACCGTCGATCGGCCCGCAAAGTGCCTGATAACGACCCCATTCCAGGGGATCCACATCATAGGGCGGTGTAGCTGTCAGCGCTACGACCGTGGGCTTGCCCAATGCTTCCTTGAGCATCGTCAGCGCTTTCCACCACTCGTTTCGAAGGTGGTGCGCTTCATCGAGCACAAGGGTGCGAACCTTCTCTTCGCGCAGCTTCGCGATGATTTTCTTTCTCGCCCTCTCCGTCTCCTGCTTGTCCGTTTCGGCGGATTGCACCCCGTCGCTGCCCTCCTCTTCACTGTCTATAATTTCTTCCTCGGCCGTATGACCTGAGAACGCCGCATGCAGAGCCTGATAGGTGATGATCGTGACAGCGCGAGGCGCTCTTACATCATGAGAAATCCAGTTCGGTTCACCGGCATTGGCGGGCAGGAACATCATCCGTAGCCGCTGCGACCATTGATCCCGGATGGTCTTGCTCGGGGCCAAGATCAAGGTCGCCTCGCCAAGCCTGCGCATCACTTCAAGGCCCAGAATCGTTTTACCTGAGCCGGGTGCTGCGACGATATGCAAACCATCATCGCTTATGAGATTTGTCAGATCATCAAGTATCTTCTGCTGATAAGCTCGCCAGGTGCCCTGAAAAGCGAGGTCCTTCATTCAATTCTGCCCTTTGGATTAAATGCGACGAGCCATTGTGAAAACTGCGACTAAAATTCTTCAGTAGTATTGCATCATTTTGGCTTGGTTCATGCAACGTCAGTTGTGTCTAGAGGAAATTTCAAAGGCATTCGCAAGACAACGGAGCATGCAAAGAATGCGACATTCCTCCCAAGATGAGGGTGGCGTCTGCCTCACGCAACGCCGCCTTTTTCGTGCGTGCCCATTCGTTCCCGAGCCGTCTTCAGACTTGAATTTCAGTCCTCTGTAAACGCGCCCCGCATCCGGCCCGGCCCTGTTCCGGCAGTTTGACCGGGCCAAAACGCGGTCAATGTCGCATATTTGCTCTTCCCGGCCGCATTTTTCCATGCCAGTGTCGCTTTCAGGACATCGGCGCGACGCATTCCGCGCAACCAATATGCATCGCCCCTCGAGCATGGATTTCGCTATGAACAGGATGCAGATCAAGAAGCGTTCACTGGTCTTCTTTATGGTACCGCAATTCACCATGCTGCCCTTTTCGGCGGCCGTGGACACTTTGCGGATTGCCAATCGCATGCTCGGCTACCAGGCCTATACCTGGCGGCTTGCCTCCCTCGACGGGGAGAAGGTCTATTCCTCCTGCGGCATCGGCGTCGAGGCCAATTCCTCGCTCGCCGAGGAGCGCCGCCATCTCGGCGGTGAAAACCGGCCGGGCATGGTGCTCGTCTGTTCCGGCATCGATGTCGAGCAGTTCAACAACAAGTCGGCCAATGCCTGGCTGCGGGAATGCTACAATCGCGGCGTTGCCGTCGGCAGTCTCTGTACGGGCGCGCATGTGCTTGCCCAGGCCGGTCTCCTGAACGGCAAGCGCTGCGCCATCCACTGGGAAAACCTGCCGGGCTTTTCGGAGGCTTTCCCGCAGGCCGAGGTCTATGCCGACCTCTACGAGATCGACGGCAATCTCTACACCTGCGCCGGCGGCACAGCCTCGCTCGACATGATGCTGAACCTCGTCGGCGAGGATTTCGGCGAGAGCCTCGTCAACCGCATCTGCGAGCAGCATCTGACCGACCGCGTGCGCAACCCGCACGACCGCCAGCGCCTGCCGCTGCGCGCCCGCCTCGGCGTGCAGAACGCCAAAGTGCTGTCGATCATCGAGCTGATGGAAGGCAATCTCGCCGAGCCGCTGTCGCTGATCGAGATCGCCGACGGTGCCGGCCTCTCGCGCCGCCAGATCGAGCGGCTGTTCCGCCAGGAGATGGGCCGCTCACCGGCCCGTTATTATCTGGAAATCCGCCTCGATCGTGCGCGCCACCTGCTGGTGCAATCCTCGATGCCCGTCGTCGAGGTCGCGGTCGCCTGCGGCTTCGTCTCGGCCTCGCATTTCTCCAAGTGTTATCGCGAACTCTACCACCGCTCACCGCAGCAGGAACGCGCCGAGCGCAAGATGACCATGGCGACCGCGCGTCAACAGGCAGTCGCGGCCTGAGAGTTTGAAGAAAGAGACCGCCGCCTGAAAATGGCGGCGGCTCGCCCGAACGGCTCTACTGCGCCGCCTCTTCCGTCATCCTGGCGTCTGAATAGACCTGATTGCGGCCCCTGTGTTTGGCCATGTAGAGGAACTGGTCGGCGGCGTTGAGGTAGTTTTCGAAGGTTTCGTAACCCTCGATCTCGGCGATGCCGATCGAAATCGTCACGCCGAGGTCCTCGTCGTCGGCGGTGACCTTCAGCCGTGAAATGTCAGAGCGGATCTCGTCGCAGAGTTTGGTCGCCGCAGCCGAATCCATCTGCGGGAAGAGGATGGCGAATTCTTCGCCGCCGAGGCGCGAGAGAAGATTGTCGCTGCCGTCGAAGATCGTGAACAGCCTGTTTGCAACAGCCTTCAGCACCTTGTCGCCGATCTCATGGCCGTAGGTGTCGTTCAGCCGCTTGAAATGATCGATATCGAGAATGGCGACGGAACTCGGCACTTTCAGCCGCAGGCACTCGTTCACCAGCTTCGGGCCGTTGTCGTAGAAATAGCGGCGGTTATAGAGACCTGTGAGATAGTCGCAGGCCGCCGCCGCCCTCAGCTGACGCATCTGCGCCAGCGTTTCAGCATTGTTGGCGATGCGACATTGCAGCTCCTCGGCAACGAAGGGCCGGTAGATGAAATCGCTGGCGCCGGCCTTGAGGAAGCTCGCAGAGAGCATGCGGTCGCTGGAGGAGGAAACGCCGATGACGCGCAGCCTGTCCGAACCGAAACGATGGCGGATGCGCCGCGTCAACTCGTAGCCGCTCATATCCGGCATATGGTGGTCGGTGACGACGAGTTCGATATCGCTGTAGGCTTCGAGTGCTGCCAGCGCCTCAAGCCCGGAATTTGCCTCGATGACGAGATATTGCTGCGCCTTCAGCAGATCGACGAGCACCTGCCGGACCGAGACGACATCATCGACCACGAGCACGCGCGTCTTGCGGTTGGAAATCGCGCGGCGAACTGTAGCGACCAGATTGTCGAGCGCAAATTCATTGTCCTTCAGCACGTAATCGATGACATTGCGCTCCATGATCCTGTTGCGCGTATTGAGATCGAATGTCGCGGTGAAGACGATCGCCGGGATATCGTGCTCGATCGTGCAGTCGAGCGCTTCGCCATAAGGCGAATCCGGCAGGTTGAGATCGACGACGGCCATCGTATAGCCGTGACCATCCTCGGCCAGTTCCTCGCGAAGAGCCTTCAGCGATGAGCAGGATTTGACCGCAAGCCCGAGCTCTGTCTGGAACCGATGGCAGAGCACGGCGGAAAACATGCGGGAATCTTCAACCAGAAGTATTTTGAGCCCGCCGGAACGCAGCCCAATGCCATCTCGCTGAAAATCCGCTTGAAAAGCCACAGCCGCTATTCTCCCATGCGTCCGGTGGCCTCGACTCGGCCCTCCCCCCGGCGCGGCGAACGATAACCGAGAGGCATGCGCGCGTGAAGGGGGCAAATGTCGGCATTACTTTTAATTGCAGAAATCCGACAACGATCTGCGACCGTTATCGCCGCCCTGGCGATCCCGATACTGGAAGGATCGTCAGGCAACCGCCCGCTCCTTGCGCATCGACTGGATTTGCAAGAGCGTATCGAGGTTCTGGTTGACGCGGCAGTAAAACTCCTCGTCGATGAAGGGACGCAGCATGAAATCATTGCCGCCGGCCTTCAGGAACCGCGCCGAAAGCAGCCGGTTGGAAGAAGAGGAAACGCCGATGATGCGCAATTCGTGCGAACCGATATTGGAGCGGATTCGCCTTGTCAGCTCGAAGCCGTCGATATCTGGCATATTGTAGTCGGTGATCATCAGGCCGATATCGCGGTTGGCCTTCAGGATCTCCAGCGCCTTGGCGCCGTTCTCGGCGGTGCTGACACGGAAATTATAGCGTTTCAGCCGGCTCGACAGCAGCGCGCGCGCCGTCGCACTATCATCGACGATCAGCACGTGGTGGCGGTGATTGGTCAGGAACCGGCAGATCGATTCCGCCAGAAGGTCGACAGCGAAGATATTGTCCTTGAGAATATAATCGACGATGTCCTTAGCCATCAGCTTGTCGCGCATCCCCTCATGGAAGGTGCCAGTAAAGACGATGGTCGGGATGGAGAGATCGACCAGATACTCCAGCGCTTCGCCGTTTTCGGCGCCGGGCAGGTTGATGTTCGAAATCGCCAGCGTGATCGGATCGGAAGACTTGTCGTAGGAAAACTGCAGGTCCTCGAAGGTGCGGCAGATCTCGACGTCAATGTCGAAAAGCTCCTTCAGGCGTTTGCTGATCATCGAGGTGAAAACATTGGAATCTTCCGCGACAATAATGCGCGCGCCGGCAAACATTTCCCCGGAATATTGCATCCCCGAAATACCTAGAAACGCCATAGCAAACCTTTGATGTAAAATCTGTCCCCGGGTCAAATTGGTACATCAATTGATTTGAGTAATTATTAATCGGCGCGGCCGGAATGAAACGAAGAAGCGGCCTGATGGGTCGCCTCCGGTTTCTTTGCAGATATGATTAAGAAATAAGACGTGAAGCAAGAGATGCCGGTGGCTGTCCTCGTCCTTCTCCCTGCGGCGCGCCTCAGGACGAGGTCGCAGAGAAGGCACGGCTTAGCCCACTGGAAGGCAAACCCAGCGAGCGCAGGAAATGCGCCTCGATCGCGCGCAGCAATTCGGCGCGATCGAACGATGCCTCGGCGATGCCGGGCTGATGGACCACGCCGTGCAGGGCGTTGAACAGAAAAACCGCCGTAAAGCCGGGATCGTCGACCTCCCAGGCATTCGCGCCTGTGCCGGCACTGATGAGTTCGGTCAGATGGTCGATTAGGATGTTCCGGGAAAGCCCCTCTCGTGTTGCAGGCGGCGCTGCCACGAAGGCGAGATGATGCAGCCCGGCCGCATCGAGATAACCGGCAGCGCACGCCCTCGACCAGGCCGCCAGCCTGCCGCGCCAGTCTTCCTGCCCGCGTCCTTCGACAGCCGCAACGATACCGTCAAGGACGCCCTGCATGAAACGGGCGCGCGACGCTTCCAGCACGTCGGCCTTCGAGGAAAAGTGCAGATAGAAGGTGCCCTTGGCGACCCCCGCCCCTGATGTGATCTCTTCGATGGTGGTCTGCTCCACGCCCTTTTCAAGAAACAGCCGTTCGGCAGAGACCATGAGCTCGTCACGCCGCTCCTCGGCAGGCTTGGTTCTCGGCTTTGAAACGGAATTGGCCATCATCAGCGAAACCGATCCATCCTTACTGGCGTCGCGCGCGGTCTGTCCTGTGGAGATAGCCCGCAAACACGTCGCGCATAGCGGTGCTCTCGATATCAGGCAGAAGGCGACCGACCTCACCACGATGATAACCGGCATGCGTCGCCACATGGGCGAGCATTTCCTCACGCGACATGCGCCCGCGCCCGCCGTCGGTAAAGGTGAAATCGACGACCTCCTCCAATTCCTCGGGCGTTACGCGTGCGGTGTAATCCATATACCAACGGTCCGTCTCACGGATATCGGAGGCCAGTTGCGCCAGGGGCGGCGCCTCGCGGCTCCAGCTCGCTGCGTAGGAGTGTCCCTGCCGCTGAAGATTGGCGGCGAAGATGCGGTCGACGAGGTGGGCATGGTTGAGCACGCGAAGGGCCGAGGAAAACGCCTCGGTCGGCGCCCCTTCGCCAAGCCCGTTCAGCGCATCGAGAAGTTCGTCGTCGATGCTGGCTTTGTATTGGAACAGCTGGTTCAACAAGGTCTGCGCGCTCATGACGATCTCCGGACAGTGAAATGGGTGGCGCCGGGATCGGACCGACAGCCTTTGCATAAATGACTGACCGTCGGTCAGTCAATGCCAATTCCAACCGGGGCTGCCGGTGATCTCCGAGGTCGTCAATCTGGCTTCCGGGCTTTTCTCGCCCACGCAGCTGCGGTAATCGGCTGAGGCAAGCAATTACCGAAGGCAAAGCATGGACGTCAGGATCTACCATCATCCCGCTTGCGGCACGTCGCGCAACACGCTCGCGATGATCCGCAATACGGGCATCGAACCCACGATCATCGAATATGCGAAGACTCCGCCTTCACGGGCGGAGCTGATCGGAATGATCTCCGATGCCGGCTTGACTATACGCCAGGCCCTCCGCGAGAAGGATACGCCCTATGCTGAACTCGGCCTCGGCAATCCCGACCTGACCGATGACCAACTGCTCGACGCCATGCTTGCGCATCCGATCCTGATCAATCGGCCATTCGTCGTGACGCCGCTCGGCACGCGCCTGTCACGGCCCTCCGAGCTGGTTCTGGAAATCCTGCCGGAGACGCACAAGGGCGCCTTCACCAAGGAAGACGGCGAGAAGGTGCTCGACGCCGAGGGCAAGCGGATCGTCTGGTCGTCTACTTGACGACGGCCGAACCCTTGACGATGTCGATCGTCTCACCGCCGTCGAGCCCGATGCGGTCGCCGTCGGGCGTCGTCATGAAGCAGCCGGAGGCGCAAAGGCTTTCCGAGGCGCCGGCATCGACTACGACCTCGACGCGCTGGCCGCTCTCGGTAATGACGAGCACCACGGCGGCGGGATCGGTATTGGTGACGGATGCCGCATGGGCCGCCGGCGCGGCAAGCAGCGGGACAAGCAGAACGGCGGCAAACCTTGCCATCATGTGCGGCGGCGCAGACGCGCCCTCCCCTCGAACGATCGGTGCTGCCCTCGGCAGCAATCCCGATGGTGGAGATGATGCACAGAGATCTGTGAATGATGGCTGAATGAGCCGTTCAGCTCTTCAGGCTGCCATCCGCCGTCCGCCCGCGCAGCTGCCGCACCGGCCGCTCCTCTTCCTCCATCGGCTTATCCCGCGGAGTTTCCTGGCCGCCCGTCTGCTCTTTGACGGCAGTGGGAAGGACAGGCGCAGCGTCGCGATGAATGGTGAGATCGCTCTGCGGCAGCGGGATCTCGATGCCCTCCGCCCTGAAGCGCTTGAGGATTTCGATCCGGAGATTGTTGCGCACCGTCATGCCGTCGCCCATGTCGGCGAGGAAGAAGCGCAGCTCGAAATCCAGCGAATAGGGGCCGAAACGCAGGAATTCGACATGCGGCTCCGGATTGCGCATGACGAGCGGAATCCTCGCCGTCAGTTCCAGCAGGATATCCATCACCTTCTGCGGATCGGCGTCGTAGCTGACGGAAACCGGGATTTCCGAACGGCCGATCCTGTTGCGATGCGTCCAGTTGCCGACGAGACCGTTGATCAGCTCCGAATTCGGCACGATGATCGATTGCTTGCGGAAGGTCTCGATCTCGGTGGCGCGCACCGAGATGCGCTTGACGATGCCTTCGGCCGTGCCCGAGACGACATGATCGCCGACCTTGAACGGCCGCTCGACGAGCAGGATCAGGCCGGAGACGAAGTTGGAGACAATGTTCTGCAGGCCGAAACCGATGCCGACCGAGAGCGCCGAGGCGACGAGCGCGAAGCTCGACAGATCGATTCCGGCGGAAGAAACGCCGATGATCGCCGCCACGCCGACGCCGAGATAACCGATGCCCGTCTTGACCGAATTGCGCACGCCGAGATCGACATGGCTTCGCGCCATAACGTTGCCGTCGAGCCAGCGCTGCAGCCACCGCGTCAGCAGGTAGACGCCGGCAAACAGCAGGATGCCGGTGCAGATGCCGAGCAGCGAGATGCTGATACCGCCGAGCTTGACCTCGGTGAACAGCCGGAAGGCGATCAGCTGCAGGTCCTGCACATGGAAGCCCCAGAGCAGGAGGATCAGCGGCACGCCGACGAGCAGCGCCACCGCATAGATGGCAAGGCCGACGAGCAGGCCGACCTGGTCGATCGCCACCGGCCCGAGATTGAAGCGGCGCGTCAGGAACCGCGCGAAGAAGGTATCGCCGAAGCTTTCCTGCCGCGATATCGCCTTGCCCGAGAGCAGGCCGACATACATCGTTGCAACCACCGCGCCGGTGATGATGAGCTGCGTGGCGACGAAACGCGCCAGCCCCACATACCCCGCGAGCGCTGAAACGATCAGGGCAGCGCCGACGACGCGCAGGATGATTGCCATGCCGCGCGGCCAATGCCGGCCCGGCGCATCCGGATCGCCGCTTCTTGCCAGCATCGGCTTACCGAAGGAGACCGCGATCAGGATCAGGCCGATGATGAGCGCGGCGATCAGGCTTCTCACAACGGTCAGCACCAGCGGCGAGCCCATCGCCTCGCCAATGCTGCTGAAGAGATAGTCGAGCCCGTTGATGACGGCCATCGCCAGCAGGCAATAGCCGATGGAGCGTGCGCCGAGATTGGAAAGCCGCACCAGCCGCCAGTGCGGCTCATGCGGCGCGAAAATTGCGTTGACGAAGCGGCCGACGAAATAGACGAGCCCGATCGTGCCGAACAGCGCGCCGATGACGGGTGCGATGTCGGGTCTCAGCACGTTGAAACTGTTGAGGAAGAAGAAGGATGTAACGAGCAGCACCGAGAGCGCCAGCGTGCGGATCAGCGTCGACCAGAAGGCAATCGACAGCCGGCCGATATAGGACGGGTTCTCGACCGCCTCGTCGCGGCGCAGATACGAGCCGAACAGCCTGTAGCTGCCGGAGAGCAGGATCAGTGCCGAGGCAAGCGACAGGAAGATCGCGGCAAACAGCGGGAAACGCTTGAACTTCCAGACGAAGCTAGCCCAGCTCGACAGCGCCTGCGCGAATTCACCGGTCTCCCGCACGAAGGCGCTGGCCGCGTCGTCGAGAACGGAGACGGATATTTCGGTACGCTTGAAAAGTGTTGCGGCAAAAAGCTGCCGCCGCATCTCGATGATCTCGTTGAGGAGCTTCGTCACCGCGATCGACAGGTTTTCGGCATCACCCGTCACGGCGTTGATCTGCGCGCGCTCGGCGGCCAGCGCGTTGCGCTCCTGGGTGACGATTTCGGCCTCGGGCGGCTGCCCATCCTTCGGCGGATCGCCGATCTCGGCAAGCCGGTTCTTGATCTGGTCGAAACGCGGCCGGAGATTGACCGATATGGTGATGACCGCGCGGCTGAGTTCATCGGCCTTGGTCGCCAGCCCCACCAGCGCATCGTCGTTGTCGGCATTCTGCTTGACGCTGTCCTGAAATGCGGCGAGCTGGGTCTTCGCCTTCTCGATCTCCTTCGCCGCCTGGTCGAACGGCGTATCGACAGCCGGCTGCGCGGCCGCCTGCGTCTGCTGTTCCTGCGCGATGGCCGCGGCACTCTCGAAATGCGCGCCGGCGAGCGTCAGCGTCACGAGAAGAATGGTGCGAAGCAGGATGGACCTCAGCCGCAAAAGTGCCTCCGGAAAGTTGTCGTCGGGACAGAATGCCTGCTTTTCATAGCAAAGAAAGGCGACAGAAAGGCGGAAGGTGCCGAAAGCGCCTTGCCTCGAACTTGTTTCATAGGATGCCGCTGGGCCTTCGTCTCGTCCTTGTCGCCCTCTTGAAACCGCTGCGCTCTGCAGCGACAATCATGAAAACTCAGAAACCGGCGCCGGGCCTGGAGAGATAGTCGCGCTCCCCAGCCGTCGACTCCCGCCCGAGCATGGCGTTGCGGTGCGGAAAGCGCCCATAGGTGGCGATCACGTCGCGGTGGCGGATCGCATAGTCGAGGTATTCCTCGTCGCCCAGCACAGTGAACAATTCCACCGAGCGTTCCTGCTCACCGAGATCCTCCGCATGTTCGAACGGCAAATAGAAGAAGGTGCGGCAGGCGGTCTCCACCGCCTGGTCCGCGCCCGATGCGAGCGCAAGCTTGGCTTCCCGAAGCGCCAGCCCGTCGGTCGCAACAGCAAGCGCCGTTCCGCGATAGATGTTGCGCGGAAACTGGTCGAGCACGATGACAGCCGCCAGCCGGCATATGGGATCGGCCCGCCATTCATCGCCGACGCCGGCGGCAAGCGCCAGATGCGTATCGCGGAAGCCTTCGCGGATCTCGATATCGAGCTCCGGCGGCGGACGGAACCACAGCTCCCGGCCGCATCGGACGAACCAGAAATCATAGACTTCGCGAGGTGTCCGGATCGTCGTCATGCTTCCCTTCCCTCGCGTTAGCCTTGATGATGTCATTCTGGTAAGTTATTATAAGGAAAGAGATAACGGCGTGCCGCGCAGCACCCTCTCTTCTCCCTACTTCCCCTCTTGCAACGAAAACACCAGCGTCGCCTTCGTTCCATCATGCCCGGGGTCATAAGCGAAATCCGATTTCAAGCTCGCCGTCATGGCCGTCAGGATGCGCGTGCCGAGGCCGGTTCCCCTCGCTGGATTCGACGGGTCGAAGCCGGCGCCGTCGTCCTCGACGACCACCCTCAAGGCCTCGTCTTTCTGATCCACGAAAACCCGGATTTCGCCCGGCACGCTGTCCGGATAGGCATATTTGAAGGCGTTGGTGACGAGTTCGCTGACGATCAGGCCGAGGGTAATTACCTTGTCGGTCGCCAGATTGACCGGCTCGGCGGTCAACACGATGCGGTGCGGCCGCTTGTCGTCGCGCATCGAGGCTTCGAGTTCGGTGAGCAGGCTGTTCAGATATTCGTCGACCTGCACCGAGCCGACCTGCCGGTTGGTATAGAGCCGGCGATGCACGCTGGCGATGGCGTTGATGCGCATCTGCGTCTCGTGCAGCGCATCGATCGCCACTTGGTCCTTGGTCATCGAGGATTGCATGCGGATCAGCGCGCCGACGAGGCCGAGGCTATTGGCGATGCGGTGATTGACTTCGGCAAGCAGCATCTCGGCAAGGTCGCGCTGCTGGCGGATCACCTCCTGCGCCTGCGCCGTCTCGCGGCGGAACCGCGCCCGCTCCAGCGCCTGTTCGAGGGCGGCGGCGAGCAGGTCGAAATAATCGGCAGAAATCCCCTTGAGCATGTAGTCATCGGCGCCGGCTTTCAGCGCCGCCACCGCAATGCCGGTATCATCCGAACCAGTGGCGTAGATGACTGGCGGATGGTCCGGCGTCGCCGTGATGCAGGGCAGAATGTCGAGGCCGGTCTCATCGGCCAGGAGATGATCGAGCACGACGGCGTCGACCCCGCCCTCGCCGAGCCGCGCAAGGCCGGCGGCGCCATTCCGCGCCCACTCGACCGAAAAGCCGCGCCGTCCGAGATTCTTCTCCATCAGGAGGGCCAGCCTCTCGTCGTCGTCGATATAGAGGATGTGGATCAGGCCGTCCGCATCGACGTTAGAATTGCTCATTCCGTCTCCCGGCATTCTCTCTGAGCGACGACCGCCCGCAAGCGTCCGAGTCGTCCGCATGGCAATGTCGTATTGCATTGGCCGTCTGAGGTAAACAGCCGCGGTCCCTCGCTCTCGTCGCGGGCGGGCGGAAGGGAGGTCGTGGGAAAGCCGGCATTTTCAGAACTTGTCCAGGCCTCGGAGGGTTTCCCACGGAAGCCGTCTGAAGGGGGTTGGAAAACGAAAAACTGAAATGACAGGCTTGAACGCCGAGCCGCCCGATTGGTTCCGTCGGCAGTTTAATTTTTCTGGAATTTCGTGTGGCCTGATACTTCCGCCCCCGCCCCTGCCGGCAATTGCAGGAAGCGCAGCGACGAGGCGACGCCGATTGCGCCGACCACGACGAAAGCCCAGCGAAAGTCGGCAAGGACGAGATTGCCGACGCCCCTGAAAGCCGAGGAGATGTTGAGCACAGCCGCAGCCACCGCGACGCCGAGCAGCATCGACACCTGCTGCAGCATGCTCGACAGTGTCGAGGCCGAGCTGCGCTGCGCCGGGCCGATATCGGCAAAGGCAAGCGTATTCAGCGCGGTAAATTCCATCGACCGCGACAGACCGGCAAGAAAAAGCAGCGCATGGATTAAAAACTGCGGTGTAGCAGGCGAGAGAAAACCGCAAGCGACGATCGAAAATGCCGCGATCAGCCCGTTGAGCACCAGCACCGTGCGGAAGCCGAAGAACCGCAGGAGCGGCGTCGTCACCGTCTTCATGCCGAGATTGCCGAGGAAATAGACGAGCAGATAGGCGCCGGCGGCAATCGAACTCAGCCCGAAGCCGAGCTGGAACAACAGTGGCAGCAGGAACGGGGTCGCATTGATCGCCACCCTGCAGGCCGTGCCCGCCGACAGCGTCGACATCGAGAAGGTCTGAACGCGGAAGGCCGAAAGGTCGAGCAGCGGATTGTCGACGGCGAGGAAATGCCGCGTCGCCATGACCGACAGCACGATGCCGGCTGTCAGCATCGATATAACAGGCAAGAGACCGCCGTCCCATTTGACCGAAAGCTCCAGGGCGGCAAGCAGGAGGGTCAGCCCGGCAGCACTGAGGACGAAGCCTGCGAAGTCCAGCCGGCCGGGATCGGTCTCCCGCTGTTCCGGCACGAAGCGCAGCACCAGCCCCATGCCGAGAATGCCGATCGGAATATTGATGAGGAAGTTCCAATGCCAGCTGGCATAGGTGGTGATGAAGCCACCGAGCACCGGGCCGATCACCGGCGCCGTCAGCGCCGGCCAGGTGATCAGCGCGATCGCCTGGACGAGTTCGGACTTGCGGGCGTTCTTCAGCACGATAATGCGCCCGACCGGCGTCATCAGCGCGCTGCCCGCCCCCTGCAGCGCGCGCCACAGCACGAATTCCGTGAGGCTGCCTGACAGACCGCAGAACAGCGAGGCGCCGGTGAAGACGGCGATCGACATCAGAAAGATACGGCGTGCGCCAAAACGGTCGCCGAGCCAGCCCGAAAGGGGAATGAAGGCGGCCATCGTCAGCATGTAGACGGTGATGCCGATGCTCATCGACACCGGCTGAACGCCGAAGCTCGTCGCCATCTGCGGCAGCGAGGTGGCGACGATCGTGCCGTCGAGGATCTGCATGAAGAAGGAGACTGCGACGACCAGCGCCACGATTTTCGCCTGGCGGCCGCCTGCCGCCTTTTGCCCGTTTTCGCTCGTCTCTGCCGTGGTCATGGGTCTGCCAATGAAAATTCCGGATGGCGGCGGGCAAGCGGGGAGGAAGCCGATCGGAGATCTGCCGCGTGAGGGACGCGGATTTGAAAAGCCGCGCCTGGCTGAATACGCCCGTTGCATCAGGCCGGAAAGGCTAAATCTCGCACTGTGCGAGAATATTCCCGGATGCGCACGGGTGCGGCGCAACGCCCTAAAGAAAAAGCCCCGCCGGAGCGAGGCCAAGTTTGCACCGCTCCGGGAAAACAGGAACGGCGTTGAGGTCCATAGCCCGTGCCCCATCCCGCAGCGAGGCCATATTTCGCCGGATCGGTACGCTCCCGAATGAAAATTTGCGATTCATCAAAGATCGACACCACTCTGGCCGCCCGCGACACTGGCCCTTTTGAAGCCGCTGGCGTACCCGTCATCAACCCGTGGGAGGCCGGGGTCTGATGCATTCGAGACCGGCAGAGCGGCAGCGCGAAAAACCGACGGGCTCATAAGAATCAGATATAAAGCGGCGCCATCTTGCGCCAGGCGCCGGCACGGTGGGCGCGTCCATCCCAAACATGCAGCTGGTGGCGAATATTCTTTTCGCCGAGCAGACGGCTGAGATAGCGATTATTGTCGAGGAAGGGATCGGCGTCGCCGATGGTGAGCACGATGTCGATCTCGCGCAGCCTGTCGAGCCGCCAGTCCGAGCCGAGGCCCGGCAGGAAATGCGTCGGCGTGTGGAAATAGACGCTGTCGTCGTAATAGCCGTCGAACAGGTCGCCGAAGGATTCCACTTTCATCGTCAGGTCGTAGCGGCCGGAAAAGGCGACGAGCTTGCGGAACAGATGCGGATGGCGGAAGACGAGGCTCGCTGCCTGGAAAGCGCCGAGACTGCATCCATGCGCGATGGTGCAGTCATGCGGGTTTTTCGCCGCCATCAGCGGCAGCACCTCGTTGAGGATGTAATCCTCCAGCGCCGCATGCCGGCGGATGCGCTCGGCCGGATGACGGTGGAAACCGTAGAGGCTGTCGGCCGCGAGACCCTCAATGCAATAGAGTTGGAGATGACCGGCCTGCGGCTTTTCCGTGAGGCTTTCGACCAGGCCGAGCTGCTCATATTCAAAAAAGCGCCCCTCCCGCGTCGGAAAAACCAGCACCTTGGCGCCGGCATGGCCGAACACCAGCATCTCCATGTATCGATGCAGACGCTGACTGTACCAACGGAGATATTCGCGGTTCATGGCACCCTGAAGAACTGTCCGATCTTGTCGCGGAGAACCGCCTCTTGCTCAGCGTTTCCAAGGTAATCGAAATGACCGGCGTCCAGGATGAAGATTTCATTATATTTCGGTATCGAATTGGCGACAGCGAACTGACAGGGCGGCGCAACGGCAGGATCGAAAAGGGCAACTGCCGTCAGCATCGGCACCGTGATCCGACGCGCAGCGGTCGCCGCATCGTAGAAGTGCAGCGTCTCCAGCACATTTCCATGTTCCGCCTGATATTCCTGCACCGATTGAGCGCTGCCGACACTCGGCAGCTTGAGGCGCAGGGGCTGATGGCCGAAGCTCGGCAGCGCCAGATGCCCGCGGTCGATACGCTGGTCATAGGCGATCGCCATTGCCCCGACGCCGCCGCCAAAGCTGATGCCGCTATAGCCGATATGCCCTGAAAGCCAGGGATAGAGCGCGACAAGAGTCGAGACGGCCAGCCAGATATCCTCGACGCAGCCGCCGATAATATAAGCGTCCGGCTTGTCGATATCGTACAGCACATGCCAGGAGGGATTTTCGGAAATCGGCGGATGGCTGCTCAGCGACAGCCCGCGGCAGCAGGGAAAGATGAGCGCCGTTTCCTTGACCGGCAGGTCGAAATCCGGGCGGTCGCGCCCGCCGTAGCCATGCCCGACGACGAGGCCGCGCCGCACCTCCTGCGCGCGCGGCAGAAGCAGCCAGCCGCCGATTCGAAACGCGTCCGTGGAGAAATAGACGAGATCGAGCACGTGCCAGTCGGGATGAGTGAGTTCGCTGCGGGAAAGCACCGGCTGCGGATCGACCGTCAGCGCCTTGCGATAACGCGCCTCCCAGAATGCGTCGAAACCGTCGGGCTCCTCCGGCGGCTCGATCGCCAGAAGCTCTTCAAGCCGCATGCCGTAGGTCGGATCGAAGTCAAAGGGATGTGTCGTAGGAATACTCATGTGAGATTTGTCCCGTGAAACGGCCGGCTGCGCAAGGCTCTGCCGGCACCGCGGACAAAAGCCTGCCGTCACCGTTTGCAGAACAGAAGGACGTGATGCCGCCCCCCCCAACCTCAAGAGATGCGGGTAGAGATGAAGCACACCCTCGAGAACAAGCCCTTTGCTGACGCTCCGCACACTCGCGGGTCCGCCGATCGCTAGGGGCCGTGGACTCTTGGGATTCCCAAAGGTGAGCAAATCAGATTCAAGACTGTCTTTTGGAGGCAGTCATGGGTGTTTTAGATCGTCTCATTCTTCGAGATGACCAGTGGGAGCGGATGTCTCGTCATATTATTGGCGACGATCGCACGCGCGGTTCGTCTGGACGTGACAATCGCATGTTTGTGGAAGCGGTCTTGTGGATCGTGCGGACGGGTTCGCCCTGGCGCGATCTGCCGGAGGTGTTCGGTGATTGGAACAGCGTGTTTCGCCGCTTCAGCCGCTGGAGCCAAAAGGGTGTCTGGTGGCGTGTCTTCGAAGCGATGTCGGAGGATACCGACTTCGAATATCTGATCGTCGACAGCACTATTATTCGCGCCCACCAGCACGCCTCCGGCGCAAAAAAGGGGCTGAAGATTAGGCCCTTGGTCGTTCCCGCGGCGGCTTGAGCACCAAAATCCATATGGCCGTGCGTGGCCTTGGATGTCCCGTTCGTTTCATTCTGACCGCCGGTCAGAAAGGCGATGCACCGCAAGCCGATCTCCTGATCGAAGACCTGCCAGCCGAGGTCGTCATGGCCGATACGGCCTATGACAGCGACCGGCTACGCAAACTCATTGCCGACAAGGGCGCGCAAGCGGTTATCCCGAACAACCCCTCGCGTGCCAAGAAGTATCCGCTCGACAAGGAGCTCTATGCTCAGCGCTATCTCGTCGAATGCTGCTTCTCGAAGCTCAAGCAGTTTCGACGCATCGCCACGCGATATGAGAAAACCGTTCGAAACTACAAAGCCATGATCGCTCTGGCCGCAACAATCTTATGGCTCAGATAAGTGTCCACAGATCCTAGAGCATGATGCCGAAAGTGTGAGCGGTTTTCGGACGACATCATGCCCTAACTCTTTAATTTAGAACAGGATTCAGATTTTAGGCCGACCGGGCCTAAAATCATCCTGTTAGCCTCGATCGAAACGGCTGACCTCAAGCCCGCTGCCGACCGGCAGCAGCACGCTCGATATACCCGGTTTGGCGCGGACGGCCTCGCCGTAGCGCCTCACATCGTCGCCTCCCGGACGCAGCATATTGTCGGCGACGATGATCGCCCCCGGATTGAGCCTGGGATAGAAGGCCTCGAGGCAGGGAACGTAAAGATCCTTCCAGAGATCCACGAGTACGAAATCGATGCCTTGCGAAAGCTCGCCGATCATCTGAACGGCGTCCCCGATCTTGAATTCAATATGATCGGCGAGACCTGCCTTGACGGCCATGTCGCGCGCATAAGCCGACTTGTAATCATGCATTTCCATGGTGATCAGCCGGCCGCCGGAGGCGCGCGCGGCTGCCGCCAGCCAGATCCCGGAATAACCGAAGGAGGTGCCGAGTTCGAGAATGGTCGGTGCCTTCAGGCTTCTGGCAAGGATATTGATGAACTGCCCCGTCTCTGGCCCGACCGCGCGCAGCCGCTGATCCTGTCCGCCGTCGCGGCCGCCGGGAGGCAGCTCGCGCGGGCTGGTGCGCTCCGTCGCGATCATCGTGTGATAGGTGTCGAGCACGTCCTGGATTCTGCCGTCCATTATCTTCTCCATGCCCGCCCGCGCGAAATTCTGCCCGTCGATCGGCCGATCATTGCCCGATCGAAACAGCACCGGAAAGTTAAACTTTGGCAATCATTGCCATTGCCCGCTCCCCTTCGGTTGCGCATGCCGCCATCCTCGGCTAGATCAAACCGCAATGGCCGGGTCACCCGGCCACGTAAGCGTTAACGTCACTCAACGCGTATGATCGAACGGCTTTGCGGCTTCGATCTGCGCGACTGTGTCCTGCGGATCGAGCTTCCAAGCCCCGGAAGGACACATGGATAACAATCAACTCAAAGAACCCGCTTCAACCGCCCCGGGCATCGAACGGGTTCGCCACGACACCCGGCGGCGCAGGCTCACGGTCGAAAGCGTCGTCGACATCACCCCCGGCATGCGCCGCATCACGTTGACAGGCGACGACCTCGCCGATTTCACCAGCCTTGCGCCCGACGACCACATCAAGATCTTCGTCCGTGCTGCCGATGGCAACGAAGAACGCCGTGACTACACCCCGCGCCGCTATGACAATACCGAGCGCAGATTGACGATCGACTTCGCCCTGCACGAGGCAGGCCCGGTGACACGATGGGCGATCGAAGCACGCTCCGGCGACAGGCTCGAAATCGGCGGACCAAGGGGCTCCGCAGTGGTGTCCGCGACGGTCAAACGCTGGCTGCTGATCGGCGACGAAACGGCGCTGTCGGCGATCGGCCGCCGGATCGAGGAGAGTGCGGCCGGAACCGTCATCACCGCCATCGCCGTCGTCACCGGCCCGCTGGAAGAGCAAAGCTTCGGCACTCGTGCCGAGCTTGATATCCGCTGGGCGCACCGGCCTCTATCGCAGGCAACCGATGCCACAGCACTTCTGAAATTCCTGAGCACGGTCGATATCCAGCCGGAGACCTTCGTCTGGGTCGCGGCGGAAGCCTCGGTGACACGCGATATCCGCGCCTATCTCCTTGAACGAGGCTACCCGCTGAGCTGGATCAAGGCATCCGGCTATTGGGTGTTCGGCAAGGCAGATACGACGGAAAAATTCGGTTAGGCCGCCTGACGCCGAGACCGGCCGCCGCCTACCGAAACGGCGTCGGCCGCCCGCGTGAAAATCGCCAAACAACGTTGCGATTTAATCGGATACGATATATAATTGCGAAACCCTAAACCCGATAGGATATTCCGATGCCCGCATCCAAAGCCGCAAAACAGCCTGCATCCATCTCTGCGAAAATTGGTGGTGACGGCCGGAGGCTTTCGAATTTCCTGTGCTTTGCCGTCTATTCGGCCAATCTCGCTTTCGGCCGCGCCTATAAACCGATCCTGGACGCACTGGGCCTGACCTATACCCAATATATCGCACTGGTCGCCCTCTCCGAAGAAGACGACCAGACAGTCAGCATGCTGGGGGAAAAGCTGTTCCTTGAATCCAATACGCTGACGCCGATCCTCAAGAAGCTGGAGTCGGTTGGCTATCTCACGCGCCATCGCGATCCCGCCGATGAACGGCAGGTCCGCGTGAGCCTGACGCCGGCCGGGCGCAATCTCCTCCTGGACGTCGACCCCAGCGGCACACTGGTTGCCGCCACCGGCCTCGGTGACGATTTCCCCGTCGTGCAGAAATCGGTGACGCGGCTGCGCGACAACCTGTTGCAGGCGCAGGCCGAACCAGAAAAATCATGATCGCGGCACATGTCGGCACGTGGTGACATGTCCGAGATCGCAATCGGCGCCTTGGTTGGAAACGGCGGGGTTCTTCTCGCCAGGCGAAATTCTGAGCGCAGGACGCATCCGGATCGGTGGAGCCTGCCGGGCGGCCATGTTGAGAGCGGCGAAGACGCTGAGGCGGCCATGCGCCGGGAGTTGCAGGAAGAAATCGGCGTGACGCCGCAGCGCTGGCGGTTTGCCGGAAAATTCATTTCAGAAAGCCCGCCCGGGGCATCCGCCGTCTTTCATGTCTATCACGTCGACCGATGGCACGGTGTTCCCAATCTCGTCGACGACGAGCACACCGCGCTGAGATGGTTTACCGCTGCGGAGATAGAATGCGAGACCGAGCTGGCGCCGTCTCAACTCGTTGAAATGCTCTTAAGCCTACTGGGGTCGGAAGCGAGCCGATAGGCATGATGACACGGAATTAGACCCGGCCGAGACGACACGCCACCTCAGCCTACAATGCCAACGGCCGGGCCACCTGCGCAAGCGCGCCCTCCTCCATCATCGCGGCCGCCCTGGCATAACCGCCGCCCATTCCATCGAGGAAATGCAGATGCGAATCCGGCCGGCCTGACGGCACAAGGCAGGTCATCAGCGCATGCGATTGCCGATGCAGACCGAAATCGATCTCGCCGCGCGTCCGCGCCGCAATGAGGATGGCTTCGACGCTGTCGATCTCATCCGCGGTGCCGTCGAGCGTCAGGCGCAGGCCGTCATCGAATTTGCGGAAATCCGAATGGGAGGCGACCTCCAGCCAGCGTTCTGCATCGACCTGCTTCGCATTGCCCCTCGCTATGCCGGCACCTCCGGAAAGCGGATGGGACCGGCGCGGCGCAGCATCGAAGACGGCAAGCACGCACTTCGCCAGCGCGGCAAAAACCTCCGGGTGCGTGTGGTCGCGCGGCTCGACCAGCAACGACAGTATCTCGCCGCGTTGGCTCGGGAACGGCGCCCAGTCGCAGCTCAAGCCTGTCAGGTCAGGCCTCATCGCATAACGGCCGGGCTTGACCAGAAAGCGACCCTTCTTGATCTGCTGCCCCGCCCATTTGAGCCCGCCGCCGGCAAACATCGCATAGGTGGCGCGCTCGGAAGCAGCATAGCGTGCGGTCCTGACATCTCGCCCGTTCGCGCGGATTTCGCCGACGGTAACGAGCCCGACGCGCAGGTCGAGATGAAGATCGGCTTTGGCGAAGCCCGCAACATCACGCAAGGCCGATGTCGCGGCCATGATACCGCTCGCCGGCAAGGCGAAGGCCGCTCCGTCTCCGCGAAACACGAAGGGAAAATCGAACGAACCCCAGGCATTGCCCAGCGCGGCGATGATCGATGCGCCAGCGTAGTTGACGTCTTCATAGCGCCCCGATCGGATCGCCGCGGTCGAGCTGACAACGTCGGTGATGCCGATCAGCCAATCGTCAGGCAACGGCTCATAGACATCGGGATCGAGCATAAGCGAAAACTCGTCTTGGGCCCGGTGCGGCCCGACGTGGCTGTTGATCATGGCAGGTTCTCCGGATCGGCAGGTTTGGCTGTTGGCTCGGAAACGGGTCTGCCGCCGATCGGCAGACCCCCGCTTGAAGGTGACGGCACGAGGCCCGCCCTCCCCGTTCAGACAAGCTTGGTTTCGACGTCGATATTCCCGTGGACCGCCTTGGAATAAGGGCAGATGCCATGGGCCGCCTCGATCAGTTCCTCAGCGATTTCGCGATCGATGTCTGCAAGGCTGACACTGAGCCGGGCGCGCAGGAAGTATGAGCCGTTATCGCCGTTGAGCGTAATCTCGGCATCGACCTCGGGACCGGCTGGCAACGTGATCTTCCGCTGCGCGGCGGCGAGCTCGATAGCGCCGATATAGCAGGCCGACCAGGCCGCGCCGAAGAGGTTTTCGGCAGCCGGATGCGGCTGCGGCAGCTTGATGTCGAGCGTGCCATCGTTGCTGCGTGCAGAGCCGTTGCGACCGCCGATGATGTGGGTCTTGCCGGTGAAAAGAAGCTTCTCGGTCATGGTGATATCCTTTCGTTGAATTTTTAACGCATCCGATTAGATCGGATGCGCTTTAATACGCCTCACCGAAATGGATGTCAACAATATTCCGATTTAATCGGATGCGACTTACATTGGTGGCCGAGCAACGTGTGAGAGCCGCCCCTGTTTCTCAGCGGGAAAATGGACTGATCAGAAGCGCTACGACCGCGGCCGGCCATCGTCGAACAGCGTGGCAAGCCACTGATAGTATCGTGGCTGCTTCTCTCTCAGCCGGCTGCGCGAATAAGGCGGCCGTTCGATATCGCCATAGAGATAGACGCTGGCCGTGACCGCGAAGAATTCCCGGTCGTTGCTCATCATGTAGGAGTCTCCCGGCCAGAGCCCGCGGCCGTTGTCGAAGAATTGCCTGATGTCGCTATTGCCGAAACCGCCAGGCACCATCCTGTCGTTAAAGGCATGCAGAAGCTCGTGCAGGATGATCGGCTTGTCGGGATCGAGGCTCCTGACGCGCAGGTCGATGCCGGTCTTGCTGCTGTAGTGGCCGGGGCCGAAACCTGCGGCGGCGGGGTTGGCCCAGATCGGAATGGTCCGCATGAAGGTGAGGACGTCAGTCTTCAGATTGACATGCTCGACGATGTCGAGTTGCCGCTTGACGGCCGCGACCATCTCCTTGTCCGGTTCGGCGCCCCTGGCATTGGTGAGATCGACTTGCCATCCGCGATAGGTGAAAGCGAGTGGATCGGCCGCCGCCGCTCCCGTTGCCGCCAGCATGACAGCGATGGCGGCCCAAAGGGGCGCCATCATTTTCGAAATCGGTTGCATGGCCCATCCCGCATGTCGTGCATGGACTGTCGCACAGGCAAAGGGAGCGTACAATCGCGTCAGTGAAGCCCTGATGTCGCGTACGTGATATCGGAAAAAGGCTTGGCCGGATCGCGCTCAGACCTTTTCCTTCTTCTTGACCTTTTCCTTCGGCTCGACCGGCGCATCGGGCGTCGGGGCCAGAAGCTTGCGCAGCGATGCGATCTTGTCCTTCACCAGCGGTCGGAAGCGCGTCGCACGATAGGGCATGTCGGCCGCACCGTAACCTTCCGGCCCGTCATCATTGCCGCGATGGATCTCCGCAAGTTTTACCCCGATAAAGGTGCCATCGACATAATGGGTATATTCGCCGACCCAGCGGATCGTATAGATTTCGCCCTTGCGGATGAGCTGATCGATGCTGACATGCTTGAAGGTATCGTTGATGCAGACGACCTTCTGGCCGACATGGAAATCATAGCTCATGGATCAAACTCTCTAAGGCAACCGCCTGACCGATCTATAGCGCGCCAGACAGCAGGGATGAACCTTTTTCTGCGCGCCCTGCGGTTCAAGACGATATGGATCAGTCGCAATAGACCTTGCCGCTCTTGCGGGAGCGCAGGTCGAAGTGGAAGTGGTTCCAGTGTTCCGGGTTGCTGCCGGGGCCGAGCACGGTGTTGAAATAACGACAGCTGTCGGTGCGCACCGCCTTCAGGAGCCGGCCTTCGCGCAGCGAGAACAGGCCCTTCTTGCGCACGTCGATCTCATGGCCGTTCTTCAGCACGAACTTGCCGACGTCGATCGCGTTGCCGCGGGCGTGTTCCGACATCGGATTGTATTTCTGCCGGCTGTTGTTCATGCGCCGGCAGGAATAGCCGCCGAGCGGCTGGATCGTCCTGATGCCGCTCCAGTAGCGGAAGCGGGCGGACGGCGCCAGCTCGTTCTTCACCCATTTGGCGAAGGCGAGCGTCACCTGGCAGTTCAGCGTCACGGCCGGCTGCACGCCGATATTGCCGGAAAGCCCCTTCAGCGACACCGGATAGGGTACCTGGCAGGCCGGGCCTTGCGAGATCGGCGGCTTGTCGTCGAAGAGCACACCCATGCGCTTCAGCTCGCGCCGGCAGGCAAGCTCGGAGGCCGGCATGACGCTGGGGTCGACGGGTGCTGCCGGTTCGCTCATCATCGGGTTGTTCGGCCGCAGCATCGCGACCTCTTCGCTTTCATCCTCTTCGGGAACGCGGGTGGGCGCCACCACCGGGCTGCCGTCGCTCCAGGCGGGCGCCCGGCTCATCTGCGCTTGTGCCGCCGGCTGCGGCATCGCCCGCGGTACCGGCTGACGCACGGGTTGGTTCAGTTGCATCGGATTGTCGGTGCCGATGCCGTCGACGACGGGTTCGGTGGCGTTGCCCTCGGCGATCTGCTGCTGTTGCTCCTGCGCCAATCCGACGACTGGCTCGGCTCCAAGCTCATCATCCATGTTGACGCCGCCGGACGGGATCGCAAGGTTCTTCGTGCCGCCCCAGTTGCCGCTCGGCTGGCCCGCCGCCAATGCCTCGTCGCTGTCGATCATCGGCAGCCTGCGCACACTGCCTGCACCCGCCGCAGGCGCGCTCCGGGCCGCCGGCGCCAAATGACCGGTGCCGGCAAGATTCGGCGTGTCAAGATAATCGACGGAACCCTGGTTATTGCCGACAGGCGCACTGGAAACGGGATAGGCGGCCTGGCTTTCCGCGGGTGCAAGGCGCTCCGCACGCGCCATCCCGACGGAAGGCGCCATGCGCGCAGCGCCCCGTGCCGGCGATATCGAACTCACCCTGGTGCCGTTGTCGACATTCGCCGGAGGCACCAGCCCGTCGCTGATCGAACAGGTCGTCAGCGCCGCCGAGAGCAGCACAGGCAGGAGGACTCGCCGAGGAAAGGAAACAAACGCCATACTCTTACCGCTTCCGCAGGCCGGCAGTGACCAGAAAAACTCGGTCCAATTTTAATTAAAAACGGTGAACGAAAACTTACCCGCACAATCTGAACGGGACAAATATAGAAAAGGCCGCTTTCGCGGCCTTTGATCTGTCGTTTAACTCACGCTGCCCGTGTGTGTCGGGCTTGAGGCGATTGCCCCGCCCCACGCAGACGGAAATTCGAAAGCAGCGTCTTCAACTGGGTGCTTTCGTCGGCGAGCGTGCGGCTTGCCGCCGTCGTCTCCTCGACCATCGCGGCATTCTGCTGCGTCATCTGATCCATATGGTTGACCGAACCGTTGATCTCGTTCAGCCCAGTCGACTGCTCGCGTGCTGCCGTCGCGATCGACACGACATGGTCGTTGACCTGATTGACCAGCGCCTCGATCTCCAGCAGCGCATCGCCGGTCGAGCGCACCAGCGCGACCCCGCCCTCGACTTCCGTCGCCGACCGGCTGATCAGTTCTTTGATCTCCTTGGCCGCATTGGCCGAACGCTGGGCAAGTTCACGCACTTCCTGAGCGACGACGGCAAAGCCGCGGCCCGCCTCGCCTGCCCGCGCCGCCTCGACGCCGGCATTCAGCGCCAGAAGATTCGTCTGGAAGGCGATCTCGTCGATGACGGAGATGATCTGGTTGATGCGGCTCGAGGATTCCTCGATGCGGCCCATCGCCGTCACCGCATTGCGGACGATGTCGCCGGAGCGTCCGGCGCTCGCCTTCGTCTCGGCCACCATTTCGCGTGCTTCGTTCGCCCGCTCGGATGCCGTCTTGACCGTCGCGGTGATCTCGTCGAGCGCTGCCGCCGTCTCTTCGAGCGCGGCCGCCTGCTGTTCGGTGCGCTTCGACAGATTGCCGGTCGCCTCGCTGATGTCGGAGGCGCTGTCGTTGACGACGCGGCTCGATTCGGCGATCGCATGGATCACCCCGTTCAGCGCATCGACGGCCACATTGAAGTCACCCCTCAGCTTGGCATAATCCTCGCCGATATCGCCGATCGCAACCGTCAGGTCGCCGCCCGCGAGCTTTTCCAGCCCGACGCCAAGTGCCTGCATCGCCCGGGTCTGACGCTCGGAGGCCGAACGCAGGCTTGCCTCGTTGCCGCGGCGTTCGTCTTCGATCTGCCGCTGCCTCTCGTCTTCCCGCCCGCGCAACGCGCTGCGCTCGTCGACGGAATCGCGCAGCACCAGCAACGCCTTGGCCATCTGGCCGATCTCGTCGCGACGATCGCTGCCTGATATCTCCACCGATGCCTCTTCGGAGGCGATCGCGTTCATCGCCGTCTTCAGCCGAGCGATCGGCACTGTGACGCTGCGGACGATCGCATAGGCGATAGCCATCGTGGCAACAGCGCCGAGCAGGCAGAGCACCGCCGCCCAGATTGCGTTCTGACGATAGAGCGCGGCAAGGTCATCGGCATAAACGCCGGTACCAACGATCCAGCCCCAAGGCTCGAAACCGGCGACATAGGAATATTTCAGCACCGGCTCGTCGGCGCCCGGTTTCGGCCAGTAATAATCGACGAAGCCCTTGCCGTCCTTCTTCACCTTGTTGACGAATTCGACGAACAGGAACTTGCCTGTGGGATCCTTCATCTGCGAGATGTCGGTTCCATTAAGCGCCGGCTTGATCGGGTGCATCACCATAGTGGGATGCATGTCGTTGATCCAGAAATAGCCGTCTGCGCCGTAGCGCATCGCGCCGATCACGTCCTTGGCGGCCGCCTGCGCCTGCTCGCGGGTCATGGTGCCCGCCTGCTCCATCTTGTAATATTTGTCGAAAATGCCGATCGCCGTCGCCTCCATCTTCTCCAGCCCCGCCTTCCGCTCCGCTTGCAGCTCGGAATAGGAATAGTTCAGAAAGAAGACCATCGTTGCCGCAAGCACGGCAAGGGTGAAGCCGACAAGGCAGTAAAGGCGGGTGGAAATCTTGACGTTGCGCATGAGGTTCCCGGCGATTCTAAAACATTTGCAATTCGTCACATACTGGAACAGCTGAATTACCGGACGGTAAAGTTGGATTAGTGGGTTCTCACATAACGCAAGGTGAGGTCCGGCTGTAAAATTCAACCGGCTGAAATCCAACGGAATTTAAATCGTCGCGACCTGCCATATTTGGTCCGCAGCCGACCCTCTCACCGAAAAGGATTGGTGCGGGCACCCGAGTTCGCTAACCTTGGCTGCAGAATCGTATCCGAATATTGAGGGAACCTTCCATGACTGAAGCCGCCAAGCCGAGAGGCGAACTGACGCTGCGCACACTCGCAATGCCTGGCGATGCCAATCCGGCCGGCGATATTTTCGGTGGCTGGGTCATGGCGCAGATGGACCTTGCCTCCGGCATCCGCGCCGCCGAGCGCGCCAAGGGCCGCGTCGTCACCGCCGCCGTCAAGGAAATGGCCTTCGAGCTGCCGGTCAAGATCGGCGATACGCTGTCGGTCTATACCGATGTCGAGCGAGTCGGCCGCACCTCGATCACGCTGATCGTCGAAGCCTGGGCACATCGTTCGCGCTACGCCAAGATGGAAAAGGTCACCGCCGCCACCTTCATCATGGTGGCGCTCGATGAAGAGGGCAAGCCGAAGATCGTCCCCGCGGAGTGACAATTAAAGGCTAGGGGATAAGGGATGGAAACGGTCAGCTCGCCGGATGTCTTCCTTCACATCAAGGTGGTGATGGCCATGGTCATCAGCCTTTCGCTGGCGAGGCTCCTGACCGGCGTTGCCGGCATCGTTCAGCATCCCGGCAAGGCGAAGGTCTACGCCGTTCATCTCGGCTGGGCGCTGTCGCTGTTCCTGTTCATCATCCATATCTGGTGGTGGGAATACCGCCTGCAGGCCGTGCCGGCCATCGGCTTCGGCATCTATCTCTTCCTCGTCTGCTTCTGCAGCCTATTCTTCCTGCTCTGCGCCCTGCTCTTCCCGGCATCGCTCGACGAATATGGCGGCTACGAGGAATATTTCATTTCCCGCCGCAAATGGTTCTTCGGTATCCTCGGTCTTATCTATGCCGTCGATATCCTCGACACGGCGATCAAGGGGCCGGAGCGTATTCTCTCGCTCGGCTGGGAATATCCCGCCCGCAACATCGCCTACATCCTGCTGTGCGCCCTCGCCGCCTGGACCCCCAACCGCCGCTTCCACACCACCTTCGTCATCGCCAACCTGCTCTACCAGGTGAGCTTCATCTTCCGGCTTTACGATGCGCTGGAGTGAGGCCAGGTCCCGCGAAGCGGGAGCGATCGATCCAGTGAATCGATTGCAGCGACGAACGCCCTGAGCTGGAAGCGAAGGGCCGGGCAGCGGCTTGCTCCACAAACCTGCGTCTCAAGCCCGCGACCTCTCTCCAGCCTCATCCCGAGGCGCCCCGCAGGGGCCTCGAAGGACGGGGCTGGCCACCCGCTTCGCCAAATTCCAAGGCTGGCATGGCGCCAAGCCACCGGCCCCCGTGGTTCGAGACGGCCCTTCAGGTCTCCTCACCATGAGGGCTGGTCGTGTGCCGTGCCGCCTCGCCTCTCCGCACAGTGCCTGTCACTCAGAAGAGCAAGGAAATCGCTGCCACTCACACCTTCAAAAACTGCGATCCCTTATCAAACCCCAGCCCCGGAAAGATTTTCCCCGTCAGATCGCCCACGCCGACATCGAACTGCTGATAGAGCATCGCCGCCGCCACCTCGCGCACGTCGGCGGTCGGCATCAGGTCGCGGTCGTCGAGCAGCTGGCCGTCACTGAGCCCGGGCCACTTGCCGAGGATACGGCCGCCGGAGACCGCGCCGCCGGCAAGAAGGGCGCAGCCGCCGGTGCCGTGGTCGGTGCCGCCGGAGCCGTTCTGGCGGACGGTGCGGCCGAATTCGGTCATGGCGAGCACCATCGTCTTTGACCAGATCTCCGGCCCGAGCGTCGTCTTCAGCGTGTTGATCGCCTGCGCGAGATCCTGTGCCGGCCGCTTGAACTGGCCGGCCTGGCCGATATGCGTGTCCCAGCCCGATATCGAGAAACTGGCAATCCGATAGTCACCCTTCAGCATGTTGGCCGCGAGCGCTGCCACATCTGCAACCTTCTCGCCGCGCTGGCCGTCCGGCTCGACCATCATCGAGGCAGCGTCGGCGCGCGTCGCCTCGGCAAGGGCTGCCGCAAAGGGCGGATCGCCGCCATAGAGCCGCGTCAGGAACTGCATCTCGTCACGCGCCGGCGCCAGATTGGAATCCGAGGCCCAGACATCGACATCGTTCGGCCCGGAAAGGATCAGCTCCGTCGAGGTGTTGACGTCGATCGCCTTGCGCGCATCCGAGCGCGGAATGACGGCGAGCGCCCGGTTCAGCCAGCCGGTCTTTTCCTCGGCGACATGCTCGCTGCCTGACTCCAGCATGTCCTGCCCGTCGAAATGGCTGCGCTGGTCGCGATAGGGCGTCGACACCGCATGCACGAAAGCAAGCTCCCGGCTCTTCCAGAGCGGCATGAGATCGGCGGCGGCGGGATTGAGGCCGAAATGCCCATCGAGATCGAGAAGTCCGGTATCGGGCGTCAGCGCCAAGGTCGGCCGGAGCGCGGCAAAGCCGGCATCGCCATAGGGCTGCACCAGATCCAGCCCGTCCATCGCGCCGCGCAGCACGATGGTGACGAAGCGGTTGTCGCCCGGCATCGCAGCGAAGGTGACGGGCGTGAAAACAGGAGCGGCGGCAAGACAGCAGGCAGACGTGAGAAATCCGCGGCGCGACAGCGAGATCCGGTTCATCGACAGCGTCATGGCAGAGCCTCCTCAGCAGGTTCCGGAAAAGTGTCCAGCGGTTTTCCGGTCAGAACCTGCGACAAAACAAATGAGCTAAGCCAACGAAAGTCTGCTTAGCGGCGATTGAATTCGGGCGAAGCCAGCACCAGCGTCAGCCCGCTGATCTTGTTCGGCGCCTGCGACACAATGCGGATCGTCTCGTCGCGCGCCGCATCGGCAAGCGTCGATTTGAGGAACTCACGCGGATCCTCGTCGCGGCCGAACTGCGCTGCCGCCCGCCTTGCCCAGGCCAGCCGCTCAGCGAGCTGGCTGCCGGTGATCCAGGCGGAAAAACCTTCCTCGAAGCCGGCCGGGCTCGGCGGCAGCCAGGTCGGCTGGCCCATGCGCTTCAGCGCGCCCTGCCCCAGCGCCCGCGCCGTCCGGAAGGCCTTGAGGCGTTTGTCCCTCGCCTCGCCGGCAGGATCCGTCGTTACCGTAGACCCCGCCATACCAGGCGTATTCGCCGCCATGTCGCCTTCTTCAGTGCCCTGCTGGTTGGCCGCCAGGAAGCTGCCGACGACGCCGTTGACCGGCCCCGCATTCAGTGCCCGCAGCCCAGCGACGACATAGTCGAAGGGTTGGCGCGCCTTGGCGCCTTCGTTCTGCCAGGCGGCGGGATGGTCGAGCATGGCGGTGTAGACGGCGGTGAGATCGCCATTCGTCTTCTTCCAGGCGGCTGCCATATCGGACACCATGCCTTCGTCGGGCTGGTCGGAGACGAAATGCACTGCCAGTTTGCGGCTGATATGCGCCGCCGTCTTCGGATGGACGGACAGATCGTCGAGCATGTCGAGATAATCGTCACGCGAGCGCTTGCGCCCGCCATAGCTGACACCGAGCACCTCGTGCGCGCCGGGCTCGGAGATATTCGGCCGGAAGGCGATGTCCATCTCCTTGCGGTCGATGGTCAAGCCCGTCAGCACCATGGCCGCCGCCGTCACATCCGCCTGGCTGTAGCCGCTGCCGGCGCCGAGCGTGTGCAGTTCCAGCAGTTCGCGGCCGAGATTTTCGTTCAGCCCCTTGTTGCGCTTGATGCCGCCGGCCGAATCCGGCCCGAGCGAATCCGCCTGATCGAGATAGATCAGCATGGCCGGATGGGCGGTGGCGCTGCGCAGCAGGTCGCCGAACCTGCCCGACATGAACGGCCGGATCGCCTCGGCCTCGTAGAGCGGCACGATGAGGCGCATCGGCAGGCTCTTATTGGCGCTGGTGGAGAAATGATCGGTCCAGAAGGTCGAAAGCCGCTCGTAGAAACCGTAAGGCGACAACACCGCCTGCATCAGCCTCAGGTTCGCATCGTGCTGGAATTGCTGCTGCGCTTGCCGCTGCACGCCCTTGCGCATCTCGCGCTGCGCCGTATCGTCGGTCACCGTCTTGGCATCCTGCCGAATCTGCTTCAGCTGCGCCTGCAGGCTGAGGATCGCGCGATGGCGCATGTCGGGACCGCCGAGCGGAAAGTCCGGCGTCGCCACCGCCGCTTTGCTGAGCTGACCGATCAGCTCATCCTTGCTGCTGGGCGGCTGCTCGCCCGGCCGGAAACCATAGCCGAACCGGATCGCCGCCATCGTCGGGAAAGAGAGGCCCATGGCCGGTCAACTCCTGATCACGTGGTAGTGACAGGCTGCCAGCCGATTGCGACGCCAATCTGTAGGAAATGTGGCGATATCAGGACATGGACGATTTGTAATCTGTTGAAAAAGCTAAGATTTACGCCCGAAAGATGAAGGATGCTCCGATTGCGATGAGCGCGAAGCCGATCGCATGGTTCCAGGTCAGGTTCTCGCCGAGCCAGAAGATCGAGAAGCCGGCGAAGACGAGGAGCGTGATCACCTCCTGCATCGTCTTCAGCTGCGCCGTCGTGTAGACCGCCGAGCCGATGCGGTTGGCCGGCACCGCCAGGCAATATTCGAAGAAGGCGATGCCCCAGCTGACGACGATAGCAAGGAAGATCGCACTGCCCTTGTGCTTGAGATGGCCATACCAGGCAAAGGTCATGAAGATGTTGGACGCAAACAGCATGACGACGGGCCAGAGGGCGGCGGGAGAAAAGGACATGGAGCAACTCGGCTGTGGAGGAAAACGGTCGATCCGGCGAGATACCGGCGGGCCTTACCTAGCACGACGCCATTCGACGGCAAGCCCCCAAGGCTCGGACCGATCGTCTCAGGCGGTGGGCGATGATGCAGGATAACCGCAGCCCCAAACTATCCGCCCAGACCGCCCCGCGAGACAAGATCGCAAAGCCTGTATCAATATGGCGAAATTTGCTACTTAATGTTGAAAAGGCATTCATGCGCCGGACCAGACGGCATCGATAGTTTGTAGAGCAGATGACGCACACCCCCGACATGCCGCAGCCGGTTACTTTACCTCCTCGCTATTTTTGGCGACGCCTCGAAGCTTTCACCATCGATCTCATCATCTTCCAGGCAGTCATCCTGATAGTCGTCTCCCATATTTCAGCAGCATTCCACCTAGATTTCCGTTTCCCTGGCTGGACATCCACGTGGTGCGGCGTGACGGTCCCAGATCAGCTTGCGCAGCGAATTGAGGCCGGTTGGCCATTGAGAGGAAACGAATCCCGTGAGACCTCTATCTGCGAAGTAACGCAAATCGCTTTAGGAAAGCAGAGATACCTCCAGACAGGTGCTGCGGAAGATACAGAGCATTGGGTCTGGACTGATATGCCGACCTTTCCCCTTGACGCTCACGACAATCCGGTGACCACACCGTTGCCCGCCTATTCCATCCTAATATCAGGCGTAGCAAACACCGTATTCGTCGCGGGGGCGTTCGCTTACTTTTCCGCAAATGGCCGCCGCACGATCGGAAAGTCGCTCGCGGGCTTGAAGGTCCAGTCTGTCGATGGGCAAAATCCCGCCATCGGCACCACATTCAAACGCGAGCTCCTGAAATTTAGTCCTAGCCTGTTTTTCAGCGTGACCGTGTTCGTGTTTTCACTGTTTCCAATTCTTCCCACGGAAGACTTCGACACGTTGCTGCGCATGATGCGCGACGGATATACCATCCCCGACGATGGCGGGGCAGGATACTATGTTATACTGACAGTTGCGGTTATGGCCTGGTGGCTGTTGCCGTTCGTCGCCTGGCAAGGACAGGTCTTTTACGATCGCATCTGCGCCTGCAAAGTCGTGTCGCCCCTGGAGGCGAGCCGTCCCATTGAAGCACGGACCAGGCAAAACAAGCCGCGGATGTACCGCAGGCTGGCGCCTATTCGCGGCAGCCGCCGCCGGAGGCGAAGGGCCTGCCTGAGAGTACCGTATTGAGCAGCGAATAGGAGGCCGCGCCCTTGGCGCAGCCTCCATCGAAAAGAAGTCAGGCGCTGTGCATCGCGCCATGCGGCGCTTCGCCCTCCTCCGAGCCGAAGCGCACATCCTTCTTCTCGTAACCGAAGCCGGCGAGCAGGGCGACGACGAGCGCCACGACAGCCGCGACGATCAGCAGCGCATAGGCGTAATCGCCATCCCAACGGGCGGCGAGGCCCGCCTGCAGCGTCGCGTTGCCGGAGGCGAGCAGGTTGCCGAGCTGGTAGGCGAAGCCCGGGAAGGTGCCGCGCACCTCGTCCGGCGACAGCTCGTTCAGATGCACCGGCACGATGCCCCAGGCGCCCTGAACGAAGAACTGCATCAGGAAGGCGCCGATCGCAAGCAGCACCGGCCCCGGCGCATAGGCCCAGAGCGGCGCGACCGGCACGGCGATCAGCGCGGCGATGACGATCGCCCGCTTGCGGCCGATCCGCTGCGACAGCGCCCCGAAGAAAAGCCCGCCGCAGATCGCCCCGATATTGTAGACGATGGCGATGGCGCCGACCGTATGGGTCGAATAGTTGCGCTGGGTCTCGAGGAAGGTCGGGTAGATGTCCTGCGTGCCATGGCTGAAGAAGTTGAACGCCGTCATCAGGAGCACCGCCCAGATGAACAGCGGAATGTTTTTTCGCAGAACCGTCAGGAACGGCCGGCGTCCCGCCGCCTTCCGCTTGAGAAAGGCCGGGCTCTCCTCGACATTGCGCCTGATGTAGAGCACCAGCAGCGCCGGCACCGCGCCGACGAAGAACATGCCGCGCCAGCCGATGATGGGAAAGAGCAGGAAGAACACGATCGAGGCAAGCAGATAGCCCGAGGGATAGCCCGCCTGCAGGATGCCCGAGACGATGCCGCGACTCTCCTCCGGCACCGTCTCCATGACGAGCGAGGCGCCGACGCCCCATTCGCCGCCCATGGCGATGCCATAGAGCGCCCGGAGCACCAGGAACATGGTGAGCCCGGTGGAGAAGCCGGTCAGGAATTCGAACAGCGAATAGAGCAGCACGTCGGCCATCAGCGTGATGCGCCGCCCGTAGCGGTCGGCGGCCAGCCCGAAGATCAGCGCGCCGAGCGCCCGCATGGCGAGCGTCAGGAAGATCGCCACCGAGACGGCGGGGACGTCGGTGTGGAATTCCTCGGCGATATATTTGAGAACGAAGACGAGAATGAAGAAATCGAAAGCATCGAGCGTCCAGCCGAGATAGCTGGCGATGACGGTGTTGCGCTGCTGCGGCGTCAGCCGGCGCAGGCTTTCCAAAGCGGACATATGAATTCCTCCGTCCGAAAGCGGCGGCGAGGCGGTCAATTCCGGATGCCGTCGGAAGGGGTGCCCGAACCGGGCGGGTTGCGGCTGTCAGGGGCTGCGGTTGCGGGAAAGCGCATTCGCAATCGGAGACAGCGGAAACAACGGCAGCAATGCTGGCCGGGTTCCATCACGTTTGTCGTGATCGAGAGCGGCGGCTCGGTGGGGGCACCTCTCGGCGCTCCTATCCGCGGGGCGGCGCCCACCAACCTCCCTCATGCTGAGGCGCGCAGCCCGACAGGGCGGAGCCTCGAAGCACACGCCTCAACATTGCGCCTTGCAACCACAACCGCCCAGCGCACCCGCCCCGTCCTTCGAGGCCCCTGCGGGGCGCCTCAGGATGAGGCTCTCTTAAGCGTCGGCGTATCCTTCAACGTGACTCAAGCCACCCTACCCCGGCACGCCCAAGCCACCGACGCAAACGACCGCGGCCCGTCCGGCTCGCCGGCTTCATACGCGGCTCTCATGGCAACGCCGAGCGCCTTTCGCTTCGCTGACTCGAGCCCCCAGACATACTTGCCGAGCGGCCCCTCACCTACGGCGATCGGCCCCCAATAGTCCTCGAAGGAGCCGTATTCCATCCGGATCAGCAGCGACGTCTCCTCGACGTCGACAAGACCTTGGCTGACAAAACTCTGCTTCAGCTCCCCTGGCCGCATCATCGGCTGGAAACAATATTTGCGACGCAACGGCAGCGCCTCCTCGTCGAGCATGACAGCCGTGTCCCACATCATCCGCATGACCGGCATGCCGCCGTAATGATCCCAGACGGTGGCGGCCACCACACCGCCCGGGCGCACGACACGAGCCATTTCCGAAACAGCCTTGCCCGCCTCCGGCACGAAATGCAGCACGAGCAGCGACATCGCCCGGTCGAAGCGGCTATCCTCGAACGGCAGTGCGCAGGCATCGGCCTGCCGGATCGTGATCCGCGGATCGGTGTTGCGTCGTGTCGCCGCCTCGACGAAAACCGGTGAATAATCGATCGCGACGATCTCCCGCAAACTCGGCTTTTCCGCCAGCGTAAACGCCAGGCTGCCGGTGCCGCAGCCAACA
This sequence comes from Rhizobium sp. CIAT894, assembly GCF_000172795.2. Classification (NCBI taxonomy): domain Bacteria; kingdom Pseudomonadati; phylum Pseudomonadota; class Alphaproteobacteria; order Hyphomicrobiales; family Rhizobiaceae; genus Rhizobium; species Rhizobium sp. CIAT894. The sequence goes on from NZ_CP020947.1 coordinate 2,619,555, forward strand.
TCGAGCACACGATCCCCATCCGCCAATCCGGCGAAATCGATCAGCATCGGCGCCAGCCTTTTGCTCCAGCGCCCCATCAGCCTTTCATAACCATCCGCACTTTCGACATTGAAACTCGACGGCATCGAAGCCTCCCTCTTCAAGGACGATGATCTGTCGCCGCAGAGCCGAGCGATCCGCCGCCTTGCGCGAGGCGGGTCGGGCTCCCCGTCGTCCCCGGTTCGGGCCGGGAACGACGGAGAGTGTATCAGGCGGATGCCTTGCCGAGAACGCTCCAGTCGAAGCCGCGCGCCCAATCGGCATAGCTGTGCCAACCGACATCGGGGAAATCGCGGCGCAGGGCAGCGATGTCGACGTCGTAACCGGTGCGGTCGAACCATTCGAACATCAGCGCCGCGTCCTCGCTCTGCTGCCGCATGGCGGCGATCGGCAGTTCCTGGTAGCGTATCGGCCGATCGAGCGCCTCGGACAGGATCTTCGCCTGCTGCTCGCCGGACAATTCGTCGCCAGCAATATCGAAACGCTTGCCGAACACCTGTTCGCGCCGCTCGGCCAAAGCCGCGACGAAAGCGCCGATGTCCTTGATGGTGATCTGCTGCAGCAGGCGGGTCGGCGGCAGGGCCGCGGCATAGACGCCCTGGCGAAGCCCATCGATCGCCCAGGGGGCCACCGTGTTTTCCATGAAGGCGACGGGCGCGCTGATCGTATAGGGAATGCCGAGGCCTGCAATATGCTTTTCGACGAGGTACTTGCTGTCGAAATGCGGAATGCCGGTCTTTTTGTCGGCATCGGCGACCGAGGAATAGATCAGGTGTACGATGCCCGCGGCCTTCGCCGCATTGGCGACGGTGATACCCTGGCGTGTTTCGGCCTCCGTCCCGGACTCGTAGCTGTCGCCCATCAGGAACATCGTATCGAAGCCTTCAGCCGCCCTCTCCACGGATGCGCCATCGTTGAGATCGCCGGCGGCGACCTCGACCCCAGCCGCGGCCAGCCGTTTTGCGCCCTCGCTATCCGGCTTGCGCGAGATCGCCTTGACATGGTGTCCCCGCGCGATCAGGGCGCGAACGACCGCGCCGCCCTGCTGGCCGGTGGCGCCGGTGACCAGAACCCTTCTCATGTCACTCATCTGTCTGCTCCTTGTTTGTGACCGATGGAGCAAAGTTAGGGCTTGTCGCATTGAACCATAATAGCCTATAGTTGAGAAACATCGTGCCATTTCAGGATACAATGCTCGACCTCAACGATATCGTGATCTTCGCCCGCGTCATTGAAGCCGGCAGCTTCACCGCCGCGGCGCGCCTGCTCGGCATGCCGAAGACAACGGTCAGCCGGCGCATTGCCGCTCTCGAGCGCGAACTCGGCGTGCGCCTGCTGCAGCGCACGACCCGCAGCCTCAGCCCGACGGATGCCGGCCGCCTCTATTACGAGAAAAGCAGCCAGGCGCTCCGCACGATCGAAGGCGCCAACCTGCGTCTTGCGGAAGTAAGGACGGAGCCCGCCGGCACGATCCGCATATCGGCGCCGGTCGGCTTCGGCGGCCACTTCCTGCAGGATGCGATCTTCGATCTTCTGGCGACCTACCCGAAGTCGAGGGTCGAGTTGCGGCTGACCGACGACAGGCTGAATCTCGTCGAAAACGGCATAGACCTCGCCTTCCGCACCGGCATTCTGGAAGATTCGACACTGATCGCCCGCAAGCTCGGCTCTACCCATCGCTTGCTCTGCGCGAGCCCCGACTATCTCGCCCGCTACGGCGCGCCCGATCGCCCGGCAGATCTCGTCCGCCACGACTGCGTTGTCGCCGGCCAATCCACCCATACGCAATGGCTGCTTGAAGGCCCGCACGGACAGGAAACGGTCTCGGTCTCGGGGCGCTTCGCCGCCAATGAAATGCAGGCGGTCATGGCCGCAGCGATCGCCGGTTATGGCATCGCCCGACTGCCCCATGGGGTCGCCAATACCTGCATCAGGGATGGGCGGCTACGCCGCGTTCTCGACGGTTACACAACCCCGGTCGGCGGCCTGCACGTCGTCTATCCCAGCAGCCGGCACCTGCCGCCTCTGGTCAAGACCTTTATCGAACTCGCCGCTAGGCGGTTGAACGCGGGAGCCGATGGCAGCGACGACTTCGCCATCCTGTAGCGGTAGCCCGTTACACCTCCTTCAGCACCACCTTGCCGTCGAGGCTTTCGATCCGCTCTCCTGATCGAGGCCTCGACTTCCGCGGCGATGTGCCTTGACGCGCCGCACGTCCTTATCGAGCACGGCGATTGTGCATTTCAGGAGACGCACACGCTCACTGCCACAAGAAATCCGGCCCCGTGCTCTGCATCGTCAGCTTCAGCGTCCCGTCCGGCTGGACGACATAGGTCTCGAACACGCGGTAGCCGAAGTCGCCGAGGAAGCTGTTCTTGACCACCGTTCCCGGACGATAGGGCGAATGGATGACCTTGCCATAGGTGAGGCTGCCGGGGAGCGGCTGTGGCGCCTCGCCAGCGCTGGCGCAGCCGGCGAGGATGAGGGCAATGGCGATGAGGGCGCGCTTCATCTGGGCTTCCTCCGCAAGGCGCCGGCGGCGGCATGCCGCCGCTCTCTTCTTATCACAAAAAGGCTGCGATATCAGGAAACGGCGTTCCTGCCGTCGAAGTCCCTGCGCAGGGACTGTGCCCGCGAGAGCGCATCGGCGATCCTCTCGTCGGTGAAGGGCTTGGCGATGATATCGAGCGCGCCTTCGATGCCGTTTCCCACGCTCTCCGGACTGCCGGTGACGAAGATGACGTCGACGCCGTAGCGGTCGATCAGCCGGCGGGCAAGCTGCGCGCCACTCGCCCCGTCGGCAAGGTTGAGATCGACGAGCGCGACGTCGCTTCTCGGGGCGTAGGCGAGAGCCTGTTCTATCGTCGAAACTGGCCCGACGGTGTGGTGCCCGGCATCCTGCGCGATGCGCTCGAGTTCCAGGGCGATAAGGCCCTCGTCTTCAACGATCATGACCTTCATGGACCATCCTCCTCGCATCGGCGACCGAACCGACGGTCGCACCGCCGGCAACCGGTACAACGCAACTTCCTCTCGAATGTTTCCCATCCAAAAGGAATACGTGCCGAAAATTGTAACTGATTTCTGCAAGCGTCATGTGCGGCTACCGCGCGATGCTGCCGTGACATCGCCCGGCGCGGGGTGCGGGTGGGCAAAGGGCGGCATCGTCTTCTCCTGTGAGCCCACTCGAACGAAACGCGGACGCCGAGGTTCCTGCCGCACCCGCCCCGGTACGATAGCGAACGTTTGCTTCATCCGTTTCGGAGGTTCGACGCCCGGCAGCGACAGCCTGCCCGATCACTGTTCCTTATCGAAGAACCCGCTGATGGCGGGGTCGTTGCGGCACCGCGAGAGCGGCAATTGCCGCACGGAGTGAATGCGGGTGATCCCTTCCTCGCCGTCCGTGTCGACGTCCATGCAGGCGCAGGCATAACCATGCGCGGCATAGGTGTAGACAAATTCGCTATCCGTCAGGTGCGGGATCTTGTCCATTCCCTCGGCCGCCTTGTAGCCGCTGCCATTGTCCATGATGGTCCAGCCGCCGCCGGCATCGATGAGCAACCATTTGGCCATCGAGGGATTGTCCAGCCAGCCGCAGCGGCGTTCGGCATGCGCCGCGGCGGGCAGGAGAAGCGTCATCACCATAAACGCATGCAATTTCTTCATCGGCCCCTCCGCATCGCCGGCCACTATGCATGCACTGCGGTAGACGGGGCAATGGCCTTGCAGCTGCGCCGATCAATTTCGCTCACGGTTTCTCGTTCGCGCTTTCCGCCCGGAAGGCGGCCTCGCCGGCATCGGAAACCTCGACCCATTTCTTGTCAGGCTCTGCGTCGGCGACATAGGCATCGTTCCAGTTCCACCACTTGTAAGTCGGGGTCTGGGGATAGCCCTCCGGCGAATCCTCCCAGACTTCCTGGCGTCCGAGCGGCGTGATATCGAGGTAGTTCCAGGTGCTGCCCATCTGTTCGTCGCCGCGGTTGTTGACGAAATAGGTGCGGAAGATGCGTTCGCCGTCGCGGTAGAACACGTTGGTGCCGTGCCATTCGTCGACGCCGAAGTCCTTGTCGAAGCTGTCGGTGATCGTCACCCACGGATGCGTCCAGCCCATCCGTGCTTTCAGCCGCACAATGTCGGCCTGCGGCGCGCGCGAGGCGAAGACCAGGGTGGTGTCGCGGGCGTTGAGATGGGCGACATGGGCGACTTGGTCGGCCACCATCGAGCAGCCGCGGCAGGCATGCTCCGGCCAGCCGAAGACGCCGGGCTCATAGAAGGCGCGATAGAGGATGAGCTGGTGTCGCCCTTCAAACAGGTCGCCCAAGCTGACCCTGCCCTGCAGCCCTTCGAATGCGTAATCCTTTTCCACGACCATCCACGGCATCCGCCGGCGCTCGGCGGCAAGCGCATCCCGGGCGCGGCTCTGGGCCTTTTCCTTGACGAGCATCTGCTTCCAGGCCGCCTCCCAGGCCGCCTCCGACACGACCGCAGGCTTGTGCATGGCCGGCTGGCCGCCGTTTTGAGCTATTGTGGTCATTTTGAAATCTCCCGATTGCGGTGAATGCCCGTGCCTCGCCAGGCAAGGCGCGCTTACGTCCGCTGCTTGCCACTGTTCACTGTTGCGGGAGATAGTCTGGCAGCCGATCTCGGCCAGTGGGAGTAACAAGTGTGGCGCTATTCATGTGCTGCCTTGGAGAGTTGCCAAAAGCAGGCGAGTATCGGAAGCTTGTTCTTTGGCTATCAGGCGATGGATTGTTCGATATGACGACAGCCTCTTCCAGTGAGCCGGCCAGGCACGGCAGCGCCAGGATCTGCCGCGGCTGCTGGGATCAGATGCATATGCCGATCCCGATCGGCGGCCCGCTCGCGCTTCCCTTCCGCGCCTTCGGCATCACCCGCAGCAAGATGAACCCCGATATCTGCACGATCTGCGAGCGCTCTTTCCAGTACGTCAAGAAGCAGCGCCAGATCACCGTCGACGCCACCATCCTGTTTGCCGATATCAGGGGGTTCACGGACCTGTCGGAGCGCATCGAGGCGGTGCAGCTGAGCGAGATCGTCAGCCTGTTCCAGGATCGCTGCGCCCAGGCGATCTGGGCGCATGACGGCATCGTCAACAAGCAGATGGGCGACGGCCTGATGGCGATCTTCAACTTCCCGATCGTCAGCAAGAATCACGCTGCCGCCGCAATCCTGGCCGCCCAGGAGATCCAGCGCAACTGCGCCGCGACGCTGAACGGCCTGGCGCTCGAGGCCCTGCCCGGCCGCACCCTCGGCGTCGGCGTCGGCATCCATTCCGGCGAGGTCCAGATCGGCGAATTCTCAAGCTTCCGCAGCGATTTCACCGCCATCGGCGGCGTCGTCAACCAGGCCGCCAGGCTCGAATCCCAGGCCGCCGCCGGCGAGATCCTGATCTCGGCGGAAACGGCGGCGAAAGCTTCCGACCTGGCGGCGGGCGCCGAAACCCGCGTGCTTGCGCTGAAGGGCATCGAACAGCCGGTGCGGGCGAGCGTGCTGATCAAGCACTGAACGACTGCTCGCGCCACGGACTTCTCCCTCATTGCGACAGTCGTAGATTCTCACGCTATGATTGCCGAACGTATAGGCTTGCAAGCCGATTAATCTTCCCGAAACGAACGTTGCTTATCGTTAAGCCGTTTAAATCGTCGGGGTTATCTTATGGCTGGTAGTTTTTCTCTGTTCCATTGGTTGGTCATCTTGGTCCCGCTCAGCGTGGGATTGATCCTCGCCTTTAAAAAACCGGCGGCCGGGCCGAACCGTTTCGGTGACCTGCCGCAGGCAATGGGTTTCGGCCAGGCGATCAGCAGTTTCTTCAGGAAATATGTGGATTTCAACGGCAGAGCGAGCCGATCGGAATTCTGGTTTTCGACGCTCTTCGTCATTCTCGTCAGCTTCGCTTTGTACCTTATCGAGCCAACCGGAGCCTTGGGCGGAATTTGGTCGCTGGCGGTGTTCCTCCCGTCAATCGCCATGGCCACCCGCCGACTGCACGACATCAACCGCAGCGGCTGGTTCCAGTTGTTTGCGCTGTTGGTTCCCATCGGAACGATTGTCGTCCTCGCCTGGTATTGCAAAGCGCCGGCTGCGGCAGACTCCAGGGCGTCCGCGTTCTGAGGCGTCGACCGTGAGAATATGTTTTCGCATTGCGGCCGGCGTGGTGACTCAGGTCTTCATGCCGTTCATCTCAGGAAACGGGTAGTAGTGCAGCCGCTTGTCTTTGCAGCGATCGTCATTCGCCGTCGCCCCTAGGATTTGGCTATCCGTGAAGGAGACGCCGAGATAGGCCCAGTCTCCCCAGCTGTGCTTAGGCACGACGCGTACACAGTAAGCATAGATCTTCTTCTCAGGATCGAGCAGAACCACGCTGGAAATCCGCGCCCAGACGACTTCCCCCGCTTCGTGTCTATAAACTTTCTTGAATATAATGTTGACGAAGTTCTGCCGGACGTCACTCGAGGGCGGACGCTGGGAATCTGCAACGGATTGCGACACAGGGGCGTTGCAGCCGGCCAGCATCAGCAGGGCAGCGCAGGCAAGAAGTTTTACTCTCATTCAGGTGAATCTCCAAAGAATCGGAGCGTGATAAACGCTGCGCATTCCTACAAACACAGCGGGAATAATATTTGCAATACATGAAATCAAACAATGCTGACGCTGTGCATGTTACCGCGTGACGTGTAGATATGGCTGCGGCGCTCCACTGCAACTTGGGGCTCGTTATCCATCCTTGATCCCCACGCCGGATTCCGGCGTGCAAGGATGATGACGCGCCTGCCCGCGGCATTCTACACGATCGGCAATGTATAAAGTTGAGACCTTCAGAGGATGGCGCGCCCACCGGCCGACCGTCATTCGCATCCGCGTTCGAGTTCTTCGAAGCCCGGCTTGCAAAATTCTATTGCAAGTAGATAGTCTCTCTCGGGGAAATCTTCTTGATACGGAAATCACTCGCTTGCGATCTCGGATCAGCGCGGTGCCATGAATACCTTTTCAGTGAGAATTTTGAATGAAGCCGGAAGAATTGCGCAGATCGGAATACGTCTACAACAAAGGCAAATTGCTGCTCATCATCCTGATTTTGATCGCCATCGCGGCCGGGGCCATCCTGTTGGGCTTCCATCCGCCGAAGGACAAGGACCCTCATGCCGTCTGGTTCTTCTCGCTGCTGGGCGCAGTGTTCTTTGGCCTCCTCGCACTACTGCTCGTGCCGAAGCTCTTTTCCAGGGGGCCAGGATTGGTCATATCGACCGCCGGCGTCCGGCTGCCGAATTTCCCCGACCAGATCATACGCTGGTCGGACATCCGGAGCTTCGAAAGATTCCAGAGCAAAGGTGCAGATTCCATAGTCCTCCACCTTGATCCCGGCGCTGCCAAGGCGTTGATCAGACGGGGGCTGGCCGCCAGGCTGCCGGAGTGGTTCGTTGGTTCGCGCCTCAAGGTCGGCATCCCTCTGCATATGTTGCGGGGCCGTTCGAACTTCATATTCTATGAATTCGCGGAAGTGGCGACCGAAGCGTTCGAGGCCAAATGGCAAGCCTTGCAGGAAGCCGGTTTGACCGTCGAGGAGGAAGAAGACGAAGTGCCGGAACCCGCTTTCGATGGCGCCCGTTATCCCGTCTTCACCTATGCTCTTCTTGCCGTTCTCGTCGCCGTCTATGCCGGCGAACTCGCCTTCGGCGTCGAAGCATCGAGGGCCGGCTCTCCCAGTATTCGCACATTGCTGGTGCTCGGCGGCACGTTTCGCCCGAGCATCGTCGAGGGCGCCGAGTGGTGGCGGCTGTTTACCGCCCCCTTCATGCATGCCGGCATCGTTCATCTCGCCTCCAATTGCTTCTGCTTGTGGATGGCGGGCATGCTGTTCGAACGGCTGATCGGCTGGCGCTGGTTTGCGGCGATCTTCTTCGCCAGCGCCCTTGGCGGCTCCATTGCGTCGGTCTGGATCAACGACGTCAATACGGTTGGCGTCGGCGCTTCCGGCGGCATTGTCGGGCTTTTCGCCGCCGTGATCGCCGGCAGCATTCGTTTCCGGTCGACGCCGGTCGCATCTTCCCTGCAGGTGGGCGCCATCCAGATTCTTGTTCCCTCGCTGCTGCCGTTCCTCTCTGCGGCGAAGGAGGGGCAGACCATCGACTATGCCGGCCATTTCGGCGGCGCGGTGACCGGCGCGGCGCTCTCGCTCCTGCTGTTGACCCTTTGGCCGCGGGAACGCCCGACACCGCGTTTCGGCGCAGCCGCGATCGCCTTCAGCGCTGCATTCGTCCTCATCGCGGCCGGGTCGCTTTGGCCTATCACCAATGCGCGCCAATTCTATGTCAACGACCCGATGACCAACTATTTCGGGGGAAGGTACGAGCAGGCCGCGACGGGGTTTGCCGTCTTGGCAAACGAGGAGCCGCGCACCGCCCCCTATTTTCGTCTCTGGCGTTTCATTGCTCAAAGCCGGGGCGGCGATCCGAAAGCGCTCGATGAGCTCAGGGCTGCAGCCGGCGCGATCGATCAAGCAGCCTGGCCCTATCCCATCTATCGTCTTTTCCTCCGCGAACTAACGCCGGGAGAGCTGACGGCGAAAGCGGCCGACAGCAACCAGACCTGCGAGTCGATCTTCTATATTGGCGAATGGTATCTGCTAGCCGGAGCCAGAGATGAGGCGCGCCGCAGGTTCCAGGCCGCTTTGACATCCTGCCCAAGAACATTCATCGAATATGATGGAGCACGCGGCGAACTGGCCAGGCTCGACGCGAAATGAGGCCGCGCCGCGTCCTCAGTCCTCCATGTTGCGTCATTCCAGAAAATCGTAGTAACGCAGCCGTTCATCGTGGCAGCGATAATCGTTCCTCTTCAGGTACAATATCATCTCGTGTTGCAAGTCCCTCTGGCGGCTGCTTCAAAGCGGAGCTTTCACTCCCCCTAATCATCATTGATCGCCACGCCGGCTTCCAGTGCTGCGAGGATAAAGGCCTGACGCACTGTCTCGGCCGGCATGCGGCCCGCAAGCCAGGCACGGCAGAAATCGATCGCCCTCTGCTGATGGACAACGCCATTGACCGGCCAGTCGGAGACCAGTGCATAAAGCGCATCCTCCGGTGAGCGGAGAATCAGCCGTTTCCCGGTATCAAGATCGATCGAAATCGGTTTCTTCCAGAAGGCGGAATGGTCGTTGATGGTAGCAGCACCTGGAACTGGATTGACTGCAGACTAACGGCGGAATGCCGATCTCGGTTCCAGTGTGTGCTCGACAGCCTCACCGGCGTTCAACATGCAAGAAGCATCGCTGCGGCGCGTCCTTCGAGGCTTCGCCCGATGGGCTGCGCGCCTCGGAATGAGGAGTGTTGGAGAATGCGGCGCCGGCGCTCAAAAGCCCCCCCGCGAGACAGCCGCCAACATCCAGAGGCGGCAATTATTCACCCAATCCGAACGATTCGTTCGTTTCCCTTTTGTACTCTTTGCCTCTTCCCTTTCGCGCTGACTCTCTCCATATTCGCGCCATGGCCAAATCTCCGAAGAAATCCCCCGCCCCGAATGGCTTCGAGGAAGCCCCGCAGTCGTCCTTCGAGGGCGCGCCGCTTTCCGGCTCCGTCGCCGATTGGGTGAAGCAGTTGGAGGCGGATGCCGAAGCAGCGGGCGTCGAAAGCCAGCGCGAAATCGCCTCTAAGGCCGGCAAGCACCGCAAGAAGGTGGAGAACGAGGCGCGCAAGCACGCCGAAGCCGTCGCCGCGCGATCGGCCGAAGGCCGCAAGCCCGAACGGGCGTCCGAGCCGATGCGAGGCCCCCGCGGAGCGAAGGCGCAGAGCGCCGGCAGCGTGAGCGCTTCAAAGACCGCGCGCGGCGTCTCGATCGGCGGCTCCTCCGACCCGAAGACGCGCGCCGCCGCCGGCCTCAATCCTGTGGCGGGTCTCGACATCTCGCTCGAGGATGCCGGCAGCATCTCGCCCGGTGGTGTCACCGCGACGGTCGAGGCACTGTCGGCGCTGATCGAGAGCGGCAATCCGCTGCACAAGAACGGCAAGATCTGGACGCCGCACCGCCCTGCCCGACCCGACAAATCCGAAGGCGGCATCCGCATCCTGATGAAATCGGATTACGAGCCGGCCGGCGACCAGCCGACCGCGATCCGCGATCTCGTCGAGGGACTGGAGAATGGCGACCGCAGCCAGGTGCTGCTCGGCGTGACCGGCTCCGGCAAGACCTTTACCATGGCCAAGGTGATCGAGGCGACGCAGCGCCCGGCCGTCATCCTGGCGCCGAACAAGACGCTGGCCGCCCAGCTCTATTCCGAATTCAAGAATTTCTTCCCCGACAATGCGGTGGAATATTTCGTTTCCTACTACGATTATTACCAGCCGGAAGCCTATGTGCCGCGCTCCGACACCTATATCGAGAAGGAAAGCTCGATCAACGAGCAGATCGACCGCATGCGCCACTCGGCGACGCGCTCGCTGCTCGAACGCGACGACTGCATCATCGTCGCCTCGGTCTCCTGCATCTACGGTATCGGCTCGGTCGAAACCTATACGGCGATGACCTTCCAGATGTCGGTCGGCGACCGGCTCGACCAGCGCCAGCTGCTGGCCGACCTTGTCGCCCAGCAATATAAGCGCCGCGACATGGATTTCACCCGCGGTTCCTTCCGCGTGCGCGGCGACACGATCGAACTCTTTCCCGCCCACTTGGAGGATGCCGCCTGGCGCATCTCCATGTTCGGCGACGAGATCGACGCCATCACCGAATTCGATCCGCTGACCGGCCAGAAGGTCGGCGATCTGAAATCGGTGAAGATCTACGCCAATTCGCACTATGTCACCCCGCGCCCGACGCTGAACGGCGCCATCAAATCGATCAAGGAGGAGCTCCGCCTTCGCCTCGCCGAGCTGGAGAAGGCCGGCCGCCTGCTGGAGGCCCAGCGCCTGGAGCAGCGCACCCGCTACGATATCGAGATGCTTGAAGCCACCGGCTCCTGCCAGGGCATCGAGAACTATTCGCGCTATCTCACCGGCCGCGACCCCGGCGATCCGCCGCCGACGCTGTTCGAATATATCCCCGACAACGCCCTCGTCTTCATCGACGAAAGCCATGTCACCGTGCCGCAGATCGGCGGCATGTACCGCGGCGACTTCCGGCGCAAGGCGACGCTCGCCGAATACGGCTTCCGCCTGCCCTCCTGCATGGACAACCGGCCGCTGCGCTTCGAGGAATGGGACGCCATGCGCCCCGACACCATCGCCGTCTCGGCCACACCGGGCGGCTGGGAAATGGAACAATCCGGCGGCGTCTTCGCCGAACAGGTCATCCGCCCCACAGGCCTGATCGACCCGCCGGTCGAGGTCCGCTCGGCCCGCACCCAGGTCGACGACGTACTCGGCGAGATCCGCGAAACCGCCGCCAAAGGCTACCGCACCCTCTGCACCGTGCTGACCAAGCGCATGGCCGAAGACCTGACCGAATATCTGCATGAGCAGGGCGTGCGCGTGCGCTATATGCACTCCGACATCGACACGCTGGAGCGTATCGAGATCATCCGCGATCTCCGCCTCGGCGCCTTCGACGTACTCGTCGGCATCAACCTCCTGCGCGAAGGCCTCGACATTCCCGAATGCGGCTTCGTCGCCATCCTCGACGCCGACAAGGAAGGCTTCCTGCGCTCCGAGACCTCGCTGATCCAGACGATCGGCCGCGCCGCGCGTAACGTCGACGGCAAGGTCATCCTCTATGCCGACAACGTCACCGGCTCGATGAAGCGCGCCATGGAGGAAACCGGCCGCCGCCGCGAAAAGCAGATGGCCTATAACTTGGAAAACGGCATCACGCCGGAGTCGGTCAAGGCCAAGATCTCCGATATCCTCGACTCGGTCTACGAGCGCGACCACGTCCGAGCCGACATCTCGGGCGCCGCAGGCAAAGGCTTCGCCGATGGCGGCAACCTCGTCGGCAACAACCTGCAGGCCCATCTCAACGCGCTCGAAAAGAGCATGCGCGACGCCGCCGCCGACCTCGACTTCGAAAAAGCCGCCCGCCTCCGCGACGAAATCAAACGCCTCAAGGCCGCCGAACTGGCTGTCATGGACGACCCGATGGCCCGCGAAGAGTCGAAGGCGATGGAAGGCATCAAGCGGAATGCCAAAGCGACCCGCGAGTCCCTTCTCCCCACGGGGGAGAAGGTGCCCGGCAGGGCGGATGAGGGGGCCACACCCTCCTATTTCGCCAAACCAACGCTAGACGACATGGGCCCCGGCACCGATACCACCACACCCCTCTTTCGCAAACCGGACCTCGACGAAATGGGCCGCCACGTCGCCACTCCCGGCGACAACAAGAGCCTCTTCCGCCGCAACACCCTCGACGAAATGACCGTCGGCCGCACGGAAAAACCGGTGACCGGTCACGTGCCTGACAAGCCGGACGTCGCCAAGGGCACGAAGCGGTTCTCGCCGTTATTGGAAGATCAGCCGGAACGCGACGACGTGCGGCCGGTGGTCAGGGGAAAGACGGGCGTTGGAAACTATGAGGACCCGGGCGAGCAGAAGCGCAAGGGGCGGACGAAGGGTAAGACCGGGCGGCCGGGGCGGTGATAACTACTTCCCATAGAGTCTATAGATGAGGGCGTTCATAAGCCCCAACTACCCAAAATATGAATGCGTCCAGGTATTGTGATCCTTTTGGTCGGTCATTCAAGACAAGCCAATGGATTCTCCGGCACCGTCAAAAATAACGATCATAGAAACGCAACATCGCCCTAACCGGGCTAGTTTTGTCGAACCAATATAGTAGATAAAACATGCCAAATGAGAATGGCGAAGCGATTACCGAAAGCGTAACGAGGCAGACCCAATACGGCACACAATATGTGGGGCTTAACGTTGATGTGATTATTAGCGAGAACGCAGCTATCCCGATGACGGCGCACAATATCATCAATACTGCGTTCAGCCTGGAAAGACGCTCTATAAAGAACTGGTATCCAGTTAGAACCAAACCAACATCCCGGAAAGCGACGCGATCCGCTTTGATTTTATTCTTCCCCAAGACGCGCCTACACTCTTGAACAATCTTTAAACTCTTGCTCTCTATAATCTGTGATAGAATCGGGAACGCGAGCGAGACACCTACGGCTGTAGACAAGCTCGCTTGTAAAGCAGTGAACACCAAACCGTCACAGACTTCAGATGACATTCAATCCCTCGATGTTACAAAAGCTGATAGCCGTAAGAGGGCTCAACGCCGCCGAAGCATCTAGTGCGGCCGGCATGAGCGCCAAGAAACTACAATCGACTCTTAACGGCGATAACGTCCCAACGAAAAATCAGATCATCAAGCTAGCTGAGCGTTTAGCTGTTCCGCCTCATGCATTCTTCGTGATTGATTTTGATGTTCCGCCCTCATTGATCATGGATTTTCGAGCTTCGGAATCCGCTGTCCTCAAATACGGCAAAGATACTCACAGATTTCAGCACATCATCGATATCCGTGACTTCTTGGCAACCCTCTACAAGCGCCTAGACTGGGATGCGCCTCAAAGTTTGTATGACTTTGATACAAACTCAAATCCAGAACAATTCGCGGCATCTGTAAATCAAACGCTGCAACTGAACAAACTACGTCAGGAAGCCAAAGACAAGGCAGAATTTTATAAATTATTCAGAAGTCGCATAGAAGATATAGGAATATACGTAGTTCAAGATCACAATTTTTCGACTGATATCGATGGATTTGCCATATACCACGAAAGTTTTACTTCGAATTTAATTTTCATAAACTCGATAAAGAGGAATCACGGCGCTAAATCGTTTACGCTTGCCCATGAACTTTCTCATATCTTTGGCAAGAGATCCGCGATTACTAATAACTATCAATATGACAACGAAATTGAGATATTTGCTAACGACTTCGCTGCATCACTGCTGATACCCCGCGATGAACTGATTGACGTGATAAGTCAGCATAAGTTTCACTTTTTCGAATACAATCTGGCTGTCTCCTCAGCAACAAGATTGTCTAATATCTTCAAGACCAGCGTTAGCGCCATGTTGGTCAGACTCGCGAAGCTTGGATATGTGGATGGCGGTTATCCACGTCAGTTTATCGCAGGCTTCGGTAAAGACAGTTTTCTCGATTCCCAGAAGCCGACTGGTGGCGGCGGGAAAGACGGTCCTGAACCAGGTGTGATTGATCTGGCCTATCTCGGCTCTAGAGCTGTCACTGTCTTAACTTCGGCATTAGCTCAAGGCCTTACAACAACATTCGAAATTTTCGAGCACACCGGCCTGTCGAAGAAAAGGATCGATGGTTTAATGACCATCGCGAAAGAGAAATCACTGATGAAAGTAAGCGCTCATGCCGTCGCTTTTTGAACTCTGCATGGCGGAGCGGGTAGCAGCGCTCGTTGACGACCATGGAAACTGCAATCATCTTTGCGTCGCGCATTCGCCGTTCGGGTTGGGCGAGTATGAAGCACAAAAACTCAGGCGATATGACCCTGACGCTTTCGCAAAGTTGGAGGCCGCAGGTTTAGTGACACATGAAGTCGAAGTGGAAGATTTTGAATCTGTCGGACAAAGGGTTGGCGCTTTAACTGCCATTAAAAACTTCAACGACAGCAGCAGTGAGGATTTATATAAACATGCGATCGCTGTTCGACTACAACGCGTATTGTTAATCGCAAATGGCCATTCAAAAAGTGACGAAATAGAGCAAATTAGCAACGTATTCGGAAACGAGTATCAGCGTTACGATTGAAGCGATTTTTGCTACCTACATCGTGAGCGTCCGGCGAATGCATTTTTGCGGTCTACGAGGCGCGTTTTAGAACTTGCGGCTTAGCTCATCGGCCATGATGCGCTCGATCATTTCGGGATCGCATTGTTCATCGACAAGGAACTGGCGGATTCCACCATCCCACGTCCGTATGTCGGCCAAGAGATCTCGAAGGTCGTCAATTCCATTTTCGGTCAGGCCTTTTGTGCCATCTTCACTGCCATCGCGGACATATATCAATTCGCCCTCGGCGATATTGTCCGAGTTGGCGGTCACCTCCTCGATTAATTCGAGGTTCTCGCCGATCATGCCGGCGACTTCTTTCAGCGTATAGATGAACCTCGAGCGTGCCATCACGCAGCCTCGTATCGGTCTTTCGCTGGCGCCCACTGCGACGGCAGCAGTTCCTCAAAGCGATCTTTGGGGTGATCCTGGATCCTGGTCAGGACGTCTGTGAGGTAGGTCTCGGGATTGTGGCCATGGAGTTTGGCCGTTTCTATAATGGTCAGGATGTTGGCGATGCGCTCGCCGCCTTTATCCGAGCCGGCAAATAGCCAGTTTTTTCTTCCGATTCCAAGCGGACGCATGGCTCGTTCAGCTATGTTGTTATCGATTTCGACACGGCCATCGTCGATGTAAACGCTCAACGCTGTCCATCGCGAGAGGGCATATCGCATCGCTTCAGCCAGCTTCTGCTTCTGTGGCAGCGCCGAAAGCGTCTCTTCTATCCAGCGCTTGAGGTCCGCCAGAAGGGGCCTGGCGTGTTGCTGGCGCAGTGTACGCCGCTGGTCAGCCGACATGCCGCGGATACGATCCTCGATATCGTAGAGCGCACCGATGCGCGACAGCGCTTCGTCAGCGATCGGGGATGGCTTCAGCTTGATCACATCATGGAACTTGCGGCGCACATGCGCCATGCAGGCGGCCTCGACGATCTGGTTGCCGTAGAGCTTCTTATAGCCACCATAGCCATCCGCGTGCATCACGCCGCTGAAGGCAGCGAGATGGTCGGCCGGATGCGCGCCCTTGCGGTCGGGGCTATAGTAGTAGGCAATGGCCCTTGGAGTGGGGTCTCGATAGCCGCTGCCATCGAAGACATAGACCCACACCCTGCCGGTTTTGGTCTTTCCTCGCCCAGGGTCGAGAACATCGACCGGGGTATCGTCCGTATGTATTCGGTCGACCGCCGCAATATGGGCCCTGATCAGCAAGACGAGTGGCGTCAGCAGAACGGACACACGGCCGACCCAGTCCGCCATGACAGAGCGGGAGATGTCTATTCCCAGCCGGTCGTACATCTCGGATAGGCGGTAGAGCGGGATGTGATCGTCGAATTTGGCGACCATGATATGAGCGAGCAATCCCGGTCCGGGCTTGCCTCGCTCGATCGGCAAGGTCGGCATTTCGCCAGACACCGTCGTATCGCAGTCCCTGCAGATCATGCGCTTTTCGATATGGCGGACAATCTTTACGGACGCCGGCACGTGCTCCATCACCTGGACCATCTTGTCAGCAGCCTTCAGGAACGATGTGCCACCACAGGTCGGACAATTGCAGGGTGCTGCATAGACCAGCTCTTCGGTTGGAAGACCATCCGGCAATGGTTTGCGCTTCGGCTTGTCTAGTGCGTCATCCAACTCCGGCAAAGGAGCTTTCCCGGAGCGCATCTCAGCCTCGGCACGGGAGGCCTCGATCTCCTCCAGCATCAGTTCAAATTGCTCGATCTTCCGGTCGATCTTTTCCGAAGAAGCGCCATGCTGCCGATGTCGGAGCAACTCCAGCTGCGCGCGCAGAAGCCCGATAATGGAGTCGCGCTTGCAGACTTCGGCTTCTTGGCTCTCAAGTTTCCCCGCCTGTTCAGCAACGAGCGCGCGCAATACAGATAGCTCGTCCTGACTGTCCAGCGGCGTTGTTTCCATGCCCGCATACATAGCCGATTTGCGCCGGAAACGCTAGCATCATGCCCCGGATGTCCTTGCAAAATATAGCTTTTAACCCGTTCGACCGGGCGCGGAAGTCCACGCAGGTCGGCGCCAGTCGATCCCCTCCACAAGCATCGAAAGCTGAGCCTGCGTCAGGGGCGCAACGCCATCTTTCGCCGTCGGCCAGGGAAAGTATCCGCGTTCCAAAATTTTGTAAAACAGGCAGAACCCTTGGCCATCCCACCATAAAAGTTTGATCCGATCAGCGCGTTTTCCGCGGAAGCCGAAGATCGCGCCAGAACCCGGCGCCTCCTTTATGACCGCCTCAACCAACGCCGACAGTCCATCAATGCCACGCCGCATGTCGGTCACTCCGCAGGCCAGATAAACCCGCACATTTCCAGAAGGCCCGATCATGCTGCCTCCACACAAGCAACAAGCGACGATAGCACTTCGAGATCCATGTCCGCTGCAATTCTCAGTAAGCGGCCATTCCTCAGGACGATTTCAACGTCTTTGCATCTCGACCGAGCATCGCTCCTCTTGGAACCGTCACTCACGCTCTCCGATGCTCCGATAAGCGACACCGGGATGAACGATGGGGTCTGTGGAGGGTTCAATTCGGGTCGCGAGAACTTCTTTCGCCAAGCGTATATCTGTTGCGGAAGAACGTCGTGCCGGCGCGCTACATCCGAAACGCTGCCATCCACGCCGAACGCTTCTTGCAATATCAAAAGCTTCAGTTCAGTGGACCATCGACGTTGTCGCTCGGCACCCGTCAGGATCTCAACCTTGGCCATTCATACCCTGTTACGTCACAAATGAATCATCTGTGTCGTAACTTGCGCCAATTCCGCGCCGAACCAAAATCCGCTCACCGGACGCTCACCCTACATCCTTGGCTTGACCTATACATATCGCATTGGCCGCTTCTTGGTATCGGACGACTGTTGCTGATGCAGCGCTGCTGCAGGCAATCTACAATTACGATGCCGACAGCGCCGAGGGCGACGGCCTTCGCCCTAAATCAGTTTTCTTCATCCTCGTAGACGACCGGGCCGAGCTTGAGGTGGAGTTTCGCATCGGCGAAAAGGTGACGCTCTATTATTCGCTGGCGAAGGAGCATGGCGGCTGGAGGGTGGAAGAATCGCCGACCAGCAGGGCGAGGAGCCACGGAGTTTGAGTGGGCTGCGGGGTGATGAATAGTGAGGGTATAGCCTGTCCACGCCCGCTGAACGAAGGCAACCGCCCATGCTAAAACTGCGCATCGATCCCTTCCCCGCCTCGGCCGAACTGGACGCCCTCTTTTCCGCCGCCTGGGGCAGCCCGCACAGCCGGGATTTCACCGCCATCCTCTCCCGCAGCCTCGCCCATATCGGCGCCTATCACGACAACAGGCTCGTCGGCTTCATCAACGTCGCTTGGGATGGCGGCATTCATGCCTTCCTCCTCGACACCTCAGTTCATCCCGAGATGCGTAGGCAGGGGATCGCCACGCTGCTGGTCAGGGAAGCGATGAAAGTTGCCCGCGAGCGCGGCGCCAAATGGCTGCATGTCGATTTCGAACCGCACCTGATCGGCTTCTACCGCGCCTGCGGATTTACCCCCACCGCGGCGGGCCTCATCAAGCTCGCATGAGCCCGAGGCCCCAAAAAATGCAGCTCCACCTCGACACCCGTTTCGGTTATGATTTCTCGTCATCCGAGGAGAGCCCGCATGCGCCTGCCCAAATTCATCCTGGCCCTTGCCATCTCAACGCTCGCAGCTTTGCCCGCATCGGCCGAGACCTACAAGACACCGAAGGCGCTGCTCAAGGCTCTCTACAGTTACAACACCGACAACAGCGACGCCGAGGCGCCCTCGCCTTACTCGATCTTCTTCTCCGACCATCTCAATGAGCTCCTCCAGGCCGACCTCGACAACACACCCGAGGGCGATGTCGGCGCGATCGACTTCGATCCCGTCATCGCGGGCCAGGATGGCACGGCGAGCGACGTCAGGATCGGCCAGCCCATCCTGCTTGACGACAAGGCCGAGGTGGAGGTGCAGTTCGAAAACGGCGAAGAGGTGACGCTCTTCTACACGCTGGTGCGGCAACACGGCGGCTGGAAGGTCGACGACATCGCCAACCAGAAGGGGGATAATCCGTGGAGCCTCAGCGCGTTGCTGGGGGATGCGCAGTAGACGATTGTCGATGGCTCCAAGAGCAGCCCTCATGGTGAGGAGGCCCGAAGGGCCGTCTCGAACCACGAGGGCGGGCGTGGAAACCTCTGATGCACCGCATCCAGAATCGAGGCGATGGCGTCCGTGGCCGCCCTCGTCTTTCGAGGCTTCAGCCTTTGGCTTCCGCACCTCAAGATGAGGCGGAGCGAGGGCGGCGCCAAAGGCACTGGACCTGCCAGGGCTACCCCCACCACCGACACCAACCCACCCGGCCATCCACCCTCGTGGTTCGAGACGAACCTGGGGATCTCCTCACCATAAGGGCTGATTGGTGCACCGAAGCAGCAGGCGCCGCCCGACGACAAAATCCATGCCCGGCCACCGAATCCGCCCCTCATCCCGTTTCGGCACGGAATCTCGCTATGGCACAGCTATGCAAGGAACCGCTAACTTTTCCTCAAGTATCTGAATCTTCGGCATTTCCTGACATAGATGCAGACATGCCAAAATAATCCCGCTTGCTTTTTGCCCGAAAAGCTGGCACCAATTCGCCTACTCGGGCATTTGCATGCCGGTGACTGGACTGATGTGGTAATCCCTTCCGTTTGGAAGGCGGCGCGGGACTACCCGCCTACGTAGACGTTCTTTCCCCGTACGTGACTTCTCCGACTGACCCTTCGTCCCAATCGATCGGGGCGAAAGCTAAAGCCGTCCGCTTCCTCTCGGGGGCGCGGATACTACACAGACTAAGGGAAAAGGACGATCCCAATGGCCACCAAGGGCACCGTAAAATTCTTCAACCAGGACAAGGGTTTTGGTTTCATCACGCCGGACGGCGGCGCAAAGGACGTTTTCGTCCATATCTCTGCGCTGCAGGCTTCTGGCATCCAGTCGCTGCGCGAAGGCCAGCAGGTTACCTTCGACACCGAGCCGGACCGCATGGGCAAGGGCCCGAAGGCCGTCAACATCTCGGCTTCGTAAGTCAGATTTCCGCTTCGGCGGTATGGACGGCGCTCCGCAAGGGGCGCCGTTTCTGTTTGCGGCGGGAGCGTCATTTGTCGATCGCACCGCCAGATGTTATATGCGCGCTTGATGAATGATCCCGCCCCGCGGCGGCGCGGCACCCTTGCGGCGCCCAGAGAACAACGAATAATGGAACGTCGATGACGCAGAAGAGCCCGATTTTTGCGGTCGCCCCGATGATCGACTGGACGGATCGGCATTGCCGCTATTTTCACCGCCAGATCAGCCGGCAGGCGCTGCTCTATACCGAGATGGTGGTGGCCGATGCGATCATCCACGGTCCGCGCGACCGGCTGCTCGGCCATGACGCGGCCGAGCATCCGCTGGCGCTGCAGCTCGGCGGCTCGGACCCGGCAAAGCTTGCCGAGGCGGTGAAGCTTGCCGAGCCCTACGGCTATGACGAGATCAACCTCAATGTCGGCTGCCCCTCCGACCGCGTGCAGTCGGGCACCTTCGGCGCCTGCCTGATGCTGACGCCGAAGACGGTGGCGGAATGCATCGCAGCGATGAAGGCGGTCGCAACCGTGCCGGTGACGGTGAAATGCCGGATCGGCGTCGACGAGCAGGAGCCGGAGCAGGCGCTGCCGGAGCTGATCAGCCACGTCCTCGATGCCGGCGCCGACGCGATATGGATCCATGCCCGCAAGGCCTGGCTGAAGGGCTTGAGCCCGAAAGAGAATCGCGAGATCCCGCCGCTCGACTACGAGATCGTCTACCGGATGAAACAGCGCTGGCCCGATGTCTTCATCGGCATCAACGGCGGCGTCCGCACGCTGGATGAAGCCGCAGCCCATCTCGAACAGGTCGACGGCGTCATGCTGGGCCGCGCCGCCTATCAGAATGCCGCAATCCTTGCCGAGGTCGACCAGCGCTTCTTCGGCGCGCCGGCGGCCGAACCCGACTGGAAAGCCCTGCGCGATCGGATGATGACCTATGCAGAACGCCACATCGCGGCCGGCGGCCGGCTGCAGCATGTGGCCCGCCACATGGTCGGCCTCTTCACCGGCCTGCCCGGCGCCAGGCGCTACCGCCAGATCCTCTCGACCGACGCGGCGAAAGGCGGCGCCGGGCCGGAGGTGCTGGCGGCGGCCTTTGCCGCTGTGGATTTTTCGGGGACGGAGCAGGAGGCGGTCAGCGCCTGACGGTGCGTGATGTCCCTGTCATGACGTCCGCGCCATCGGCAGCAAGGTCTTCTTCTCGATCCGGCCAGCCACCGAAAACACCAGGATCTCCGTCTCCCTGCCGATCCGGCTGCCATCCATCAATCGGACGATATCATCGACGCCGCCGACCGGGCTGCCGTCGATGGCGAGGATATAATCGCCCTCCTGCAGCCCTCCCTTTGCCGCCGGCCCTTCCGGCTCGACCCAGCGCACGCGAACGGATGTCGTCTGCACCGTGCCCGCCGCCAGCGCCACCCGGCGCGGCAGCACAATTGTATCGCCTGATATACCGATAAAGGCACGCCTCACCTGCCCGTAGCGAAGAATCTCCGAAACCACGAAATTGGCCGTATTCGACGCCACGGCGAAGGCGATGCTCTGCGCGCCCTGAATGACGGCGGTATTGACGCCGATGACCTCCCCGCCTGACGACACCAGCGGCCCGCCCGAATTGCCGGGATTGAGTGCCGCGTCGGTCTGGATGACATCCTCCATCAGCCGGCCGCTGGCTGCCCGCATTGACCGGCCGAGCGCCGAGACGATGCCGGCGGTGACAGTCCATTCGAAACCGAGCGGGTTTCCGATCGCTATGGCGATATGGCCTCTGCGCAGGCGCTGGGAATCCCCGAGCTTCGCCCAGGCGCCGGTGCCGGTATTGGCGCGAATGAGAGCGATATCGGTATCGATATCGCGGCCGAGCACCCGGCCCTCGGTGACGAAGCCATCGGGCGTGGTGATGCGAACGGCCTTGGCGTCGTCGACGACATGGCTGTTGGTGATGATCAGACCGTCAGGGGAAATGGCGAAGCCCGACCCGTGCCCCTGCCGGCCACCCACCCTCTCGATGCGGCTGACCGCCGGCCCGACGATGTCGACTGCTGCTGCGATCGATTGCGAATAGGCATCGATCAGCGCCCCCTCATTTTGAGGCACTATCTCCTTGTCCATATAACCCATGATCTGGTCCTCAGGCGGCAAACGGCCGTCCCGCCGCCGGCGAAGCGGCCGCGGTTGCGACAGTTCGCCATGGTGATGATGTGTAGTGGGTTAGATGGTTGGGCGATGAACCGCGTTCAAGGGCGCGCCGGCGGCGCCGTCTGCCGCGGCGTCCTGTAACGCATCGACCAGCAATGTCCGGCTGTGGTCTGGCCTCATTATAAAATTCTGTTATGTGAATTGAATATAAAGATTAGCTTGATGACGACATCCGCATATTCCAACCTAGCCGCGCGCAGCGGTGCCTATCGCCTTGCCGATTTTGCCGGCAACGGCACAAACTTCTGACCGCTTTAGCCCAACCCAACCCCATCGAGGAGCCCAGAGATGAGCACAGTCACCACCAAGGACGGCGTCGAGATCTTCTACAAGGATTGGGGGCCGAAGACCGCCCAGCCGATCATGTTCCATCACGGCTGGCCGCTATGCTCCGATGACTGGGACGCCCAGATGCTGTTCTTTCTCGCGAAGGGCTACCGGGTCGTCGCCCATGACCGGCGCGGCCATGGGCGCTCCACCCAGGTCGGCGACGGTCACGATATGGATCATTACGCCGCCGATGCCGCAGCCGTCGTCGAGCATCTCGATCTCAGGAACACAGTCCATATCGGCCACTCCACCGGCGGCGGCGAAGCGACCCACTATGTCGCCCGCCATGGCCAGCCGCAGGGCCGAGTCGCCAAGCTCGTCATCATCGGCGCCGTGCCGCCTATCATGGTGAAAACGGCTGCCAATCCCGGCGGCCTGCCGATCGAGGTCTTCGACGACCTGCGCCGGCAGCTCGCCGCCAATCGCGCGCAATTCTATCGCGACCTGCCGGCCGGCCCGTTCTACAGCTTCAACCGGCCGGGTGCGAAGGTGTCGGAGCCGATCGTCAACAATTGGTGGCGCCAGGGCATGATCGGCGGCGCCAAGGCGCATTACGACGGCATCAAGGCCTTTTCTGAAACCGATTTCACCGAAGACCTGAAAATCATTACCGTGCCGACCTTCGTCATGCATGGCGACGACGACCAGATCGTGCCGATCGCCGACTCTGCCCTGCTCTCGTCCAAGCTGCTGCAGAACGCGACGCTGAAGGTCTACGAGAAATTTCCGCACGGCATGTGCACCACCCATGCCGACATCATCAATCCCGACATCCTCGCCTTCATCAAGGGCTGATCCGCCAGGCCGCCGGGCGCTATGGCGCCCGGCGGCCGGCACGACCTGCCCGACACGGCAAGATCTCGTCAGCCGCGGGTTGCAGCAAACGGGCTGCGCCCTGCCCGCCTCGGCCGTTGATGGTCGGTTGCACGTTTTCCGATGAAACCGTTTTCGCCGCTTTGCGTTTAGCGGCCATGACCAGAGAACGTGAACCCTCATCAAAGGCTTACCGGCAGGATCGTTTCGAAAACACCGAGCGAGCCGCCAAGGAAACCATCGAGGCGGAGCAGCGCGCTCGCCGGGAGAAGACCAAGCGGCTGAAGGAACTGCGCCTGTCGCAGCAAAGCGGCAAGGACCCCGCCACCGAATAGGTCCCCACGCGCGCGCCGCCTGTCGGGCCGATGCGCCCGCCTGTCTCATCCCGAGCCGCGCAAGCCCTTGTCCGCATTTCCACGTCACGAATTGTTTTGTATTTCGGACCTTCGCCCATCTTGTAGAGCCAGGATCGTGAAATTATCTTTTTCACAATAGCGATTCACGGCATCGAAAAAGGGCAGATTGCGATGTCAGACAAGCTGGTCA
The DNA here is from genome assembly GCF_000172795.2 of Rhizobium sp. CIAT894. Taxonomy (NCBI): domain Bacteria; kingdom Pseudomonadati; phylum Pseudomonadota; class Alphaproteobacteria; order Hyphomicrobiales; family Rhizobiaceae; genus Rhizobium; species Rhizobium sp. CIAT894. Next base: position 2,643,355 of record NZ_CP020947.1, read on the forward strand.
ACACGCGTGATGAACCGCTCGCATCCGAAGACCTTGATGTGTGCAGGCGCGTCCACGAAGCCCTCTGCAACGGGCTCGATATCGACAGATCGGGCGCAGAAGCCAACCGCCTTGGCGCTCTGATCATCGAGCTTTACCGGCAAGGCGTGCATGACGAGAGCCAGCTTCGCTTGCTGGCTGGCGGCAAATAAGGGCGACAGCGCGCCATCCGCATAGGCTCGAATTCAGCATTTGCTTCGGTCTCCAGCAGGCACGCGCCGCTGCGGGCGGCCGAGTTTCGTCTTGCCCTTTACGTTAGTCGAGACGCACATACATCAACCCCTCCCATCCCGGAATGAAACTTAATCCCTTCCGCTGCGTTACGCCTTCGATACATCCGTTTACCCAAGGTGAGTGAAATGAACAGAATCGCCATCATTGCCCTGTCTATAGCGACGGCCTTCTCCGGAATGCCGGCCTCGGCAGGTCCGGCCTTCGTGCCGAGCCCGATGCAGGCAGCGGCGCAACCGGCGCCCGGAAATCCCGACATAACGACCGTTGGCTGCAACAACTTCACCAATTGCCCGGGTCAGTTCGGCAGGAATGATGACGACTGGTATCGCAAACGCCATCATTATCGTGATCGCAACTACTACGGGGACCGCGACTACCGCCGAAACGATCGTTATGGCTGGGATCGCCGCTACGACCGCCGGTATCACCACCACGACAATACCGGCGCCATCATTGGCGGCCTGGCCGCCGGCGCCCTCCTCGGCGGCATCATCGCCTCGCAGCCGCGAGCCTATCGTTCGACCGGCTACAGCTCGCACGAAGATTATTGCTACAGCCGCTACCGGTCCTACCGCGCCTACGACAACACCTACCAGCCGAGCTACGGCCCGCGCCGCCAGTGCCGTTGAACCCGTTCGTCTGCCGGCACAAGCCTCGCATCAAGATCGTGCGGGGCTTTTTTTATGCCGCGGGGACAACGCAAAGAAAGAAGGCCTCGACCGGCTCGTCATCCTCTGCAACGAGGACAATCACGCCTCGCGGCGGGTGATCGAGCGCAATGGCGGCGAATTGAGAGCGGCCGTCTGATACCGTTGCGATGACTGACGCTTCAGGCGGTTTCGTTGCTTGCCGCGCAATAGACCGAGAAGGCCTGAAGATAGGCCTGCACCCTGGAACGGTTCCCTGCCGTCTCGACGGCCTGAAACACCTCGGCCGGCTCCAGTTTCATCAGCGGAAGTCGGAGGAAGATATGATCCGCGAACCGGTCGGTGATGGTTGCAAGCACGATGCGAAGACCGGCCAGCATGTCGTCGCCCCGATGGGATGCGTGCAGCAGAGCGATCGGCTTGTGGACGATCTCATCTCCCGATACGAGCCAGTCGATCGCATTCTTGAGACCGCCGGGGATGGATCGCACATATTCCGGACTGGCAATGATCACCCCGTCGCTCTGAGCGATCAGAGCGACGAAATCCCGCACCGCCGCCGGCAGAGATTCCCCCTCGAGATCCGGCGAGAACACCGGCAAACCTCCCACGCCATCGAAGATCGTAATCTCGATCTCACATGGCGCGACGGCGCTGACAGCCCGCAGCATTGATGTATTGGTGGAATTGCGCCGAGCGCTGCCGGATATTGCGAGAATCTTCATGGCCCTAACAGCGATCGATTGATCGTGGCTGTCAACGCAAAAGGCTGCGGCGCCGCGCGTCTATTCATTCAGATAGAAAAGGATGCTGCAAGGCTTTGAATTGCGCGATTGAGTGATGATCAAAAGCGACTTTTGCTTGCACCGGCCGAGCCCGGCGTTAGCCTGCTTTCCAATCCTCACAACTGCCGAATCGGCGGGAATACATATGACGGCTTTGATCGAGGCACGGGGCGTCAGCAAACGCTTCCGGCAGCACAAGAGATTTCCGGGTTTTCTGGGCGCCCTGAAGACGCTGGTGACGAGCGAATATACGGAAGTTCAGGCGGTTTCCGACATCGATTTCGACGTCGCGGCCGGCGAAGCCGTCGGTTATCTCGGCCCCAATGGCGCCGGCAAATCCACCATGATCAAGATGATGACCGGCATCCTGGTGCCGAGCGCCGGCGCGCTGACGGTGCTCGGCCGGACGCCGCATCTTAAGCGGATGGACAACGCGCGCGAGATCGGCGTTGTGTTCGGCCAGCGCAGCCAGCTCTGGTGGGACCTGCCGCTGGTCGACAGTTTCACCTTGCACCAGCGCATCTATGACATTCCCATTGCCCGCTATGCGGACAATCTCCGGCGCTTCAGCGAGCTGCTCGATCTCAGCCCGTTTCTCGACCGCGCTGTGCGCCAGCTCAGCCTCGGCCAGCGCATGCGCGCCGAGATCGTCATGTCGCTGTTGCACGACCCGAAGATCCTGTTTCTCGACGAACCCACGATCGGGCTCGACGTGGTCGCCAAGGATGCCGTGCGGCGCTTTCTTGCCGAAATCAACCGCGAACGCGGCGTCACCATCATCCTCACCACCCATGACCTGCAGGACATCGAGACCATCTGTCCCCGCCTGATCATGGTCGATCACTCGAGGCTGATCTTCGACGGCGAATTGAGGAGCCTGCGGGCGGCATTGGGCTCGGCCCGGCGGCTGACGCTGGAATTTGCCAGCGACCCCGGGCCTTTGCCGCTGAGCACGGCCTCGCTCGTCAGCGACGAGGGGTTGCGCAAGAACTATCTGATCGAGCGCGAGGACGTATCGCTGGTCAAAGTCCTGTCGGAAGTCGGCAGCGGGCGCGATCTCAAGGACGTGGCACTGCACGAGCCCGACATCGAAGAAGTCATCCGCAACTTCTACCAGCGTCGCAGTGCCGATCAGCGCCGCAACGCCGAGGCCCGAGCCTCATGAGCGCCTACTTCGCCTTTGCGCGCAGCTCCTTCCATTCGCAGCTCGCCTACCGCAACGAAGTCTGGGCCAACATCTTCGGCAAGCTCGTGCAGGTCTTTGCGCGTGTCGCCATCTGGCAGGCGGCCTATGCCGGTGTCGGCGCGATGGTGGTCGATGGGGTCTCGCTGCAGCAGATGGTGACCTATGCCCTGCTGGGCGGCGCGGTCATGGGGGCGACCCGCCCTGAAAGGATCATCGGCGAGATCGGCCGGTCGCTGAAATCAGGCGATGTCGCGATCTGGCTGCTCAAGCCCTTGTCCTATCCGCTCTATCTCTTTGCCAACGAATGCGGCAGCTTTTTCTATCGCCTGGCAAGCCAGGTCATTCCGACCGTCGCCTTCACCGCCTTGTTTTACGGCATGCTGCCGCCGGCGAGCCCGTTTCATGGCCTCATGTTCATCGCCTTCTGGGCGCTGTCCTTCACGCTGCTGTTCCTGATGTCGGCGCTCCTCGGCCTGGTGGCTTTCTGGCTGATGACCAGCTTCTCGCTGGACTGGATCCTCGGCGCCCTGCTGCAATTGTTCTCCGGCCTTTTGGTGCCCTTCTGGTTCTTCCCCGAACCTCTGGCGACGATTGCCCGCCATCTGCCCTTTGCCTGGGTGGTCTATTATCCCAATGCCGTCTATCTCGGCAGGCTTTCTGCCACCGATGTCTGGCTTCATCTCGGCCTCGGCCTCGGCTGGGCCGCCCTGTTCCTGGCCGGCGTCCTTTTTCTGTGGCGCGCAGCTTCCGGCCGCATCACCGTGCAGGGAGGTTGATCGTGCTCATTCATCATCTGCGGGTCCTGCCGCTGCTGGTGCGGATGCATGTCCGCTCGCAGATGGAATATCGCGGCGCTTTCTGGCTCGATCGTTTTGCGCAGATCCTCTCCTATGGCAGCGTCTTCGCCACCATCGGCATCCTGCTTGCCCGCTTCGACACGCTCGGCGGCTGGACCTGGCCGGAGCTCGCGCTGTTGTTCAGCTTTCAACTGCTGGCCTATTCGCTCGGCGCGGCGATGAGCTTCGTGCAACTGCGCGATCTGGAAGAACTGGTGCGGCTCGGCACCTTCGATACGCTGCTGGTCAAACCGTTCAGCCCCTGGGCCTATCTGATCTTTTCCGGCCTCAATATCGGCTATACCGGCCACGTCATCCTGGCCGTGGCGCTGATGGGCTGGGCCGTCCTGTCCGTGGATTTCGCCTGGTCGGTCTGGTCCGTGTCGTTCTTCTTGGCCGCGCTCATCAGCGCGACGCTGGTGACGGGGGCGCTGATCACCATGATCGGCGCCACGGCGTTGATCTGGGTGCGTTCCAACCACTTGTTCTCGATCTTCTTCGGCTGTTGGGAATTGAACCGCTATCCCCTCAACATCTTCCCCGGCGGCATTCAGATCACCCTCATCACCGCGGTTCCGCTGGCGCTGACCAGTTCGGTCCCGGTCGGCGCCCTGCTCGGCAAAACCATCCCGATCCTCGGGGATTGGGCCGGGCCCGTGGCTCTTGCCGCCGGCCCGATCTGGGTGTTGATCGCCATGGCTTATTGGCGATACGCCACCGGCAAATATCAGGGCGCCGGCGGCTGATCGGGCAAGCGTGCGTCAGGATACCTGCGACAACGATCTGGCACGGACTTCGAGGAACGCCGCCGTCAGCTTCGCGAGCACCGCCGATGTGCACGTCCCGTTGGCTCCGCCGATCGGATCGACGATATGGATCTGCCGAAGATCCTCCATGAATTCGTCCCAGAGCGGCGGCCCGCCCTCTTCGAGAAGTTCGGCGCGGATGCTGAGATCCTCGCTGACAGGCAGATGGCGCCGGCCCCAGGCGCCGATCATGGCGAAGACGGGAACGAGCTGGATCGCCGGCTCCGTCAGGCTGTAGATGGCTTTCTGGCTGTGGCTCGGATCATCGCGTTTACTGATGAACCCGAGCGAGAGCAGTCGCTTCAACCTGGCTGCCAGAATATTGGAGGCGATCCCCTCCTGCGAATGGGTCAGAAGCTCGCGGAAATGCCGGCGGTTGCCAAACATGATGTCCCGGATGATGATGAGGCTCCACCTGTCGCCCAGCACCTCCATCGTCAGGTTGATCGGGCAGCCCGACCGCAGTTCGATATCCACGAAACATCTCCTTCTAGAGCAATTCCAGGAAAAGTGCGAAGCGGTTTTCCGTCCGGAATTGCGTAAAAAAAAGTTAGAGCGGTTCAGCGCTTTCATAAAAACCTGAACCGCTCTAAAACTGGTTGCAATATAGGATCACATATGCGACAAAGCAACTAGTTTTAAAACGCAATCAGATGGAGGAAAGCATGTCCAAGGTGCGTGTTGCAGCGTTTTCCCTTTCCGTGGACGGCTTCGGGGCCGGGCCGGAGCAGAGCTTGAACGATCCGCTCGGAAAGCGGGGGCCGGAAATGTTCCAATGGTTCTTCCACACCCGCACTTTCCGGGCGATGCAGGGAAAGGACGACGGTTCGTCGGGGGTCGACGAGGATTATGCGGCCCGCGGCATGGCCAATTTCGGCGCCTTCATCCTCGGACGGAACATGTTCGGTCCCATCCGCGGCAACTGGCCCGACGAGGCCTGGAAGGGCTGGTGGGGGCCGAACCCGCCCTACCACGCACCGACTTTCATCCTCACGCACTACCCGCGCGAGCCGATCGTCATGGAGGGCGGCACGACCTTCCACTTCGTCACCGGCGGCATTCATGAGGCACTCGAAAAGGCGAAAGCGGCCGCAGGCGACAAAGACGTGAAGATCGGCGGCGGCGTCAGCACCGTCCGCCAATATCTGCAGGCCGGCCTGATCGACGAATTGCATTTCGCCATCTCGCCCGTCGTACTCGGCAAGGGCGAAGCGATGTTTGCAGGCATCGATTTGCCCGCCCTCGGCTTCCGCGTCGTAGAACATGTCGCCACCGAACACGCCACGCATATCGTCCTGGCGAAATAACCAGCCGCAGTCGAATGCCATCTGATGGTCGGCGACTGCGATTTCACCCTCCGGGTCGTGCCCCCCGATCTGGACGGCTACAGGCGTTTCCAGATGGAACATCTCGGCCGCATCGAAAACGTGCGCAACATCAGAACGAAAATCCCGATGCAGAAGATCAAGCAGTCATGGCAGGTGGCGGTCTGACAATCTCAGGAAAAGAACGGGGCGCCGGCATTCTTCAATTCGCACGCATTTCCATCGGGATCGACGAACGCTCCGATGACGCCCCAGCTGAAGTGCCTGATATCGACGGCGACGCCCCGGGACTGGAGTTCTGCCGCCGCAGCCCCGACATCCATGACGTTGAGCCGCAGGATGGTCGGATTCTCGTGGCCCGGCTTTCGGCTGTCCCGCGCCATTCCTCCGGTTTCGATCATGAGATAGCCGTCGCCGAACCGCAGGCATGTGAGGTCGTCCTGTTCGAACCAGACGGGCAGTTCCAGAATGTCGCGGTAGAAGCGGACGCATTCCTCGAAACGTTCTGTTTTGAGTATGATGCCATGGGCTGTCACCTGAAGCGCCCCATTTCTGCCGGCGTCATCGCTCATCCGTTGCTCCTCCCGTCCGGATAGCCTTGACATTATGTTGGCTCGGGGCCGATCGGCAAGCGCGGACCGCCAAGGACATGGCGCCTGAAGGCCGGCCATCCCCGGACATCGGGCTGCGCCGAACCGTGCCAAAATAGCTGTGGCGCTGATGGGGAATGAGCGTAGAGTGAACCCATCGGCCCATCTGTATCGGCACGACCGCTTGAGAGATCATAGGTGCTCTTGCCGCTTCACGGGGGACGCCATGCTCTTATCGCTCATCTCACTCAACGATGATGAAATAGCAATCGTCACCAATGCCGTTCGGCAATGGTGCTGCGAGAAGAAGCTCGACATAGATAGTCTCGAAGGGCGCCGCGCCATCACCGTTGCCGTCGATCTCATCCAGATGAACACGGACCACGACAAGCTTTTTGCCGAGCTATCGAAGCAGTTGAACCACCAGTAGACTGCCGCCCGCGACCTGTTTCCCTCTGAACGACGGGCGCCGGCACCATAAGAATCCGGCGCGGCGCGTCGGCGCCGTGAACGGCTCGGGCCAAGCCAAGGAAATCGCCCCGCTCAAGACGATAGACACTCACCCAATCGACATCGACTGCGCAAAACCGCCTGCCCCGTTTAAAGGCGCTTTTCGAAGAAGGTGTCCGGATACGGATCGTCGTTGAACCGCTCGATCTCGTTCCAGCCGGTTGCGCGATAGAGCTTCTGTGCCTCGGCCAGCGCGCTATTCGTATCCAGGCGCAGGAGCTTGACGGATAGTTCACGGGCGATGTCTTCGGCGGCCGTCATCAGGCGTTTGGCGAGCCCGAGGCCGCGCGCGGATGGAGCCACCCACAGCCTTTTGATCTCCGCAACCTCGCCGCCATCGCCCTTCAACCCGACACAGCCGATCGGCAGGTCATCCGACATGGCGACCAGGAACGCCCCGCGCGGACGAACCATATCCCAAGCGTCGGGATCGCGCGAAAGCGACACATCGAAACCTTTCTCGAAGCGGCGGGCAAGTTCGCCGTAATATTCGCTCAGGCAATAGCGGGCATTCCGGTGCCGGGGATCTTCCTCCTCGAGCACGATCCGGTCGCGTCGCAGCGATGAAGCAACGATATCCATGGCGCGCAGCAGTTCTTCCGGGTGGCGATGCCGTGCCAGAAATGATGTCGCCTGCGCATTGGAAAGCGCTTCATAGGCCTGAAATTCGGACCGGCCGGTTTCGGTCAATCTGGCGATGCGGCGACGCGCGTCCTCAGGGTTCGGCACCGTCTCGACGAGACCCTCTTCTTCCAGGCTGCGCAGCAGACGGCTCATCAAGCCGGAATCGAGGCCCAGATGGTCGCGGATCACGGCAACATCGGATTGCCCGCGGCCGATCGAATTGAGCACGCGGGCTGCCCCCAGCGGACGTCCGCGTCCGAGGAAAGACGTATCGAGAGCGCCGACCTCAGAGGTGACGGCACGGTTGAAGCGACGCACACGAGCGACGGGATCGTAGATCATATTATCTGACTTAGGTCAGATAAATCCCACTGTCAAATCCGGGCAAAAGCGGACTTGCGACGAAATGCAAGGCGCGCGCCGACCACCTTGCGCATCCCCGCTCCCTCACCTATGGCAATGCAACTTCCCCACGCAAGGCTGCCCCGTGCTCCGCTTTATCCTCCACGCCCTGATCGTCATCACCCTGACGCTGCTCACCCAGATAGGCGGCCTCGCCTATCTCGTCGCGCTGGCCGCGTCGCGCGCCTGGGGGATCCGGCGCTTTCTGGCGAAGCTCGCGATCTTCCTGCTTTGTTATGTCAGCGCGTCGTTCGCAGCAGGCCTCGCCGCTCCGGCGTTCGGACGGGTTCCCCTCTCCTGCATGTCAAACGCCACAGACAGGCTCGTGGTCCGCTCCCCGATCTATTGCCTGTTGAACCGCAATTACGTTAGGCCCGAGGTGCGCGACCTGGCAAAGGCGCTTGCCGCCCACATGGACGAGGAATTTCCCGGAACCGTCACCACCGCGCTGGATGCGAATTTCCCCTTCGTAAACGGTTTTCCACTGCTGCCGCATCTGTCGCATGCCGATGGCAAGAAGCTCGACTTCGCCTATTATTACAAGGATGCGGACGGCGCCTTCCTGAACGGCGTCACCCGCTCCCCGATCGGCTATTTCGCCTTCGAAGAGCCAGCGCCCGGCGATGAATTGCCATGCGAAGGGCGCAACGACTGGCTCACCACCCGCTGGGATTTCGACGCGCTACAGCCCTTGTTCCCCGCCTATCGGATCGAAGAGCAGCGGACGTCGGAAGCGGTTCGCTGGCTGACCAGCGAAGGCGTCGCGCGCTTCCGCCTGGAGAAGATCTTCATCGAACCGCATCTGAAGAATGCGCTTGGCATCACCGACAGTCATGTCCGCTTCCAAGGCTGCCGCGCCGCCCGCCACGACGACCATCTTCATATCCAGGTCGAGTAACCCGGTCCGTCAGAATGTACGCGCCGGTCGAGTGCCCCCTCCGGCTAGCTCGGCAACCGACCTCAGACCGAATGCGCCTCATCATAGGCGCGCTGCGCCGTAAAAATCGCATCCATATTCTTCTCCGCCCAGTGGGCAAGGGCCGAAACTGTATCCGTCAGGGTGCGGCCCAGCGGCAGCAGTGCATATTCAACGGTCACCGGCACGGTCGGGAAAATCGTGCGCGAGATCAACCCGTCGCGCTCCAGCTTCCGCAGCGTCTGAGCAAGAACTTTCTGCGATATGCCCTTGATATCCCGACGGATGTGATTGAAACGCACCGGCCCGCCTTCCAGCCGGTCGAGAATGAGCAGCGCCCATTTATCTGCCAGTCGATCCAGCACCAGGCGTGTTGGGCAGCGGTCCTCGTAGACGTTGTACGCCTGTTGCATCACGGTCACCTGTTTCCCTCGCCGGTTTCCTTGACGAAACCATGTTACGAAAAAGTGCTCTCTTTTCTAATCCTGATTTGCCTGTATCTATCTTGCCGCTAGATAGTTTCCAATAGATACCAAGGAGAGCGATATGAGCAACAAGATTCTGGTTATCGGCGCGACCGGCACAGTCGGCAAGCATGTGGTGGACGGGCTCCTGGCCAAGGGCGAAGCCGTCAAGGCTGCTTCGCGCTCGGGCAAGCCGGTGGCGGGCGCCGAAGGCGTCGCCTTCGACTATGCAAAGCCGGAAACCTTCGGCCCGGCCTTTGAAGGCGTCGACCGCGCCTATGTGCTGCTCGCCTCCGGCCATGTCGATGCCAAGGGCCTGCTGCTGCCGGTCATCGAAGCCGCTGCCGCCCGCAAGGTGAAGGTGGTTTTCCAGAGCGTCCTCGGCGTCGACGCCGACGACTCCATTCCTTATCGCCAGGTCGAGATCGCCCTGGAAAAATCAGGCACACCTTACGTCATCCTGCGCCCGAACTGGTTTTCCGATAACTTCCACACGTTCTGGAAGCCCGGCATCGACCACGGCCAGATCGCCCTGCCCGCCGCAGACGGCAAATCGAGCTTCGTCGACGCCCGCGATATCGCGGCCAGCGCCGTGGCAGCCCTCACTTCCTCGGCGTTCGACGGCAAGGCCTTCAACCTGACCGGCCCGGAAGCCCTCTCCTACACGCAAGCCGCCGCCATCCTGTCACAGGCGATCGGCAAGCCGGTCGCCTACAACGCCATCACCGACGAAGCCTTCATCGGCATCCTGACCGGCGCCGGCGTGCCTGCCGATTATGCGAGCTTCCTCGCCTCGATCTTCTATCCCGTTCGCCAAGGTTGGACCGCTGTCGTCACCGGCGACGTCGAGACGCTGACCGGCAAGACGCCGCGCTCGCTGAAGACCTACGCGGCAGATTATGCCGCGGCGCTGAAGGCGTAATCGCGAAAACAAACCGCTGACGGCGGACATCCGCCGTCTGTTCTACTCTTTCCCAGCCCGTCCCGAGGCGCCCCTGAGGGGTGTCGAAGGACGGGGCTGGCCACACCATCGGTACGCTGTATGGCCGGGAAAGCCGATACAAAAGCGACGCCTATCGCAACGGCAGTTCATAACTCCGCTTCAGCGTTTCCATCGGCACGTCGGTCTTGACGCTGAGGACACTCGGAATGCGCGTCAGGTGGTCGGCCTGAAAACGCCAGTAGCTGTGCAGATCGGCGGTGACGATACGAAGCACGGCGTCGCATTCCCCCGTCGTCAGGTAACATTCCATCACCTCGGGAAACCGCCTGACGGCTTCAGCGAACCGCAACGTGACCTCGGCGTCCTGGGTCTTGAACCAAACGCGGGCGAAAACCGTCAACCCCGCGCCGACCTTTGCCGGATCCAGCACAGCGACGTAGCGATCGATGATCCCGGCCTCTTCCAGGAGGCGCACGCGGCGCAGGCAGGGCGAAGGCGACAGCCCCACCTCTTTTGCCAACTCGACATTCGAAATACGCCCGTCACGCTGAAGCACCCGCAGAATATGCCGATCGATCGGGTCCAAAGTGGTTGGCATTTCATAGCTCCATTTTATTTGGAAGCGGCATAATATGCCAAATATTCGCAATTCTGAGGAAGCTTCGCAAGCTCATTGCGTATGAGCTGGCCTATTATTCCCAAGTCAAATCGGAGACGGACTGGTGGCGAAAAAGATAGAGAAAATTGTCCTCGCCTATTCAGGCGGACTGGATACCTCGATCATCCTCAAATGGCTGCAGGAGACTTACGGATGCGAGGTCGTGACCTTCACCGCCGATCTCGGCCAGGGTGAGGAGCTCGAGCCGGCGCGGGCGAAGGCGACAATATCAGGGGTCAAGGACATCCGCATCGTCGACCTGCGGGAGGAATTCGTCCGCGACTTCGTCTTTCCGATGCTGCGGGCCAACACGATTTATGAGGGGCAGTATCTCCTCGGCAGTTCGATTGCCCGGCCGCTGATTGCCAAACATCTTGTCGCCATAGCCCGGCAGGTCGGCGCGGATGCCGTTGCCCATGGCGCGACAGGCAAGGGCAACGACCAGGTCCGCTTCGAGCTGGCCGTCAATGCGCTCGATCCGTCGATCGAGGTCATTGCCCCCTGGCGCCAATGGAACATCCGCTCCCGCACCCAGCTTCTGGAATATGCCGAAAAGCATCGGATCCCGGTGCCGAGCGACAAGCGCGGCGAGGCGCCGTTCTCGACCGACGCAAACCTGCTGCACACCTCGACCGAAGGCAAGATTCTCGAAGATCCGGCGGCGATCGCCCCCGCTTATGTCTACCAGCGCACGATCGATCCCCTCGACGCCCCTGAAACCCCTGAGACCATCACCATCGGTTTCGAAAGCGGCGACCCGGTTTCCCTGAACGGCCAGGCGATGACGCCGGCAACACTGCTCACCGAACTCAATGGCCTCGGCGGCCGGCATGGCGTCGGCCGGCTCGATCTGGTCGAAAACCGCTTCATCGGCATGAAGTCGAGGGGCGTATACGAGACGCCGGGAGGAACGATCCTGCTTACGGCGCATCGCGGGATTGAATCGATCACGCTCGATCGTGCTGCCGCACATCTGAAGGATGAGATCATGCCGCGCTACGCCGAGCTGATCTATAACGGCTTCTGGTTCGCGCCCGAGCGGGATATGCTGCAGGCGCTGATCGACCGAAGCCAGGCCTTCGTCAGCGGCGAAGTCACGGTCAGGCTCTACAAGGGCAGCGCATCGGTCATTTCCCGCACCTCGCCCTGCTCACTCTATTGCGCCGACCTCGTCACCTTCGAGGAAAGTTCCATCGCCTATGATCATCATGATGCCGAAGGCTTCATCAGGCTCAATGGACTGCGGCTCCGGAATTGGGCGGCCCGCAACGGGGATGAGCCTCTGCCGCCAGCGCCAGCTTGATGCTCACAACCCGCCAATCGCTTCCCCGGCACAATGCCATGTCCAGCGCTGCGGCTCCGCTTCCGGCGGAGCCGCACCCTGGATTTTCCTTCACGCCCAAAACAGCCAAGCTTCCATGGAAATGGCAAAGCAAATTTCAAACGATTTTAAAAACAGCATCTCAAGAACTAATCGATTTTAATTTTATTATTAAAATTTTCTTGTTGCGGCGCAAAAGAATTTAAACATTACTTCTACAGATGCTCGGTCTGTTCGTTGGAGGAACTCGCATGACGATGACATTTCCGCTCACCGAAAAGCGCGACGCCGAGGCGTTGCTGAAGCACTTGACGCTGTACAAACTGAGCTGTCCTGGAAACTGCGTCGTGTCGCTCAAGGAGTACGTCGCCCACGTCTCATCCTCTCACACGACGGCACTCGGCACGGCCCGTACCGCCTGGTAGGGATTTGTCCCTGCAACTGAGGTCTCACGACGGGCGAGACATGGCCTCGGCGGCATACGAAAAATCATCGAATACCAGTTACGGCAGACGGTCGTTGCCGTGCCTGCAAAAATTCCTATTCTGGGACGCCGCCGGCGGCGATGAAAAGCTGAGGCGTCCCAGCTATTGCGATAGGAATTACAGGCTACATCATGACGACTCTAAGCCGCCCTGATCTCAGCGACATCCACCATGGTGACTGGGTGGATCGCCGGTTGCCGGCCGCATGGCGGCCATACACGCGGCTGGCGCGGCTGGATCGCCCTGTGGGGATATGGCTGACGCTTTTCCCATGCTGGGCCGCCCTCGTCCAGGCATCGCACGGCCTGCCGGACCTTAGTCAACTGGCGATCTTCTCTCTCGGCGCCCTGCTGATGAGAAGCGCCGGCTCCACGGTCAACGACATGGCGGATCGGAAGTTTGACGGTCACGTGGAGCGGACTCGTTTCCGGCCGCTGGCAAGCGGACAGCTCGGCACGCTGCACGCCTTTGTCTTTCTGGCCGTGGAACTCATGGCTGCCGCCTCGCTTCTGCTCTTCCTGACACCCTACACACGTTTGATCGCGATATCGGTTCTGCCGCTCGTCTTCCTCTATCCTTTCTGCAAGCGCTTCACCCACTGGCCCCAGGCCGTGCTGGGAGCGGCGTTTAATTGGGGGATGCTGATGGCATGGGCCGAGGTTGGAGGTCATATTCCTACCGGTGCCGTGCTGATGTGGGCCGGGGCCATCGCCTGGCAGATCGGCTATGATACGGTCTACGCCTATGTCGACGTCAGGGACGACACCCGCCTCGGCTTGAAATCCACGGCGATCCTGTTCGGCCGGCGCGGCAAGATGTGGATCGGCTTGTTCTATGCCCTGGCCGTCGGGGCGTGGTCGCTCGGGGGCTGGCTGCTGGAGATGTCGCCGCCTTATGCGATCGGCATGCTGGTGATCGCAGCCCACCTTGCCTGGCAGATCCGGCGGATCGACCTCGCCCGCCCCGACCTGAATTATCGCCTGTTCCTCGCCAATATCCTGACGGGCGTGCTGCTGGCCGGCACGGCTTTGTCAGGCACATGGTGAGCAATTTGAGGTGGGATCAATGACCTATCTGAAACAAGGCGTGCTCGCCGCCGCCATGATGCTGGCGGCAACGATGACATCCCTGCATCAAGCCGATGCCGGGCAATGCGAACCGCAGAGTTTCGAAGAGACGAAATATGTCGTCTGCACGCTGGAATCGGGAAAATCCGGCCTTCGCCTGTTCTGGAAGGGCGCCGATGGCGAGCCGTACCGGGCTTTTTCAAACCTTGCCGAATCCGTTCGCGCCGAGGGAAAGACGCTGGTGCTGGCCGTCAACGCCGGCATGTACCGGGCCGATTTTTCGCCGATGGGACTGTATGTCGAGAACGCCAGGGAACTGAAACCCGCCAATACCGCAAAGGCCGAAAGCTCCGCCGGCCAGGTGCCGAATTTCTACAAGAAACCGAACGGCGTGTTCTTTCTGGGTGAAACCGGCGCCGGCATCCTTCCCACAGATGAATTTCTGCAGCGTGCGCCCAAAGTGCGGTTCGCCACACAGTCCGGCCCGATGCTCGTCATCGCCGGCAAGCTGAACCCGATCTTCATCCCCGGTTCCACCGATCGAACCCGCCGAAGCGGTGTCGGCGCCTGCGGAGCCGGCACGGTTCGCTTGGCGATCAGCGAAGACGGGGTGAATTTCCACGATTTCGCGCGGCTCTTCCGCGACAATCTGAAATGCCCCGACGCCTTGTTTCTCGATGGCGGAAACGGTGTCGGGCTTTATTACCCGGAAATGGGCCGTAACGACCGTTCCTGGCACGGCGGCTACGGCCCGATCCTCGGCGTGGTCGAGTAGCGGAGGAAATCGGCCTTCATCGAGGCGGGCGTTGGTGCGTTGTCGCCAGACACAATGTCCCGACAACACGATGCCCATCGACATCAAAGCTTACCGTTTCCTCTGCCGCCATCGCTTCCTCTGAACCTCCCCATCAAAGCCTATCCCTTCCCCGCACGCACCATTTCGGCGCGCATCCAACTCGAGTCGCCCCAGGTGGAGAGCCAGATCATCAGGTCGGTCAGGGCGGCGATGACGGGCAGGAGCAAGGCGTGACTCAGGCCCCGTGTCTTCTGACTGTCTTCGGCCTTCCTAAGATGCGCAAGCTCCTGTTCCTGTATCGATGCGATCAGGGTATGAAGCTCGGGATCGCGTTTGGCGAGGAAAGCCAGTTGGTCTTCGAGATGGCGATGAACCGTGCTTTCCACGGCCTCCGTGCAGATCCAGATCAAGTTGCGCCCGCCAAGCGCCGTCAGCAAGCCGAGCACGAAACCGCCGAGACTCCAGAAGGCCATGACGCGGCAGGGCCTGGCGCTCCTTGCAGGCATTGCCCCGCGAAACAGCCGGCAATGGTCGATCTCGTCCTCACGCATCTCTTCAAGCGTCGAAACGATGTCGGGAAACAGCCGCCGGGCCATCAGGATCTGGGCGCCATAGATCCTGATAGCGCCGAACTCGCCCGCGTGGTTGACCTTGAGAATGCGACGGATGGTGACATCGGCGTCGCGCATTCCCGAGTTGCTCGACGGATTGATCATAACCATCCTGCCCCGGTTCCCTTGCGGTCAATAGGCAGGATCGCCGCCGTCATCGTCAAGGGGTGCCGGCATGCGCCTTCGCGAGACATGGCCGGCAAATTGTCTCTCCACCGCCGGTCAATCATGCCCTTGAGCGAGGCGCCTTTCAAAAACCACCGGCCTCGCATAGGCTCCCGGCCCAGCAAAACAGGAAAGCCGGATGGACTATATCAACTCACTCGCATTGCTCGTCAGCGTCTATATCGCCTCCCTCGTCAGCCCGGGACCGAATTTCATCATCGTCACCAACACAAGCATGACGGTGTCCCGCGCCGCCGGGCTCTTTGCAGGTCTCGGACTTGCGATCGCATCCCTGACCTGGGCCATCATGGCGATGGCGGGGCTCGGTTTTCTGCTGAGCCATTTCGAATGGCTGCATATGTTGTTGCAGGTGGCCGGCGCGCTGTATCTGATCTGGCTGGGCCTGAAGATGATCCGCAACGCGTCCAAGCCCTTGAAGCCGACGGGACCGAGCGAAGTGACATGGCGCTCCGCCATGCGCCGGGCCTACATCGTCAGCATGACCAATCCGAAATCGGTGGCTTTCTTCGGCAGCATCTTTGCCCTCGTCATCCCGGCGCATGCGCCCGTCTGGCTCTATTGCGTCATCGCCCTGACCTGCTTCCTTCTTTCGGCACTCTGGTATTGCGGCCTGGCCTTTTTCTTTTCGAACCCGCGCGTTTCCGCCGGTTTCCTGCGCTTCAAGGCCGGCATCGAGCGCGTGATGGGCGCCGCGCTGATCCTGATCGGCGGCCGTCTGCTGTTGGTCCGCTGACGTCAACTGCGCATGCCCGTCTCCAATGGACAGGACCGCATCCCCGCCCTTCCCTCACCTGTGCTCGTCACAGGATCCAGTGCGCCCAAGTCCTTGGCGCGAGAGGCTCTCTTCAGAGTCATTCACCGCGCAGACGCGCGCTGCTGGATTCTTGTGACAAGCACACGAGGAGGAGGCCCTCGCATTGCCGTCATCGGCCATTCGGTCAAGGCGCTGGCGAGCCTGGCAAGAGGTCGTCGATGTCCTCGGGAATGAAGCCGCCGGTCTGGCGTTTCCACAGGCGGGCAAACAGGCCGTCCTGTTCCAGCAGTTCGTCCGGCCTGCCCTCCTCCGCGATCCGCCCGCGATCGAGCACGATGATCCGGTCCATTCTGGCAATGGTCGAGAGGCGGTGCGCAATGGCGATCACCGTTTTTCCCGCCATGACGAGGTTCAGCCTTTCCTGGATGGCGGCTTCGGATTCGCTGTCGAGAGCCGAAGTCGCCTCGTCGAGCACCAGGATCGGCGCGTCCTTCAGGAGAACGCGGGCGATGGCGACACGCTGCCGCTGGCCGCCGGAAAGTTTGATGCCGCGATCGCCGACGAAGGCATCATAGCCCGTGCGGCCCTCGCTATCTGAAAGATCGGCAATGAAGGCATCCGCACTTGCCATTTTCGCCACGTCTTCGATTTCGCGCGGCGTCGCCTCCGGCCGGCCGTAGCGGATATTGTCGCCGACCGAGCGGTGCAGCAGCGCGACGTCCTGGGCGATGACCCCGATCGCGCGGCGAAGGCTTGACTGCGTGACCGCGCGGATATCCTGCCCGTCGATCAGGATCGCGCCTTCGCCGATATCGTAGAAGCGCAAGAGCAGATTTGCGAGCGTGGTCTTGCCGGCTCCGGAAAGACCGACCAGGCCCACCTTCTCACCCGGCCGGACCGTCAAGGACAGTTCGTCGATGACAGGCTTGCCAGATTTATAGGCGAAACGGACGTTCTCGAAACGGATTTCACCACGCTCGACCACGAGGTCCTTCGCATTCGTCTGGTCGGTGATGGTGGGTGGTGTCGTCATGACAGGCATGGCATCCTTGATCGTGCCGATCGCCTGGAAGACCTGTTGGCCCATCTGCAGGAAGACGAAGATCTGCGACGACAGCCGGTTGAGAATGTAGACAGCGCCGACGAATTCGCCGACCGTCAGAAAGCCTTTGACGAGGCCGGAAAATCCGATCGCCAGCATGGTCAGCCACAGTAGCGTATTGAAAACCACGACCGTCAATTCCGACGAACGATAAATGCGCTGTTCGCTGTGCTGCGTCTGCACGGCCTTTCCTATGATGCGGCGGATCGCGCCTGCCTCGCTGTCCTCCGCCGCAAACTGCTTGATCATCTGCATGTTGGTATAGAGATCGGTGATGGCGCCGGCGACCAGGCTGCGTTGCTTTGCAGTGCGGCGCGAGCGCTCGACGAAAACAGGCACGATCCTGGCGGTGAAGACGACATTGAGCACGATCCAGATGACGACCGGCAGGGCAAGCTGCCACGCGAGCGCACCCAGCAGGATCACGGAGCCCACAAGTTGCATCAGGAAGCGTGGGATGGTCTGGAAGCCGGCGAGGATCTGCTGCTGGACGGCGGACGAAACCTGCTGCAGCCGTGAGGAAACCTGGCCTGCATACAGATCATGGAAGAAGGCAAGGTCCTGCCGCTCGACAGCCTTATGGCCCTGCCATTGAATGGCGGCCGGCATGCCGATGCCGAGCGTGTGCGAGTTCAGCGTATTGAGCATGAAGGACACGATCGGCATGACCGGAAAGATCAGGAAACCGAGAATGGTCAGCAGCAGCCATTCGCCGCGCAAGAAGGCGGAAGCGCCCTGTTGCGTCACGCCATCGACGATGACCGAAAGTCCCCAGACGATCGTCAGGTTGATCACCTCGAACACCATGGAACAAAGTGCCAGCGCGATCAGCACCCCCGAAACATCGCGATGAAATGGAGGAGCACTGTGACAGGCCCCTTCGACGGCAGCGGCCGGTAAGGAATCTCGAGCGGCCGGATCAAGGTTTCGAAGGGACGATAGATCGCATCGGAAATCGACATGGGCCACTCGGATCAAAATCGGGAGGAGGCGTGGACTCGGGCTGCGCAGGGTCGCATGGGATCATCTTCCAGCTACAATCTCAACTAGAGATTTCAAAAAATCGACCAGATGGAGTGATCACCAAAGCCAGGCGCCAGAAGGCGCCGATTGCTGTCGTGGCGCGATTGGGGCAGGATGCAACTCTTCAACAGGGAGCAGGATTGAACGGCGCTCATGCTGACGGGCTCATGTCATTGCGGCAAGGCGAACTGGACGCTTGAAGGCGACCCCGGCTCGATCACCGCGTGCAACTGCACGCTCTGCCGGCGCTACGGCACGCTATGGGCCTATGATTACGAAGGAGAGCGGATCGCGCTCACCGGCGAGACCGCCTCCTACACCCGCTCCGGCCGGGAAACCTCATCCCTCGAAATATTGTTCTGCCCATCCTGCGCCTGCGTCTTGAGCTGGCGCGGGCTGAGACTTCAAAAGGATGGCCGCCGGCGCATGGCGGTCAACATGCGGCTTGCGCCGCCCGAACTCGTCGCCGATCTGCCCATCGACCATTTCGACGGCCTTGATACGTTCGAAGACCTTCCCTCCAAAGGGCGCTGCGTGCGCGATCTCTGGTTCTGACGCCTCTCTGCTTCAACAGGCGACGGCCCCTCAGCCGCGCCGAGCCGCCTCGATCGCCGCGACATCGATCTTGCTCATGGTCATCATCGCATCGAACGCACGCTTTGCCTGACCGCCACCCGCCGAAAGCGCTTCGGAGAGCACGCGCGGCGTAATCTGCCACGACACCCCCCACTTGTCCTTGCACCAGCCGCACTCGCTTTCCTGGCCGCCATTACCGACGATGGCGTTCCAATAACGGTCGGTTTCCTCCTGTGTGTCGGTTGCGATCTGAAACGAGAAGGCTTCGCTGTGTTTGAACGCGGGACCGCCGTTCAGGCCGATGCAGGCAACACCCGCAACGGTAAATTCGACAACGAGCACGTCTCCCTGCTTGCCATCGGGATAATCTCCCGGTGCACGAATGACGGCGCCTACGGCGCTGTCGGGAAAGGTCGCGGCATAGAACCGGGCAGCAGCCTCGGCGTCCTTGTCGTACCATACGCAGATCGTGTTCTTTGCCATTGCGCGTTCCTTTCGCTCCTTGTTTCGCATTCCCGCTCTGAAACTAAGAGGCAAATCGTCTTTCTCCAGCCCATGGAAGCAATTTCACGGTGGCGATTGCCGAGCGCCGCCAAGTGGTCGCAACGATCGGCCTCGCGAGGATCGCGCCGATTGCGATTATCATCGATCTGTAGCATGCCTGGGCTAAACCGCCCCCTTCGGTTCAGTAGACCCTCCCATTGTTGAATTGGCTTGGAACAACGCTGATGATTTACCTGCTTCGCCATGGCGAGACCGTTTGGAACAGCTTGGGCCGCTTCCAAGGCCAGAAAGATTCATCGCTGACGAAGCGCGGTATCGAACAGGCCGACCAGGCCGCGAAGCTTCTGAAAAAGGAAATCGCAGGCGGCGAGCAATCTTTCCAACTCTACGTCAGCCCGCTCGGCCGAACTCAGGAGACTGCGGCCAGGGTGAAACGGATATTGCCACTGGCAACCCAGCTGGAGCCGCGGCTGATGGAGGTGACCACCGGCTCTTGGGACGGCATGACGAAGTTTGAGATCGACAACGAGTTTCCAGGAATGCTGGATGGGTCCGACGCTTTCGATTGGTATTTCAAATCTCCCGACGGGGAAAGCTTTGATGCTGCCTGTGTCCGGGCGAAGGACTGGATCTCAGGAATATCCGGGCCGACCGTTGCGATCTCTCATGGACTGTTTGGCAGATTGGTACGCGGTGTCTACTCCGGCCTCTCAAAACGGGAAATGTTGGAACTGCCCGTTCCCCAAGACGGATTCTATCGGCTCTGCTATCGTGAATTCCGTCTGGTAAGCGCTTCGTCCGACATGATATCCAGCCTGAGCGCATGGTAAGGGGTTCACCTGCGCTGACCAGCCGGATCGCAACCGTCGCATGAATCAAGTTCTCAGCAAACGCGCTTTTTGTGTCCTCGACACAAAACTCGTGTCAGACTGTATGTGCTGCGCATATGCCTGCGCGCCGATCGAGAGGCCGAAGCCATGCACAAGTTCACCGTCACCATCACCCGGGAAATCGAGGCCGACACCGCCGAGGAGGCCGCCCTGCTCCTGTATCAGGAACTTTCCAGGGGACCGGTCCCCGACCGCTACTCTGTTACCGACGAGACGAGCGTAAACACCGAGGTGAAGCTGGATCGGGAAAAGGCGGATGAATTCGCCAGCATCGATCATACCGCCGACCCCGGCAATTGGTAATGTCGGTCAGCCTCCGAACTGTCCGACATCCGCTCGATAGCAACCGCTGAGCCGCCTGATGGATTACGATCCGCATTACCCGACAATCCTGCCCGAATTCCTTGCGCTTTCGCTGGTCTTTATTTTGAACATCCTAATCCCCGTGTCGGCGATCTTCATCGCGCGCATGGTCACGCGACGTCGTTGGCTGCCACACATAACCGCATTTTTATGGGTGTTTTTCTCGCCAGTGGCGCTTGTCATATTGGCAACACCGGCGATGGCGCCGGGAGAGGAAGCCGGCCCTGGCGACGGGTTCATCGCGCTTCCCATTTTCGCGGAAATACCGGTCGTACTTGTTGTTTACGCCGTCGCTCTGCTTTATTTCCGCCTAACGCGACAAATCTCCCCCGCTTCGCACTCGCCCTCGTGAGTTAGGAAAAGCCGTGCCCTTACCAATCAAAATAGCCGTCGCCGGCGCCAACGGCCGCATGGGCCGTACCATCGTGCCGCTGCTGGCCGCCGATCCGGCTTTTGTCTTCTTCGGCGGCATCGGCCGTGAGGGCTCCGCAGGCGCCGGGCTGATTGACCGATCGGCTGCGATCGCCGAGGCCGATGTGATCCTGGATTTCACGACGGGACATGCCGCCGCCGAACTTGCCGGCTTGTGCGCCTCGGCCGGCGGACCGGCCATGGTGATCGGGGCGACGGGTTTTGAGCCGGATGAACTGGAACGGATATCAGAGGCCGCCCGGACGATTCCGATCCTGCGCTCCGGCAATTTCTCCATCGGCCTCAATATGCTGCTCGGCCTCGTTGCCCAGGCCGCCCGCGCCCTTCCTGCGCAGGGCTGGGATATCGAAATCCTCGAAGCCCACCACAACAGGAAGATCGACGCACCGTCCGGCACGGCGCTGATGCTCGGTGAAGCCGCCGCCGAAGGCCGCGGCGTTTCTCTCGCCTCCGTCGAGAGGCGCGGACGCGACGGCATCACCGGTGAGCGGCCGCCCGGCGAAATCGGCTTCGCCGTCCTGCGCGCCGGCGGGCTCGTCGGAGAACACAGCGTACTGTTTGCCGCCGCCGAGGAAGTGGTAACGCTTTCGCATTCGGCTCTCGATCGCGGCATGTTTGCCCGCGGCGCCCTTGCCGCCGCCCGCTGGATTGCAGGACGCGCACCTGGCGAATACGGCATGCGGGATGTCCTGGGTCTGGGATGACGAGGGGTGAACGGACAGTGTGAACAGAGGCTTGAAGCGCGTTCTTGAATCAGATTCCGAAGCGCCCGTACGGGCATCCAAGGACGAGGAGAGTGATCCAACGTGGGATGATGCAAGAAGCAGCGCTGCGGCGGCCTCGAAGGACAAGGCGGGTGCGCCAACGTGAGATGATGCAAGCAGCAGCGTTGCGGCGTGTCCTTCGAGGCTTCGCCCTATGGGCTACACGCCTCAGGATGAGGGACGTT
Source organism: Rhizobium sp. CIAT894 (assembly GCF_000172795.2). Lineage (NCBI taxonomy): Bacteria > Pseudomonadati > Pseudomonadota > Alphaproteobacteria > Hyphomicrobiales > Rhizobiaceae > Rhizobium > Rhizobium sp. CIAT894. The sequence goes on from NZ_CP020947.1 coordinate 2,665,379, forward strand.
GGAGGATGCCGCGCCCCAATAACAGGCGGCGGAATACCGCGGTTTTGCTCGCATCTGCTGTTACGCTACCGCTCGCGCAGCGCCCCAGAGAGCCTCATCCTGAGGTGCCCCGCAGGGGCCTCGAAGGACGAGGCGGGTGCTCCGGCGGCTGATGGGTCTCGGCGATAACCCGCATCAAAACAAAAGCTTAAATCCCGCCCTTGAATCAAATCCTACGCCGACACCCCCACCCTATCGAGGATTGCCGAAGCGACGACCACTTCGGTTCCGGCGAGGCCGACCGAGCAAAACAGCGTCGTGTCCCCAGGTGATCCTCGCCCGGCCGCTTTCCCGACAATGATGTCGGCAAGGTCGGCCATGCGATCTTCGTTGCCGGAGCCGGCGAGGAAAAAGGGCGACGCGTAGGCGCGGGTCTGCTCGGGAGAATCCGTCGCGAGCACCGCCGCGGCATCGGCGATATCCAGGCCGATTTCGTATCCCTGAAGCGTTTTCGGCCCGACGGTGTTGATATGCACGCCGGGCTTCAAATCCCGCGCATGGATAATCGGCGTTTGGCTCGTCGTCGCTGAGATGACGATGTCGGCCTCGGCAACGGCTTCCCGAGCGCTGTCGGCAGGCTCGATATCAAGCCCCAAGGCGTTCTGCATCTCGCTTGCGAAGGCGGCACGATTTTTCGCGTCGCGGCTGTAGACGCGGACGCGATCCAGTTTTCGAACGGCGGCGGCCGCAGCAAGCTGAGTTCGCGCTTGCGCTCCGCTGCCGAGGATTCCGATGGTCCTGGCGTTGGGCGCGCTGAGGTGCCGGATGGCGAGACCCCCAATCGCACCGGTTCTGAGGTTGCCGAGGCACGCTCCAAGAACGATTCCCTTCAACCTGGCGTCGTCGGCCGACCACACCGCGACGATCTGCGAATGCTCCGCCCCATCGAATGTCTCATAAACCCGGAAGCCCGCGAGCGGCTTCTCGCCAAGACTGCCGCCGACGGTGAAGACGAGATCGCCGAGATCGGGAAACGAGACATGATGCCGGGGCGGAGAGATGAGCCGTTTGCCGGCTCTCGCTCGAAAAGCCGTTTCGAGCGCATCGATCGCGGCCGCCATCAAATGGCTGCCGACAAGATCCTCGTCTTTCAGGATTTTCGTCACAAACAAACCTCCAGCCTATTCCGGCATGCTGCAACCCCAACCCCGCTTGAGGTCAAGAGGTCTGGAAACCGATACGCTGAAATGCCCGCGCAGGAAATTAGCCGACCAGACGCCGTGCCATCATGACGTCATCGATCTCCCTGCCCTCCTCCAGAACGCCGCCCGGGATGCGGCCGATCTCGGCAAAACCCTGCCGCTGATAGAACCGTATCGCCGCCGGGTTCTCCGCACTGACGAAGAGTTCCAACTGCCGGATGCCGATATCGCGCGCGTGATCGGAAACCGCCTCCAACAGCTTCCCGGCAAGACCCGATCCACGCAGGTGGACGCTGACATAGACCATGACGATCGTGGCGCGATGGGTCATTTTGCTCGGCCGCTGCCGAAACAGTCCCATGATGCCGACCGGGACTCCGTCCTGGAAGGCAATGAAAACCGGCTCGTTCAGACGATTGACCCACTCCTCGTCCGGCAAAACCTCCCAATCTTCATAGCGGCTCGCAAAAGAGGATGGCTCGGCGCGCAGCGCTTCCAGACGGATCTGCCGGAAAGCCTCCACCTGGTCCGCCCGGATAAGCCTGATCGTCACGCCGCCTGCATCCATCGGACACCTCCCAGGATATCTCAGGATTTGTCATGACAGCAGGGTCCTGCCAATGCAATCGGAGACGATGACGTCGACAGCACTTCTACTGCGCCGCGCCACGCAAGTGCCCACATCCTTGAGGCGCCCCGCAGGGGCTGCGACGGACGAGGCGGGGAGCCCCGCTTGCAACTATTGTGCCGGGGTCCCGACCCGGCCACCCTTCCGGACGCCCGATTGATCTGGCGGCTGGGCCGCCGGTTGGTTTGTTGGCCGGAGGTTCCATTGATCGGGCGGCTGGACACCCGGTTGCTTGCTCGCCGGTTCGCGCGTCGACCGCACGACCAGATTATCCGGCTGATCGGTTGACCCGGTCGCGGTTTGGTCGGCTGATCCGGCCGTCGGTTCATCTGCAGACCCATCGGTCGCTTGATCGCTCGGCCTGTCCATTCTGAAGGGTGCAACCTGATGGACGACGACGAGAAGAACTATCCCGACAACAGAGCACACCAATGCGTAGAGAACAAAATACTTCAGTGCATATCCCTCGCTGATTGGCAGAGCGGCCCCAACGGCGATGCGAATGATATTTCAGAAATATTGGATGATACTTAGAAAAAACGCAATAGTTTTTAAGTGAATGTCAAGAATTTTGGAAAATTACGCCAGATAAAAAGGAACGTTATTGATGGAAATAAGGAAACAACTCCCGTACTGATCGATTTATCTTGGATATCCCGGTAAAGGCGAAACGTGCCAACGACGGTTGTCATCGCACCAACGCCATTGGCGAGGCTCGTCCAAGACAGCGCCGGCGATATCGGCTAGATTGCAGTGCGCCGACAGCCAGCTTCGAGGGGGGGGGCGGGCTCTCCAGGATCGGCGGCAGCAAGGGGGATCCGGATGTCAGCAATTGCATCTCTGTTCCAGGAGGCCGCCCGGCTTGCGGCGAGCTTTCGGCAGGCCGCACCTCCCAGCCACATGCCCGCTCACGACTATACTACCTCGCTTGGCTGTTTCGATGAGCCGCTGCCGGCGGCCGGTTCCGATATGCTTGACGTTATCAGGCAGTTGGCGAAAGACGCCGAACCTGGATTGCATGCAACCACAGGGCCGCGCTTTTTCGGCTGGGTCATCGGCGGCTCTCATCCGGCCGGCGTCGCGGCCGATTTTCTCACCAGCGCCTGGGGCCAGAATGCCGGAAACCATGTCGCGGCACCGGCCGCGGCCGCCGTCGAGACCGTTGCTGCGAGATGGCTCCTGGATCTCCTGAAGCTGCCGGCCGAAAGCTCGGTCGGCTTCGTGACGGGCGCGACGGTAGCGAATTTCACCTGCCTTGCCGCCGCCCGCGGCGAGGTGCTGCGCCAGGTGGGCTGGGATGCCGATGCCAACGGCCTGTTCGGCGCACCCGAGATCACCGTACTGATCGGCGACGACGCTCACACCACGGTGTTCTCGGCGCTGCAATTCCTGGGCCTCGGGCATGATCGCGTGCTGCGCCTGCGCACCGATCCGGTGGGGCGGATAGACCCGGCCGCGCTGGCGGGCACGCTCGATACGGTCTCTGGTCCCGTCATCGCCATTCTCCAGGCCGGGCAGATCAATACCGGCGCCTTCGACGATTTTGCCGCCATCATCCCGCTCTTGAAGGCGAAGCGTGCCTGGGTCCATATCGACAGCGCCTTCGGCCTCTGGGCGCAGGCATCGGTAAAGACCAGCCATCTCAGCCGCGGCATCGAAGCCGCCGACAGCTGGGCGACCGACGGCCATAAATGGCTGCAGACGCCCTATGATTGCGGCTACGCTATCGTCCGCAACGAGCTCGCTCACCGCCGCGCCATGACGATCGCCGCAAGCTATCTGCCGCTCGCCGGCGAAGGCGAACGCGACCCCTCCCACTACGTGCCGGAGCTTTCGAGAAGGGCGCGCGGCTTTGCCACCTGGGCGATGCTGAAACATCTCGGCCGCGAGGGTATAGCAGCCCTCATCGACCAGTGCTGCGCCTCGGCGCGTGAGGTGGCCGATCTGCTCGCCGGTGAGCCGGGCATCGCCATTCTGAACGAGGTGACGCTGAACCAGCTGGTCATCCGCTTCGGAACCGGCCTATCCGCCGAAGACGGCGACGCCCTGACCCGCAAGACCATCGAAAGGATCCAGGCGGACGGCACGATCTTTGCCGGCGGCGCCAAATGGCGCGGCCGCGATGTCCTGCGCCTCTCCGTCACCAATTTCCAAACCACACCGGATCAGGCGCAACTGGCGGCGGAGAGCATCATCACTGCGTTCAGGAGCGTCAGCACCCTCACCCGCCCGCGCTAATATTCAAAGGACCTCGAAGGACGATGCCGGCCACGGTCTTCGCGGCAGAGCGCGAACCGGCGTCATCGTCGCACCGCGACAACCGAACTGGCGCGATACCTGGACAGTTGCACCCGGTTGGATTGATTGCCACCGAACAGGTAGACGTACTGCCGGCGCTGGTCGATGTGATCGAAAAGGCTCACATGAAAGCGCCTTCCGGTGCGGATCACCACAACATCCCCTCGCCTGGCGGCGCCGAAGAACACCGGCCTGCCGAACTTCTTCCAGGACACCGCCATGTTGGGATTGGGCGGCGGCTCCCGCGAAGATCGCTTGGCGACGAAAGCCAGGAACGCCCCGCACCACGATACCCTGCGGGGATTGATACTAAGGAAGGAGATGGAGCGTTCGTGCATACTCTTGTACTTGGATGCCGTGCCCAGCATGTCTGCCTCACAGGGCACGGCAAGCGCCGTGAGGACGATGACGAGAATAACCTTCATAGTTACCCACCATTGCTTGGTATAATGTTGAATTACAGAAATGTGGCCAAGAATAAAACAGGCGCGGCAACGTAAATGCCAATTATGGCGTGATTTAGAAACAACTGATACTGGCATTTTGGCGGCGGGAATTTGGCAAAAAGGAGACGCGGACGACATCAGGGGAGCTTCTCCTGCAGCCGGGAAAGACCTATCTCAAAGCCCGCAAAAGACAGGTTTTGCAGGCACGAAAGGCTGAAGCTTCATAATCCGCACTAGGTTCGCTGAGAGGAGATGGACAGCGCCCGCAAGTGCTTGAGCAGCAAGCCCATTCGCCAGGCGGCGACGACAATGCGCAATCCCAGGCATCACCTGTACGAGCTATATTTCAGAAGCCTACTAATAATACTTAGGCGCAGCAGGAAATACACTGCGAGCGCCCCGTTCGCCAGCGACGAAGACGGGGATCGCCCCCTGTCGCCTGCGGACGTAACCGCAGGCAACACCCGCGACGGCATCGCAACCGTATGGTTGCACCGGTTCGGCTGGCTTGTGACCGGGCATGATCAGCGGCACGCACCCTGCGACCGGAAGTGCTGGGGCGAAAACAGGAACCGTTGAGCGGCTCGTAACGCCATCCTCGCCCTGACCGCGCATGTCCTCCCCTCTCACAAAAAATTCGCGCCCGCATCAATTTACTTGCCGTTCTGCAATGCGGCATATGTTTGTGTTCATGGCCAAGTGGCATGAGCGGGGAACCATGACGTCAAAACATGCGGACAACAGGGGTGAAGGTGCTGGCCGAAAGGGCTTTATCGGACTGGTCGTCGGCGCGATCGGCGTCGTCTACGGCGATATCGGCACCAGCCCGCTTTATGCCTTTCGCGAGGCGCTGAGGCCCTTTGCCGCCGATGGCGTACACGAGGCCGAGGTCATCGGTCTCATTGCGCTGATGGTCTGGACGCTGACGATCATCGTGACCTTCAAATATGTGCTGTTCCTGCTGCGGGCAGACAATGACGGCGAAGGCGGCGCGCTTTCGCTCCTCGCCCTCCTGATGAAGAAGATGGGGCGAAATGTGCCGGTGCTGTTCTTCGCCGGCCTGATCGGCGCAGCCCTCTTCATCGGCGATGCGATGATCACGCCTGCCCTGTCCGTCATGTCGGCGCTCGAAGGCCTGAAATTGGTCACACCCGCCTTTGCCGAATATGTCCCGCTTGCGTCGGCGGCGATCATGATCGTTCTCTTTGCGGTCCAGTCGAGGGGAACTGCCGCCGTCTCGATGTTTTTCGGTCCGATCACGGTCTTGTGGTTTCTGGCCATGGCGGCGGGGGGGCTGATCCATATCGGCGATGACTGGAGAATTCTGGCCGCTCTCAATCCGATCAATGCATTCCTGTTCCTGACCCATGCCGGCAGCGTCGGGCTCATCGTGCTCGGCGCCGTCTTTCTGACTGTCACCGGCTGCGAAGCACTCTATGCCGACCTCGGGCATTTCGGCCGCCGCCCGATCCAGACGGCATGGTTCGTGCTCGTCTTTCCGGCGCTGCTGTTGAACTACCTTGGGCAAGGGGCGCTCGTTCTCGCCCATCCCGAAACGGCCGGCAACCCGTTCTTCCTGATGTATCCCGACTGGGCCCTGTTGCCGGTGGTTCTGCTGGCGACGATGGCAACGATCATCGCCAGCCAGGCAGTGATAACGGGCGCATTTTCGCTATCCCGCTCGGCAGTTCACCTCGGCTTCCTGCCGCGGCTCAGGATCAAGTTCACCTCGGAGACCAACACCGGCCAGATCTACGTGCCGGCCGTCAATCTTCTCCTGCTGGTCGGCGTCTTGATGCTGATCTTTTCCTTCGGCGACTCCGAGTCGCTGGCGACGGCCTACGGCATCTCGGTGACCGGGACCATGGTCATCTCGACGATGCTGGTCTTCCAGTTTCTTCGGGTCGTCTGGGGTTACTCCCTGGTGCTCGCCGCCGCCTGGCTGTTGCCGCTCTTCACCATCGAAGTCATGTTCCTGGCGGCCAATCTGCTGAAGATCTACGATGGCGGCTGGGTTCCGGTCGCCCTTGCGCTGGCGATCATGATGCTGATGTGGACGTGGACCCGAGGGCAGGCCTATCTGAAAAGGGTACGGGCCAACAATGAGATCCCGCTCGATTCTTTCATCAGGTCGATCGAACGAAAATCGGACCATTCACCGGTCACCGTTCCCGGAACGGCAGTCTTCCTGACGAGCGTCCCGGATCGGACGCCGAGTGTTCTGCTTCATAATCTCAAGCACAACCACGTGCTCCATGAACAGAACATCATCCTGACTGTCTGGACCGAAGACGAACCCTATGTCCCCGACAGCCGCCGCATCAGGATCAGCCAGCTTTCGCCGCGCTTCGTGCGCCTTGATATCAGCTTCGGCTTCATGGACGACCCTGATGTCACCAGAGCTCTGGCTCTGTGCAGAGAGGGAGGCTTCAAGTTCGAGATTATGAGGACCTCCTTCTATCTCGGCCGCAGAAATCTCGTCAGGACGCCGAACACCGGGCTGCCCGGCTGGCAGGAGCGGATATTCATGGGGTTGGAGGGCCTTGCAATCGATCCTTCCGATTACTTCAACCTGCCGTCAAACCGCGTCGTCGAGCTTGGCGAACAGATTGCCATCTAACGATTTGATGGGGAGCCTGCGGCCGAAGACGGGGTAGGACAAGTGAAGCCGGGAAAGAGGCGTCAGGCCTTGGCCGAGATCGCGCTCAATTCCTCGAGATCGAGGTCCCGTTCCAGTTCGTCTAAGGTCTCGTCGTCGATATCGCCGGCGCGGTGGAGACGAATGAGTTCCCGGCGCCCCGATGCGACCGCTTCGAGAACGACGTCGAAATGCGCATGCAGGATCGGCACATAGTGCTCGGTTCTCTCGGCATAGTCGACGATCGCTGTCGCCCTGCGCTGGTAGCGCTCCAGCAACTGCGGGTGGACGAGCTTTCCCTCTGCGTCATAGGCCAGGTTTTGGACGATCCCGAACTGCACCTGTGCCATGGCGGCTTCGGCCTGGCTCATGGTGAGGCGCGCCTTTTCCGTCTCCGGCGCCAGCCGCGCCCAGGCGATCACCCGCCCCAATGTCGTGCCCTGCACCAGCACGGTTCCAAGAATGACGGCAAAGGAGGTGGCGAGGATGAAGTCACGGCCCGGGAATCCTTCGGGCAGGCTGAGTGCCAGCGCCAGCGTGACCACGCCGCGCACACCAGCCCAGCTGAGCACTGTCGCACCGCCGGCGCCGAGCGGCTGGGCGCGGGTGAACCCCAGGGCAGCACAGAAGCGGATGGCAAGATCGGAGGCGAAGACCCAGGCAAACCGCGCCACCACCAGCGTGATCAGGATCGCGAGCATCGGCATTCCCATGGTCGTGATCACGGTGGTAAGACCGCCGCCGCGTTCGACGACATCCCGGAGCGATAGCCCGATCAATGTGAAGACCGCCGCTTCCATCAGGAAGATCATCACCGTCCAGAACGACGTGCCTCGCATGCGTGTTGCGGCGGAAAATACGGTGTGCTGGTGCCAGGAGGCGATCAGGCCCGTGGTCACGGTGGCGATGACGCCGGAAACATGAAGCAGTTCGCCGAGCAGATAGGAAATCCAGCCGAGCAATACGGTGGCTGCGATGATGAGATAATCGTCGCCGAGATGCCGGACGAGTTTGACCCATGCCACTCCGACGACGATACCGACGACGGCGCCGCCCAGCGCCAGCACGAAGAAGTTGCCGACCGCCTCCCCTGCACTGAAGGCGCCCGTTGCGGCGGCGGCAACGGCAAAACGGAAGAGAACCAGGCCGCTCGCATCATTGAGCAGGCTTTCGCCTTCCAGCAGAATCTGAAGCCGTCGTGGCAGCCTGACGCGCTCCAGCACGGCACGCGCCGAAACCGCGTCCGGCGGCGCAACGATCGCGCCCAGTGCCGCGCAGGCGGCCCAGGGGAGTGACGGAAAGATAAGATGGGCGACAACGGCCACGACGGCGCAGGTGAACAACACCGCGCCGACGGCGAGCGAGGCGATGCCGACCATGTGGCGTCTCAACCGCGCCAGAGCGATAGACCAGGCGCCATCCATCAACAGCGGCGGCAGGAAGATAACCAGCACCAGCTCTGGATCGACTGCTATTGCCGGCAGCCCCGGCACAAACGCCAGCAAAACGCCACCGGTCAGCAGCGCGACGGACGGCGGCAATCCGAGCCTGTGGGCGGCATAGTGCAGCGCAATGATCGCGAGAAACATCGCGATGACAAGCTCGAATAAATGGGTTGGTTCCATGTGCCCTGCCCCGGCTCAGCAAACGAATGTCGGACGCCTGCTGCAAAGAATTACAGCGAGCTTGCGCATCTGAAAAGACACGCCGCGCTTTGGGGTTCTCTCCGGGATCGAAACCTCGGCTCTCGCTGCCATCGATCATTACCTGGATTTAATTGGAGTTTCCTGCGCATGCTCCTTAGATCAGGCGTCTTTAGGCAAAGGAAGACCCATGAAAAGGCGGACCCTGGTGCTTGGAGCTGCGACCATCGTCGCGTCGACCGTAGCTGCGGTGGCGATCTGGCCGCGGCGGCATATCACGGTAGCCGCCAGAACCTTCGACTGGAAGGGAACGGATTTCCTCAGCGGCGGCACAAAGTCGGTCGCCTTGGAAAAGCTGCCCGCACCGCTCTTTCGCAGCCGTCCGAATTGCGTCGTGACATCTGCCCAGACCCTTGGCCCCTGCCATGTCAACAATATTCCGGTCCGTCAGGACGTCTCGGAAGGAAAAGCCGGGCTGCCCTTGCGGCTGGCCGTTCGCATCGTCCATGCAGCCGATTGCCGGCCGGTCGAACATGCCGACATCGAAATCTGGCATACAGATCATCGCGGCATCTATTCCGGCCGTGAGGCAGCGAACATGTGTACGCTCGGCGATGCCGAGGCAATCAGCGGGCTCGCCTTTCGCGGACGCCAGTTGACGGATGCAGAGGGGCAGGCAAGCTTCCTGACGGCCTATCCCGGATGGTACAAGGGCCGCACGCCGCATGTTCACTGCCGCATCCTCGCCGGCGGCAAGGAGCTTCTCGTCAGCCAGATATATTTCGACGATGCGCTGAGCGACATCATCTATGGCGGGCACCCGGACTATCTCGGACGCCCCGCCCGCGATACGCGCAATGACGGGGACGGCATCATCCCGGAGGATGCGGCCGACCACATCTTCGATTTCGAGAAGCTCGACGGCGGCGCGCTTTCCGCCACCATCACGATCGGCCTCTCTTCCTGAGCGAAAACGGCCGAGAAGGCCGACAATCGCCGGCAGCGCGCGCCAATCCTGCATCCGGCATGAAACCAGATGCCGCATTCCTGCGTACTACTCTCGGCGACAGACCCAAACAGCGAGGATGGTATGGTCAGGAAAGAAGGCGTAGCACACATCCCCCGGCCGGCCGCCGAACAGGGAATGGCCAGGCTGATGATGAGGCTGCCTGCGACGAGGGCAACGATCCGGGCGACCGCTGTGAGCCGGCCCCATCTTTACGAACTGTGCGGAGCCTATGGCGAGGCCTGCGCCGCCCTTGATCGCATGCGCAAGGATATGTCGGCCGATCCCGCGATCGTCACCGAATATGAGATCATCTGCGCCGAAATCGAAATCGACGTCATCAGAATCCTGTTCGACGAACGGTGACACATCTGCCCTCGCCTTCCCACCGCCGCGCCTCGAACGAGGCGAGACGCCGCTTGCTGTCGGAATCCCGCTCAGATCAGCACGTCATCCACGTGGATGGAGATGCTCAGCGTATCCGTGTCGAAATGATGCGCAGCCCCATCCGAGATCTTGTACTGGAAGGTCTCGCTCACATCACCGCTAAGCCCGGCGAGCTTCGCCGCGTCGACCGTGTAGCTATAGTCGCCGTGATCGTCGACATGGATGGTGCCGTATTGGCCGGTCAGGGTTAAGCCGTTCTTGCCGACCACCTCGTCTGCGAAGCGGCGAAGCAGCAGGATTCCATTGGCCGAACTGTCATTGTCGAGGAGATTGCCATGATGGGCCCCATCCGTGTCGCCGGAGATCTTCAGGCTGTCATGGACTGCGACGATCGTCGGGCCTGCGTCCACATGCGTATCTCCTGCAACGTGACTATCGAGGGTCGCAAGCTGGGCCTCGTCAAGCGTCGTATTGTTGCTGACGGGAAAGGTGTTTGCGGCGATGATTGCCGGGGATATGCTGTAGGGCGTGACATCGCTGGCGATGATATTGTCGTGAAAGGCCCCGGACGCAGGTCTGTCGACCTTCAGCGCTGCCTGCGTCAGGTCGTCGAAGACATTTTCGTGGATATCGATGTTTTCGCGAACGTAACTCGGGGTGCCGACAGCGCTGATCACGACGCCCCAGACACCATCATGAATGTAATTGCCTGAGATATCGTAGTCGCGCGTATCGCCCTGGTCGCCGAGCCCGATGGCATAGGACCAGCTATAGCCGCCATAGCCCGAAATATCGTTGTCATGGATCGCGACGTTGGTGCCGGCTTGGGCGCCGATCCCGAAGCCGCCGCCGATAACCGTGTTGTCCTCGACCACGGCATCGACCGGCCGGACGAGCGCGATGACGCCCTTCGGCGTAGCGGCGCCCGTCTGATCGAGGTAATTGCCGCTGATCACGATATTGCTGCTGTCGTTCATCTGCACGGCATCTGCCGCGCTGCCGTGGGCGTTGGTGACGCTGTTGTTGAGAAAATTGACGCCGTTGACTTTTTCGATCCAGACACCGTCGCCGTTCACGTCGTTGATCGTGCTGTTTTCGATGGTGATGTTCGAGCCGGTGCGGAAGGTGACCGACCCCGCCTTGCCCGCCAACCCGGTGTGATCGACTTCGACATTGCGCACGGTCCAGTTCGAAACACTGCCGGCATAGATGGCCGCCCCGCCGGTGTCGGATATCTTGATGTTCTCGATGACGATGTTCGATGCATAGAGGCTGTGGATGCCGTCGCCCGGGCTATGAATGACAGGCGCATCGCCGACGCCATAACTGCCGATGGTGATCGGCGCAGCGACGGTGCCGGAATATTTCAGGTCGAGCTGATCGTTGTAGACGCTTCCCGCGGCCAGCAGCACGCTGTCGCCCGGCTGCAGCTTCAAGTTCTCCACCGCCCAGAAGGACGCAAAAGGTGCGCCCTCGCTGGTCCCGGCATTGCTGTTGGAGCCGGTCGCCGAATTCACATAATAGACTGTCATATCGCCTGTTCTCGCATGGTCGCTGAGCCGTCTGGAACGGCTGCAACGCGTGGATCGGATGCGGTCGGGAGGTGAAGGCCATGCTCAGAATGGCGTTCGATGCCGTGACGGCGGTAAGGCAGGCCTATCGGCCTGCCATGCTCCCGAGAAGCCTGGCGGTGGCTGCATCCTCAACAATACAACCTATGGGAAAACAATCCAGAGAACAGCGACCGAAAGGTGAATAAACAGTAACCTATCGTGCTGTCGGGAATGGTCGGGCCTCATGGAGTGGCCGACTCTTTCCTTTACGGGCGCGCCAAGTGGCACCCCTCTGCCCTGCCGGGCATCTCCCCCACAAGGAGGGAGATCGGCTGGGCGAAATGGCTTCCCCAACAACTAAAGCATTGTGATTGTCGCTGCTGTTCAAGAGGGAGCGATGGTCAAACTTCTTGCCAATCTTCCACCCTTGTGGGGGAGATGCCCGGCAGGGCAGAGGGGGGTGTCACACGGCACACCCCAACCGCACCATACGGCAGCGTAGAAGAACGAGGGCGGGTGATCAGCCCGCCCCGCACTGTCAGCTCACCAAACCGTCCATATGGATGTACACGGTCAGCGTATCCGCATCGCTATGATGCGCGTTTCCGTCGTCGATGCCGTAGCTGAAAGACTCGCTCACATGGCCGTCATGGCTGGGGAGCTTGGTTTCATCGAGCGTATAGGCATAGTTGCCTTCCCGGTCCACGTGGATGGAACCATAGTCGCCGGTCAGCGTCAGGCCGTGCTTGCCCACACTTTCGTCGCCGAAGCGGCGCAGCACCAGGGTGTCATTGTCGGAGCTGTCGTTTTCGAGAAGATTGCCGCGATGGGCCGCACCGTTATCGGTGAAGATCTTCAGATTGTCGTGGGCGGCAACGACCGCCGGGTCCGCGTCAGCCTCCGTCGTCGTTGCGGAAGCAACCTTGGTATCGGCGCTCGCAAGCGTCGTCTCCACATTGGCGACCGTATGGTTGCCGCTGACGGTAAAGGTGTGCGCGTCGGCAATGGCAGGCGAGATGCTGGTGGCCGTGGTGCCGCTCTCGATGGTGTTGTTGGTGAAGGAGCCGGAGGCCGGCCTGTCGACCTTCAGCGCCGCCTGAGTGAGGTCGTCGAAGGTGTTGTCGTGCACCTTGATATTGGTGCGGGTATAGCTGGCGCCGATAGGGCCGCTGACTGCCACGCCCCACGCGCCGTCATGAATGTGGTTGCCCGATATGTCGTAGTCCCGGGCATTTCCCTGATCGCCGAGGCCGACGGCGAAGGACCAGCTGTAACCGTGGAATCCGGATATGTCGTTGTCACGGATGGCGACGGTCTTGCCCGCCTGCGCGCTGATGCCGAAGCCGCCGCCGGTCAGCACATTGTCCTCGACCACGGCATTCGTCGGCCTGACGAGCGCGATCACGCCCTTCGGGCTGCTGGCATCGGTCTGATCGAGATGGTTGCCCTTGATCAGAATATTGCTGCTGTCGTTCATCTGTACGGCATCGGCCGTCGAGCCGTTCGCACTGGTGACGGTGTTGTTGAGAAGCTTGACGCCCGCAACCTTCTCGATCCAGAAGCCGTCGCCCTTGACGTCCGAGACCTTGCTGCTCTCGACCGTGACGTTCGTGCTGCTTCGGAAAGTGACTGCGCCGGCGCTTTCCGACAATCCGGTCTTGGCGATGTCGACATTGCGCACCGTCCAGTTCGTGACGCTGCCGCCATAAATGCCGGCGCCCCCGACGTTCGAGATCTTCAGGTTCTCGATGACGATGTTGGAGGCGTAGAGACTGTGAATGCCGTCGCCGTTGCTGTGGATGACCGGGGCCGAGCCCGTCCCGTAACTGCCGATCTTGATCGGTGCGCTCTCGGTGCCGGAATATTTGATATCGAACTGCTCGTTGAACACGCTCCCCTTGGCCAGCAGCACGCTGTCGCCCGGTTTCAGCTTGAGGGATTCCACTTTGGACAAAGTCGCAAAAGCCGATGTCTGGTTCGTTCCGTTGTTGCCGTCGGAACCAGTCGTTGAGTTCACATAGTAGATTGTCATATCGCCAATGTTGCCCTGTTCGTCGGATCGCTACATCGCCACTGGAATCGACCGGGACCGGCCGTCCGAATGCGGCGGGGGCAACCGTCCATGGCAAGAAGGCGACAAGATGTTGTCAATGCGGCAGCGGGCCGGATTGCCGGTCTATTCCACAGGCACGGGAGCGAGGGTTCGCCAAGCATCCGGAAAGTTGCAACTTAAGCCGGAAAAACAACGACATCGAGGCGAATAAATCGCAGGCCGCCGAGGTGGGGCGAGAAGATGGCCGGCATTGATTCGTTCGCTTGTGCTCACCGAAGCCAAGCAATGAAAGATGTGCCGCATGGCACCTCCTTTATTGCAATCTCCGAGGCGCACTCCTACCCTCTCGCCCGCAAGGCCGCGGTCAGCGGCAGCCGCGCCGCCGCCAGCGCCGGCAACGCCCCACCGATCACGCCGACCGCCACCCCCAGCAGCCCCGCGGTCAAAATCACATCCGCCGCCACATCGAGCTGAAAGGCCATCTTCGTATTGTTGGCTCCCATCGTACTCGCCTGCCAGCCATTGAAAGCAAGCCGGGAGCCGATCACACCGACGGCCGCCCCCGCCGCCGACAGCAGCACCGCCTCGACCCAGGTGGCAGCCAAGGCCGGCAGCCGGGAAAAGCCGAGCAGGCGCAGCGTGGCGATCTCGATCGCACGGTCGGAAACCGAGCTCATCATCGTGTTCAAGGCACCCGCCGTCGCACCGATCGCCATCAGCAGCGCGATCGGCCAGCCGAACAGGCGGATCAGGCTTTCAGTACGCTCGGCCTGCGCGGCATAGAGATCGGCCTCGGAGACGGCGGTGAGCGGCGCCCCCGATATATCGGACAGACGCTGGCGCAGCACCGCCAGCCCTGTTGCGGGGTCGCCGCCGGCAAGCCGCACGCGCAGGCTCTGCACCTGCCCCTGGCGGTCGAAGGCCGATTGCACCGCGTCCAGATCCGCCCAGATCTCGGATTCGAAGGCGCTACCGCCCGCGGTGAAATGACCGGCGACGGTCCAGTCGACCGCACCCAACCGCACCGTCTGGCCGACGGCAAAGCCGGGGAAAGCGTCCGCGATGCGGGCGCCGACGACGATCTCGCGGGCGCCTGATGCAAACATCCGCCCCTGCGAAAGCCGGGCGCGGCTGCGGAGATCGAGCCCGGCCGGGTCCATGCCCCTGAGCGACAGCGTCTGCTCGCCACCATCGTTCCCCCTGACATCGATCGGCACGATGATCTCGCGCGACAGCACCGGCCCGCCCGCCCCGCCGGCACCATCGCGCGCAATTCCGCTATCAGTGCGGATTGCGGCAAGGCTGCGGATCGCATCGGCAGGGACATCAGAGCCTGTTTCCTGGTTGGTGCCGCCGCCGAGGATGACAGCGATACCGGGGAGCCGGCCCCGGCAAGGGCAGCCTCGAAGCCGCGCGCCATCGCCAGAAAACCTGAGAGCACCGCCACCACGAGGGCGACCGACAGCACCATCGACAGCGAGATTGCAAGCCGCCTGGGCAGGCTGCCGAGGTTGACTCTGATCATGAGAAAGGTCTGCTTGAGCGCTGATGACATTGAATTATCTCGTTCTGAAGGCGTTGACGATGGGCAGGCGCATGGCGTTCACGGCCGGAAGCAGCCCGGTCAGCAGGCCAAGCCCTGCAATGATCGCGGCAGCCTTCAGCAGCACCTCGCCGCCGAAGACGAGACCGAATTCCGGCCCGATCGAGAGCGTCGCGAGCTTGGCCAGAATGAGCCCGCCCGCGCCGCCGACGGCGAAGATGAACAGTGTCTCGCCGAGAATGAGCGCCACGATCCGCCCGCGGGAAAAACCGAGCACCTTCATCACACCGATCTCGAAGCGGCGCTCCCTGATGGCGAAGAGCATGGTGTTGACCGATATCATCAGGATCGTCACGAAGGCGGCACCGACGACGAGACCGACGATTAACCCGACATCGGCAAACTGCCGGAGAAAGGCTTCGAGGAACTGCTTTTCCGATTGCGTCCTGGTCTGCGCCGCCGAATTGGCAAAGAGCGCGTCGATGCGCCCCGCCAGCACCCCTGAGGCGACACCGTCGCGCGGGCGCACCACGAAGGCGTCGACCGTATCCTTGTCCCTTGCACGCGCTGAATTGACCATGTCGTAGCGGGCGAGCATGAAATAGGTGTCGGTGCTGGCATCGGCGCCATCGAAGATCCCCGATATGGTGAAACTCCAGTTCCGGCTGCCATCGGCCTTCATGATCTGGCTGGTGATGCCGATGCGCTGGCCGATCGACCAGCCCTGCGCTTCGGCCAGCGCCCTGCCGACGAGCACCCGGTCGCCACCCTCTTCCAGCGCCGCGATCAGCTCCGGCGTCAGCCCGAGTTCGGCGCCGTTGGCAGCGGCAATCGCCCGCGGATCGACCGCGCTGATGGCCACGACATTCTTCTCGACCTCGACGAAGCCCCGCATGCGCGCGGTATAGGCGACGGCCGCGACATCGCGCTGCCCCGCGATCCGGTTGAGGTAGGCAAGCGGCAGCGGCAGCCCCCGGCCCGATTTGTTGAACACGCCGAGCAGGTCGTCGCTACCGCCGGACGCCCCCTGGCTGCCGCTGACGAAACTCGCCGTCAGCCCGTAGATCAGGAAGGCGGTGCCGACCGAACACATCAGCAAGACGGCCCGCAGCCGCTTGCGCCAGGCATTGCGCCGCATGAGCTCGAAGAAGGTCATCGGCTTTCCCCCTCGACGAATTCACCCTTGTTGAGATGCAGCGTACGCCGTGCAAAGGCAGCGGCCTCGGGGTCATGCGTGACCATGACGATGGTTTTCCGAAGCTCGCGATTGAGAAAATCAAGCATCTCCAGGACGTCATTGGCCGATTTCCGGTCGAGATCGCCGGTCGGCTCGTCGCAGAGAATGAGATCGGGATCGGCGACGATGGCACGGGCAATGCCGACGCGCTGCTGCTGGCCGCCCGACATGCTGGACGGAAACTGCCGTTGCCGCCCAGCCAGCCCGACCAGCTCCATCACCGTATCGACGCGCGCCCGCCGCTCCTTGCGGCCGAGCGGCTTCAAGAGCAGCGGCAGCTCGATATTCTCTGCCGCATTCAGCATCGGCAGCAGATTGTAGAACTGGAAGACGATGCCCATGCTGTGCGCCCGCCAGGCAGCCCTGGCGCCTTCGCCCATCTGCTCGATATGGCTGCGTCCGATGCGGATCTCGCCGGCATCCGGGCTGTCGATGCCGCCGAGCATATTCAGCAGCGTCGATTTCCCCGAACCCGACGGCCCCATGACCGCGACGAAATCGCCGCGCGGAATGGAAAGGTCGAGCCCTGAAAAGATCGGTATGGTCTCCGCCCCGATCCTGAATGCCTTCCGGACGCCGGCAAGCGCGATATAGGGATCTTGAGTGTCGGTCATTGCTTTGCTCCTTGGTGGTTTATTGATCGGAGTCGCGGCGCCGGAGGCGTGTCCCTTCTCCCCGCTGGGGAAAAGAGCCCTGTGGCGCGGCACAGTTTCCACAGGATCGCCTCAAGGGATCATCCCGCACTGCCTGACCCGCGGGCCGGAGCCTCGAAGGACGGGGGCGGTTGATGGCCGCCGACGGCCTGCGGATTGGAAGCAGCCTCCCCAACCACCAGCCGGACGCGCGCCGCCATGGCGGGCCGCATGCCCGAAGGTGGCCGGGAGATCGACAGACGAAGCGTCACCGTCCCCTTTTCCCGCGAAATGACGGGAGCGATCTTCGACACCTCGACCGCAAAAGGCTGGCTTGGAAAGCCGTCAAGCACCGCCTCGCCGGACAGGCCCGGCCGCATCAGTGCGATATTGGACTCGGCCACATCGGCATCGATGACCAGGCTTGCCGTATCGGCGATGACGAGCAGGCTTTCATTCTCCCGCACGCTGTCCTCGCGCGACAGCACCGTGTCGCCGATATGTGCGTCGATCCGGGTGACGGTGCCGGAGATCGGCGCGCGCACGGTCAGCGCCTCCACCTGTTCACGCGCCTTGTCGATCTCGAGTTCGGCTTTTTCGACATCGTGCCTTGCCTGCAAGGCGGCATTCTCGGCGCCGTCGGCAGCCGTTTTCGCCTCCTCCAGCGCCTGCGCCGACATGGTATCGCGCCCGGCCAGCCGCTCGGTGCGCGCAAGCGATGACCGTGCCTGCGCAAGCTCGATGTTCTTTGCCGCCAACGCCAGCTCCGCCGATTGCCGGGCGATCTCCGCGCCCCGAAGCGAAAAACGCGCGCCGGCATCGTCGAGCCGCACCAGCACCTGCCCCGCCGCCACCCTATCGCCCGCCTCCACCTCGACCCCGACGATCCGGCCCTCATATTTGGAAAAGACGGTGGCGATATCGGGTGCGACGACGTAGCCGGAGCCGGTGATTTCCCTGGGCGACGCAGCCGTGCTCTTCGCCCTGCCGTCGGCCGGGGTCTGCATTCCCTCGACGGCAGCACCGCCCTTGGCCGGCGCCTCCACTCGATGATCCGATATGGCAAGATCGCCGCCCGAAAACCCCGCAAGCGCGGTCTCGATGCGCTCCCTCGTCTCAGGCCGGTAGAAAAGTACTCCCGCCAGCGATACCGTCACAGCCAGGACAAGCATCGCGGCGGGGATCACGCGCCGCCGGGCATGAGGCTTCGGCGGTTCGGTCTTCAAGGCCGCAGGCTCGATCGAAAGCGATCTCAGCTTGGCGGCAAGGTCTCGGTCGTGTTCTGATGTCGTGTTCATGCCGGCAGCATGGCCGCCGGCGCCAAAACCGCGACCTCGAACATGTTTCAGGCGGTACTCGATCGCGATCGAGGACTGGTGTAAGCCATATCAGAGCATGTCGCACAAAAGTGTGCAGCGGTTTTACGATAATCTTTTGATGCCCCCACAGAAACTGCACGAAGGGAAGTTGGGGCTTGGCTCGCTGCGTGCCTCGGCGGCACGGCACACCGATCAGCCCTCATCCTTGTACGTTGCGCAGGCCGGAGGCCGGAGCCTCGAAGGACGGGGGCGGGTGATGAGCGCTGCGGCCCGCATCAATTGGCGGAGGAATACCAGTGGCCGGCCTCGTCCTTCGAGGCCCCTGCGGGGCACCTCAGCATGAGGGCGGAGAGAGGGCACGAATTGCCTTACTATAGAGCGAGGCGGCGAAGTATTTTCCGAAACGCACAGCGACCGTTAAGATCGGACTGCCCTCACCCCTCCGCCTTCCTCTGCCGCCATGCCAGCGGCGTCATATCCGTCACACGCCTGAACTCCCGGTTGAAATTCGACTTGGTCTGAAAGCCGACCTCGAACATCACCTCGGTGACCGGCTTCTCGGTATCGGCAAGCAGCCGGCATGCCTCGCCGATCCGGTAATCATTGACATATTGCGAGACGTTCTTGTCCATCGCCCGGTTGATCGCCGCCGAGATCTGGCGTGCGGGAATGCCGGCCTTGCGGGCCAGCCGGTCGAGATTGAGATTGGCGTCGCGATAGAGCTTCCTTGCTTGCATCAACGCATCGATCGCGGCGATCGTCTCCTTGTCCTCGGTCGTCTCTGGCTTCGGGACCAACTCTGCCGTTTCAGCCGGCGCCCGGCTTCGGCTGGCGGCCGCCGCCGCGATACCGAGGATGACGAGGACGGCGAGATTTCCAAGACTGATCAGCATCAGCGCCCGCGCACTATGGGCCGAGGTGAGGTCGAGGAAGACGAAGGTATCGATCGCGGCCGAGAGACACAGAGCAGCGGCCGTAAAGATGATTGCCCGGTAGGCCGGCACCGCCCCTTCGAAAGGCGCCAGCCGCAGCGCATCGGCGCCCGGGCGCATCAGAAGCAGGATGGCGAGGGCATAACCGACGAAGATCAGCACCAGAGCGATGTCGATCGCCTCCCGCCAGACAGCCATCAGCACCAGGATGAGGGCGGCGGGTACGGCATGCAGAGCGACCCGGGCCGGCAGCGGCCGTCGGCTGGTCCGCACCAGCCGGGAAACCCCCGCATAGGCAAGCGGCGGCACCATCGCCGCGATCACCGGCGCGACCAGCCCGATGGCCTGGACTCCATATCCCCAACGCAGGCCGGAGAGCACGGATTGCAGCGCGGCAAGCAGGATGAGCGCCAGAAACGGCCGGTTCGGCGCCGCCTCCTCGTCGCGCCTGAGGACAGTGACGAAGAGGACAAGCAGCAAAAGGGCAACGGCGAAGGGAAGCGGAATAAACAGCATGGCCTGACAGGATCGTAGCGAGTAGGCGGCCATCATTGCCGAGATCGTCGCCGTGCGCGACCTCCATCACGTTTTAGGACGCGTTTTAGGTGGGGATTTTGTGGGGTCGGTGGCCGCCGGGATCAGCAGCGATCCAGGAAGGCAAGCACGCGGGCAGTCAGCAGCGCGGTCGCATCCGCGTCATAGGACGGCAGCGAGCTGTCGGCGAAATAGTGCTGATCGCCGGGATACAGGAAAAGCTCCGCATCCTCGACCGCCTCGACGATCTCACGGGCGGCATCGATGTCGCCCTCGCCTGCGAAAATCGGATCCTTGTCCATACCGTGGATCTGAACCGGGACGCCATCCGGCCAGGGTCCGAAGGCCCATTCGCCACGGATCGGCAGGCAGGAGTAAAAAAGCAGAGCGCCACGGGCTCCGGGCCGTGTCTGTGCCAGCTTCTGCGCCGGCATCACGCCGAACGAAAAGCCGGCATAGACGAGCTCCGCAGCAAGGTCGTCGGCGAGGCGAACGCCGCGCTCCCTGATATCGTCGAATCCGATCCCGCCGATATAGGCAAGCCCCTCTTCGATGCTCTGAAACACCTGCCCCTCGAAGAGATCCGGCGTGTGCACGATGTGGCCGTTCGCCCGCACGGCGTCGGCGAAGGCGCGCACACCCGGGGTCAGCCCCTGAGCGTGGTGGAACAACAAGACCTCAGCCATACGAAACCTTATCCCGATGATCGCTGTCTACGGCGCAGTACCAAAGAAGGCGAGCCGGGTGAAGATCGTATAGTCCGCTTCCGATACCATCAGCGCCACGAAGACCAGCACCAGCACCGGCGGCAGCAGGATGGCGTAGACGAGCGCCAGCCTTTCCCAGGCCATATGCATGAAGACGGCAACGATCAGCCCGGCCTTCAGCATCATGAACAGCAGGATCAGCGTCCACCTCAGATAGCTCTGAACGCCGAGATAATCGACCATATAGGACGCCGCGCTGAGCACGAAGAGCAGCCCCCAGACGAGGAGATAGAGCCGGATCGGGTGCTGCTGTCCGGTGTGTGCCTGTGCGTGCACCGCTTGGCTTTGGGCATGCGCCGTTGTCTCGCTCATGACGACCTCACCACAGATAAAAGAACGCGAAGATGAAGACCCAGACCAGGTCGACGAAGTGCCAGTAGAGGCCCATGATCTCGACGGCCTCGTAGCGGCCTTTCCGGCTGGTGAAGAA
Source organism: Rhizobium sp. CIAT894 (assembly GCF_000172795.2). NCBI lineage: Bacteria > Pseudomonadati > Pseudomonadota > Alphaproteobacteria > Hyphomicrobiales > Rhizobiaceae > Rhizobium > Rhizobium sp. CIAT894. The sequence continues at coordinate 2,686,606 of NZ_CP020947.1, forward strand.
GCCGCGCCGTTCCACGTCGAAATCGCCCCGCCAGACCTTGCGCGCGACGATGAGGAGGAAGATGACGCCGATCGTCACATGGGTGCCGTGGAAGCCGGTGATCATGAAGAAGGTCGATCCGAACTGGGCTGCCCCCCATGGGTTCTCCCAGGGGCGCACGCCTTCGGTGATCAGCTTCGTCCATTCGAAAGCCTGCATGCTGACGAAGGTTGCGCCGAGAAGTGCCGTCAGCAGCATCAGTATCGCGGTCACGCGGCGGTCGCGGCGATAGCCGAAATTGACCGCCATCGCCATGGTGCCGCTGCTGGAGATCAGCACGAAGGTCATGATCGCGATCAGGATCAGCGGCACATCCTGGCCGCCGATATGAAGCGCGAAGACCTCGCTCGGATTTGGCCAGGCAACGGGCGTCGACATGCGGGCGGTCATGTAGGCGATCAGGAAACAGCCGAAGACGAAGGTGTCGCTGAGCAGAAAGATCCACATCATCGCCTTGCCCCAGGAGGCGGTCTTGAAGGCGCGCTGATCCGAACTGAAATCGGCCGCGACTCCGCGAAGGCCCGCGGGCCTGAGGTCCGCCTCGCCGTGTGTCTGGACAGAATGTGCCATCTGCAAATCCCCTAGCTTATCAACGTGCGGCAAAGATCGACGAAATCGTTCGCCCAGCCGGCAAAGAGCGCGAAGAGCAAAAGCCAGACGGCGAGCATGAAATGCGAATAGATGGCCGATAGGTCGACGCTGAGCCGCAGTCTCTCCGGCGCGACATCGGCTGCGAACGCCTTGACCGTCGTATGCGCAAGGACGGCAAGCCCGCCCAAAATATGCAGCCCGTGCAGGCCGGTGAGCATGTAGAAGAAGCTGTTGGCGGGATTATCGGCCAGGACGTAGCCGGCCGCCGTCAGTTCCCGCCATGCCTGGATCTGCCCGGCGAGAAAGAAGACGGCAAGTGCCAGTCCTGTCGCAAGCGCCGGCCGCAGGCTTTCCATGCGGCCGTGCTGTGCTTCACGTTTGGCCCATTGCAGCGCGGCGCTGCTCAAGGCCAGTGCCGCGGTGTTCACCCAGAGCAGCCGCGGTACCGGCATCCCCCACCAGTCCGCCGATGCCGCACGCATGAAATAGGCGCTGACGGCAAGGCTGAAGACGGCGCCGACGACGCCGAGAAACACGAAGAGGCCGATCTTCACCGCCGGCACAGGCGCCCGCTCGGTGCCATGATGATCCGGCAGTTGCACCGAGCCGGTTTCCAGCCAGGGCTTCGAGGTCAGCCGCTGCCCGGCCAGCCACCAGATCATGACGGCGGCGATGGCGGCGAGGAAGATCAGCACGACGCTCATGTGGGAATCTCGCGAGTGACGCCATCGCTTGCCGGCACATTCTGCGGAATGAAATCTTCGGCCGCACCCGGCACGCTGTAGTCATAGGCCCAGCGGTAGACGACCGGCAGATCCCTGCCCCAGTTGCCGTGTGCGGGCGGTGTCTGCGGCGTCTGCCATTCGAGCGTCGTCGCCCGCCAGGGATTGCCGCCGGCCTCCCTGCCCCGCAAAAGGCTCCAGACCAGATTGAACAGGAAGACCATCTGCCCGGCCCCGACCACAAGCGCCATGATGGTGATGAAGATATTCAGCGTGTGGGCTGAGGGCGGAACGAAGGCCGTTTCTCCCATCTCGAAGTAACGGCGCGGCACTCCGAGCAGGCCGAGATAATGCATCGGAAAGAAGATCGCATATGTGCCGAGGAAGGTGATCCAGAAGTGGATATGGCCGAGTGTCTCGTCCAGCATGCGTCCCGTCACCTTCGGATACCAATGATAGATCGCTCCGAAGATGACGAGGATCGGCGCGACCCCCATGACCATGTGGAAATGCGCAACGACGAACATCGTATCCGACAGCGGCACGTCGACGACGACATTGCCGAGGAAGAGGCCGGTCAGACCGCCATTGACGAAGGTGACGATGAAGGCGAGCGCAAAGAGCATCGGCAGCGTCAGGTGGATGTCGCCGCGCCACAGCGTCAGCACCCAGTTGTAGACCTTGATCGCCGTCGGAATGGCAATGATCAGCGTCGTGGTGGCGAAGAAAAAGCCGAAGGCCGGGTGCATGCCGCTGACATACATATGGTGCGCCCAAACGACGAAGCTCAAGCCCCCGATGATGACGATCGCCCAGACCATCATCCGATAGCCGAAGATGTTCTTGCGCGCATGCGTGCTGATCAGGTCGGAAACGATGCCGAAAGCCGGCAGCGCGACGATATAGACCTCCGGATGCCCGAAGAACCAGAACAGATGCTGGAACAGGATCGGGCTGCCGCCGCCATGTTTGAGTTGCTCGCCCATTTCGACGATGGCTGGCATGAAGAAGCTGGTGCCCAGCACGCGGTCGAAGAGCATCATGACGCAGGCGACGAAGAGTGCCGGAAAGGCAAGCAGCGCCATCACGGTCGCGGTGAAGATGCCCCAGACGGTGAGCGGCATCCGCATCAGCGTCATCCCCCGCGCGCGGCCTTGCAGCACGGTCACCACATAGTTCAGCCCGCCCATGGTGAAGCCGATGATGAAGACTATCAGCGAGATGAGCATCAGCAGGATGCCCCAGTCCTTGCCGCCTGGTGTGCCGGAGAGAACGGATTGCGGCGGATAGAGCGTCCAGCCGGCCCCCGTCGGGCCGCCGGGTGCGAAAAAGCCGGCGACGAGGATCAGCACAGCAAGCAGGTAGATCCAGTAGCTCAGCATGTTCGCGTAAGGAAACACCATGTCGCGGGCGCCGACCATCAGCGGAATGAGGTAATTGCCGAAGCCGCCGAGGAAAAGTGCGGTCAGGAGATAGATCACCATGATCATGCCGTGCATGGTGATGAACTGGTAATAGTGATCGGCATCGATGAAGGCGAGACTGCCGGGAAAGGCGAGCTGAATCCGCATCAGCCAGGAGAGCACCAGCGCCACCAGGCCGATCGAGATCGCGGTCACCGAATATTGCACGGCAATGATCTTGGCATCCTGGCTGAACACATATTTCGTCCACCAGCTGTGCGGATGATAAAGCTCGACATCCTCGACTTCTGCGGAGGGGATGCTGCCGGATGGAATCTCGACCATGATCTCTCTTCCCTTCCCGCCGGTTTCTTGAGCCGGCATGCGGTCTGTGACCGCTGGGGTTCCCTGAACCGGTAAACGGCTTTCCGGCCGTTGCACCGCGTCAATTTGCCGGCAGCGGCTCTCCCGATGACGCCGTCAGCTGGGTGAATGTCTGCTGCTGCCCGAGCCAGGTCTGGTAGTCGGCATCGTTATCAACCACGACGCTGCCGCGCATTTGCGGATGGCCGACGCCGCAGAGTTCGGCGCAGAGAATCTCGAAATTGCCCGTCCGCGTCGGCGTGAACCAAAAATAGGTGACCATGCCGGGGATCATGTCCATCTTGGCGCGGAATTCCGGCACGTAGAAATCATGCAGCACATCGATGGAGCGCAGCAATATATGCACCGGCTTGCCGATCGGCAGATGCAGTTCGCCGCCCTCGATGATGACGTCGTCGAGGCCGTTTGCGTCGTTCTTATCAAGCCCGAGCGGGTTTTCGGCAGTGACGTCGCGCGTCTGCGCACGGCCGAGCTTTCCGTCCGCCCCCGGGAGGCGGAAACTCCACAGCCATTGCTGGCTGACGACTTCGACCGATGCGGCATCGGCAGGCACCGTGATGAACTGGTTCCAGACGATGAGGCCGGGCGCCAGCATCGCCGCGACGCCGACGGCCGTTCCCCCCGCCAGCATCAATTCCAGCCGGCGGTTTTCGGGCTCATAATGCGCCCGGTTGCCGGGCCTGTGCCGGAAGCGGAAGACGCAATAGGCCATGAACGAAACCACCGCCACGAAGACGATGCCGGTGATCCAGAAAGTGATGACGAGGGTACTGTCGATATAGGTCCAGTTGGACGCGATCGGCGTCCACCACCAAGGGCTCAGCACATGAAACAGCACGGAGCCGACGACAATCAGGACGAGGATCAGCACGACAGCCATTTCCGCTCCTCCTCGAGCAGGTTGACCCGTGAAACCGCATTCCGCAAAAAGTCCCTGTTTATTATCGCACAGATAGAAAATATCGGCAATTACGGCGATTTAGGCAGGCGCCGCATAGTCCGCGACCCGCCATTCGGAGTATCTTGCCCATCGTTTGGAATATCGCCCGTCATTTCGAATATTGCTTGAGATAGGCGATGAGATTGGTGATCTCCTGATCGTCCTTCAGGCCGACAAAGGCCATTTTCGTGCCCTTCACCTTCACTCTCGGATTGTGGAGATAGTCACGCAGCGTCGCCTCGTCCCAGACGAGACCGCCGTCGCCGGCAGCCTTCATCGAGGCCGAATAGGCGAAATCGGGATGCGTCCCGGCCTTGCGGCCGAGCACCCCGTTCAGCGACGGACCGACCTTGTTCGTATCGGAATCGGCGATATGACAAGTCGCGCATTTCTTGAAAACTTCAGCACCCGCCGTCGCGTCGCCCTCCTGCGCCCCGGCGTTAGCGGGGAAAAGGGCAGTCACAACTGCAGCAATCAGCAGAACGACACGATAATCCATGGCAAACCTCATCCTCCTCAAGGTCGCCAGCCACTCACACCGTCCACTATCTCTCGCGTGTGGGTGGTGGTTGTTATGGCCCAAAGCTTAGTCCTTCGCGGATGCAAGTCAATCGCTTCCCGGTTGGGGCCACCTCAACGCATTTGATATCGGCTGGACCAGACGCGGATAGCGCCATTACACGCCGGTCGAAAGCGCCTCCTCGACCGCCAACTCGGCCATTGCAAGTGCTGCCTCGCGGGTCTTGGCGGCAGCGATGAAACGGCCGTTGTGGCAGAAGCTCGCGCCCTCGACGCCGCAAACCGCCTCAAGCTCTCCATTGGCAAGACCGGCCCAGGCTGCCGGCAGATCGGCCCTGAGCTCGAAGCCCTCCTCGGCGCGGCGGATACCGGTCACGCACCAATCCTTTTCGCGCGGGTGGACGACGAACAGCAGGTGATCGGCGCCCGCCTTGACGATGGCGGGACGGAAGGGCATTCCCCGCGGCAACTCCAGAACACGCCCCTGCCCCGCAGCCTCGATTGCCCGATGCACCATCGCTTCGGCCCGCAATTTTGCGGCACTCTGGGCGATCTTTGCCTCGACAAAACTGCGGGCAATGGCAAGTGCTGCGTGGAAGGCGCGATCGTCGGCCCCGGGTTCCGTTGCGTCGAAAACCGGTTTCAGGGTCTCCAGCAGCACCGGCAGTGTCAAGCCCGCCAACGGCCCCGAGGGGCTGAGCGCACCGTTGTCGGTCAGATCGATCGGCAGCACGAAGCTCGCATCGAAAGAGCTGTGCATCACCTCGACATGTGCCTCGGGAAGGCCGGAGGCCGCGAGATAATCACGGCCGTAATGCTTCCAGATCAAGCCGAACGAGCTGTAGGGCTGGCCATCGTCGCGCATCGGCGCGCCCCGCTGATGGTGATCGAATATGCCGCGAACAGGGTCATAGGCGCCGCCGACATCGTAGATGATCCGGTCTTGGCCTGGCGTGATCCATTCCGGCGCCCGGCTGCGAACGATGCGCGCCTGCGGGAAAAGCCGGGTCAGGATAACGCTCGACAGCAATTCATCGGCATGGAAGCCACCGGAATGGGTGACGAGGAAATCAGGGATCATGGGAGCTGTACGCCTTGTCGTTCGCGGAGGGTCCGCTTGCAGGTCGGAACCAGATAGCCGTTGCCGGCGACGATCTCAACCCATGCATGGCGCATTTCACTTCCGCGCCTTGCCGCTCGCCACCCATACGTGCTCGTTGGGCTTGCGAGCAAGCACCGCGAAGCCGAGAGCGAGTCGGGGTCGATCTCCCGGATCGCCGTTGCAGCCCTCGCAGAAGGGCTTATTCTCCGGCATCAAAATGTTCATTTGCGAAAGCGAAAGAGGCGGCGCTTGCAGATTCCCCAGCACTTTCATGTCGCCGAGACCGCGGGATGGCTTGTGAACCACCGTGTGAACTCAGCCCTTCCCGGCTATCTCATGATCGGCTCCAAGATCGACACGACCGATCTCTCGGATTTGTCCGAAAAGGCGTTGAGCGAATTCGGCCCTTTGCTCGCAAGGGCTCAGAGCGCGCTGAAACGAGACTTGAACGCTCAGCGCGTCTATATCGGCCGATACGGGCACACGCCCGGTTATCTGGAAGGACAGCCGATATCGCCTGCTTGGGAATTTTGCAGAAGGACCGGGAGACACCGCAACGGACGGCGCGGAACTGACGCTGTTCGTCTGGCGCGAATTTTGTGAACGCGCAGTGCCGCCATCGGTCAGAGGGCCGTCAGTCTCAGAGGTCATTGCGTTGTTGCGGGAGGTGATGCGGTTTCCGGCGCCTTAGGTCTTTGTGCCTAAGGCAGCGCCGGTCCCGGCTGTCTTGCAACGAACGCACGGCCGGCCGCCGCGCCGGCGTGAAGGCAGACCAGGCCGATCGCGGCCAGAGAATTGATCAGCAGGACATTCACCACGACCGACGCCGAAAATGCGCCCTCGCCTGACGGAAGCACCGCCGTTACGGCAAAGAGCACGCCTTCATAGGCAACGAAGCCGGCCAGGAAGGCGCCGGCCGCGGTGACGGTCAGGCCGGCCGCAAGACGAAGCACGCCGAGCGCTGCCGCCAGGGAGGCGAATGCGGCAATACCGATCGCCAGACCCCAGGCATAGCTGTCCCAAGTCTGGGGATAGCCGAGCACGAGATATCCGACCATCTGGTTGGCGAGCCAGGCCAGCAGAACCGCCGTCACCGCCATCCGCCGGGGAAGAATGACCGCCGATACCGCCGCCAAGGCCACGAAGGGCGTGACGCAGGCAAAAATCAGGCTGAGAGCGACGCTCGCGCCTGAAATGATGGCGACCCAGGCGACAGCGAAGCCGGGGACGACGGGGCGCAGGGGAAACTGATTTCGTTCAAGCATCTCGAAACTCCGTTCGACCGGGCGCAAGCGCCCTCGGAAATCATACGCCAGTCCGGGAAAAAGGCCATTCCTCAATCCAGGACGTATTGGATGTGGTGCCGTCCATGCACGGCCGATTTCTGGACATGGGCGCGAACGCCGAAAACCTGGCCGATCAGATCCTCCGTCAGCACATTCTCCGGCGCGCCCGAGGCGACGACCTCGCCCTTCTGAAGCACCGCCAGGCTGTCGCAGAACATTGCCGCCAGGTTGAGATCGTGCAGCGCGACGATGCAGGTGATGCCGAGCTTCGAGATCAACCGGAGGATGTCGAGCTGGTGCTGGATATCGAGATGATTGGTCGGCTCGTCGAGCAGCAGTTCACCCGGCGCCTGCGCCAGCGAGCGCGCGATATGGACACGTTGGCGCTCGCCGCCCGACAGCGTCTGCCAGAGCTGACCCGCCCGCTCCCGCATGTCGACCCGCAACAAGGCCTCGTCGACCGCGGCATCGTCCTGCTCGCCCCAGGGCGAGAGCAGTCCGCGATGGGGCGTGCGGCCGAGCCGCACCACGTCGCGCACCGTCAGCTGCGTCTCGGTCGTCGATTGCTGCTCCACGAAGGCGATGCGCCGCGCAAGGGCTGCGCGCGACAGCGAAGCGATATCGTCTTCGCCCAGCCGGATGACGCCGCTGCGGACCTTGCGCAGGCGGCAGATCAGCCGCAGCAGGCTCGATTTGCCGGAGCCGTTCGGCCCGAGCAGGCCGAGCACCCTGCCCTTTGCCACCGTCAGGCTGACGCCATTGACGATGACCGTGTCGCCGGCGGCAAAACTCACCGCGTCGATCGTAATGCTCATGCGCTCCTCCGCACGCGATAGAGGATGACGGCGAAGGCCGGCGCGCCGAAGAGCGCGGTGACGACGCCGATCGGCAGCACCTGCTGCGGGATGATGATGCGAGAGACGATATCGGCGCCGACCATATAGATCGCGCCGCCGAGCGCCGTTGCCGGCAGCAGCCGCCGATGCCCCGGTCCGACGAGGAAGCGGGCGGCATGCGGAATGACCAGGCCGACGAACCCGATCGAGCCGACCATGCTGACGACGCTTGCCGTCATCGCCGCCGTCAGGCCGAACAGCAGGATCTGGACGCGGCGCACGGCAATGCCGAGCGAGGCGGCGGCATCCGTGCCGAAGGCGAAGGCGTCGAGCGCCCGGACATGCGCCATGCAAATGAGGAAACCGGCAAGCGCGATCGGCACCGAGAGATAGACATCCGGCCAGCGCACGCCGCTGAGCGAACCCAGAAGCCAGAACAGTATGCCGCGCGCCTGCTCGGCATTCGCCGATGTCGTGACGATATAAGAGGTCAGCGCATTGAAGAGCTGCGAGCCGGCGACGCCGCACAGGATGATGCGCTCGCCGGTTCCCCCAACCCCCGTCGCCAGGAAGCCGACCAGCAAAAAGGCGACGACTGCACCGATGAAGGCGCCGCTCGACAGGCCGAGAACACCGTAGCCGAAGCCGAGGATCATCACGCAGACAGCCCCCGTCGAGGCGCCGGCGGAGATGCCGAGCACATAGGGTTCGGCCAGCGGATTGCGTAGCAGCGCCTGCAGCACGGCGCCGCAGAGCGAGAGCGACGCGCCGGCGCTGGCAGCAACCAGTGCCCGGCTCAGCCGATAATCCCAAACGATGCCCTGGTGAATACGGCTGAGTTCGAATTGCGTGCCGAACAGCCGGTTGGAGACCGCCTCCGCTGTGGTCGCCAGCGGGATCGCGATCTCGCCGATCGAAACGGCAAGGCTGATCATCAGCCCGAGAAGAAGGAAGGCAGCAATGGTGAGCGCGCCGAGCGCCCACCATCCCTGCTGCCTGACCGACATTGCCGTCACTGCGACAGGCCGAAGGACTTGATGCCCTCCGCCAATGTCTCGATGCCGTCGATCGTGCGGATCGTCGGGTTCATCGATTGCGCGTCCATCATCACGAAGTGCTTGTTCTTGACCGCATCCAGTTCCTTGACGACAGGATCGTTCTGGAGGAAATCGATCTTCACCTTGGGATCGTCGGCGGCGTAGCGGCGCCGGTCCATGGTGGCGAGCACGATGACGGCGGGGTTCGCCTCGGAAATGGTTTCCCAGCCGACCAGCGGCCATTCCTCCTCGGTCGTGACGACATTCCTGGCGCCGATCGTCTTCAGGATATAGGCAGGCGCGCTGTTCTTGCCAGCAATGAAGGCGTCGCCATTGACCTCCTTGCTGGAGAACCAGAAGACGACCGGCAGGTTCTTGCCCGCTGCGCCCGATATCGAAGCCACAGCATCGGCCTCGCGCTTCTTCAGCTCGGAGATCAGCGCATCGCCGCGCTCCTTCACGTCGAAAATTTCAGAGAGTTCGGCGATTTCACGATAGATCAGCTCCATCGTGAACAGCTCCTTGCGCACGCCGTCGCCGCCATCGGTGTTGACCTTGGCGACGCAATCAGCCGGCGAAAGATAGGTGTTGATGCCGAGATCCTCGAACTGCTCGCGCTTGCCGACCGAGCCCTGCGCGCCGACATGCCATTCGAACTCGGCCGCCACCAGGTCGGGCTCTTGCCCGACGACGGATTCGAAGCTCGGATCATTGTCGGCAAGACGCTTTATCTTGCTGTTGGCGTCGGCATATTGCGGCAGCACCGGACCGACCCAGACGGCCGTGCCTGTGATTTTCTCGGCAAGGCCAAGCGAGAAGAGAATTTCGGTCATGCCCTGGCCGATCGAAACGATCTTCGACGGCGCCTTCTGGAACGTTACTTGTTGACCGCAATTGGTGATGGTCAAAGGATATTGGGTGGCGGCAAGGCTCGGTGCCGCAAGGCCGATCAGCCCGAAGGCAAATGTCATGGTGGCGAGAATCTGGCGCATGAAAAACCTCGATTGAAGGGAAAAAGTACGGTTATGCCGCACATGCGGCCGAAGGCACGCTGAGACGTGCGCTAACCGCAGGAGGCCCAATCGAGACGGATGCATGCCGGAATTCGGCGAAGGTTCAGAAGGTCAATCATGTCTGCTCCTTGTCCGGGCATCCCCGCCCGGTTGATTGGATCGTGATTGACGGCAGGTCTCCTGGCTTGCGGATATCCGTCGTTTCATCCGCCTTCCCGCGATATATCGCAGTGGCGGGGCTATCAGCCCTTCAGAGATGGCCGGTCGCTGGCCACAGCTGAGATGATCGACAATCCGCTTACAGTTGCGGGGGCAGCCACGGTCTCGGTCCCTACTGGGTCGTCCTCACCGTGTTCCCTATTAATCCCCTTGGAGTCATCTTCAGGGAACCGTCACACCCAGTTACGTCGCCGGCCTGGGCGACGTCAATGATTATTGCGGGGATAGGGTTGGGGTGGGTGAGAAATGGCGACGGAACGGGGAGCGCTGTTGGCCGGTGCAATGCCAGCATCCTCGCCTCCTCAGGATACGGCGTTCGTAAGCGTTAGCGCCGCCTTCTCAGTTCCAGCTATCGCGGGCGCGGCATCCGCCAACGCCCCTCATGCTGAGGTGCGCAGCCCGCAAGGGCGAAGCCTCGAAGCACGCGCCGCAGCGCTGCTCCCCCGCGTTCCTACAACGCATCCAGCGGGATCTTCAGATACCGCCGGCCGTTCTCCTCCGGCTCCGGCAATCTGCCTCCCCGAATATTCACCTGCAGCGCGTGCAGCATCAGCTTCGGTTTCGGCAGCGTACGGTCTCGCGCCTGGCGCAACGCCACGAAGCCGGCCTCGTCGATGCCTGATATATGCGGATTGGCGCGCTTCTGGGCGGCTATCGTGCTTTCCCAGCGCGGGTGGCGGCCGCCAGGCTGATAGTCGTGGCCGGAAAAGAGCCGGGTCTCCTCGGGCAGCGACAGGATGGCCTGGATCGAGCGCCAGAGGGCGCTGGCGCTGCCGCCGGGAAAATCGGTGCGCGCCGTGCCGGAATCCGGTGTGAATACAGTGTCGTGCACGAAGGCGGCGTCGCCGATGACATAGGTCACCGAGGCAAGCGTATGGCCGGGCGAGAACATCACGTGGGCTTTAAGCCCGCCGATCTCGAAAGTGTCGCCATCGGCAAACAGCCGGTCCCATTGCGAGCCGTCGGTTTCGAGTGCCGGCCAGTTGTAGATTTCCTTCCAGAGCACCTGGACGTCGGTGACATGGGCGCCGATCGCCGTCGGTGCGCCGGTCTTTCCTTTGAGGTAGTGCGCGGCGGAGAAATGATCGGCATGCGGATGCGTGTCGAGAATCCACTCGACCGCCAGTTCCTCGCTTTCGATATAAGCGAGGATGGCATCGGCGTTGGAAGTTCCCGTCGCCCCCGACATCTCGTCGAAATCGAGCACCGGGTCGATGATGGCGCAGCCTTTCGTCGCGGGATCGGAAACGACATATTGCACGCTGCATGTGTGAGGTTCGAAGAAGGCCTTCACCGCGGGCGCCTGCCCTGCCCGCTTCTCCAGCCAGCGGCGTGCGCCGGCAAGATCGAAGCCGAGGTTTTGACCGAAGGCTTGAACATCCCCGGCCTTCATGCGCCCATCCAGCACCTCGCCCAGCGCGTAGAGCGTCAGCGCCCGTGTGCCGCTCTTGCAATGGGCGACGACCGGTCCCTTCGCCTCGGCCATCGCCGCCTGGAAGGCGCGGATATCGGCCTCGGTGATTTCGGCCCCCTTCACCGGCACGAAGCTGTAGGCGAGCCCGGCGGCGGCGGCGGAAGCCTTCTCCGCGGCATTGCCGGGTTGCCCCGGCTCCTCGCCATCCGGCCGGTCATTGATGACGGCGGTAAAGCCGTCTGCTGCAAAAGCGGCAAAACCGGCGGCATCGGGCTGCCCCGCGACCGATATCAGCTCATTGACCCTCACGGATGTCATCGAAGCCCCCGCGCTGCCTTGGTCAGGCATTATCGCATGTATATCGTCACAATCTCACAAGTATATTGCCGAGCGCAAGAATAGAACGCTTGGCATGCCCGCGCTTACCGACCGCTGGGCAAGCCAGATCGTGCCGGCGAGAGACGCTTCCCAAACTCCCGCCCGGCCTGGCTCCCCGGTCAACACGACAGCGTCGCGGCACCCCTCCGTCCTTCGAAGCTTCGGCCTTTGAGTCGGGTCGTTGGCACACCGCAGAATCTGCCGGTGACACAAGCCGCGCCCTCTCCGCCCTCATCTTGAGGTGCCTCGGAGGGGCCTCGAAGAACGAGGGTGGCCCCGATTGAGGATTCGGTTTCGCACCCTGATTGACTCCTCAGAAAAATCCAATATTCATTCAAGCAAAAGTTGAGGATTTATAGTGAAAAGCATTTTTTCATACTTGCTATTGGCAACCGCAGCAATTTCTCTTTCGAACTGCACCACAACCTCCGACAGCTTCAGGCAAAAGTCCAAATCGATAACAGCGCTCAGTGGTGAAAAGACAAAAATAGGCCAGACCTGGCATATCAATGACGATTGCAGCCACGCCGATTATCCGGCGACGCATATCTTGGAACAGCCCAAGCATGGCCGTCTCCAGATTGTCCACGAACCGGTATTTCCCGGCGCAACCGGAAAGCTGGCGAAATGCCGGACGGTTAAGGTTGGAGGCGTGGTTGGATATTATACACCGGAGCCAGGCTACATCGGCAGTGACAGGTTCGTTCTGAGATCGCCCTACGGGTACGGGAAGATCCAGGAGACCGTGATGAACGTAAACGTCATCAAATAGCCGGACCGAGCGCTGAAAACCTCTCCCTAAAGCCGGAGGCCTGATGGCTCGATGTCAGTCGCAGAATCCACTACTGCGACTGACATTTCAAACCGTGCTCCAAAGTCGCTAGACGCGACTCTCTCCGCCAACATCGGCTGACGCGGCAACCAGCGCGTCGCCAACCTCGCCGGGCAGCAACATATTATGATACGCCCTGCCCGCCCCGATCGTCGGCAGGCGCGGCGAGTTCTGCGACGCGGCAGTCGAACAGAACAGGCAGATCCACCTCGATCATCTCCAGGATCGCATCGTCGAGTTCGGCGGGTTTCTCGCAGCGAATCCCGTGTCCGCCATAGGCTTCGGCAAGCTTCACGAAATCCGGGTTTCCATGCTGCCGCTGCCCCGCTCCCGGATAGCCGCTGTTGAGAATGAAGATCTTGATCGGCGCCTTGTGCTGCACGGCGGCCGACATTTCCTTCATCGTCGCCTGCACCGAGTCATCGCCCGCTATGTCGATGACGAGGCTGTCGGGATTGGCGATCTGCACGCCGAGAGCGGCGGGCAACCCGTATCCCATGGTCCCGAGGCCCCCCGATGTCATCCAGCGGTTCGGCTGCTCGAAGTCGTAATATTGCGCCGCCCAGCAATGCTGACCGACCTCGGTTGTGATGTAAGTATCCCGATCCTTGGTCAGTTCATAAAGCCGCTCGATGGCATATTGCGGCATGATGACGTCGTCACGCATCGCGTAGGTAAACGATCGCCGTGCCCGCCAGCCCGCAATCGTGTTCCGCCACTCGGTCAGTCTCGCCCGGTCCGGCGCCTGCGGCAGCCCCCGCCACAGACGAACGAGGTCGGCAAGCACATTGGCGGCGTCGCCCCGGATGGCGATATCGGCGCGCACGGTCTTGTTGAGCGAGGAAGCATCGATATCGATATGAATCCTCCGGGAATTCGGTGAGAAACCATCGACGCTGGAGGTGAGCCCGCCGTGGAAGCGCGCCCCGATGCAGAGCATGAGGTCGCAGTCGTGCATCGCCATATTCGCCTCATAGGAGCCGTGAAGCCCGGTCATCTTCAGCCAGTTCGGGCTGGAAGCCGGATAGGCGCCGAGCCCCATCAGCGTCGACGTGACGGGAAAGCCCGTGAGATCGACCAGCTCGCGCAGCAGCTTTACCGCTTCAGGGCCGGAATTGATGACGCCGCCGCCGACGCAAATGATCGGCCGGCGCGCTGTCGCCATCAGAGCGACGGCAGCCTCGATCTCCCCGATGCCGCCGCGACGGTCGGGCTGATCGCTCGTTCTCGAGGCGACGGCCTCCGGCGGCGTGTAGGTGCCGCTCGCAAACAGCACGTCCTTGGGCATGTCGACCAGAACGGGGCCGGGCCGCCCGGATCTGGCAATGCGAAAGGCCTCGTGGATGGTGGCTGCAAGGTCATTGACGTCGCCGACCAACCGATTGTGTTTCGTGCAGGCTCGGGTGATGCCGACGGTATCGCATTCCTGAAAAGCATCGGAGCCGATCAACGCCGTCGGCACCTGGCCGGACAGGCAGACCAGCGGGATGGAATCCATCAAGGCATCCTGAAGCGGCGTGATCGCGTTGGTGACGCCGGGACCCGAGGTGACCAGCATGACGCCGACCTTGCCCGTCGAGCGGGCATAACCCTCAGCGGCATGGCCGGCGCCCTGCTCGTGGCGAACCAGAATGTGCCTGATGGCTTCCTGCTGGAAAAGCTCGTCGTAAATCGGCAGAACGGCAGCGCCGGGATAGCCGAAAATATGCTGGACGCCGTTGTCTCTCAGCGCCTGAAGAACGATTTCCGCGCCGGTCATCTGCGCGCGCGGGGTGTCGATGGAATGACGGGATCTCATGGTTCCGTTCCTTGATCGGTGTGATGATGTGGGGAAAGTCCGACGAGGCGTCGCCCGGATGCAGGGCATAAAAAAAGGCCCCGTCGGGAGCCTGCTTACCGCGCATGGGTGCCTTCGCCGGATGGTTACACCACCCTGCCCATGCGCCCTATCACCACTGCCAGAACCATTGCGATTTTCATGGCAGCATAGCTAAATGCAAACAGGGCCGCCGTCAATACTCGCTAATAAATTGCATCAATTGAATATCACAAGCAAGTGCGAAGCCTGAACCCCGGGTCGCGGTGACTGCATCGTCGCCGGCACTCGCTTCACCCTGGCATAGGCAAGGTTAGTCCTGGCCCTGCAAGCGGTCCATCACCTGCAGCAGCAGATCGGCGCAGGCCTTCATCGGCTCGTCCTCGGCGCATTGCAGATCGATCCGGGTGTTGCCGTCCTCGATTCGGAAATGGGCTGCCTTGGATAGCGGCGGTGGCGGTCGGTGACCTCGGAAACCACGATAGCCCCTATCGTCACGGAAACCCATGTCGCCTCTCGATCCATGCCAGCGGTCATCGGGACGTTCTCTCGGCGGCGCGTCCTGCCCGCCCCGCATCGCCCCCTCATCGCTGGGTGCAGGCGGAGGTGGTGCACTTGGCTCCGCGGCTACGGGCGGTGTCCCGGCAGATGGCGGGGCCGGAGACTGCTGGGCGAAGGCGTTGCCGGCAAGCGCCGCAAGGGCAAGGCCCGATAGAAGAAGTTTTTGCATGGGAACCGTTCCTTTCGGAGAGATGTGGTATGTCTGTAAACACCGCGGCGCGGCTTTGGTTCACGCGCCGGAGGGGCTTTTGTCGAAATCCGCGATTTGGCTGGGCAGCAGGCCTTCGCCACGGCCGGGATTTCTTTCGCCTCGCCTCTGCCTTGTTGGGCGGCTATCCTAAGCGACGATTCGCTGGCCACGACGAGGGCGTGGCGTGAACGAAGCATCAAAGGAGAGCGCGATGACGGACGCCAAGAGCGGCATTTCGGGACTGCGGCCGCATATTACTGTGATCGGCGTCGGCGGTGGTGGTGGCAATGCGATCAACAATATGATCGCGGAAAAACTGGCAGGCGTTGAATTCATCGCCGCAAACACGGACGCCCAGGTTCTCGCCACATCAAAGGCGACCAGACGCATTCAACTTGGCGCGAATGTGACCGAGGGTCTCGGCGCCGGTTCGCTGCCTGAGATCGGCCATGCGGCTGCCGAGGAATCGATCGATGAGATCATGGATCACCTGGCAGGATCGCACATGTGCTTCGTCACCGCCGGCATGGGCGGCGGGACGGGCACGGGTGCTGCCCCTGTCATCGCGCGCGCCGCGCGTGCCGCCGGCATCCTGACGGTCGGCGTCGTCACCAAGCCGTTCACCTTCGAGGGCAATCGCCGCATGCGGACGGCGGAAGTCGGCATCGAGGCGCTTCGCCAGGCGGCCGATACCGTCATCGTCATTCCCAATCAGAACCTCTTCCGCATCGCCGATGCGAAAACGACTTTCGCCGATGCGTTCATGACGGCCGACCGTGTGCTCTATGCCGGCGTCGGCTGCATTACCGACCTCATCGTCAAGGAAGGCCTGATCAACCTCGATTTTGCCGACGTGAAGTCGGTGATGCAGGGCATGGGCCGGGCCATGATGGGGACTGGCGAAGCCTCCGGCGAGAGCCGCGCGATGAAGGCGGCGGAAGCGGCAATCGCCAACCCGCTTCTCGACGATATCTCGATGAGAGGCGCCAAAGGCGTGCTGATCTCGATCTCAGGCGGCTCGGATATGACGCTGTTCGAAGTGGACGAAGCGGCAAGCCGCATTCGCGACGAGGTGCAGGATGACGCCGATATCGTCGTCGGCGCCATCTTCGACCGCAGCCTCGACGGCAAGTTCCGCGTCTCCGTCGTGGCCACCGGCCTGGAAGGCAGCTCCCTGCCCGCATCCGCTTCACACGCCCCCGCCGAGCAGATCCAAACTCGTACGCTGCAGTAACGCCGCCGCTGATGACTAATGCATGTCGCCGGGAAGTGTGCAGCGGTTCCCGGATAACGACATGCATAAAAACAAAGAGCTGAAGCGCGTCGCATGAATCAAGTTACATGCGACGCGCTTTGGCCGTCGCCCGGTACTGCGACGCCCTGGGCGACGTCATGCGGTTAACGCCCGTCAGACGAACAATATGTCCGAGATGTTGTGCACCACGGAGGTTTCGTCGGTCTGAGAGTTGGTGATGTAGATCGAATCCGCCGCCGCGTCATAGGCCACGTTGGTGGTGGAATCGTCCCCCGATATGGCGATGTTGACATCGATTGCCGTCTTGACCCCGGTTTCGAAATTGAATGCCGTGCCGATATGCTCACTGCCGAAGGCCCAAGCTCGACCGAAAAGTGTCGAAATGCGAAACGCTCAAGGTCAACGGCGTCGTTGGCTACTACACATCCGATCCCGGCTACACCGGCACCGACCGGCTCGTCATCCGCTCGCCCTATGAAGAAGGAAAGACGGATGAAGGCGTGCTGAGCGTGAAGGTGCTGAGATAACTGCCGGTTACGGGTCTGCGTGGAGCACGGCAATTTCGGTCAGCGCGCCTACTCTTGGCCGTCCTTCGGACCCTTCGCGTATTCACAGATCGACGTAGAATAGAATGTCTGGCCGGCAAATTCGTGCTTTGACAAGCCGAATTCGAACACGCCGAATTTCTTGTCACGATAATAAAACGCTGACGTCAGGAATTCGCTCAACCGTCCGCAGTCCCCCATGCCGGCGCCGGTATAGACCGATAGAGTTTTGCCCTTGAAGGTCCCCTTCACCACCTTGTCGACCTCAAAGTCGCCGCGCGTCACCCGTAGCGGCTCGCGGTCGGATGGAGAATCCGGTAGCTCGACGCCAAAGGTCACGAGCTTCATGCGGCCTTTCACGATCAAATCCGCTTCCGCAAACTTCTCCTTCGCAGACGATCGTCCGCAACTGCAGGCAGATGCTGCCGAAGCCGACAACACCATGAAAACCGAAGCGGCGACCAAGGCCGCGGCACGATATGACCTCATTCAATCCCTCACCCGCGCGGCTCAAATCCTTGCGCGCGTCGATCCACAGCATGACGGCAGATTTGTCCGGATTGAGGCGATAGGATCGCTTGGTACAGCTAGTAGCTGAAAAATTCCCGGCCGCGATAGCCATGAACAGATTCAAGCAAGCAGACAAAGAACCGAATAGATTCTCACCCCAACACCCGCCTGATCTTCTCCGCATCCTCCGCCGTTGCCGGGTTATACACCACCATGCTGAGATCCGGCCGGCCATCCACCTGAAATGCCGAATATTCGAAGGAGAGCAGCCCGAGCACCGGGTGCCTGATGTGTTTGGCGCCCTCGCCGTGCGTGCGCACGTCGTTGTCGCGCCACATGGCCAGAAATTCGGGGCTTTTGCGGCAGAGTTCGTCGACCAGGGGCTCGACCTCGACGGCGGCACCCGCGCGAGCCGCATCCACCCGGAAGGCGGCGACAACGAAGCGGGCGACATTTTCCCAGTCATATTGGGCGGCGCGCACGCGCGGATCGAGGAAGATGAAGCGCAGCACGTTGCGCTCTTCCGGCGGCAGCGCGCTGTAATCGGTGAGCAGCACTGTCGCCGCCCGGTTCCAGGCGAGCACGTCCCAGATGGCGTTGCGGATCAGGGCCGGGCTCGGATCCAGCGCATCGAGCACGCCCTGCAGCCTGGGCGTCACCCCCTCTTGCCTGCGGTAGCGCACCTCGGGCGGCCGGCCGAGGCCGATCAGGAACAGATGCTCGCGCTCGACATCGGTCAGCATCAGCGCCCGCGCGATCCGGTCGAGCACATCTGATGACGGCGCCCCGCCGCGCCCCTGCTCCAGCCAGGTGTACCAGGTCGGGCTGATATTGGCGCGGCCCGCCACCTCCTCGCGGCGCAGCCCGGGGGTGCGGCGGCGTTCGCCGGCAAAGCCGAGGGCGGCCGGGTCGAGCTTGGCGCGGCGGCCCTTGAGATAGGCGCCCAGCCGGTTTTCGGAGGTGACGAATTCGCTCATCCTGTTAGCCATTATACCATGATAAGATCACTACTTTACCATGATAACGCCCTGCCCGATATCTGTCTCCAACTAAAACGGAGATATCGACATGCGCGTATTCGTCACCGGAGCCACCGGCTGGGTCGGCTCGGCCGTCGTCAACGAATTGATCGCCGCCGGCCATCAGGTGCTCGGCCTCACCCGCTCGGACAAGGGCGCTGAAGAGCTGACGGCCGCCGGCGCTGTCGTCCATCGCGGTTCGCTCGAGGATCTGGAAAGCTTGAAGCGCGGCGCGGCCGAGGCCGATGGCGTCATCCATACCGGCTTCAACCATGACTTCTCGAAATTCGTCAAGAACTGCGCCCTCGACCGGCGCGCCATCGAGGCGCTCGGCGAAGCCCTTCAGGGTTCCAGCCGTCCGCTGCTGGTCACGTCAGGCCTCGGCCATGCCCCGGGCCGCATCGGCACCGAGAAGGACCCGCCCATGCCGACCTCTGAGACCTATCCCCGCGCTTCCGAAATCACCGCGATATCGCTTGTCGCGCGAGACGTGGGCGCCTCCACCGTCCGGCTCCCGCCGTCGGTGCATGGCCATGGCGATCACGGCTTTGTGCCGATCCTGATCGATTTCGCCCGACGAACGGGTGTGTCGGCCTATATCGGCGAAGGGCAGAACCGCTGGCCGGCCGTACATCGGCTCGATGCTGCCCGCCTCTACCGCCTGGCGCTGGAACGCGGCGCCGTGGGCGGCCCTTTCCTGGCGGTCGCCGAAGAGGGCGTACCGTTCCGGGAGATCGCCGAGGTGATCGGGCGGCGGCTCGATGTTCCGGTGGTCTCGAAGTCGCGCGAAGAGGCGGCAGAGCATTTCGGCTGGTTCGCCATGTTCGCGAGCTTCGACGTGCCAACGTCAAGCGAGCGCACCCGCGCACTGCTCGGCTGGCAGCCAGTTCAGCCCGACCTCCTCGCCGATATCGACCATCCGGCCTATTTCGGCGGATAAGACTCCAAGGCCGGCGCCCGTGGTTGACTAATGCAAGGAGCAGGACTGGAGAACGCCTCTGGCGACTTCGATCTACCGCATTCGGCCTTCATTCATATCGGCGGGATCGTAGTTGACGTCCCAATCCTTCTCCAGCTTCTTCTTGCCGGGCAGGCCTTTGTTCACCGTTGTATCCTCCGAGCCGGTGATGACGGTCGGTTTTGCACTGGCAACGCCGGTACTTTTCCTGTCGGCCCGGGATTTGGCGAACTGGCCGGCGGCGTCTTTTTCCGGGTTGGCCATCTCATTCGCCCTTCTGCTTCATTGCGTCACTGATATTCTTCGTTTCGGGATTGCGGTTGTTTTCGCCGTGCGCGTCGCGGTTCTTGTCCGGATCGTCCTTGGCTTTCAGGTAACCGCGCGGTGTATTTCCTTTCGGCCCTTCCCAGCGGGGAGATTGGTCGGTGGTGCCGGGGGGGCCATCCTTGGGGGTCGTCATGCCCATCGTCGTTTCTCCTTGGTTGAGTTGGAAAAACCGGAAAAGGCAGCAAGTGTTCCCGCAAAAATATGGAACAGCATCGTCCCCCATCGGTTGTTCCGAGGCCCAACCTCAAACAGGGAGCCGAAAATGAGCAAGACCAACGTCCATGAAATTCAAAAACGCGCCGAACAGCAGGTCAGAAATACCAGCGCCGGCGGCCACCTCGGCGGCACCTATTTCGGTCAGCAGCCCGACGGCAAAACCGCATCGGACAGCAGCAACGACAGCGCCAAGGCCAGGCCCAACGACGGGAGCAATTAAGCGGCGTATTATCATGGTCGGGGCATCCCCATAGACCTGTTGGAGGCCCCACCTCCCTCCTTCATTGGATGGCCGCGCACCCGCCCCGCCCTTCGGGGCCCCTTTTGCGGGGGGCCTCGGGTGAGGCTCTGTTGGGTGGCGGCGCCAGCCCTATTCCCGGATATCTGGCTCAACCACCCTGGCGAGGTTTTTCAGCGATTCCTGCCAGCCGAGATAACAAGCCTCGGGCGGGATGACATCAGGCACGCCAGCCTGAGTGATATCCACCTCGGTGCCGACCGAAACCTTCTTCAGCGTCACGGTGACTTCCATTTCGCCCGGCAGGTTGGGGTCGTCGAACTTGTCGGTGTAGCGAACGCGTTCACCAGGGACGAGTTCGAGAAATTCGCCGCCGAAGGCATGGCTGTTGCCTGTCGTGAAGTTGCGGAACGACATTTTGAAGGTGCCGCCGACGGCCGGCTCCAGATGATGCACGGTGCAGAGGAAGCCGTTCGGCGGAAGCCATTTGGCAAGCGCATCGGCCTCGATGAATGCGCGATAGACCTTGTCGGGGCTGGTCGCGAAAACACGATGCAGGCGTATAGTGTTCGGCATGGTCGTAATCCCTTTGAATGGACGGAATGGACGAACCTAGGACGGGCGTGGTTTGACCGATCCGACACCGGATCGAACTTTTCTTCAAGAAAAATCGCTTGGGCTCACGGTCGCTGGACTGCGCAGCCTGACCAGGAACGGATGTCGGGCGCGCTTTAGCCTCTGTGAGATTTGACGCTAAGGTGTATGAAGAGACGACGTCGCGTAAGCCCATTCGAGGGACCTGGAAAGTGAGCAAACCGAATTACCGGGACATCGCCCGCCATGCCGGTGTGGGAACTGCGACGGTCGAACGGGTCTTGAACGGGCGTGGGGGTGTTCGCCCCGAACTGGTCGAGAAAGTCGTCTCCGCGGCACGTCGCCTGGATTACCCGCGCAAGCTTCCCGAGACCCATCGCGGCCTCCTCAGGATAGAAGTGCTGATGGTTCGTCCGGAAACGAGTTTCTACCGTCGCCTTTCGCATGCTTTCGAAAGAATTGCCGCCACCCTCGACCCTTTGGTCGTCGTGCACCGCAGCTTTACCGACGAACTGAATCCGGAGGCGATTGCGCGTCGCATCCTGTCGACCGATCTTTCACGGTCCGGCCTGATCCTTGCGGTGCCGAGCAGCCCGGTGATCAGCGCCGCGGTGGAAAAGGTAAATGCGCAAGGTCTGCCGGTCGTGCACGTCGTGACCCGCGCCTCCGAGCGCGTCGGCGAATTTATCGGCATCGACAACAATGCCGCCGGCCGAACGGCCGCGCTCTACATCAGCCGAATGGCTGCGCGGACCGGGCCCGTCATTGCCATCTGCCACCCCATCTATCAGGTGCATCGCGATCGGATCCGCGGCTTCTCAGCCTATTTTCAAGACTATCCCGGCGCCTCCAGCTTCGAATGGCTGGGATTTGGCGGCGATGAGGAGCGCGCCAGCGCCGATCGCCTGTGGTCGGCGCTGGAGATGTATCCCGACCTTGCCGGTCTCTACAATGCCGGCGGCGCCAACTCCGCCCTGATCGAGGTGCTGCGCCGGCATCCGCGCGGCCGTGATGTCTTTTTCGTCGGGCACGAATTGACCGAATATACGCGCGCGGCTTTGCAGGACGGCATCATGGATGTGGTGCTGGACCAGGCGCCGGAGGCGCAGGCGCGCCGCGCGCTCGATCTCGTTCTGAACAGAATCGGCTTGACCGACATCAAACCGGACCAGGCACCGATCCGTTTCATTACCATCACCAAGGAAGGGCTTTGACCCGCCCCCTCGCCCCGAATTCCGGCAGTCGCTCCCGATGGCGGCAATCCACCTGTCGGATCGGTGCGGTGCGTCCGCAGGGCGTGAGCGCGTTCGGCAGAGGTTTGGGATTGTTAATCAGAAATGCCTAATGTAAATCTTGACGTGCACAAGTTGTGAGGCAGTTGATTTGCTACAATAACTGATTAGGATTCGACCAGGAGAGCTTCGGACATGCGGAAAATTCGTGCGGCCCGCTCGGCCCTCGGAAAAACGGAGGCAAAAGCTTTGAGCTCGATCGACCGGCTTTTGTTCTTCGACCGCGATTTCAATCCCGTCGAGAATTTGCTGGGCAATGAGCTGCCTGCATCCGTCAAACCAGCCGCGTCGTTTTGGGAGCATTTTGCAGGATTGGACAAATCGGCGCTGACGCTGGCTTTCTCTTCCATGGGCGAGAGTGCCCAGCCTTTGCGGATATTTGCCGATCCCGGCAGGCCCGGGTCGCGCGGACTGACGATTTATCGGATCGGAGATCTCTATGCGGTGGTTCGCTCCGAGGAACCCATCGACGATGAGCGGGCAACCCTTTTGCATCTCGCCACCCACGATCCGCTGACCGGACTGCCGAACCGACGCCAGTTCAGCGACGACCTCACCGACCTTTTGCGGGAGACCGCAGGCACCAACGAGACCCTGTCTCTGATGCAGCTCGATCTTGACGATTTCAAACCGGTGAACGACACGCTCGGGCATGCGGCTGGAGACAAGCTTCTTCAATTCGCGGCAAGGCGTATTCAGGGCTGCCTTGCCGCTGACGACAGAGCCTACCGACTGGCGGGTGATGAATTCACCGTCATTTCCATGGGTTCGGGGCATCCGGCCAAGGCCCACCGTTTGGCGGAAGCTTTGGTTGCCGCGTTCAAAAAGCCCTTCACGATCGATGGCATCACGGTCTTTGTCGGCACCAGCATTGGCATATCGACCGCTCCCCCGGACGGGACAAGCCCGGAGCAGCTCATGAAAGCCTCCGACCTCGCGCTCTACGCCGCGAAGAAAGAGGGGCGCGGCCGGGCAAGCGCGTTTGATGCCTCCATGCTTGAATTGCTGGAGCAGCGTGAACTGCTGCGCCGCAGCCTTCGCATGGCCCTGGTCCAGCAGGAATTCTTCGTCGAGTACCAGCCCATCGCCGAGGGCGGCTGCATCGTCGGCTTCGAGGCATTGCTGAGGTGGCACCACCCTCTGCTGGGAAATATCCCTCCCGTGACATTCATTCCGATGGCCGAGGCCGATGGAATGATGCCCGATATAGGTGCGTGGGTTCTGGAGCAGGCATGCCGCGAGGCAATGAAGTGGCCTGAGAATTACATCGTTGCGGTCAATGTGTCGGCGGCCGAATTCCTGACGAGCGGCCTCACGGATCGGATATCCCAGACCCTGGACCTGGTCGGCTTGCCGCCCGATCGTCTGGAACTGGAGATCACCGAAAGCGTGCTGCTGGAGCGGACCGTCAATAACATCGATACGCTGAATACGCTCAACGTGCTGGGGATACGCATCTCGCTCGATGATTTCGGGACCGAATATTCTTCCCTGAGCTATCTGAAGACATTCCCTTTCGACACGATCAAAATCGACAAATACTTCATCACCGATCTCGAAAGCGATCCGAAAAGTCAGACGATCGTCCGCTGCATCGTCAACCTCGCACATGGTCTCGACATGCAGGTGACGGCCGAAGGTGTTGAAACGCCGGCTCAAGCGGAATGGCTGCGCAATGTGGGCTGCGACAGGCTTCAAGGTTATCTGGTGAGCAGGCCGCTTCCGGTCGAGGCAATCGGCGAGTTCATCTCCCGGGCGGAAACATCTGTGCGGCACGCTCTGTCATAGCGAACAACCGATTTTTCGCCGTGCCTTTGGCTATCGCAAGCATCAGCCTGAGGCCCGGGGGCAACTGATGGAGGGTGGATTGGAAGAGAAGGCTTCTGGCTTCGACGACCATGCATTCGTGCCGATGGTCTCGCTCGAAATGAACCTTGCGATGTTCAAATCCCGGTGGCAGCTTTGCGACGGGATTACGGAATATCTCTCCGAAATCCTGGGCCAAAGCCACAGCGATCCCGCTCGATACACCAATTTTCTTTCCGTCGCGGCAAACGAGCTCGTCGAACTCGCATTCCGTTCGACCAGAGCGCCCGGAAGGATACATTTCGGCCTCTATCGGAGCGAAACAGTCAATCGGCTGAGAATTGCCTTCCCGTGCGAGGACACATTCGACCGCCGGCCGGTGGCCGTCGCCCGGTCTGGAGACCCGGTCATGAAGCCCGAAGAAACAGTCCTGCTCCGAGATTTGGCGACCATATTCCGCGCCGCGATCCGAATTGAAGAGGACGAGACGCACGGAATGCAAATCATCGCGGATTTCCCCGCCAGGGAGGATTTCCAATGAACATGCTTTCCCTGCCCTTTTCCGTGCATTTCGATCCGACCAATCAGGAACTCTTGCTATCGGGCAAGATGCGGCCCGAGAGCGCCGGCGAGATTGCCGATGTATTGAAGCTGGTGCGGCAAAGTTTGGAAAAATACAGCGGCGTCGTTTATCTCAATGTCAAACGCCTGACGCACATCAACATGACCGCCTTCGCCGCCTTGTCCGATGTCCTGGCGGCAAGCTGCCGGGCCAGGCCGGATCGCAGGATCGTCATCATCACCTCGAGCGTGGTGGCATGGTCGACCTCGCTGTTCGAGACCCTGGTCGCCGCACAGCCAAACCTGTCGGTCGAAGTCTACGATTCGGCATTTTATCCGGGCCAGAGCTTCGTCGAGGATGAGAGTTTCATTCCCATCCTGCGCACCCAGACGAAAATGACATGGCGGCACGAACGCGAACTGCTGCC
This sequence comes from Rhizobium sp. CIAT894, assembly GCF_000172795.2. Taxonomy (NCBI): domain Bacteria; kingdom Pseudomonadati; phylum Pseudomonadota; class Alphaproteobacteria; order Hyphomicrobiales; family Rhizobiaceae; genus Rhizobium; species Rhizobium sp. CIAT894. The sequence goes on from NZ_CP020947.1 coordinate 2,711,637, forward strand.
TCTCCACGGCCTGCGCAACGGCCTTGCCATTGCCGACATCTGCTGCGGAATTGGCGACTTCGCCGCCCTCGTCCAGCGGGAATTCAAACCGTCGCGGCTTGTCGCGCTGGATCATTCCGTGCGCAGCCTCGACTATGCGCGCAAGGTCGCTGCCGATTTCGATCTGCAGGGGATCGAATACACCTATGGCGACGCCTCGCAAATGCTGCTTCGAGACAACCAGTTCGACTTTGTCACCTGCCGGCATTCGCTGCAGATTTTCGACCGTCCTGAGATGCTGCTCCGGGAGCTTTACCGCATCTGCAAACCAGGCGGCCGTGTCTACATCACCAACGAGAAAAATTCGCATTGCCTGGGCGAGCCGCACGCCGAAACGATAAAATGGACTTACGAGGAGGTCGCAAAACTGTTCAGCCACTTCCACATGGATGTCGAGATGGGGCCGAAAAGCCGGCATCTGCTCGCCGATGCCGGCTTCGACGCCATCAAGGTCGACTGCTTCATGGTGACCAACCTGGACGGGGATCCGCAGGACTTCGCAGACATCATCGAAGCCTGGGAAAATGTCTACGCCGGTGAGATGGCCGTCCGGCGGGGCGACTCCGTGGAATTCATTCGCAGGTTCCGGCAGGGCTTCAGGGATCACATCTTTGCCGCTCTTCACCCCAAGGGTTATGCGGGCTGGCCGATCTGGGCCGCGTCCGGACGAAAGCCGCTGTAATGGATGCACGATCATCGAAAAGACCAGCTAGACTGGGCTCGTTTCGGGCAAAGTTCATCCTGGTCGTCGGTGGGGCCGTCCTCTTCGACTTGCTGGTCAGCGGCGGACTGGCGCTTTGGAACGTTCAGAGGCTATCGCGCGACGCAACGCTCGAGGTCGGCCAGGGTCTTGAAGCGGCAAGCCAGGAATATATCCGCACCTATGCAGATTCGACCGCAGCTCAGGTGGGTTTGCTCCTGCGGCAGGTTCATAACGACGTCGACACGCTGGCCGGTGTGCTGCAGGCGCAGATCGACGATCCCGAACGCAACGCCGACGTCGGGGCCGCAATCGCCCGCACATCTCCCGGCAGCGTCAGCCTTTCCTACGATCAGAATGGGAGATGGGCTCAGAATGCTCAGGGCTCCGCCTCGGTCGTCAGCGTCTGGGGGTATCTGCTCGGACCGGACCACAAGCCGACAGCCGACGTCGAGAGCGATATCCGGACGAGCGCGGTTCTGGATCTCGTTGCGCCGAGCCTGATGCAGCACGGTGCTTCAAAGCTGCAGATGTATTATATCGGCTCGAAAGAACGACCGATCTTCAGGACAGCACCCTACACCGACCAGGCCCAGACCTTCGACCGGCTTTATCCCGGTCACAACGACGCCAATTTCTGGGACTTCTTCTTTCCCGGCCTTTATGAGTCCTGGCAGGGCTGGGCCAAAGACATGAAAACGCGACCGGTCGCCGACGATATCACCCAGACCGCTCCCTATACCGATGCCATTACCGGCAAGCTGATCGTCAGTTTCTTTCATCCATTGTGGACCGCCGACAGGAAGGATGTCGCCGGGACGGCCGGCGCCGACATTACGCTCGACCAGCTCGCGCAGACGGTTGAAAATGTCAAAGTGGCCCAGTCCGGTTTCGGATTTCTGGTGATGTCCGACGGCAACGTCGTCGCGATCAACAGCACGGGCGAAAAAACCCTCGGTCTGCGCTCTGCAAGCGATGCGAGCGGAACCGGAGTGACCGGCCTGGAGCGTTCCCTCAAGGGAAGCTCTCAGCCGGCGATCGCCAAGCTGGCCCTCGACCGCGAACAGGGTATTCAACATTTGCTGCTGCAGCAGGACGGCAGCGAGGTCCCCTATATCGCGATCGTGAAGAAACTGCCTGCGACCAATCTCTGGTCCAGCGGCCCGGTCCGCCAGGAAGCGATGTCGCTTGGCGTGGTCGTGCCTGAACGGGAGATCGAAGCCTCGCTCTATGCGGCCCAGGCCAAGATTTCCGAGGCGACGAACAGGATCGTGCTCTACCAGATTCTGGCGATCCTGATGTCATTGCTGATCGTAACAATCGCGGTATTTGCCGCCTCGAAACGAATAACCAGCGGAATCAGCGCATTGGCGGGTGCAGCCAAACGCATTCAGGCGAAGGATTATTCGGTCAGGGTGGCCATAACAAGCAAGGATGAGGTCGGCGAGGCTGGCGAAGCCTTCAACCGGATGGCCGAAGAGATCAGCTATCACACGGAAAATCTCGAGCAGCTCGTCGAGGAGCGAACCGCGCAAATCGAGGATGCCAAGGAAGAGATTTCGACGCTGAACGCCCAGCTCCAGCGGGAAAACCGGCGTCTTGGAACGGAGCTCGCCGTCGCCGAGAGAATCCAGCTGATGGTGCTGCCGCTGGATCAGGAGCTCGAGGCGTTCCAGGCACTCGAGATAGCCGCCTATATGAGACCCGCCGAAGAGGTCGGCGGCGATTATTACGACGTCTTGAAGAACGGTAGCCGGCTGAAGATCGGCATCGGCGACGTCACCGGGCACGGGCTCGAAAGCGGCGTGTTGATGTTGATGGTTCAGTCCGTCGCCCGCGCCCTGCAGGAAGCCGGAAATACCGATGCGGTGAAATTTCTCACAGATCTGAACAGCGCCCTGTTTAAAAATATCGTCAGGACGAAAATCGACAAACACCTCACTCTGGCATTTCTTGACTACGACGGAAAAGAGATGATCCTGTCGGGACAACACGAGGAAGTTGTCATCGTGCGGGCAAACGGCAAGGTCGAGCGCATCAACACCATGGATCTGGGCATTCCGATCGGGCTGGAAGCCGATATCTCAGCCTTCATCAAAACCCGCAAGATCGCATTCGAAAAAGGGGACCTCATACTTCTGCATACGGATGGCGTCACGGAAGCCGAAAACGACGCCGGAGAGCTGTTCGGCATGGAACGGCTGTGCCGTGAAGCCGTTCGCTTGAAGGATCTGAGCGCTGAGAAAGTCGTTTCCGAAATTGTCGCGACACTCATGCTCTTTATCGGATCGCAGAAAATCTACGACGACATTACGCTTCTGGCAGTACGGCATAGGTGAGACATGACCCCAACGGTCTACGGCATTGAATCTCTGACCGACATAAGCCTGGATTCCGGCACGCGCCTGACCTTGACGGACGGCCCGCTTCAACTGGGATGGAAGCACTCGGGAATGACGGCTGACTTTATAGCGCAGGTCATGGCGCTGCAGTATTCGCGTTCGAAGAAAGACTACGTGCAGGCGCATCATGACATCGGATACCTCAGCAACGAGCTGATCGAAAACGCCGTGAAGTTTCGACAGCCTGGCGAGATCCTCATTGAAGCCAGCATTTTCCAGGAAAGCTTTATGATTAGGGTGAAAAACACCATCGATGGCGTGACATCCTCTCGCTTTCAGCAATTGCTGCATCGCTTTCAATCGAGGGACCCCGGCGAACTTCTTCTTGAGCAAATCGAAACCAACGCGATATCGCCGGCAAGCGGTTCGGGCTTGGGATTGCTCACGCTTCTCAGCGACTACGACGCGAAAATGGCCTGGGCATTCGAAGGGAGTGATGACCAGCCTGTCATACTGACGACGACTGCAGCCGTGGCGATGCCGCCCTCCTCCAATCCGTGAGCGAAGAATGGAAATCAGCGACGAAAATTTCCGCGTATGGGCGGAACAAAACGAAGTGTATTTCGACGGCGTCTTCCGGCTGGCCGGACCGGACGCCTATGCACCCATTTATTCATTGATAACAGCCCTGCTTCATGAGGGGCACAAACAGGTGATATTCAATCTCACCGGCCTCGAGTTCCTCAATTCCTCGGGCATCAATCTGCTCGCCAAGTTGACGATCGAAGCCAGAAAGATGGGCGACCTTCTGCTTGTCGTCAAAGGCACCAATCAATATCCCTGGCAAGCCAAGTCGCTGCCGAACCTCAAGAAGCTGCACCCGCTTCTCGATTTGCGTTTGGCGTGAGTGGGAGCAAGGCAGGTGATGGGTTGGCCCCGCGACGCCGGTGGGCGCCGTGGGGATGCTCGGCTCAAGGCCATCGCTGTCCGGTTCGGACCGCCGTGTGGGGCACCCCCCTCTGCCCTGCCGGGCATCTCCCCCACAAGGAGGGAGATCGGCTGGGCGCGATGGCTTCCCCAAACAACCAAAAAAGTGATTGTCGATGTCGTCAGAGAGGGAGCGATGGTCCACCCCCCAGCCGATCTCCACCCTTGTGGGGGAGATGCCCGGCAGGGCAGAGGGGGGTGCCACACGGCACCTTCTCCACCCTCATTCCTATGCTCGTCATAAGGGAGACGTAAGCGATATCGCCTCGCCGCCGCCCGGATGGCATGTGGATTTGTTAAGTATTTCAAGTTGTTTAGGACCATAGTCCGACCGACATCGGACCTCGGGCCGATGTGGAAGACGCAAACAAGGTCTAACCTCCGACATCTCCACACGCGATGCACCCACATCGCGCTTGATGATCCGACCCGGAGGAAGATGATGCGAATAGTAACCTTGGCGTCCTTGGCCGCGCTGTCGCTGGCCCTTGCAGCAAGCCCGGCAACCATTGCAGGCTTCGACATGTCAGCACTGGCGAAGGACGGTGGTAACGGTGGTGGAAATGGCGGCGGCAACGGCGGCGGCAATGGAAACAGCGGTCACGACAGCGGTAACCACGGCAGCAGCAACCAGGGCAGCGGTTCAACCCACGGCAAATCCTCAGGCGTGAAAGGCAAATCCACCGAGGCAGGCGGCAAGTCCAAGTCTGCCAGGGATGACGGCACAAAAACCGCCACAAAAGAGAAGAACCTCTCGGCGCAGATGGCCGGCCTGAACTCTCTGAAGCGGAATTACAGGGCGTTGATGCATACGTCGGATCCACGCGTGACCGCCATCTCGGCCTATGCCATGGCCTATGCCCAGTACGAACTCGACAATGGAACCGAGCCTGCCGCCGATGATCCTCTGTTGGGGGACGCGGCACTGGAGGAGGCATTGGCTTCCGCAACGAAAACCGGTCAGGTCAGCCCGGCTGTTCTGGACGAAGCCAAGACCATCCTTGGAGTTGGCGACGCGAATGGAAAGATTGATCAAATCCGCACCTCGCTGGAAAACGTCCCCCGGCAAACGTCAGACGAATAGCCGCGAGTGAGGTGCAGGCGGTGCGAAGCGCCCAGTGGTATCCGCTCCGCACTAAATTAAGAGAGCATTTCCGTCTTTGTTAGAGTGGCGGAAGTGCTCTTTTTTTGCGTAATTTCGAGCACAAAGCTGCTGTCGGAGATCGATGAGGGCAGCCCCCCATGCGCCTGCCGGCACCTTTCCGCTTTGACGGGGAGAAGGGGATATACCGCAACCTCTCCGTTCCCTCGCAGGGTAAACCCCCTCGCCCCGTCTGCCGGGACAGCAGTATCCCGGCCACATCTTGACCAAGAAGCGTCGGGCGTTTCGAAGATGCCGTCATTGGCGGGACGGCTGCTTTGCGCCGGATGCGCCTATTGGCCGAGGAGACAATCGGCTCGGCAAACCGGTATAGTCGATCCCGGACCGACCCTGGATGGCCCTCACGGCACTCGGGAATCGCTCACCATTGGCAGACGTGCAGTCAACGACGGAGAGCCCGATGTACATTCTTTTTGGTGGTGACTTCACCCGTGCAACGCTCGTTCAATGGGTTCTCGAAGAAGGCAAGATCGAATACGAGCTTAGAAAAATCGACATTATCAATGGCGAGCACCGTTCCGCCGAATTCCTCGCCATAAACCCTGCCGGTTTGGTCCCGGTGCTGATTACCCCGGAAGGCGACGCACTCTATGAGGTCGCTGCACTGATGTTGTACCTGGCTGACCGGCACCAGCTCACGGAACTGGCTCCCACATCGACCGACCCGGACAGGGGGCATTTTCTCTCCGCGATATTCCATATCGCCGGAGACATACAATCCGAGATGAAGCGCTTCCATTTCCCGCACCGCTTTTCCCTGAGAAGCAAAGACAACGGCGGAATTCAGAATTTGGCAAAGTCGCTCGTCATGAGCCGATTGCGCGTGATGAACACCAGACTGGCGCAACGAGGTCCCTACGTACTGGGAACTCGATTTTCCCTTGCGGATTTCTATCTGTGTTTTGGGTCGCATACCTCGACCGCAAAGCCGTATGCACGCAGCTTCCGTCGATTGCCAGGCTTTACGATTTGGTTCGCGCTCGCCCGATCGCAATTCCGTATCTCGAAGAGACCGAGAGGATGGCAGACGCCTATGCGGAGATGATGAAACAGAATCCGAGCGGCGTCATTTCCTGACCGGATCCGGCGCTTTTGCCCTGCTGGAATCGCAAGCCGCGTTTGGGCTTCCCGTTCCCGGAGTTGGCCGACAGACGCCTCAAGCCGCCTTTTCAACCACCGGCTCGCGCATCGCCTGCGGCTTTCCGAGCAGATAACCTTGGGCCTCGTCGCACTGTTCTTCCAGAAGCGTGTCAAGTTGTGCCTGGGTTTCCACGCCTTCCGCCAGAACCGGCACCTCCAGGCTGCGGCCCAGCGCCAGGATGGCGCGGACGATCGCCTTGGATTGGGCATTGCTTTCGACCTCGGCCATGAAGCTTTTGTCGAGTTTGATCTTGTCGAAGGGGAAGGAGCGCAGCGTTTCCAGCGAGGAATAGCCGGTGCCGAAATCGTCGATGGCGATCGAGACGCCGAGCGCCTTCATCTCGCGCATGGTGCTGAGCGCCTTGTCCTTGTCGATGATGATGGAGCTTTCGGTGATCTCGATTTCGAGGCGGCGTGGGTCGAGGCCGGTTTCGGCAAGGATGCCAGCGATCACGGCCGCCATGTCGGCATGGCCGAGCTGGACGGGCGAGAGGTTGACGGCAATCTTGTGGCCGTTGCTCCAGCTCGCCGCCTCCCGGCAGGCTTCGCGCAGCACCCATTCGCCGATCGGCAGGATGGCGCCGCATTCCTCGGCAAGACCGATGAAATCCATCGGCGGGATATTGCCGCGCTCGTGATGGCGCCAGCGCAGCAGAACCTCGTAGCCGGTGATCTCTCCCGTCCGCACCGATTTCTGCACCTGATAATGCAGATGCAGTTCGTTGCGGTCGATGCAGGCCCAGAGATCGTTGGCGAGCGCGCGGCGGCGGCGCGCGGTCTCGTCCATGGCAGCCTCGTAGAAGCAGACCTTCTGCAGCAGGGATTGTTTGGCGCGGTACATCGCAAGGTCGGCATTGGCGAGAAGCCCGTCGACGCTCTCGGCATCGCTCGGATAGATCGCCACCCCAAGGCTGGCGCCGGTCTTGATCTCGAAGCCGTCGACGGAGATCATGCCGACCAGGGCGCCTTCCAGGCGCGCGATGAAATCATGCAACGCGCTCAAATCGTCGAAGCGCCTGGTCGCGGCGAACTCGTCTCCGCCGAAGCGGGCGATGAACTCGCCCTCCTGCAGCGCCTCGCCGAGACGGCGCGTCAGCTCGACCAGCACCATATCGCCGGTGCCGTGCCCGTGCTGGTCGTTGACTTCCTTGAACTTGTCGAGATCGATGCCGATCACCGCAACCTTGCCCCTCACCCGGTCGGCGACCATCATCTCCTCGGCGACGCGCTCGCCGAACTGCAGCCGGTTCGGCAGGCCCGTCAGCGCATCGTGCTTGGCGAGGAAAGCAACCTGCTCCTCGGATTTCACGCGATCGGAAATATCCTCGAAAGTGACGACCCAGCCGCCATTCGGCAGGATGTTGACATGCTGCTGGATGGAGATGCCGCTCGGATATTTGTGAACCGCGCTGCCGGCCTCGCCCCTGATCAGCGCCATGTTCCTGATATAATGGGCCTCGGCCCGGGCCGCCGCTTCCGCCGCGTCCTCAGTGTTGGCGGCATAGCCGATTTCGACAATCTGCCTGTAGTGCATGCCGGGACGCACCGATCCTTCGGGAAATTTGAAGATTTCGAGATAACGCTTGTTGCACAGCACCAGACGCTCGTCCCCATCGAACATGCAGATGCCCTGCCCCATGTTTTCGAGCGCGACATCGAGATTGCGGGTGACCTCCTCGATCCGGTCGGCATCCGCCTTCTGCTTGCTGTTATCCTTGGTAATCTTGGCATAGCCGATCAGCGCGCCGGTTTCGTCATAGATCGGGTCGATGACGACATAGGCCCAGAAGGAGGAGCCGTCCTTGCGGTAACGCCAGCCCTGGGCTTCGAACTTGCCCTCGGTGCGGGCCGTCTGAAGCGCCCGCTGCGGCAGGCCATTGCGGCGATCTTCCTCAGAATAGAACAGCGAGAAATCCTTGCCGACGATCTCATCGGCGCTATAACCCTTGGCGCGCTCGGCGCCGGCATTCCAGTTGCTGACCTTGCCATCCGGATCGAGCATGTAGATCGCGTAGTCGGTCACGCCTTGGACCAGGAGCTTGAAATTGCGCTCCGCCCCGGCGGTCTTGGCCTCCGAGCGCACGGCGAAGATGGCGGCGGCAAAACCGGCCGCCAGCAGCGAAAAGGTGACGGCGGCAATCGTCACCACCATGACACCAGGCGAAAGCAGCGTCGCGGGATCGAGCGATACCACGCCCGGCGTGACGGTAACGCCCGCCATCGCGGTGAAATGCAGTGCGACGACCCCTGATGTCAACAGAAGTGTGGGCGCAAGCCCGCGCAAGATCGGCCGCTCGCCCCTGCCCGCAAAGCGAAAGGCGGCGACCGAAAAGGCGATACCGAGAACGATCGACGCCGTCACGAACTGCGCGTCCCAGGAAATCTCTCCCGGGAATTCGATGGCCAGCATGCCGGTAAAATGCATCGACGCGATGCCGGCGCCGAAGAGCACGCCGGCCAGAATATTCGCCATCCACCTGTCATAGCCGATTTTCGCCGCAACCGCGCCCGTCGTCGCCACGATCGCTACCAGCAGCGAGACCAGCGTCAGCCCGGCATGATAGCCGACGACGACACCGGGATCATAAGCCAGCATGGCGACGAAATGCGTCGCCCAGATCCCGAATCCACCCGCCGCCCCCGCCGTCAGCAGCCATACCCACCGCGCAGCACCCGCGGACGACGTCGCCCGATCGAGCAGAACCATCGCGCAATGGCTGGCGAGAAAGCAGATCAAACCCGCAAGCCCGACCAGCGCGAGATCATGCTGCTCGGTGATGCATGTCAGAACGGTGAACATGGAACGAGACCCTCGATTTGCGGGTCACGCTATGGGGCGGGCGCTTAAGGAAGGTTGAAGTGGTTAGGGCGGCTGGTTGGGATATCGCGCCAAATTGGGCTGTTTTGGCGGGTTGTTTGGTGGGTTGTGGGATTAGGGTTTATGGTGGGTGTGTTGGTATGGTGAATGGATTTGTTTGGTAGGGACAAGCTCAGACAGCTTCTACGAACTCGCGCCCAGCATGTCTTTTTACCGCCATTTCATCATCGGTAAGCTCAAGCGTGAACTCTTCATGCGCTGGCAATAATCCAAAGGGTATCGAATTTCTTGCATGCGGATTGTGGACAACAGCCATCGGCTGCAGCGTGTGCAATGTTGAGCCGTAGCCGATATCAACTGCCCACACGGCGCTAATTGGCCCAAAGTTTGGATCGTGGAATGTGTCGGCCGGAACATCCGCCCCTTTTGGTCTCTTCAATCTTGGGCGATGAGAAAGCCCTGCCGAAACCTTCTCAAGCGTCTCTCTGTTAATCGTGATCGAATACGGCCCAACTGCATACGTCGCTTCGACCGCAAGGGGAAACTGTGATATTCCTTCCAATTGGGGGAATCCATCGCCTCTGCCGAAGCCGCCGCCGCGTAGTAGCAAGCCGTTCACGGCAATAACGTAGGCATCGTCTGCATGCACAATTCCAGAGCCTAGATAGCCTAGCTTTCCCAACGCCGAGTTTCCGCGAAGCTTCTCGGCCTTCTCCTTGATCGCCGCAGTCCAACGAAGAAGCATGGCCTCTCCCGGAAAATAGACAGCATTGCCCGGCTCGTGTTGTAGCCACTCGGCAGGAATACCCGTTGGCAGAGGCGTGACAACCTCAACCCATATAGTCTTACCGACGTGATCGAGGCGGAAGTCCGGTCCAGGTTCCTGGTGAGTTGGCTGCAACCCAGCATAAAGCAGCCTGTCAGCCAGAAGAATTTCCGACATAGCGCCCCAATAAAGCCCATCGTCCGTGCCGCAAAGACGGGATAAGGCGCCCTTATCCATCAGTCCCGCATCGAGAGCCTTTTCGCAAGCAGCGAGGACAGCAGACCGCCACTTTTCTGCGGTCGGATGTTTGCCGGGGATACGCCTGTCGATGGCATCTTTGAGGCTTGGGAGAAATGGCGCCAAAGCGGAAGTCCTTCGAAGTTGGAACAGCCATGTGGTTAGCGTGCGCCCATCAAGGAGCAAGCTACGATCGCCGCCGCTGCAGCACGGCACGCTGCCGCTGAGAAAACCGCGCGCATCGACAGGACGCAACGCCTCGAAAATATGATACCCAAATTATCCGGAAACCGATCCCGCGGCTTCGCCTCCAAGCAATAAGTCCTCGTCTATTTTTGATGGAGACTGGTATTCTGGATGCGTTAGAAGCGTATTAAGCACAAACCGCAGAAGTTCGGAGGCGACGAGGCGCTCGTTTTCATAACGCGTATCCGCCGGTTCCGATGCCTTCCGAGAGCCCTTTTTGCGCTTTCCGTGCACAATTGCAGACCGCCGATCGTAGACGTTCTTAACTAGGGCTGCTACGTCCCGAGCGGATCGCTCTTTCCCACCATAACGGGCAGCAAGCGCCCCCGCCCGCAGACGCAACTTATAAGAAAGCGACTGATTTTGGTCGTCACCTAGAAGAAGCTCAAGACCAATTGTCCCATCAAGGATAGCATCGGCAGGATCTGAACGAGTCAAGCAACCGTTCAAACGCTTCAGCGCGAGACGTACGGCCTCGCTATTGTTGTCTACTACGGCACGATAGATGCGCCGAACATCTTGGAGTGCGGACGTATTTACTCTAGCACCTTCGCGCACCCATCCGTAATCATCAAACTCATCCGGATATTGCCGAAGCGCTGTCCCGTACACCGGAGGTAGATCGCAAAAGTAAGTCAGCGCCCATTTTCGAGGAAGCCATACGATCTGCGAGTAGCCCGTCCGGACACCTGTTGCGATCCGCAGTGCTCCGAAAAAGCTGTCCGCCGCATCCCTGACACCCTCAGATGCGCTGCCCAAAGAGCGTTCGACGCCGCCAACGCTATCGACCCCTAATGCCCACCCGTTTTGCACAAATGCATGGGTGGCCGCTCCCATAACACTCGCCTCCGCACCTGACCCGATAGTGTTCATGCGAGCCCTTGCCAATTGAAGCCGCTTTGGTAACCGCATGATATAAGAAGTGGGTGTTAGGCGAAAATTTCGAACATTAAATTGCGTCATCGCAATCGGAACAATGAGCGTGAGGTCAAATGATCGGTTGATGGTGCCGCCTATCAAACCTGAGATAAGCAGATCTCTACGATTGGCGGATATTTCGGCATCTAAGCCATAGAGATGAAAGTAACGCTCTACTGCTTCTGCAACTAGACGTTCCGCCCGCCAAGTGATTAGGTCGTCCTCGGCGGTATAAGCCCCATGGCGCAAGCGATCGCCGATCGCATGTTTCTTGAGGAAATCCGCAAATTCTGATCCGTGTGTAAGACCTTCCTTCGGCCGCTTGGAGCCCATCAACGCTAAGGCAATAGTGTTGGGGAGCAAAGCACCGACATAATTACGCGGGCTTTTTTCATCGAAGCCTCCTGCCTCTCGAAACGATGGAAAGCCGCTTTGCAGTTGCGACATGACCGGATAGTCATAGTGCGGCGTCAAATAAGTATCCGGCTTGCGCACCCTTTCGATCACAGCGCGATGCAGTTCATCGAAGGCCGCCACAAAGAGCGCCTTATACCGCTGTATCTCCTCCAATCGAACTTCGGCATCGTTCATCGAATCAACGGCCTTATAAATTTTCGGCGAGCCAGCCCTAACACAACGCTCTTGACTTTGCCTAATGCCTATAGCGTAGGGCTGCGGATCTCAGGACAGAGCAAAATCGAACCGACACCGTAGTTTATTGCCCGAAATTTCCGAGCACGGCCCGCTGCTTTTTGTCCCGTATCTTATCGGGATCTTCAGTTGTCTCAACCGACAGGATATTTCTAGCGATATATTCCTCCGGCAAGCCGTGCTCCCTAGCACCTGCCGAGACAAAGTCTTTGTACCACCCATAGGGCTGGAGGCTATCGTCAATGTAGTCGGGGGTGGCGACGTAGGTAAGGACTTTTCGTCTACGGCCTTTGTCGTTGACAACCGTCACGATCTTATGTTCGTAACCGTTACCGACACCTTCGGCTTTGTACAATGCAGCGCGCTCGGTAGGATCGATACTGAATAGGACTCCGATTACGTTATCTTCGTCACCGCTGGCAAATGCGTTACACTTCCCGGATCCATCTACGCTGCGCTTATGGAAGCGAAGCGCAAAACCCGACAGGTTAGCGATGCCCAGCGGCTTGCAACTCGGCATGCGCTCGCGCAGCCGGACTGTTGACATGTTGGACCCGTAGGCAAAATAGACGTCAGGCTCTGGAGGCCCGATCTCAGTATCCTTCAACGGCTTGATCGGCGGATCACCCGGCTTGAGAATGCTGCGCAGCGGAACCGTCATGATGCTATGCTCGTCGGACTCTCCGCCTTCGCGAGTGATAATGGACTGCCCATCCTCCATGTCGATGATCGGAATCGCTCTCCCGGCCCATCCGCAGTCTGTGCAGTATGGCCTCTCCCAGAGTACGCCGTGTGCCGCGGTATTCTCGCCATGCTGGGGTTCGAGACGCGGGGAGCCACATTTCGGGCATTCCTCCGGGACACCTCTCAATTCGCGAACGATCAACGAGGTTGCCATGCCAATAGCATGCTGCATTAACGACGCTGCCATTTCAGCATCAAGCCAGGTCGCCGACTTGGAATGCGTCAGCCAGTTGGAAAACGTCCAAGCGGACTCAAGCGCCCCCTTAAGGGCTCCGCGACGCTCCTTGTTGGTGTCGCTTGGCAGGAGATCGTTGCAGATGATTTCTGTCCAAGCGCGGAAGTTGGCACGCTGCGGCGATGCGTCAGCCTTCCACACCGCCGCGTCCTGTGCAACGCTGATCAGTTCGAGCAGCGCCTCGCGGCAACGGACACCGACGGCTTGATAGTCCGAGAGTTTGTGGGCCTGTGTTACGGCGGTGCCGGCTTCTTCGATCTTCTCTAACACAGGACCGAACGGAAGGACGCGAATGTCGTTTTCCTGTTGTTCTACCGTGCGCGGGATGCGCAACATCAAACCGATATGGAAGGTCAGAGCAAGGTCCATATTTGGGAACTGCTCCTGAGAGTAGAGGTTTGTACCCCCCGTGATGACCCACCAGCGATCCTTGTTGGTATGTATGTCCCATACGTCGTGGCGCGTGTTGATGACCATCTCCGAGTAGACTTTCTGCATGAAAGTCACTTCGAGGTCCGGCGCCTGCCATTCAAAGTATTCACGGACACTCTCAATTTCATATTCAGTAGATTTCAACATGATATACTCCAAAAACGGCAGCGAATCCGGTCTGCAACAAATTTGTGAAGCCTCATCAATAGAACAACATCGCTTGAATTTCAAAATCCGACGCGGCACCATGGGATATCGGCTTAGCGCCGACAGCGGCCGTCGGCCGGGTCGACGACGTCCTCATCTCAAAAATGCTTATCTGTTCTTGGGATACTGTTTGGCGAGTGCAAGAAGCGACGTCGAGGCGCAGCCCCGTGGGCTGCGCAGCCGTAGGCCGCGGCTTGCTTATGTTTCTTTCTCGCGTGCCTTAGGGTGTGTCGTCAGTTCCCTGCCTTGCTGGGCAAGATTCCCAAATCGGATTTTATGTGATTCATAGCAGACCGGCCATTGGAGGGCTGGTTATGACACGTCGTTATGGATTGCGAGACGATCAATGGGATCGGATCAAGGACCTTCTGCCCGGGCGGGAAGGTCATGTTGGCGGCACGGCGGCCGATAATCGCCTGTTCGTGGAAGCTGTGCTTTACAGATACCGCGCCGGAATACCCTGGCGCGATCTTCCTGAGCGGTTCGGAGACTGGAAGATCGTCCACAAGCGGATGCGCCGATGGTGCGAAGGCGGCGTCTTCGAGCGTATATTCAAACACTTGGCCGCCGATCACGACAATGAATATATGATGCTGGATTCCACCGTCGTGCGCGCCCACCAGCATAGTGCTGGCGCGCAAAAAGGGGGGACCAGGCGATCGGCCGATCCCGTGGGGGGCTGACGACGAAGATCCATGTGATCGCCGATGCGCTCGGAAATCCGGTTGCGATCTCACTGACACCGGGCCAGGCATCGGATCTGGCGCAGGCCCAACCTCTTCTTGAGGAAGTTGATCCTCAGGCGTTCCTGGCTGACAAAGCTTATGATGCCGACGCGCTCATCGACCATCTCAAAGCACGTCACATTACTCCGGTGATTCCGCCAAAAGCCAATCGTACGACGCCCAGACCAACAGACTTCGCGCTTTATTGCGAGCGCAATCTCATCGAACGTTTCTTTAATAATCTCAAACAGTTCAGAGCTATAGCCACGCGATACGACAAGCTCGCCGCCACCTTTCTCGGAGCAGTTCAGCTCGTCGCCGCTTTCATTTCGCTCAACTGACGACAGGCCCTAGAATATCTGCGCGTTCTTTTCTTCACAGCAGATCCGCGGCCCGGCAGGAGCTGATCGATAGTCGCCATCGGCTGGCCTTCGGCGTAGCGGTTGGACCAACCGGGGGCGATGGTGAGGTTTCGTTGAAATGGTCGCGGCCATTTCGCGGTTGCCGATCTTGAAGCGGCGGACGCGGCGGTTGATTTCGGCCGGTTTGTTCGGAGGATGACCAAGCCGCCGGAGCGCTCCATCACGTCGATCAGGCCAAGTTCGATCAGGCTGTGGGCGAGTTCCGGGCCGGCGACTTCGATCTCCCCAATTTCACCCAAGGACGGTGGTAGCGGACTTGGATGAGGGAATCTGGGATGTCGATCTTGCTAAGAAATCTGTCGCTACTGGTTGGAATAACATTGGCGGTGCCGGCCTTCGGTAATTGCGTAACCGCCAATGAGACCAAACAGGGCGTGCTGCTGACCAGAGAAACGCCTTTCTATTCCGTATTCTACAAGCCCGACGGCCCGGGTCTCACCGAACAACGGCTGATGGAGCGCGACGGCTCACTGCAGCCGGTGTCGGCTGTCTATGTGCACCCCTTGCTCGTCGAAAAGAGAGTGAGTGCCAGCGGAACGCATGAGCTGAAATACGCGAATGCGATTGCGTTGGACGATCTACCACAGAAGAAGAACTGGAAATCAGACACCACGCTTTTCATCAATGGCAAAAAATCCGTTTCGGGCACGACTTTTATCAGGTTCGACGGCTTGGGAGAGGAAACGATTGCATCTTGTTCCTACAAAGTCTGGGCCATCAACAGCCGCCTGGAACTAACGGAATTGCCGCCGATCATTTTCGAACAATACTATTCCCCCGAGCTTCATCTCGTTCTTCGTTCGGTACGGCTGAGCACCGCCAACCGGCCGTTGAGCGAAATTCGATTTGATCGGTTCCAAATTGGCTGGGGCAACTGATTGATCAGGGCTGACACTCCTTTCGTCATGCTCGGGCTTGTGCCCCAAGCACCCCATGAAACCCAGCCTGGCGGGCGCGTGATCTGACGCGAAATAGACTTTCGGTCGCCCTCGGCCGAACGCAGGCGCCGACGCCCCCTTCGTAAGTCCGAAATCCTTGGTTTCAGTCCCATCATTTCAGCTATAAGGTGGGAGACATCGCCCAAAGGGGATTCAAGGCCGATGCCCCCAGAGAAGAAGGACCGTTCGCCTGTTGCGCTGGAACAGCGCGACATAAGCGGCGACCAGCGCATGTTCTCACCTTCCGCTGCGCGAAATTCGGCGGCTATCCTCGCGGTCCTAAAACGTGTCCTTCCAACACGTGGCGCCGTGCTGGAGATTGGATGCGGGACCGGCGAGCACGCCGTGTGTTTTGCGGGAGCAATGCCCAACCTCACCTGGCAGCCGAGCGATCCGGATGCCGACGCCCGCACCAGCACGTCTAGCTGGATCAAATTCGCAGGGCTGAAGAATGTGCTGCCACCGCGGGATATTGATGTGTGCTCAGGACAATGGGGCGTCGAACAAACCGGGCATTTTGACGCCATCGTGTCGATCAATATGATCCATATCGCGCCATGGGCGGCAAGCTTAGGATTGTTCGCAGGAGCTGGCCGTTTGCTTCACGCTGACGGGCTTCTTCTTCTCTACGGCCCATTCATGCGCGACGGGGCACACAACGCCCCCTCGAACGCTGCTTTCGACGCGGCTCTAAAGGAACGCAACCCATCCTGGGGTGTGCGTGATATCGCTGATCTTGAGCAAGCGGGCGAGGCCGCTGGACTTAATCTCCGCGAGACGATCGAGATGCCCACCAACAATATGTTGCTGGTCTTCTCCGGCAGTAGTGCCCGAACGACAAGCGCGCGCGAAAGAGACGTGGGCCTATAGCAGCATTCGGGCCCTTTGCCGCCGTTCGAGGTGGATCCGAGGAACGTGCGGCATGTGCTAGGATGGGGCCGAAGACGGAACGCGACAGACGCACTGCGAGGGGCGGTGTGATCGAACCGGAATTCGCGCGACCGAGTGCCAACATTGTGCTCTTGGAAGGGGAGACAAGGACGATGCCGACACCAGAGCAACCCAGTCTAATAGTTCGACAGAAATCCCCACCAAACATCGAGTTTCCGTTTGCGTCACTTTCCGACTGGCTGATCCCAACCGAGCTGTTCTTCGTGCGAAACCATTTCCCGTCGCCGAACCTCGATGCGCGAGACTGGAAATTGCGCGTTGGCGGGGCGGTGGAGCGGCCGATCGAACTTGACCTCGACAGCATCAAGGCGATGCGGAGCACGACTCTCACCGCCGTCGTCGAGTGCGCAGGCAACGGGCGCGTCTACTATGAGCCCCCGAGGGAGGGGTTGCAGTGGCAGAACGGAGCCGTCGGCAATGCCGCCTGGACAGGTGTTCTTCTGCGCGAGATTCTGGAGATGGCGGGCGTCAAGCAAACCGCATGTGAGGTTCTGCTCACAGGCGCCGACAGCGGCATCGTCGACGCGAACAAGAAAACGGCCTCCCCCGGCCCTATCGCGTTTGCACGCAGCTTGCCGCTTGAGAAGGCCATCGCCGACAGCACGATCCTTGCCTATTCGATGAACGAACATCCGCTGACGCGCGATCACGGCTATCCGCTGCGCGCGGTCGTGGGTGGCTGGTTCGGCATGGCTTGGGTCAAGTGGATCACTGATATCACGGTTGTGGAGCGACCGTTCCTTGGCTACTGGCAGGCGCGCGACTATTTCCGTTGGGAGCGCGGCCTCGGGGAACCCACGCTGGTCCCCCTTGCGCAGATGGAGGTCAAAGCGCAGATCGCGCGTCCCGTGCAGGGCGCGCGTCTCGTCGTCGGCCAACCGTACCGGATTTTCGGAGCCGCCTGGAGCGGAGAGGCTCCTATCCCGCAGGTGCAGGTCTGCACGGGAGATGGCAGGGGCTGGCGCGATGGAAGGCTCCTCGAAACAGAACGTCCCTTTGCATGGCGCTTGTGGGAGTACATCTGGACCCCTGAAGAAGTGGGCCGATATACACTGCGATGTCGCGCGATCGATGCGGCGGGGCGCGTGCAGCCCGACCTCCAGCGTTCCGACTGCGAGAGCTACGCGGCCAATTGGATCGTTCCGGTGGAGGTTACGGTCGTTCCCGAGCCACAGACATACGAGGAGGAATTCGTGATCTAATCACCCGTATGGGGCGGAATGGCGGCTTTTGGTGCAACTGCGAGCCGCGCTGTCACTGCGTCAGGTCCGGCTCCGCCCTTCGGGCTGCGCGCCTCAGCATGAGGGACCGTGGAGGATGCCGCGTCCAATAAGGCGGCGAGTGCTCGGCGTCAGAGGTTTCTCTCTCGGAGCGCTTCCATGATGACTGAGAAGGCCGGGAGGTTCTGGCGCCGGCTGGGGTAATAGAGGTAATAGCCGGCGAATTTGGGGGTCCAGTCTTCGAGGATCAGGGTGAGGCGCCGTTCGGCAAGATGCGTTGCGACGTAGCTTTCAGGGACGAAGGCGATGCCATAGCCTTGGAGGGCTGCGCCGACCATCTCGCGATCGGTGTTGAAGGTGAGCTGGCCTTCCACCCTCACCCTGACCTCCTCATCGTTCTTTTCGAATTCCCAGGCGTAGAGCCCGCCAATCCTGTCGAGACGCCTGTTGATGCAGTTGTGCTGCATCAGCTCTTGCGGCGTCGTCGGCACGGGTCTTGAGTTGAAATAATCGGGGGAAGCGACCACTACCAGCCGCCAGTCCGGCCCGATCCGCACCGCCACCATGTCCTTCTCCAGGCTCTCGCCGAGACGCACGCCGGCATCGAAGCCGTCTTCGACGATGTTGCGGAAACTGTTGTCGACGCTGAGTTCCAGCTTGATATCGGGGTATTCGCCGAGGATGGGGGCGAGCTTCGGCCACACCACGCTTTCCATCGCGTGGTTCGACAGGGTGATCCTGACGGTGCCGGCCGGTTTGTCGCGATAGGCCATCAACGCCTCGATATCGGCCTCGATTTCGGAAATGCGCGGCGCCAGCGATTGCCTGAGACGCTCGCCGGCCTCCGTGGTCGCCACGCTGCGTGTCGTGCGCGTAAGGAGCCGCAACCCCATGCGCGCTTCGAGCTCCTTGACGGCATAGCTCAGCGTCGATTGCGCGACGCCCAGTTTCGCGGCGGCTCTGGTGAAGCTGCGCTCCTCGGCGACCGCCAGGAAGAGAAGCAGTTCGTTGAAGTTTTCGCGCGCCATAGTGGATATCTCCAGCCATTCCGATCCAGCGCCATTAATAGCCGATTTCGATAAGTCCATGCAAATTGCGACGACTAATCCGGGCTATCGAAGGGTGCTATCTCTCTCCGGGAAAAAGAGACGGGCATTCCGCCCGGACAGGAGATGACCATGCTCGGCACCGTCCTTCGCGCCCCCGGCGATATCCGCTGCGAGGAAGTCGCGGAACCGAAGATCCAGAAACCCACCGACGCGATCATCAAGCTGTCGGCGTCCTGCGTCTGCGGCTCCGACCTCTGGCCCTACCGCGGCCTTCAACCGGTCAATGGCCCGCAGCACATGGGCCACGAATATTGCGGTGTCGTCGTCGAAGTCGGCAGCGAAGTGAAGAATATCAGGCCCGGCGAGTTCGTCGTCGGCTCGTTCTGCCTCTCCGACAACACCTGCCCGCATTGCCGCTACGGCTTCCAGTCCTCCTGCGAGCATCGCGAATTCATGTCGGGGGCGCAGGCGCCCTATGCCCGGATCGCCATGGCAGACGGCACGCTTGTGGCGACCGACACCATGCCATCAGACGACCTGATCCCGAGCCTGCTCGCGGCCTCGGATGTGCTCGGCACCGGCTGGTATGCGGCCGACGCCGCGCGGGTGACGCCGGGATGCACGGCTGTCGTCGTCGGCGACGGCGCGGTCGGCCTGATGGGCGTGCTCTCGGCCAAGCAGCTCGGCGCCGGCCGCATCATTGCCATGAGCCGCCACAAGCAGCGCCAGGACCTGGCACTCGAATATGGCGCGACCGATATCGTCACCGAGCGCGGCGACGAAGGTGTGGCGAGGATCAGGGAATTGACCGGTGGCGTCGGCGCGGACTCGGTGCTCGAATGCGTCGGCACCGAGCAATCGATGATGCAGGCGATCAATGCCTGTCGCCCCGGCGGCTCGATCGGCTATGTCGGCGTTCCCCATGGCGTCAGCCTCGACGGACAGATGCTGTTTTTCGCACAGAAGAACCTGCTGGGCGGCCCGGCTCCGGTGCGCCGCTTCCTGCCGCACCTGATCGACCTCATCCTGTCGCGCAAGATCAACCCCGGAAAGGTCTTCGATCTGGAAGTGCCGCTCGCCGATGTCGCAAAGGGTTACAAGGCGATGGACGAACGCTCGGCGATCAAGACGCTGCTGCGGATGTGAGATCCGCATTCCGGATCACCGAGGGAACCCTCGGGAACTCGACCCTGCGAGATTTCGAAATCGACGGCACCGGCGTGATCCCGGTCGCCGGCAGGGCGACACGCGGCCGTCGCCCGTTTCCATGAACAGCCTTTTGAGGTGAAAGCCCGATGGACACCATCCACGATATGAGACTGGCAACCAAGACGACGCCGTGGAGCACCGTCACCTGCATGATGCTGACCTCCTTCGTGCTCGTCGCGTCGGAATTCATGCCGGTGAGCCTGCTGACGCCGATCGCCGACGACCTCGCGAGCACCGCAGGCCAGGCGGGTCAGGCGATCTCGATCTCGGGCTTCTTCGCCGTCATCACCGCCTTGTTCAGCAATGTGCTGTTCGCGCGCTTCGACCGGCGCCGGGTGATCCTCTCCTATACCGTCGTGCTGGTGGCGTCGGGTCTGGCGGTCACCTTTGCCCCCAACTACCTCGTGTTCATGGCCGGCCGCGCCCTCATCGGCGTGTCGATCGGCGGCTACTGGTCGCTCGCGACAGCGATCATCGCCCGGCTCGCCGCCGGTCCCGACGTGCCGAAGGCCCTTGCCATGCTGCAAGGCGGCAGCGCGCTCGCCGCCGTGATCGCCGCACCGCTCGGCAGTTTTCTGGGGGGCCTTGTGGGATGGCGCGGCGCGTTCTTCGTCGTCGTGCCGATCGGCATTGCCGCCTTCATCTGGCAGGCCATCGCCCTGCCCCGGATGCCGGGCGGCAGGAGCGCGTCGCTCGGCAGGACCTTCAGCCTGATGGGCAACCGCACCTTCGCCCTCGGCATGACGGCGATGATCCTGTTCTTCGTGGGGCAGTTCGCGCTCTCGACCTATCTCAGGCCGTTTCTCGAAGACATCACCCATCTCGGCGTCAACACGCTGTCGCTGATGCTGCTCGGCATCGGCCTTGCCGGCCTCGCCGGAACCTCGCTGATCCCCTCGGTCCTGCGCTCACATATGGCGCACGTGCTGATCGGCTTTCCGGCGATGCTGGTGACCGTGGCCCTGGCGCTCGTCGGCCTCGGCCCGTTGGCGCTGGCAACCACCGGCCTGCTGCTTCTCTGGGGCCTGTTGACGACGCCGGTGCCGGCGGCATGGACGACCTGGATGACCCGGACGATCCCGCATCATCTGGAGGAAGGCGGCGCCTGGTTCGTCGCGCTCATTCAATTTGCGATCACTTCAGGCGCATTCGCCGGCGGGTTGTTGTTCGATCATGTCGGCTGGTGGAGCCCGTTCGTGTTGAGCGCTGCGGCGATGGCGGGTTCGGCGGTGACTGCGGTGGGTGTGACGCGTGGGTTGAGACGGCAGATGGTGGCGGCTTAGACCATCTGCCTGAGGTCGGACTTATGTAAGCCAAGGCTTGCCGTGTGGCCCCCTCATCCGACCCTTCGGGCCACCTTCTCCCCGCTGGGGAGAAGACGGGAGAATGCAGCTGCGCCATCGATCCTATTGCACGGAATGCCTTTGAGCGGGCGAGTTCATTTGGGCAGTGTCGGCCCGCCTTGCTCCCTCTTCTCCTCAGCGGGGAGAAGGGCCCGAAGGGTCGGCTGCAGGGCACGCCCTACATTACTTTACCGTGATGGCAATACCGCTGATATCGGCGTTGACTTGCAGACCTACCTGCTTGCCTGAGAGTTCGAGTTCAGCGCCCTTGTCATTGGTCATGACGATCACTTGGGCCCCTTTGCCGACCGCGCCGCCACCGCCCGCTGCACCGTAGACCCCGGTCACATCTCGGGCGCGGCGAATATGGCGAACAGTACCATGAAAATTGGTCTTGGAAGCCCCGAAGGCAAGGCCGCCCGAGATGCCGCCGACAGAGATGGGATAATGGCGACCATGGAAGGTCAGCGTGCCCTCGCCTCCGGAACCACCCACAAAGAAGGCAGCCTTGTAGACTGAGAAGCTGATCGTACCGCTGTCGGCATAGGCAGAGCCGGCAAAGCTCACTCCTGCTGCTGCGATAACTGCAGCCACGACTGAACGAAATCTGGACGAAATCTTCATAATGCGAATCTCCTCAAAATCGAGGCTTACCCAGCCAGGAGGGCACGTCAGCGTCAAGTCACAGCTGAAACTGTCTCGTCCGTCGTTAGTTCCAGGCAGGTGGCCAGAATCCGGTTGGGAGAGGGCCGCCACGTGCCTTTATCAATGGCATGTGAATTTGCGTCGGCCCTGTACTGATTCCCGACTGTGGGTGGAGGGGAATAAGCAGCGGCGTGCCGTGCGGCCCCCTCAACCGGCTGCCGCCACCTTCTCCCCGCTGGGGAGAAGGGGAATGCCGCGATGTTTCGTCCTTATCGCTCCTCAAGAAGCATGAGGATTGGCGAGGCGCAAAGCTTGCTCCCTCTTCTCCCCAGCGGGGAGAAGGTGGCCCGAAGGGTCGGATGAGGGGGCCACACGGCACAGCCTACATTATCGCCCCTTAGCGTGTCCCCTCACCCTTCCAACTCCACAATCGCACACCCATACCCCGCAAGCTCCAGCCTCCCCGCAACCGCCTTCTCCCCATCCAGCAGATCCCGCCCGGCCGGCACGCCGGCAACTGTCGCAGCCTGATCCGTATAGTTCTGCACAAAGAGCAGCCGCCGCTCGTCGTTCATCCGCATCGTCACCTCCACCCCCTCGGGCAGCCCGCCCACCAGCGGCTCGATGCCCGCCGGGGCAAACAGCCGCTCCGTCAGCGCTTCCGTCAGCTCCGGCGTGAGATACGTCCCGAGATAGACCACCTGCCCCTTGCCGACCTTGCGGGAGGTCGCCATTGCCTGGCCCTCGGCATAGCGATTGGACCAGGCGGCGATCACTTCGACATCGCTGTCGACGGTGAGGTTTTCGTAGAAATGGCCGGCGGCCATTTCGCGGTTGCCGATCTTGAAGCGGCGGACGCGGCGGTGGCTTTCGGCCGGCTTGTTCGGCGGGATGACGAGGCCGCCGGAGCGCTCCATCACGTCGAACAGGCCGTTGGCGCCGGGGGCGGCCAAGCGGCCGAAATCCTCGACGCGCACGCCGGTCAGCTTCGAAAGCGCGGTGCCCGGCGCGGTCTCGCGGATGACGTGGTTATCTCCAGTGCGGGTGCCGGTGCGTGCGCCGATGACGACGGTGCCGCCGGATGCCGCGAAGGCTTCGAGCTTCGCCGTCCAGTCGTCCTTCCACATCACCCAGTGGGGGACATAGAAGAGCTTCAGCTTGGAAAGATCGTCCTCCGGATGGATGAAGCCGCAGGCGATGCCGCGGTCATAGCAATATTGATGCAGCAGGATCGCATCGTCCTGCGGGCTCGGCAGGCCGATCGGATAGGTCTTGTGGGCTTCCTGATTGTCGAAATCGGAGCCGGCGATGCCGACATCCATGCGCACATAGGTGCCGAGGATCTTGGGCTGCAGCGCCGTCATCTCGGTCGCGAAGCGCGTGGCCTCCTCATATCGGTGGCGGCCGATATCGTCATGGTCGATGATGCCCATCCAATAGATCTCGGCGCCGAAATGGGCCGGGCGCCAGCGGAAGAACATCAGGCCATCGGCACCATGAGCGACCGAGGAAAGCGCCATGCGGCGCAGTTCCCCCGGCTCCGGCGTCAGCGTGCAGAAGCCCGGCTGGCTGCCAAAGCCCGATTGCTGCTCGGGCACGATGTAATTGCCGGAAAAGCCGCGGCAGATATCGAGATGCAGCGCCTGCACCTTGGCGTGGTTGCCGAGCCGCATGAACTCGTCATAGAGCATGGGATAGATGTCATAGCCGACGAAATCGAGATCCTTGCTGAACTGGCCGCGGAAATCGATATCCCTCAAGCCCCCGAGGTTATGGAAGACGAACCAGGAAGGCTTCACCTCCCTGAGGATCTCGACCTGATCGTGCTGGAAGCGCGCCGTGGAGAAGGCGAGGAAGCGGTGGTAATCCTGCAGATGGCCGGGGCTCGGAAAGGTCGGGCCGAATTCGATCGGCAGCACCACCTGATCGAAACTGTCATAGGCCGTCGCCCAGAAATCGCCACCCCAGGCGGCGTTGAGCTTTGATATTTCGCGGTATTTATCGGCGAGGAAGGCCTGGAATTCGCTGAGCGTCGCCTGGGAAAAGCTCTCCGGCATGCTGGTGTTCAGCTCGTTATCGGTCTGCCAGCCCAGAACATGGGGATCGCCGCGATAATGCTCGGCCATCGCCCGGGTGATGCGCTTGCTGTGCTCGCGAAAGACAGGGCTTGCCGTATCGCAATGCTGGCGCGAGCCGTGGCTCATCGGCCGGCCCTTGCCGTCGACCCTTAAAATTTCAGGGTGAGCTGCCGTCAGCCAGCGCGGCGGTGTGGCCGTCGGCGTGCACATGATCGTTTCGATGCCGTGGCGCCCGAGGATCGATATGGCGCGGTCGAAGAGATCGAAATCATAGGTGCCGAGCCTGGGTTCCAGAATGTGCCAGGCGAATTCGGCCATGCGCACGACATTGAAGCCGGCTTTCGCCATGCGCTCGGCATCGCGCTCCCAATAGCTTTCATCGACATGCTCGGGATAATGCGGCACGCCGACCAGGAAGCGGTCTGTTTTGACGGGGTTCCATACGGAGAGGGTCTTGTCGGACACGGGCGTGGTCTTTCTGATTACTTGTCGAGGATGGTTTTGCGGGCGCTGATCGTGCGCCCGCCATCGGATGAAAAGAGATAGAGTTCCCGGGCGTCGAGCTTCAGCGCGACGTTCTGCTCGGCGGCAAAGGGCGCGACATAGCTGAGCTGCACGGTGATATTGCCGGTGCCGCTCTCAGAGGCGATGGTCCTGAGATTGCCGGCATCGACATAGAGGATGGTTTCGCGGCCGAGATGCTCGACGAGCCTGATCTGGCCGTGGATCGCCCCGCCCTCGCCGCCATCGGCGACCATCGATATGTTCTCCGGCCGGACGCCGAGCGTCAGGCTGACGCCTTTCGCCAGCGCTGTCGCCTCCGCCAGTTCCACCGTCACCGGCACGAGGCCCGGGGCGGAGACGGTGACATTGCGGCCGGACACATCGTCGACGGTGACGCCGAGGAAATTCATGCGCGGCGCGCCGAGGAAGCCGGCAACGAAGAGATTGTCGGGATTGCGGTAGAGCTCCAGCGGCGAGCCGACCTGCTCGATGATCCCCTTGTTCAACACGACGATGCGGCTTGCCATGGTCATCGCCTCCACCTGGTCGTGGGTGACATAGACCATGGTGGCGCCGAGCTCGGCGTGCAGGCTGCTGAGCTCGACGCGCATCTGGGTTCTGAGCGCCGCATCGAGGTTGGACAACGGCTCGTCGAACAGGAAGACCTCGGGCGAGCGGGTGATCGCCCGGCCGATCGCCACGCGCTGGCGCTGGCCGCCGGAAAGCTGCTTCGGCCGCTTGTCGAGCTGGTCGGTGATCCTGAGGATTTTCGCGGCGCGCGCCACCGCCGCCTCGATCTCGGCCTTCGGGCGCTTGGCCATGCGCAGGCCGAACCCCATATTCTCCGCCACCGTCATGTGTGGATAGAGCGCGTAGGACTGGAAGACCATGGCGATGCCACGATCACCCGGCTCCTCTTTGCTGACGTCGCGGCCGTTGATCAGTATCCGGCCGGAGGAAATCTGCTCCAGGCCGGCGATCGATTTCAGCAGCGTGGACTTGCCGCAGCCGGAGGGGCCGACCATGACGATGAACTCGCCTTGCGCGACCGAAAGGTCGATACCGCGCAGCGCATGATAGGCGCCGTAGTTCTTGTTGATCTCACGGAGTTCGAGACTGGTCATGTCTGGCTCTCTTCTGTTGAAACTGAAAACTGCCGATTGCTCATCCCTTCACCGCCCCCATGGTCAGGCCGGCGATGAAGTGCCGCTGCATCAGGAAGAACATCACGACGGGCGGCACGGCGACGACGATGGTGCCCGCGGAAATCAGGTTCCAGGCCGAGACCCATTCACCGCGAAGATTGGCAAGGCCGGCCGTGACCGGCTTGACGCTGTCGCTGACGGTCAGCACCACCGCCCAGAAATAATCGTTCCAGATGAAGGTGAAGATCAGGATGGCAAGGGCTGCGAGTGCCGGCCGCACCAGCGGGATCGCCACATGGATGAGCGTCTGGAAGGGCGATGCGCCCTCTGCCCGCGCCGCCTGGAACAATTCATCGGGCAATGCCGCGATGAAATTGCGCATGAACAGTGTGGCAAAACCGGTCTGGAAGGCGACGTGGAAGATGATCAGCGCCGCGGTGGTATCGATCAGATCGAGCTGCACCATCAGATCGCGCACCGGGATCATCATGATCTGGTGCGGCAGGAAATTGCCACCGACGAAAAGCGCGAAGATCAGCATGTTGCCGCGAAAGCGGTAGCGCGACAGCACGTAGCCGGCGAGTGTCGAGAGAACAAGCACGCCGATCACCGAGGGAATGGTGATGATCAGACTGTTGAGGAAGTAGCGGGCCATCGGCGTCTGCGTGAAGACATCGGTATAATTGTCGATGACGCCGATGCCGGTCGGCCATCCCCACAGGTTGCCGCCCATGACATCCTCGGTCGTGCGGAAGGAGGTGAGAACGATGGCAAACAGCGGGCAGAGCCACAGCAGCAGCACGATGACGACGGCAAGCACATAGATGCGGCGCTGCCAGACGGCGGTCTCTGGAATGGGACGAGGATACATCAGCCTCCCCTCTCTTCGGTGCGAATGATGCGGCTGAGATACCAGACGATGAAGGCGGCCATGATCACGAACAGCACCGAGGCGATCGCCGCGCCGTAGCCGAAGCGATAGGAGAAGATCGACTGCTCGAACATCTGGTAGGCGAGAACCGAGGACGAGCCGAACGGGCCGCCCGATGTCATCACCGACACCATGTCGAAGGAGCGGAGCGCCCCGACGACGGTGACGGCAATGGCGATGAAGGTCACCTGGGTCAGCTGCGGCAGGACGATGTGCCAGAGCATGTTCCAGCCGCGCGCCCCGTCGACGCGGCCCGCACCGATCAGCTCTTCGCTCAAATTGTTGAGGCCGGCGAGATAGAGCACCATGCAGAAGGTGACCTGCGGCCAGAGGGCTGCGATGACGATGGCGAAGGTGACGAAATGCTCGTCGGAAAGCACTGCCGGCGCTACCGCCCCGAAGGCCTTGAAGATCAGCGCCAGCAGCCCGAACTCCGGCGTATAGACCCAGGTAAAGACGACCCCGACCGTGACCGAGGCGAGCACCAGCGGAATGAAGAACAGCGACTTCAGGAAGCGCATGCCCGCGATTTTCTGATTGACCAGCAGCGCGATGGCGAGCCCGATCGGCGGCGCGGCCATGAACATCACAAGCCAGATGAGGTTGTTCTTCAGCGACACGTAGAATTGCGGATCGTTGTAGAGTTCGACGTAATTGCCGAGCCCGATCCACACCATCGGGCCGAAGCCGTCCCACTCGTGCAGGCTGATCCAGACGCTGCGCACCGCCGACAGCAGGATGACGGTGGAAAACAGCGCGATCGCAGGTGCGATGAGCAGAGTCGGGGTAAGCCACCACCGTTGGCGGCGCCATAATGTCAGCATGTCAGGAGCCTCATGTTATTCGTATGAGCTTTTCTGCCCTCAGATCGCTATCGAAGCCCGCCAACCTCTCCTTTCGTCATGCTCGGGCTTGTCCCGAGCATCTGCCCCCGTTTGATAGGGCAGCAGATCCTCGGCACAAGGCCGAGGATGACGTCGATTGGGGGGCGGGCGTCGCCGGGAGTAAAGCGACGCCCTCGGCTTGCTGGCAAAGCCCGCCACCCCTCCTTCGTCATGCTCGGGCTTGTCCCGAGCATCTAACCCCGAACCGATAGGGCAGCAGATCCTCGGCACAAGGCCGAGGATGACGTCGAGTAGAGGACCGCTTGCCAACAGACAGGGCTGCGGCGGCAAGCTCAGATCTTATAAATCCGCTTCCGCGTCCCCTCGAGCCGCGTCAGGATGGCCTTACGCCGGTCGGGCTTGGCCATGAATTCCTGGAAGCCGACGAGGCCGGCCTGGGCCATGTCCGGATCGCTGTCGCGGTCGTAATATTGCGAGGTGCCCTGCACCGTCTTCATCGTCTCGACCGCGATATTGACGAGCGGGTCCTTGCTCGGCGGCAGGTCGTTGCGCGGCGGCACGTTGCCGCCCGGCTCCAGATAGGTGGCCAGGTTTTCCGGCTTGTAGAAATAGGCGAGGAATTCGCGTGCGCCCTGCTTGTTCTTGGCCTTGGCGGGAATGTGGATCGAATTGACCGAGAACTCCTCGAAATGGCCGACCTTGGCGTCGAGCACCGGGAAAGTGGCGTAGGCAAGCTGCGGCAGATCAGCCTCGGTGAAGGCCGAGCGAAGGAAGGCGCCGAGGTTCATCATGCCGGCCTTCTTCTGCGCCAGAAGGGCTGCGGCCTCCTGCCAGCCAAAGGAGGTGTGGTTCGGCGTGAAGAAGCCCTTTGAAATCATCGCTTCCCACTGATCGAAGACGGGCGTCAGCGACGGATCGAGATAGCTCATCTCGCCGTTCATCAGCGCCATATGCTTGTCGAGGCCATTGATGCGCAGGTTCATCTGGTCGAACCAGCCGGCCGCCGGCCACAATTCCTTGGTGCCCATCGCAACCGGAGTGATGCCGGCCGCCTTGCACTTGTCCCCATAGGCCATGAATTCCTCGGCCGTCTTCGGCACGGTCAGGCCATATTGCTCGAACACCTCCTTGCGGTAGAACATGCCCCAGAGCGTGCCGCCGGTGGGCAGACCGTACTGCTTGCCGTCTTCGGTGACGGCGCCGATGGTCGCGCCCAGCACGTCCTTGTATTTTTCCTTCTCGACCAGATCGGAAATATCGTCGAACAGGCCGCGCTTGACGAAGGCGCGCATGCGGTTGCCCGAAAACCAGGAGCAGACATCGGGAGCGCCGGCGACGAGATAATTGCGGATCGCCGTCTTGTGGGCCTCGTGATCCATATTGTTGATGACGACTTTGACGCCGGCTTCCTTGCTGAAGCCCGCGGCAATCGCCCTCAGCGCGTCGAGCGCGGCACCGTTGTTTTCATCGGAGATCATCGTGACCTCCTGCGCCTGCGCGATCGCCGGGATCGGAAAGCTGCCGGTCACGGCGGCTGCGGAAACCAGGCCCGCGCCCTTCAGGAAGCGCCTGCGGGTGGTCGACGGAAATTGCTTCAAAAATGCCATTGAATTTCTCCCAGTTGATCGATCGACATCCCCCGACCGCCGCCTCCTCCATGAAACGATCGACCAGGTTTTCAACGCGGCGATCACTCCCCAATTCCGGCGATAATCCGCCTGGCTGAGTTGATCCGCGGCCGGACTTATGCATAGATCTACGCAGCCCGCAATAATTAATTTACAAAATTAAGGAATGTACCGTGAAGTTAAAAGGCGACCAGACCACGGCGAGAGCCATGAACCGACGCCTCATCCTCAACCTCCTCAGGCGCGAGGGGCCGAGGAGCCGTGCCGACATCGCCACCGTCATCGGCCTCAGCCCGGCCGCCGTCACCTTCGTTATTTCAGACCTGCTGGAGGAAGGCATCGTCATCGAAGGGCAGTCCGTGCCCGGCCTCGCCGGCCGCCGGCCGATCCCGGTCGAGATCAATTACGAGCACGCGCTCGCCATCGGCTTCAAGCTGATGGTGGATTCGGTGGAGTGCGTGGCAACCGACCTTGCCACCAACCCTGTCGCCGCCATGCGGGTCAGCCTCGGTGGTCACGACCCGGATTATGTTGCCGACCTGCTCGCCGGCACCGTGCCCGAACTGGTGAAACTCGCCGGCCGGCCGGATGCCAGGCTCGCCGGCATCGGCATCTCCATGCCCGGCGTCATCAATCACGAACAGACGGCCTGCGTGCGCAGCCACCGCTTCCAGTGGGACAACGTTCCCCTCGCCGCGCTGGTGGCTGCCCGCGTCCATGTGCCGGTCTGGCTGGAAGACGACACCAACGCCTATGCCATCGCCCAGCAGCTCTTCGGCCTCGGCCGCCAGCACCGCAACATGGCCGTGCTCGCTGTCGGCGTCGGCATCAGCTGCGCGCTTGTGATCGACGGCAAGCTCTATCGCGGCGCCAATGGTGCAGCCGGCAAGTTCGGCCACACGCTGTTCGAGGAAGGCGGCAGGCTCTGCGAATGCGGCAAGCGCGGCTGCCTGATGGCCTATCACTCGGAACTGTCGATGCTGCGCCGCTGGCGTGAAGCCACCGGCCGCGGCGAGGAACTCGGCCTGCCCGAACTCTGCGAGGCGCTTGCCTCAGGCGACGCGACCGCCACCGCCCTCGTCGCCGCTTCCGGCCGCGGCATCGGCACCGCCCTCGCCAACCTCGTCAACATCACCGACCCCGAAGTCATCGTCGCCGGCGGCGAAGCCGTCTCGCTCGGCGATCACTTCCTGACGCCGCTGCGCGAAGCGCTCGCCGCCCGCACCTTTCGCACCGCCCCGCCGCTTTTGCCCGACTGGGAGGACAATTCCTGGGCCCGAGGGGCGGCAGCGCTGGTGACGCAGAAGATCTTCGACTTCGAGTCCTCCGGCGGGGTGACGGATATTGCGACATTGGGTGCGAGAGGTTCGACGTCGGCGGCTTGAGGAGAAGGCAGCGGCGTCCCCCCGACAGGTCTTGCTGGCGCACCTTCCCATAATCTTCCAACTGGATCATCTGTGGACCGGAATGGTAGCTATCGCTTGGTGAGCTTAAGAGTACCGTGAAGGGATCGCTAGGTGGGAAGTTTTTTGGGGATTGTACGTTCTGTCGCGGCAGGGTGCGTGATCGGGGTGATCACGCCCTTGATTGGCGGCTGTGCCTTTCCCTATCCAGCAGTTTGGTCGAAATGTCCTCACTCGCAACATCTCGTCATCGACGGAGAGTTTCGATGTGGAGGCCCGGAGCTTCCTCCCACTCCATCGCAAGTGGCGACTCTTAAGCGGCTTCCGCACGTGGATCCCTGAACACGCCCAAAGCGGCACGCCATCTCCCACGCCTCGTTGCAATTCGCGCTCACGCGACTACCTTTCATGCGAGGCCACCCTTCCCGGTGGCAAAAAGAACATCACGCGAGCAAGCCATGTGCCGAAACATAAAACCTCTGTTCAATTTCGATCCGCCGGCGACGGACGAGGAAATTCACGATGCCGCGCTGCAGTTTGTGCGCAAGCTCAGCGGAACGACCAAGCCGTCGAAGCGCAACGAGGCCGCGTTCGAACAGGCGGTCAGTTCGATCGCTGCCTGCGCCCGCGAACTGCTCGCTTCCCTGGAAACATCTCAACCGCCTCGCGATCGCGAGGAAGTCGCGGCGAAGGCGCGTGCGAAATCTGCGATGCGGTTCGCGTAAGAGGAGCCCCGTTCTTACGGGAAAGCTCAGCCGCCTGCCGATACACTCGCTTACAAAAATACGGGTTTCCAGACACATGCCTGGTTCAATCATCGACTGAAATGGCGATGCGGCCGATGCGCCGCAATGGTCAATTCACGAAGGATGACACGATGAAAATGATCCAGGCGATAGTGCTCGCCCTTTCTCTCGGCGCTGCGGCGACGGCGCATGCGGAACAGCCGCTGCAGCGCACCGACCTCGTCAGAAGCGATATCGATGTACGCGGCCACGAGGCCGTTCAGGTGCGGGTCGATTTCGCCCCGGGCGTTCTTGCGCCCAAGCACGCGCATCCGGGCGAAGAGATCGCCTTCGTTCTCGACGGCACGCTGGAGTACCAGCTCGACGGCCAGGAGCCGGTGACGCTGAAGGCCGGCCAGTCGCTGTTCATTCCCTCCGGCGTGGTGCATTCGGCCAGGAATGTCGGCAGCGGCAAGGCTTCGGAGCTGGCGACCTACATCGTCCGCAAGGGCGAGACGCTGGTCGTGCCCGCCAAGTGAAGCCATGCCGGGATTGGGGCGGGCGCGGGCAGCACGCGCCGCGTGGACCCGCCCCTTGGCTCCAGTTTCAGCCTATTGCTGCGGCTGCGCCGGCGGCGGGGTGCCGATCTTTTCCAGAACCTTCTTGGCGAGCGCCGGGTCGCTCTGCGCGGCCGTCAGGATCGAGGAATATTCCTCGACCGAGATGTCGTTGGAGGCCTGGACGGTGTCGACCATCTGCTGCTTGGCTTCTTCCTGCAGCTTCTGCTTGGCAGCCTGGTCCTTGGTCGCGTCGATCTTGGCCGAATATTGCTGCCGGACCTTGTCGACCTGCTGATAGGCAACGGCAAAGGCTTCCAGCTTCTGATCGCTGACCGGGGCGGCCGCCCCGGTGCCCCCACTCTGCCCCTGCATCGGCGCCTGTCCCTGTCCCGGCGGCTGCTGTTGCGCCTGGGCAAGCTCGGTCGCGGATGCCGGGCTGAATGCAAGCAGGCTGAACACCGCGGCGGTCATCGTTGCGAGGGATGTGTAACGAGTGATCATTTTCATTCCTTTTCCGGTGATTTCGGTCGATCGCTCAGCGCTCAAAGAGGCTGGCGAGGTCGCGACGATGAAGCCGGAAAAGGGCTCGGTGCGGCGGTAACGGGGCCATTTTCTGACTATTGAGCGGCGGCTTTGTGACCCGGACTCAACCGCTACCGCGCAAACCTGCGCGCCCCGGCCACGCAGAGAATAACGGCAACCGTCACGGCGAGCATGATCCACGTGACCGGTTCGTGCAGCAGAGTTGCGGCGAGCGCCAGGCCGAAAAACGGCTGCAACAGCTGCAGCTGGCCGACCGCGGCGATGCCGCCTTGCGACAGGCCACGATACCAGAAGATGAAGCCGATCAGCATCGAAAACAGCGAGACATAGCCAAGACCGATGAGCGCCGGCGTTTCGATGCCGGCAAAACTCGCCGGCCGATGGACGAAAGCGACCGCGACCATCACCGGCAGCGACAGCACCAGCGCCCAGGAAATCACCTGCCAGCCGCCGAGCGTGCGCGACAGCCTGCCGCCTTCGGCATAACCGAGGCCGCAGGCGACGATCGCCGCCAGCATCAATAGATCGCCGACCGGCGAGGCCGTCAAGCTCTGTGTCAAGGCAAAGCCCGCCACCAGCGCGCTGCCGAGAACGGAGAACAGCCAGAATGCCGGCTTCGGCCGTTCTCCGCCGCGGATCACCCCGAAGATCGCCGTCGAGAGCGGCAGCAGACCGATGAAGACGATGGAATGGGCCGACGTGACATGCTGCAGCGCCAGCGCCGTCAGCAACGGGAAGCCGACGACGACGCCGAGCGCGACGACGGCGAGGGAGACGAGATCGCGCCGGCTCGGCCGCTTTTCGCGGAAGGCGATCAGCAGGCCAAGCGCCAGAATGCCGGCGATCGCCGCACGCGCGACGGTCAGGAAGACCGGATCGAACTGCATCACCGCCACGCGCGTCGCCGGCAGCGATCCGCTGAAGATCAGCACGCCGATAAAACCATTGATCCATCCCGATGCCATGCGGTCCATGATGCGCTGCACTCCTATCTTGCTGCCCCCTTATCGGCCGATATGGCTGGTTATGACAGAGACAATCTGATACGGTTTCGCAAAACTGTTATGGTGCAGGAAGCGGTACGGATGGATGAGAGCACGGCGGGGCGCACCCGCATCGACATGGTCGTCGCGACGATCCGGCAGCGCATCGCCGGGCGCAGCCTGACGCCGGGCGCCAAGCTGCCTTCGGTGCGGGGGCTGGCGGCGGCGCTGAAGTTGTCGACATCGACCGTTGTCGACGCCTATGAGCGCCTCGTCGCCGAAGGCGCGATCCTGGCAAGGCCGGGTTCGGGATTCTACGTCGCCAACCAGGCAGCCCCCTTTGCGCTTGCCGAGGCCGGGCCCAAGCTCGATCGCGCCGTGGATCCCTTCTGGATATCGCGGCAATCGCTGGAGGCGGATGAAACCGACCTGAAGCCCGGCTGCGGCTGGCTGCCGCCCTCCTGGCTGCCCGCGGAAGGCATGCGCCGCGGGCTGAGAACGCTTGCCCGCGCCGACGGGGCCGCCCTTGCCGATTACGGCTCGCCGCTCGGCCTGCCGCAGCTGCGCCAGCTGATTTCACGGCGTATGGGCGAACGCGGCATCGAAGCCTCCCCGGATCAGATCATGCTGGCCGATTCCGGCACGCAGGCGATCGATCTGCTCTGCCGTTTTCTGCTGGAACCCGGCGACACCGTGCTGGTCGACGACCCCTGCTATTTCAATTTCCACGCCCTGCTGCGTGCCCACCGGGCAAAGATCGTCGGCGTCCCCTACACGCCCTCCGGCCCCGATATCGAGCTGTTTGCCCAGGTCGTCGCCGAGGAGCGGCCGCGGCTCTACATCACCAACTCGGCCATCCACAATCCCACCGGCGCAACGCTGTCCCCGGTGACCGCCCACCGGCTTCTGAAACTCGCCG
The DNA here is from genome assembly GCF_000172795.2 of Rhizobium sp. CIAT894. Classification (NCBI taxonomy): domain Bacteria; kingdom Pseudomonadati; phylum Pseudomonadota; class Alphaproteobacteria; order Hyphomicrobiales; family Rhizobiaceae; genus Rhizobium; species Rhizobium sp. CIAT894. The sequence continues at coordinate 2,746,027 of NZ_CP020947.1, forward strand.
AGCAATTCGACCTCACCATCATCGAGGACGATATATTCGCCGATTTCGAATATACGCCGGCGCCCCGCCTTGCCGCCTTCGACGGGCTGGAACGGGTCATCCATATCGGCAGCTTTTCGAAGACGCTCTCGGCTTCCGCCCGCTGCGGCTTCGTCGCCGCCAGGCCCGGATGGATCGACGGCCTGACCGACCTCAAGATCGCCACCTCCTTCGGCAGCGGCCGGCTGACGGCGGAGTTGGTGCTGAACGTCTTGAGCGACGGAAGCTACCGCAAACATATGGAGACGCTGAGGCACCGGCTCTCCCGGGCAATGGGCGAGGTCTCGGCCAGGCTGAAGGGCCTTGATATAACGCCCTGGCTGGAACCGCAGGCCGGCATGTTCCTCTGGTGCCGCCTGCCCGATGGCATCGATGCGGCCAACGTGGCCCGCGCCGCGCTGGAAAAGCGGATCGTGCTGGCGCCCGGAAATGCCTTCAGCCTGTCGCAATCGGCGACGAATTTCATGCGGTTCAATGTGTCGCAGACGCTGGATGCGCGGGTGTTCGAGGTGTTGAGGGATGTGTTGGGGAGGCGGGGGACGTGAGAGCGAAGGGACGCGTCGTTGCCCGTCGCTGCGCTCCGTGCATTCGCTCCTATCGTCGCTCGCCCATCTGCCTGCCGCATATTCTCCCCGCTGGGGAGAAGGGGTATGCGGCAGCGTCTTGCCCTCCTGAGAGCGCAGCTTTAAAAACAAAGGAGTGCCACGTACTCCCCTCTTCTCCCCAGCGGGGAGAAGGTGGCCCGCAGGGTCGGATGAGGGGGCCACACGGCACGCCCCTTCATCATCATCCCATTCAACAGCAACCCTCAAAACGACCGATTGACCGCCTTGTCGTTCTCCAGCCGCGTCACGCAGCCTTCGAGCTTGGCAAGCAGCAGATCGAAATCGAGCGGCTTGGTCAGATAGTCCGCCGCTCCGCCGCGCAGGCCGGCGAGCGTGTTTTCCCGGTCGGTCAGCGCCGTCAGCAGGATGAAGGGGATGTTGGAAAGCTCGGGATGATTGATCTGAATTTCCGCCAGAAGCTGATGCCCATCCATAACAGGCATCGAAATATCGCTGATGACGATGTCGGGCCATTTCGACAGGATCATTTCCAGCCCTTCGGCGCCGTTCGAAGCCTCGAGCGTCCTGTAGCCGGCTTCGTTCAATTCTTCGACGAGGAGGTTCCGGATCTCGACTTCATCCTCAATGCACAGGACTGTAACCATAAGCTCTTCCTCAAGCTGCGACATGTTGATCCGCCAATAGAAGCTCTATTGGCAGTAAAATGGTAAATGTTGTGCCCCTGCCGAGCTCGCTCGTCACCTCGACGGTGCCGCCATGCAGCTCGACGACCTGCTTGACGACATTCAGGCCGATGCCGGTCCCGGCAATACCCGTCGCGCTGCGGGCGCGATAATAGGGCTGGAACAGTTTCGGCAGATCCTCCGCATCCATGCCGATGCCGCTGTCGGAGATCGCAATCTCCACCGTCGTCTCATCGGCCCGGGCGCGCACGTGAATGTCGGGCGCCTTGGGCGAATATTTGACGGCGTTCGAAATCAGGTTGGTGAAGACCTGTTCCATCGCGCTGCGGTCGAACATCAATTGATCGGGGATGGGCGCGAGATCGAGATGGAAGACATGCGAGCGGCTGAGCTGGCGCAGCCGCTCGCAGCACGTGACGAGCAAGGCTTTCAGATCGCCTTCGCTGCGTTTCAGGGTGATCTGCCCGGTTTCGAGCCGACCGCTCGCGAGGATGCTCTCCATCAGATCGACCATGCGAACGACCGCGCTGCGGATCACGCCGGCTTTTTCGCGAACGTAATCCCCACTGATATTGGCGGTCGAGCGGCAGAGCCGCTGGGCAGCAGCGTCGATGATGGCGAGCGGCGTGCGAAACTCGTGCGAGGCCATGGCGACGAACTGGCGCTGGAGCGCGTTCACCTGGCGTTCGTGCACCAGCAGCCGGTCCAGCTCCTCTCTCTGCCTTTCGATCTCGGCCGTTCGATCGGCTACCATTTCTTCCAGATGGTTACGGTGGTGGGTGATCTCGGCTTGGCTGTCGAGCAGGGTCAGCGACGTGCGATGCAGACCGCGCCCGAGCCAGAACACGACGGTGATCAAAAGCGCCAGACAGCCGAGCCCTGCCGGCGCGATCTGCTGAAGCAGCATGAACCCGGGCCGGATCGGCGGCCAGACGAGATAGCCGATCGTGCCGCCGTCATGGGACGGCACAGCGACCTGCACCCGCTCGTCCGCACTTTTCGAAGGCGTGAAATGCAAGCCTTCGAGCCGCGCATAATGCGCAATGTTTTCGGCAACTTTTCCGTCGATGAACTTGACCGAGACGGCGATGAACTCCTGTCCCGCCTCGATCTGCATCCTGGCCGAACTCGGCAGAATGGGGCGCGCGCTGATGATCGCCGGCCTGTTGCCGATCATGAGCGTGCGAACCTCGGCCAGTTGACCGAGCGGCCGGCTGCCGGGCTTTGCAGCCAGCTCGACGAGAGCGCCACGCATCTCCTCGGCAAGAGCGGTCATGTCAGGGCTGTCGTCGCTGCCGAGCCGCGGCGGCATGACATCCGCGCCGTCGCGGAACGCAAACATCAGGCGATTGGTATCGTCGAAGATATAGGTCCTGTCGTGCCCGAAATACCGGCTCGTCCACTGGCCGACATTGTCGAGCAGCCAGTCATGGTTCCGCTGCTTGGCATAAAGGAAGGCGTCGTCCCATTTGGCGATGCTTTCCTGTTCGCGAGGGAGTGCCGCGATCTGCGCTTCCAATCCCTGGCTGACGAAATCCGCCTGCCGGCGCAGCGAGAGGTCATCGACCTTGACCGCGGCGAGCCACGCAAATCCGCACAGCAGCACAGCCGCCGCACAGGTAAGCGTCACCAGGACGAACGTGATGTGGGATGTTAGCCTGACCTTCAATACCCGCGACCTTTTGATGGCGCCCGCTACTGAGAAATTGACACGCAAAAGTTGACGGATTGTGAATTACTCTTGGTAAGCAATCCGGTATCCCGCGCGCCGAGGTGGCTGAGAGGAATGCAAGAAGCAGCACTGCGGCGGCTGCTTCGAGGCTCCGCCCTATGGGCTGCGCACCTCAGCATGAGGGGCGTTGGAGGATGGCGCTTCCCCGGTGGCGCACCGGGTTCACCCCGGCCGGCGCACCGCGCGGATCTTGCCGCTGCCGCCGCCTCCGCAGAAGAAGCAGTCGCCGCCGTCGGATTCGAGGCCGGAGACGCCGGTGCCTTCGGGCATGTCGAGCCGCTCCAGCACTTCCCCCGTTTCGGGGTCGATGCGCCTGACGTCACTGTCGTCGCCCTCCCAGGTGCCGTGCCAGAGCTGGCCGTCGACCCAGGTGACGCCTGTGACGACGCGGTTGGATTCGATGGTGCGCAGGATCTTGCCCGTCTCCGGGTCGATCTGATGGATCCTGCGGCCGCGGTGCTGGCCGACCCAGAGCGTGCCCTCGGCCCAGGCAAGACCGGAATCGCCGCCATTGCCCGGGGCGGGAATGGTGGAAAGGATGCGGCCGGTCTTCGGGTCGACCTTGTGGATGACGTCCTCGGCGATCTGATAGAGGAATTCGCCATCGAAGGCTGTCCCGGCATGCGAGGCAACCTCAATGGAACGCACCACCTCGCCGCTGTCGGGATCGAGCGCATTGAGCTTGTCGCCCGAGGCGAACCAGACGTGGCTGCCGTCGAAGGTAACACCGTTGACGCGGTCGGCGCCGGGAAAGGGTCCATATTCACGCAGGATCGTCGCAGCGGATTTCTTCATCTCTTCCTCCTTCATGGTTTTGCCCCATCCTAATCACTTGGCAGCGGACCCGGGAGTAACAAGAGCGGCGGGAAACCCGGTAGCGGCGGGCTCATCCAGCGGCGCGCCCGCCCGCGCCCGAGCGATTGCACCTTGCCTTCCCCCGCCAGGGAATCCAGCGCCCGCTGCACCGTGCGCGGGCTGGCGCCAAGCGCAATCGAGAGCGCCGAACTCGCCCACGCCTCGCCATCGGCGAGCAAGGCGAGTACCGCGCCATGCGGCCCTTCGACGAGCGGGGCGAGCACAGCGATCTCGCCACCGCCACACGGCGAAAGCGCAAAGCCGCGCTGCGCTGCCGAAACCTCCGCCAGCCCCCGCAATTCAGCGCGCAGCCGACCGATCTCGACCCGCAGCCGGGCGCGATGCGATTCATCGGCGTGTTTGCCGCGAAAGGCGCGCGCAATCAGCGCGCCCCTAGCCACATCCCCCGGCCAGGCTTCGGCGAGCGTGCGGGCAAGCACAAACAGCACCGGTCGCGTCGCCAGCGAGACGGCCGTGCCCTCCTTCCACACCACGTGGCGGCAGGCATCGATGACGAGCGTGCCCGAGCCCAGCAGCGCTTCCACCTCACCAAGCAGCAGCGGGCGCTCTCGCCCCGGTGACAGCAGCCGCGCCGCCGGGGTGTCGAGCACGAGGGCCGCAGTTTCGACTTCCGCCGTCAGGGCCGGGATATTGGCCTCGCGAGCCGCAAGCCTTGCCCGCTCGAGCGCAGCGCCTGCTGCTTCGGTCTGCAGCCGCCGGACGGCGATGCCGGCCGCCACCAACTCGTGGGCGGCCCGCAGCGCCGGCGGCAGCGGCGTCGGATCAAGGACGGCGAGCCCACGTTCGGCCTCGTCGATGCGGCCGATCAGCACCAGCCTGCGAATGGCGACATTGCCGGCATGGGCGGCGTTGACCCTGTCACCATGCGCTTCCAGTACTTTGCGGGCAGCTTCCAGCGCCTTCGGCGGCCAGATGAGATCGCGCGAGACGAGCGCGATCTCGGCTTCGGCGACCACGCAACGCGCCCGCGCCACCGCCTCCCGCGGGCCAAAGGCGCGCGCCGCACTTTTCAAAAGCGCCTTGGCGCGGATGAGATCGCCGAGCTGTGCCATGGCGATGCCGCGCAGCGCCAGTGCCGGCGCATCCTCGCGCAGCGCCACCCGCTTCAGCGCGCCGAGCGCGTCACCCGTTGCCAGCGCCCGCGCGGCGGCTGTGATCAGCGAGTCCATTCAAATCCCGTCACACTTGTCACTCCCGCCATTCCCCTGCCCGGCCGTAATCTTCGTTCAACGGCCGCAACCGAGCCGGATGCTACGACGAGAAACAGGCAAAGGAGAAGACCCATGACGGCACAGCTGAACGCAACGCGCCAGCAATGGCTGGCAGCAAGGCTCGATCTGCTCGAGGAAGAAAAGGAGCTGACGCGTCAAAGCGATGCGCTGGCGATCAAGCGCCGGCAATTGCCCCGCGTCAGGATCGACAAGGAATATCGTTTCGACACCCAAGGCGGCAATGCCTCGCTGAAGGATCTCTTCGGCGGGCGCTCGCAGCTTCTGGTCTATCACTTCATGTTCGGGCCGGATTACAGCGCCGGATGTCCCTCCTGCTCCTCGATCGCCGACGGCTTCAACGGCGTCTTCGTCCATCTGGAAAACCACGACGTCGCCTTCTGGGCGGTCTCGCGCGCCCCGCTCGAAAAACTTGAGGCCTTCAAGCGGCGCATGGACTGGGGCTTCCCCTGGGCCTCCTCGGGCGGCAGCGATTTCAACACCGATTTCAGCGTCTGGTTCAGCCCCGAGCAGCAGCGCCGCGGCGAAATCGAATATAATTACCGCCGCGAGCCGCCCGCCCCCGAACCGCCCGCCCATCAACCGCTTTCCGCCGAGACCGTGCCGGAATGGCGCGACAGCGAAGAACCCATCGTCCAGATCGCCTCCATGACCGGCACCGACGTTCCCACCTACACCCGTGACCGCCCGGGCGTCAGCGCCTTCGAACTCATCGACGGGGCCGTCTACCACAGCTATTCCAGCTATGCCCGTGGGCTCGACGGGCTCTGGGGTATGTATCAATGGCTGGACCGCGCTCCCAAAGGCCGCAACGAAACCGGCATCTGGTGGCGCCATCACGACCGCTACGGCAAGGAGTGACGCCGATGCTATCTTCCGCTCACACCCCGGAGAGAGGCGACGGCAACGCTGCCGAATGGCTCTCGCTGGCCGCCGCAGCAGACGGATTAACTGCTACGCCGAGCAACGGCATGGCGAACCCAGGCGGCCGGACCGCCGGCCACGCCGCCAATTGGCTGTCGCTGGCCGCCGCCCCGACATTTGCGATCATGGCGCTGCTGACGGCCACGACCGGCAGCGCCGACATGATCTGCACGACGACGCCGGATATCTTCCCGATCGGCGGAATGGTCCCCATGTACCTGCTGATGAGCGGCTTCCACCTGGCCCCCTGGTTGCGGTTCGCCGCCGGCTGGCGGGCCTGAGCCTTCGATAATCGTGCCAAGCGCCGCCACATCTCTCCTCGGTTCTGTGCTTGTCACAGCAATGACGGAGCGTAGGGTGGCGTTCTTGCCAAACTTTCTGTTGTGCCCTCGCTCTGCCGTCTCCGGCTTTACATTCTTACCGACGCAACCGAATTCACGCCTTCACCTCGATAAAATCGATCGGCCCACCGGCAAGCTCGTCGTCGAAAACCGCGCAGGAAAGCTTGCCGCCGAAGACGCAGGCGCTGTCGATATTGGTGCGGTTTCCTGTCGTCACCGGGTTGGACAGTGACGGTGTATGGCCATGGACGAGGTGCTTGCCCCAATAGTCGCCGGACTCGCCGGGAGAAAACCGTAACCAGAGAAGATCGCGCTTGGTCTGCCGTTCCAGCGGAAACTCCGGAACAACACCGGCATGGACAAAGAGGCGATATCGATCAACATGCATGAGGGGACGATCGGCAGCCCATTGCAGATGCTGAAACGAAACCCTGCCGTCATAGGAAATCTCGGTTTCCAGTCCGCCGTTGCTGATCCACACATCTCTGTCGTCGCTGTCGGCATAGGCAGCAACCATCATGTCCTCGTGATTGCCTTTCAGGCAGATCCACGACCACTGGCCCGCGGGGCCGGCAATGATCCGATCGAGAACACTTTTGCTGTCGGGCCCGCGATCGACATAGTCGCCAAGGAAGACGACCGTGCCGTCAGACGCATAAGCCTCGATCCGATCGATCATCCTGTTCAGCGGATCGATACAGCCGTGAATATCGCCTATGGCGAATGTGTAGCGCATATCTCCCCCTCTCGGTCGCTCGTCCATGGCATCATAATGGACAAACCAAACCGCCATCACAAAAACCGACTCGTCTCCGCGGCAATGACGTGCCTCGGCGCTGCTCATCACCCGCCCCGTCCTTCGAGGCTCCAGCCGGTGTACGACAGCGTCGATGTGCTTCAACCCTACCGCTTCCGATTGTCTTCCTGGCCAAAACTATGCCATGACCCATTCACCATGAGATGCAACGGAAAAGGCGCGGCATGAAGAAGATCGGTTTCCTCTCATTCGGGCACTGGACGCCCTCGCCTCAGTCGCAGACGCGCTCGGCGGCCGATGCGCTGCTGCAGTCGATCGATCTTGCCGTCGCGGCCGAAGAACTCGGAGCCGACGGGGCGTATTTTCGTGTGCACCATTTTGCCCGCCAGCTCGCCGCACCCTTCCCGCTGCTATCGGCCGTCGGCGCCAGAACCAGCCGGATCGAGATCGGCACTGCGGTCATCGACATGCGCTACGAGAACCCGCTCTATATGGCCGAGGATGCCGGCGCCGCCGACCTTATCGCCGGCGGACGGCTGCAGCTCGGCATCAGCCGCGGTTCGCCCGAGCAGGTAATCGATGGCTGGCGCCATTTCGGCTATGCCCCACCCGAGGGGCAGAGCGAGGCCGACATGGCCCGCCATCACGCCGAAGTCTTCCTCGAAGTCCTGCGCGGCGAAGGTTTTGCCAAACCGAATCCGCGGCCGATGTTTCCGAACCCGCCCGGCCTCCTGCGTCTCGAACCGCATTCGGAAGGCCTGCGCGAGCGGATCTGGTGGGGCGCCAGCTCCAATGCCACTGCCGTCTGGGCAGCCAAGCTCGGCATGAACCTGCAGAGCTCGACGCTGAAGGACGACGAGACGGGAGAGCCGTTCCACGTCCAGCAGGCCGACCAGATCCGCGCTTACCGGCAGGCCTGGAAGGCAGCCGGTCACACGCGCCAGCCGCGCGTCTCTGTCAGCCGCAGCATCTTCGCACTGGTCGACGACCGCGACCGCGCCTATTTCGGCTACGGCAACGACGAGGGCGACAAGATCGGCTTCATCGACGAGAAGACCCGGGCGATCTTCGGCCGCAGCTATGCCGCAGAGCCGGATGCGCTGATCAAGCAGCTCGCCGAAGACGAGGCGATTGCCGAGGCCGACACGCTGCTGCTCACCGTCCCCAACCAGCTCGGCGTCGCCTACAACGCCCATGTCATCGAGGCGATCCTGACCCACGTCGCCCCGGCGCTCGGCTGGCGCTGACGCCCGCCATTCTCAAACCCGCGGATATCGCGCACGGAACTCACGGGGACTGCAGCCCTCGCGTTCGTGAAAGATACGCGAAAAATAAAATGGATCCTCCAGGCCGATCATGGCGGCAATCGTTTCGATTTTTTCGTCGGTCGTTGCCAACAGCTGTTTGGCATGATCCATGCGCGCCCGAAGCTGAAATGCCTTGGGAGGCAATCCGGTTTCAAGCGTGAAGCGCCGGCGCAGCGTGGCCGGCGACATGTCGTGTTCAGCGGCAAAGGCAGCGAGATCGAGCGGCTGCATCGCCCGGCGCCTGAGCGTTTCGACGATATCGGCCATATCGGGCCCTGCCTGGCGCCGATCGGCCGCGCCGCTTGCCTGTCTGGCGGCTGCGATGACGATGTGATGCAGCGTCAATGCCGCCGACGCCTGCCCGAGATTGGTATCGTCACGCAGATCGGCATGAAGCTTGCCGAAGAGCCGCGCCAGTTCATCGAGATGATGCAGCGCCACGATAGGATGGCGCTCCGCAATGATCCTCAGCCTCACGAAATCCCGCGTGAAGGATCCTTCGAAAAGCGCCCAGCGCTCGTCCCAGCCGCCTTCTTCGGGAGCGTAGGAATGCGCACGGTTGGGAAACAGCCAGAACAGAGCAGGCGCGCTCAGGCTGAGGCGACCGCCGGCCTCGGTTTCCAGCCAGCCCTGCCCGCGCTCGACCAGCACGACGGCGAAACTCGGGAGTTTTCGGTCGGTCACCGCATGGCGGGCATGCTGCCTGCCGCTGCCTGTGACCGCCAGTCCGCCGGCCGCGTCGAGCGGCGTTCTATAAATGGCCTCGGCGTCTCTCATGGTGAGCGAAAAGTCCAGCTACCTATTTCATCCATGTCGGTTATCCCTGCAGATCAGCTAATTATTGGCAAATCAATTCAAGCGATGGAAGGCTGAAATGTCGATTGCCGCCGAAACGATACGGGCCGAAACGCCGGAATTTCCCCTGACCGCCCACGGCAAGACCTTGCCAGCGGTACGGGTGGGCTGGCTGACGCCGACCGATCCCGCCATCGGCCTCGGCGCCATCCGCCGCCGCTACCTGGACGATGGCTATGTCTGGCTGAAAGGCCTTCTGCCGCACGCCAATGTCATCGATTTCCGTCGCTGGGTGCTCGAACACCTCGCCATGACCGGACTAGTCGAGCCCGGCAGCGACTTATCGCTGGGGATCGCCTCGACCGCCGCCTTCGACCGGAGCCTGGCGGACCGGCGCCTGATGTCGCTCGTCCGTTCCGCCGCCTATGAAGGCTTTTGCGCGCAACCGTCGCTCACCTGCTTCATGGACGATTTCCTGCAGGGCATCTCCTATCTGCACAAGCGCAAGATCATGCGTTTCGTCCAGCCGGATACCCCGACGGCCACACCCGCCCACTACGATCTCGTCTATCTCCGCGGCGGCACCAGCCGCCTGGTGACGGCCTGGATTCCGATCGGCGACATCCCGGCCGAGATGGGCGGCCTCGTCTACCTCGAAGGCTCGCACGCGCTTGGCCTCAAGATGGAGGCCGAGTTCCAGGCAGCAAGCGGCGATCTTTCACCTGAAGAGCGGATCAGCGCCTATAACCGCCACATGGCGGAAGGCGGCTGGATCTCGAAGGATCTTCCCGATATGGCGGAGCGCTTCGATACGCGCTGGCTCGCCGCCGATTATGAGGCCGGCGACGTGGTGCTCCACTCGCCCTATATGATCCACGCATCGACCGCCAACCAGGACCGCAGCCGCCGGCTGCGTCTCTCCACCGACATCAGATATCAGAATGTCGACGACGAGATCGACGCCCGATGGAACAACCATTGGAGCCTCGGCGATATGCTGTAGCCCGGCTTTTCCGTATCCCTTCGACACCGCCCAGACCATCGTCAGCCGATGCAGGCAACGGATTTCGACGAGTTGACGCGCAAAGGCCAGGCCCCACCACGACATGGAAGCACCGCGCGCGGACCTTTCGCCCTGGGTAAGCGTTGATGGTCCGAGCTTGAACCATCGCATGGCCGACCGAGTTATGGCTGTACCGAACCGCTCGAGTTGCCTAATGCCGCGTACGAACCTGAACGATATACTGATCTTCATGGCCGTCGTCGATGCCGGAAGCTTTATCGCCGGCGGCCAGGCCATGGGCCTGTCCCGCTCGGCGGCGGGAAAGGCCGTCATCCGCCTGGAAGAGCGGCTCGGCGCGCGCCTGCTCAACCGTACGACGAGAACATTGAATCTCACCGACGAAGGGCGAGTCTTCTACGAGCGCGGTTTGCAGATTCTCGCATCGGTCGACGCTGCCGAAGCGAGCGTGGCTGGCCGGAGCGGCACGCCGCGCAGCGTTCTCAGGCTCAGCGTTCCCGATGCCTTCGGACGGCTCGTCGTGCTGCCGCTGCTTGAAGAATATCTTCGGGCCTGGCTCGATATCCAGGTGGAGATCAGCTTCACCGATCGCTTCGCCGACGTCGTCGAGGAAGGCTTCGATCTGGCCATCCGGATCGGCCCGACGGCGTCGGACGCCCGGCTGGCCTCACGCGTGATCGCCACCTACAGGACGCTGCTCTGCGCCTCGCCGTCCTATCTCGCCGAGCACCGCGAGCCGCGTGATATCGACGACTTCTCGGCCCATGACTGCCTGATTTTCATCAGCCGCAATCAAAGGCACGCCTGGCGTTTTCGCGGCAAAGGCAATTCCTGGATCACGGCGCAGGGACGCAGCCGCCTGAGGCTCGACAGCGCAGAGGCGATCCGCCACGCCGCCCTGGCGGGACTGGGCATCGCCCTCCTGCCCGACTTTCTCGTCGCCGACGATCTTGCGGCCGGCCGTCTCCGGCAGGTTCTGCCCGACCTCGAAACCGATGACACCAAGATCGTGACGCTCTATCCCGACAAGCGCCCGCTGGAACCGCGCGTCCGCCGCTTCATCGACCTGGTGGTCGAGGAGCTTGAGCGTCGGGGCGAGGCACGCCGCGACGCTAGCCCTCTGTGACCGCCTTGTCGAAGCCACGGAAGCTTTTCAGGGCAAGGGGAGAAAGGGTTGCCGCGAGATAGGCGAGGCCGGTGAGGAACAGCGCCGCGGCAAGGCCGATCGTGCTGATCAGCGCGCCGCCGACGAGGCCGCCGAAGGGAATGAGCGCAAAGCAGAGGGCGGTGTTCATCGCCGTGACGCGGCCGGTCAGCGGTTTCGGGATGCGCTCGAAGATCACCGCCGACAGGATGGGGTTGAGAAAACCCGAGGCAAAGCCGGCGATAGCGAGCGTCGCAAAGACAGAGCCGAGCGGCGCATCTGCCGCCAGCACCAGAAAGCGCGGAAATCCGGTCAGCAAAAAAGCCACCGTATAGACGATCAGACGCGGCATGCGCTCGCCGATGACGGCGGCAATCGCCGCCCCCGCGATCGAGGCACCGGAGAAGACGGCGAACATCGCCCCGAGCAGCTCCGGCCCGTGACCGGCGTCCCGCGTCCAGACGGGCAGCAGCACGGCATGATAGGCCTGGTCGAGCAGATTGGTGGTCGCCACCATGGCAACGATGCTGACGAGCACGGCATCGCCGCTGAGAAATCGCCAGCCTTCACGGAGATCCTCGAGATAGGAAGAGACCTTATCCAGCGGAGCGGCGGGCAGCTTAGGCGTGGGTGTTATGCCGGGAATGCCGATCGCGACGACTATAGCGGCGGCGGCGAAGGTGGCGGCGTTGAGGACGAGCGCCTGGCCCGGGCCGATGAGCCCGATCAGCGCGCCGGCGCCGGCCGCGCCGACCGTCGAGGCGAGGCGTTCGATGGCGCTGGCGACGCCGGTCACCCGCTCGAGCGGCACGGCGGCCAGCGCGGCGATATCGGGAACCATCGCCTGTTTGGCGGCGTCGGAGGGGCCGCGCAGCACGCCCATGGCAAAAACGACGGGCAGCAGCACCGGGACGGTCAAGAGCCCGAAGAGATCGAGAAGCGGCACCAGACCCACCACAACAACGGAAGCGGTGTCGCAGATGATGGCGATGCGCTTGGCGCCGACACGGTCGATCAGCGGCCCGCCGAGCGCCTTGGCGAGCACATAGGGCAACATCTCCATCATCGCCGTCAGCCCGGTCAGCATCGGACTGCCGGTGGTGCTCAGCACCAACCAGGGAATGGCGATGGTCGAAAGCCGCGTGCCGGACAGCGAAAGCGTCTCGGCGGCGGCAAGCGCCAGGAAGGGCCTGCCCCTCCTCACGGTTCTTCCTCGCCCTCGCGATGCGGAAGACGGCCCGGATAGGGAAAGGCGTGCAGCATGACATAGAAGGGAACCATGTCGGGATTTCGAGACGCCGCCTCCCCCAACGGCGGTGCTGCCCGCATCGCCTCCAGAATGATATCTCGCAGCCGTTTCGTCAGCGCCTCGGCCTGGTCAGCCGTCATCGGGATGATGATGTCGTCGGCGGCCGTCGCCTTGCGCCATTCGGCCGGCAGCTCGGCATATTCCTCCAGCGCCTGCTGCATCTGGCCGACCTGCTGCGAAAGCGCCGCCTGGTTGAAGGCGATATCGAGATCGAGCGCCTCCCCCGCCGCTTCGCTGGCGGGCAGCGAGGTCAGCTCGTGGCTCGCGCGCCACCAGCGGTCGCGCCGCGAGGCATGCGGCGCCTCCTCGATGAAACCGTATTGGGCGAGCTGACGCAGGTGATAGCTGGTCGCGCCGCTGTTCAGGCCGAGCCGCACGGCGAGCTGGGTCGCCGTGGCCGGGCCGTCGATCCTGAGCATGCCGAGCATGCGCAGCCGAACGGGATGCGCCAGCGCCTTCAGCGCGGTCGGCTCAGGTACGACCCGGCTGACGGAGCGGGAGACGGCGGCAGACTGGGAGCCTGATGTTTTCATGCCTCAAGCTTACTATTGCAAGGATATCTTTGCAAAGATTTCTTTGCATAAATGAGAACACTCCTGGCGCGGCCCGGCTCGCGTTCAGGCCTCCGGCAAAGTGAACACCGCGCAAGGGTCGGCGATGCCGCGCAAGCTGTGTTCCCCGAGCGGCGTCAGCATCGTCTTGGTATTTGCGGCCACAGCACCCGAGATCAGCACGCTTCGGCCGAGCGGCTTGCAGAGCCCTTCCAGGCGGCTGACCAGATTGACGGCGGGGCCGATGGCGGTAAAGTCCAGCCGGTCGGCTGCGCCAATATTGCCCCACAGGATCTCGCCGAAATGCAGGGCCGCGCCGAAGGGCAGCGGCGCCAGCCCCTGCGCCTGGCGCACGTGGTCGAGATGGACCATGCCGGCGCGGCTGGCGGCGACGGCCCGGAGCGCCGCGTCGCAGGCATTGCGGTCTCCTTGCATCTGGCCGGAAGCGCCGGTGACGGGAAAGATCGCCAATACACCGTCACCGATGAATTTCAGCACCTCGCCGCCGAAAGCGTGTACGGCGCCGGCGACGCGATCGAACCAGGCGTCGAGCGTCGCAATCATCGCATGCGGCTCCGTCACTTGGGAAAGCGCGGTGAAATCGCGCAGATCCGCGCAGAGAAGAGCGGCGCGAATAGTCTCGCCAGTGCCGCGGGCAAGCGCTCCGGCCTGCACCCGGGCCGCACTGCGCCGGCCGAGATACGCTTCGAGCAATGCCGCCCGCGCCTCGCGCGCCGCAAGGGCTGCGAGCGGCGCCGCGGCAAAACGCGCGACGTCCCGCAGCCGGGCGGCGTTATCGGGAGCGAAAGCGCCGGCGCCAATGCCCGCCCAGCCGAGCATCAGCGCATCCTGAGAAGGCCCGATCCTCTCCTCCCACACCGGCCCGAGCCCGGCCAGCCAGTCACGCCCGGCATCGACGGGCGGTGCGGCGGCAAAAGCCAGCGCCTCGATGACACCCCCGGTCTCGGCCCGCCACAGCCAGGTGCGCCGCGCAATGATCGGATGCGGCACCGCAAGCGTCAGCGCCCCGCCGGCAAGCGGCAGGCCATCGGAAAGCAGCCGGCGCCCGAGCTCGGCCAGAAACGGTTCGGGACCGGGCGAAGCAGCCGCCTCGTCGACCAGCCAGGCAAGGGAGGAAGGCAGATCCATGCCCTAACATCGCATCAGCCCCGGGTGTGGGCAACCCCGGAGCATCCGCGCGCGGATGCTCCGCAGCCCGGCAGGACATCCCCGGATGTCCGGGAGGGCCTCCTCTCGGCTCTTGCACCCCTAGCCTCCACACAACCCTGTCAACCCCACTGCCAGACAAGCCTGTGGAAAACCGTTCACCACAGTGGAAAACAACGAAAAAACACTTTAAAATTGCGCATCTTTGATTCCATTATGCGCCAGCTTGTCATCTGCGATTGAGGGGTTGCGATGGGCACGACATTTTGGCCGAAAGATCCGCTTGACGGGAATGACATGACGCTGCTGACGTCGATCCTTCGGCGATGGTGCGCGCGCTATGAGATCGACTTCACCGCGGAGGAGAGCAAGCGCAAGGCGAAAGAGCTCGTCGAATGGTTCGAGTTCGGCGTCAAGGATCCCATCGAGCTCGAAGAGCTGATCGACGGCAAACACTGGCTCGTCAGCACGATCTGACTGCGGGAAAACTGCGAACTCTCATGAGAAAGGCCGGCGAAATATGGCGCCGGCCTCATCGATTCATATCTGGTCGAGACCTCAATCGTCCCAGCGACGGTCATCACGCCAGCGGCGGTCGCGGTCCCAGCGCCGCTCATGGCGCCAGCGCGGGCCGTCCCAATCCCCATGGCGCCGCTCCCAGCCCCAGCGGGGCGGACCACCGTAAAAAGCCACCGGCGGCGGGCGTCGCCAATTGCGCCGGCATTCGCCCCAGCGCGTCAGATGCCAGCCGCGGCCGCAGGCGTAGTCGACCTTGGTGATATTGCTCTCGACTTTGATCGTCGCGCTCGGCATCGCCTGCGCCGTACCGATCGAAAGGCTGCCAGCAAGCAAGGCAGCCGCGATAGAAAGTGCCTTCATAACGAACTCCAATTCAATCCAGCCGTGACCACCCTAGGGCTGCCAAATTGAACTGGGGATGAACTGCGCGTTCATGTTTGAGGATGAAAAACAGCGCTTCCGGCCGGCCGACGCAATGCCGCCAGGCCGTCTTTTTCAGTGGGTGGCAGGCGCTTGCGGGCGCGGTGGCGCCCTTGGGAAAACCGTTCATTTCCTGCCGGAAAAAACATCGGGACCCGGGTCGCGCCCGGCTGCAACCGTAGTGAGCCGGCCGAGGTAATGCGTCCAGCCTTCCTCATGGCCGGCGCATTGTTCGGCGCTCGGCAGGCCGCTATGGGTGAGCTTCAGCAGCGTTCCATCGGGCTGCTCGATCAGGTCGATCTCGACCAGGCTCGAGCCCGGCGGCACCACGTCGCTGCCATCCCAGCCGAAGCTGTAGGCAAGGCGATGAACCGGCACCACTTCGCGAAACGAGCCGCGCGCAAAGCGAGCGCCGGTGACGTTGACGAGATAGAGCCCGCCGGGCTGCGGCTCGACCTGAGCTTCCGTTCCCATCCAGCGCAGAATCTTTTCCGGGTCGGTCATCAGCGCAAACACGGCCGCCGGCGGTGCTGCGATATGCGCTTCGCGGTGAACGACGAAAGCTTCTGGCATCATGATCTCCCATGGTTGCTGCCCTACCTCAATGAGGCGGAGCGGCATGCTGTTTCGACATGGATGTCCTCAGCAGGATCATGTAGGCGGATGCGCGCACTCAGCAAGGGCGATGGGGCACGCATCCATCCGTCGCCCACGCACCCGCCTTGTCCTTCGAGGCCCCTGCGGGGCACCACAGGATGAGGCTCTCTTGGGGTTGCAACCCGCACCCATTCCAAAACCATCTTCCCCTATTGCCAGCCGGCCGCCTTGCCCCTATTGTCGCGCCGTTCTCAGGGCGGGGTGAAAGTCCCTACCGGCGGTATGCAGTTTCGATTGCGAGCCCGCGAGCGCCTTCTTCGGAAGGGTCAGCAGATCAGGTGAGATGCCTGAGCCGACGGTCATAGTCCGGATGAAAGAGAACGTGCGTTGCTGCTGCGCCTCCGGGCCGGCTGCGGATGCTCGTGATCGCCTTGGGTGACGTGTCTGTACGCCAAAGGAGATGACTATGACACCCACCCGTTATGCCTTCGTCAAAGCCGGCTGGCACGCCGATATCGTCGACCGTGCGCTCGAAGGTTTTCAACAGCTTGTTCCCGCCGAACAGATCGACGTGTTCGATGTTCCCGGCGCCTTCGAAATGCCGCTTCTGTCGCGCGATCTTGCCGCAAGCGGGCGCTATGCGGCCGTCATCGCCGCCGCCTTCGTCGTCGATGGCGGGATCTACCGCCACGAATTCGTCGCCCAGGCCGTGGTCGATGGCCTGATGCGCGCCGGCATGGATACCGGTGTGCCGGTGCTGTCGGTCTCTCTGACGCCGCATCATTACCAGGAAACCGAGCATCACACGCAGATCTACCGCGCCCATTTCGTCGAGAAGGGCCGCGAGGCGGCGCGCGCCGCTCTGATTATCGGCAAGACACGCGCCGCTCTTGCGGCATAGAGTCTGCGCAATTGACGGCGGGATCGGCCCGCCGTCTTCTCCCAACAGAAGAATTGATTCGACGCCCCGCCTGCGCTGTGGTCCACTCGACCCCGACATGTATCGCCATTCTTAATGCGTCCAAACCTCAAGGGAGCTGAAGATGAGCAATGCAATGCACAGTGAAACCCCCGCCGAATCCGTGAGAATGCGACCGGTCGACACCAAGCTCGAAGTGGTCGTCATCCCCGTCTCCGACGTCGACCGCGCCAAACGTTTCTACGACGGTCTGGGCTGGAGGCTCGATGCCGATTTCGCCAACGATGCCGATTTCCGGGTGATCCAGTTTACTCCGCCGGGCTCCGGCTGCGCTATCATCTTCGGCAAGAACGTCACCGCCGCCGCTCCCGGCTCCGCGCAAGGGCTCTACCTCATCGTCTCCGACATCGAGACCGCCAGGCGCGATCTTATCGCCCGCGGCGTCGAGGTGAGCGAGGTCTTCCATGACGCATCGGGCGTCTATGCCGGCAAGGACGAGCCCTATCTCTTCGGGCGCCTGCGCATTGCCGGCCGCGACCCCGAACACCGCAGCTACCGCTCCTTCGCCTCCTTCAAGGATCCCGACGGGAATGGCTGGCTGTTCCAGGAAGTCACCGCCCGCCTGCCTGGCCGCATCGACGCCGACGAAACGGCCTTCTCGACCTCGAACGACCTTGCCGCCGCACTGCGCCGCGCCGCCCAGGCTCACGGCGAACACGAGAAACGAAACGGCGGCAAATATGACGAGAACTGGCCGGACTGGTATGCCGAATACATGGTTAGCGAACAGGCCGGCAAGCAGCTGCCGTTGTAGGTGGCGGCAGGCGCCGGGAGCACCCGCCTCGCCCTTCGAGGCCCCTTGCGGGGCGAGGCTTCTTTCCTTACCGGCAGGCCAGAGGGGGTGCCACACGGCACGCCCGCTCCTCTCTCATCCCAAGACGCGCCCTTGGCCCGCATCTCACCGGTAGAACATATCCCGCCACTGCTTCTCGCCGATCAGGCATCCGTCAGCGGCCCGGCGCCGGCGACCCTCTCCATCGTCGGCGGCGGGGACAGACCGCTGATCTCCAGCACCAGCTTGCGGCGCACGGCGATGGCAAAATCCTCGATCTTGTGGACCGGCAGCACGAAGGCGCCGGGGCCGCCGATGACGCAATCGGCGTAATATTTGTCGAGCCCGCCGGGCGCATCGGAAGGGCGCAGCATGATGGCCAGCCCATTGATGATCATGCCTGACGCCACCGCCTTGTCGCGGACAGGCGCGACGGCGTCGCCCGAGTTGTTCGGGCCGTCGCCGGAAACACCGATCACCTCGCGCCTGCCCTGGAAGGGACCTGTGGCAATCATACTGGCGCCCTGGTCGATGGCGGTCGAGATCGAGGTTCGCCGCTGGGTGCCGATCGGCCGGGCGTCGAGTTTGTCGGCAAAGGCGATCGCATCCGCTTCGGTCTCGATCACCTGCCAGTCGATCACCGATTCCTGGACGACATAGCCTGCCCATTCGAAATAGCTGATGGCGATGCGGCCGGTGAGCCCGTTCTTCACCGCATCGATGAATTCCTTGTGCTTGAGTGCTTCGACATAACCCTCGCGCTGAATGCCGATCTCCTCGACATCCATCGACCGCGAGGTGTCGACGGCAAGCACCAGCGTGACGTCGACTTCGTTGCCGCCGGCACCTGCTGCCGGTACGAGGCTGGAAAGACCCATGAGCACCGCAAGCGTCGTCAGCATCGGCAATCCAATCCCTGCGCCATTCAAGCCAGCAAACTTTAGCACAGCTTGGCCGAGGCAGGGCGCCCGCCCCTCTGCGCGGCTTCAATTTTTGGTGATGGCGGGAGCGTCCGTCCTTCCCGGCCCTTGCGGGATCAGGTGAGCCTCGATTGCGGCGCCGCGTGGCCTCAATGCAGGGGAAGCCACAATGGCGTCTTCCACGCCTTCAGTGCCTCGAGGAAGACCTGCAATCTGGATGGCAGGAAACGGCGTGTCGGATAGACGGCATGCACGAAAATTTCCTCCGACGACCAATCCGGCAGCAGACGGACGAGTTCGCCTCTTCTGATCCGCTCATCGCAATAGGTGGAAGGCAAGAGTCCGATGCCGTGCCCGCGATAAGTGAAAGCGCTTACCGCATCGAAATCCCGGCTCGAGACCGAGCCCGATACGTGCAGGCGAACCGATCTTCGTCCGCTCACCAGATGCCATTCCGCCTCACCATTGCGGCCATTCAGCAGAACGCACTGATGCTCCTTCAGGTCTTCAGGCTTTAACGGGAGCACCTTGCCCGTCAGATAGTCCGGTGTGGCGACCAGATAGCGCACGCTCTTGCCGAGCCGCTGCGCGACGATTGTGGAATCCTTGAGCTCGCCGAAGCGGATGCCGAGATCGATATTCTCCCCGATCAGATCGAGGAATAGATTGGTAACGAAGAGATCGACCTCAATCTTCGGATAGGCCTTGAGGAAGGTCGACAGAAATTCGTAGAAGACCTCCTGCCCGAAAATGACGGGCACGGAGATCTTCAGCAGACCTTCCGGTTTTCTCTGTGTTTCGGTGAGCACTTGCTCGGCGTCGAGGAGATGGGCGAGCGGCTCGTTGCATCTGTTGTAATAGGCGCGGCCCTGCTCCGTCAGGCTCAGTTTGCGGGTCGTCCGCTGCAGCAGCGTCACGCCGAGCTGCTCTTCCAGCGAGGTCACCTTCCGGCTGACGGTCGAGACCGGCATGCCGAGGGAATGAGCAGCGCGGCTGAAGCTGCCGTACTGCGCCACCTTCACGAAAACAGCGATATCGTTGAGATCGGCCATGGCTGATTTTTGCATGGGTGCAAAAGAGAATCCAGATATTTCCATCTAATCGATGAATTGAGTTTTCGCCATATTTATCATGCGAAAACAACCACAACCCGATGGCGGCGCATCGCAGCAGCCCCATCTCGAGCGGCCGGGCCTTTTGCACATGCGAGGCTCACGCCGCCCGAACCAATCTTTTGGAGATCAACATGAGTACGGCAAAAACAGTCATCATCACGGGCGCCTCCCAGGGTATCGGAGCCGGGATCGTCAACGCCTTCATCGAGCGCGGCTACAATGTCGTCGCCACCTCACGCCAGGTCAGTGCCTCGGATGCCTTCAAGGCTTCCGATCGGCTGGTGCTCGTCGACGGCGATATCGGCGATGCCGAAACCGCAGCGCGGGTGGCAAAAACCGCGATCGACCGGTTCGGCTCGATCGACGGCCTCGTCAACAATGCCGGTATCTTCCTGGCCAAGCCGTTCATCGACTTCACGATGGCCGACTTCCGGACATTGTCCTCTACCAATCTCGAAGGCTTCATCCACCTGACCCAACTGGTCGTCGGGCAGATGCTCACACAGAAAATCGGCGGCAGCGTCGTCAGCATCACCACGCCATTGACCGATCATCCGATCGCCGGCTTCTCCGCCTCGGTGTCGATGATGACGAAAGGCGGCATCAACGCCATCTCCAAGAACCTGGCGATGGAATATGCCAGCGAGAGAATTCGCTTCAATATCGTCGCGCCCGGTGTGGTGGACACGCCGCTGCATAAGGACAATCCGAAGGATTTCCTGAGCACGCTGTCACCGATGGCAGGCATTTCCAACGTCGAGGAGATCGTCGACGCAGTCGTCTTTCTTACCGAAGCGCCGCGCGTAACCGGGGAGGTGCTGCACGTCGATGGCGGCGCACATCTGGGCAAATGGTAAACCATCAGAAAGCGTTGGCAGCCGGCGCAGAACGACGGCTGCAGGAACTCGGCATCCCTCTTCCCCCGCCGCCGACACCCTTCGGGGCCTATGTCGAGGCCCTTAGGACCGGCAATCTGGTCTTCTTCAGCGGCATGCTGCCGGTCGTCGGCCATGAGCCACGCCATATCGGCCGCGTCGGTGGCGCGCTGACACCGGAAGATGGCAGGAAGGCGGCGGAAACCGCGACGCTCAGCGCGCTTGCGGCCGCCAGGGAGTATCTCGGCTCGCTGGACCGGGTCGTCAGGGTCGTCAAGCTCGGTGTCTATATCGCCACCGAAGGCGATTTCCGCGACCATCCGAGGGTCGCGGACGGAGCATCGGAAATGCTGCTTCAAATCTTCGGTGAAGAAAAGCTCTCAGGCCGCGTCGTGCTCGGCGTCGCCAGCCTTCCCCTCGGCGTGCCGATCGAGCTTGAGCTTGTTCTCGAGGTCGAGGATTGAAAACAGCCCGCGGCAACGATAATTGGCCGGGCATTCTTAGACATGCCCGGCGACACCGCTCCCGCCTCGTCCTTCGAGGTTTCAGCCTCTGGCCATCTGCCTGCGTCCAAGTTGAACATGACAATCAGTTCTCTTGGAAAACCAACCAAGCAACAATAAGCCGAAGCTTGGTGGATCAATTAGGATAACGTGGCCATTGCATTAATTGTTGTTTTTCCTTTCAATTTTTGAAAAAACAACTTCAATCCGCGCATTGACATCATCGTCAAACTTTATATGTCCACTTTCAATACAACGTCGCAACTTAGCCAGGGGCGATACTGACAGCGTAAAATCGTCAACTTCGTTTAAGGCGTTTTCTAATATATCAAGATTGCTCTCAAATTTCGAGCGATCAATGGACGCGGTGATTAAGCAATGCATCGCAGCGATGGTAACCGACATCGGTGTACCTAGTCGGGACTGCAAAGAATCTAAAAAATAAAGAGAACCCGTATAGTCGAGCGATACGTAGCAAGAAATTGCTTTATTAATTTGCGAAAAAGGCTTCGATGCCCCGTTGTCCTGTGCTTTTGAGTATAATTCAAAAGCACTTACTCCATCTCCACTTTCAATAAATATGTTTGCTTGCCTAGTCAGCGCATTTGGGTCTTCATACTCACTTGAAACATCTCCTGTTATGCTTTCCGATAGCGCTCCTTCGATGAATTGCTCTCTCAGCTTTTGGGCCACAGCATCGGTAGGCGCCAAACCTAGTGCGAGATCAATATCTGAAAGAGCGCCCTGACGATCCCCCGAGAGAAATTTTGCTCTAGCCCTTCCTAGATAGAGAGTGTGCATATTCGGGGACAAAGAAATTTTGTCATTATATAGTAAAATTGCTTCCGAATACCTCTTAGATCTAACCAGAGCAGCAACAGGCTCATCAGAATCCGAAATATTTTTTGAAATATTCGCTCTAGTTACTTCGTTCTGCAACTGCTCATCAATTGTTTTCTTCAGCCTTGCGTCTTCATCCTGAATTGCTTGGAACTCTCGATCGGCTATCTCAAGAAGGCCAGCTAGCGCAATAAATTTCCGCTCAAGTGATCGCGGCACATCGGATTGGTTTTTATACTGTATATCGTGCTCAATTTCCGCCCAAGCATGCTGAAGTACAGTTCTGATTTGAATTTCACATATCAATCCGGAATATTTTTTGTTTTCTGCAAGGACGAGACGATTTTCAGGGAATTGAACTAGATAATGTATGCTCTGATAACCAAATTTCCCTTCTTTATAGCGTTCCTCTCCAACATCTCTCTTTTCAACAATATCGAAGTTACCAACTATAAATCTATCAACTTTTTCAAGATCTTTCAAGGTATACGTTATTATTCTAACGCCAGCGAGATCAGTAATCTCCGAAAGAGGCAAGCTATACTTCTTATAATCGCCATTTAATTTGCCGGCCTTATTAAGAAAGCTTTCGATATTTTTAGCTCTTGAGGAAATATTTTGAAAATAAATTCCCGATTCTTCGAATGATTCAACAATTATGCGTCTCGTCTCATCGCAGAGTTTTTCATAACGGGGCCGTATTTCCGCATATTGCTCAGCTAAACCAACCATTTGTTCTGCCACCATAAGTCACCATGTAAGAAAACTACGTGTTTGCAATTGTAAAATCGAAGACAACTATTAGTCAACTGCGCGGGCAAGCGATTAAGCTGTATTGAAATCATAGGGCCTCAGTAGCGGTTCAGTCTCTCGCCACCACCTTCCCACGTGGGTATCCGCCATGATCTCACCGCGCCGCTCTATTCCAGATTACTTAGAGGAGGCCTCCGCAAGCTTCATGGGCAACCACGACCGCGATCAGAATTGGATTGCCGCAAGAAAGATGCTTGCGATAATGAGTCCAAATCAGGAACCGCTTGTCACACCGCCGCCAGCAACAGCACATAGGCAATGACACTCACCATCAAGCCCCGAAACGCGAAGGTGACGCAGCGGTACTTGTTGCGAGCGATGGCGGAGAGGATGTTGGCGTTTTCGAAGTACTGGTCGAAGAGGTAACGCTCGTCGCGGCGAAGAGCAGCGTCGAAGAACATGTCGCGATGCTTTGGCCAGGCACCCCAGAACAGCGAGGTGGAGGCGCCGAGGCGACGCGGCAGCACGACGAGAATCGCCGACAGGATGGAGAAGACCGAGGCTGCGGCCAGCAGGCCGGAGAACAGCATGCTCCCCACCGAGCTGCCGGTGTAACGCGCCAGGCTGAAGACGGCCCTCACCTCACTGGAGCTCACCAGAAAGGCGAGCATAAAAGTAAAGATATAGGCGGCTTTTTGATCGGATATCTTGATCTGATCGTAAAATATGTCGTTGATTTTCTTGATATGATCAAAATATTCAGTGCTGACGTCCCCACTTGAGGGATTGCTCAGCATAACCTCAGTCGCACTTTCGAATTCGCTCACGTCAATACTCCACCCCAAAAGTGTTTCCCTGATAGTACACTTTGGAACGAAAGCAAGAACACGTGTGCAACATGCTTGACTTTTTCCCTCTACACGGACAAAGGGGAAGCGCGGGTATGGGGTTGAGGTCATGCGGGGGCATTCCAAACACATCTTTCGCGCAGGGGTGGCGCTGGCGCTTGCACTGCCTGCTTTGGGGCAGCCGGCAATGGCCGATCCCGTGCAGCGGGCAACGCCGGTCGCCGGTTCGGTCATCGCCCGCAAGACGGGCGAAGAGGTTCGCTTTATCGACGTATCGGACTGGCGGATCGTCGACATCAACCAGGATCTTTTGACCGGCGACGTGCTGCGAACCAATGCCAACGGCCAGCTCGCCATCGTCTTTTCCGATCACACCCAGGTCCGCCTCGGCCGCAATTCCTCGTTGCAGGTCAAGAAGATGGCGGCGACCGGCGATACGGTGCTCAATCTCCAATCCGGCACCATCTGGGCACGCGCCGAGCGCGGCGGCCAGGGCCTGACTGTGGAAACCCCGGCCGCCGCCGCCGCTATTCGCGGCACGGACTGGACGATGACCGTCGACGGCGCCAAGACCTCGATGATCGTGCTCGAAGGCCGCGTGGCGCTCTCCAACCCGCAGGGCAGCGTCGAGGTCAGCGAGGGTGAAGGGGCGGTCGCCACCATCGGCCAGGCGCCGCACAAGATCATTAGCGTCAATCCTGACGACCGCGAGCAGATGCTCTTCTATCTCGATCTGCGCGACGGCTTCGATCTGATGCCGACTTCGCCCCTGCGGGCCGATCGCATGGCGACGGAGCGCCGCCGCCTGCTGGCACTGCCGCCGGAGCGCCGCACCACCGAAGACTGGCTGGAACTCGCGGAAGTGCAGAGCGCTTTCGACGGACGCCAGGCTGCGACCGCAACGCTGCAAAATATCCGCGGCCGCAGGCTGACGGCAGCCCAGCAGGCGCGCGTCGACCTGATCGACGCCACCATCGCCGGCTCCGAAAAGCGCTATGGCGATGCCGCCAGGCTCTTCCAGAAGGCTCTGCCGCATCTCGATCCGATACGCCGTAACATGGCGCAATATGGCGGCTATTTCGCCCGTTCGCTTGCCGATCCCAAGCATGCCGAGCCGCCGCCGGCCACTAGCGCCGGCCCCTACGGTGCGATCATGCAGGCCTATACGACAGGCTTCCTGCAAAACCCGCGCGCAGCGCTCGAGATCATCAAGAAAGCCGAACAGCGCTATCCCGACGATCCGACCCTGCCGGCGGTCCGCGCCCAGCTGGCGCAGCTCACCGACGACCGCGAACAGATGAAGGAAGCGATCGAACGCTCGCTGACGCTCGACCCTGACCATCCGATGGCGCTCTCCGCTCGCGCGAGCTACAAGGCGGTCTATCAGAGCGACATCAACGGTGCGCTTGCCGATCTGAACCGCGCCATCGAACTTGCCCCCGGCGCATCAGGCACGCTGAATTCGCTCGGCCTGCTGGAGAGTTCGCGCGACGCCAATGGCGAAGCGGAAAAGGCCTTCAGGAAGGCGATCGAACTCGATCCGCAGGACCCGCTGCTGCACGCGAACTTGGCAATACTCTATCTCGACCAGGGGCGGATGAAGGAGGCCAAGCGCGAGATCGATACCTCAATCGCCCTCGATCCATCCTTCGATCTCGTCCTGCTCGCCCGCGGCCGCTATTACCTGCAGACCGGCGAGCGCGATAAGGCCCTGCAGGATCTGCTCGCCGCCAGCACGGCCAATCCGGCGCATTCGCAGTCGCAGGTGATGCTCGCCGCCGCCCATTACGAAAAGGGCGACCGTATCCCCTCACAGCAGGCGCTCGATAATGCCGACCGGCTCGACAAGAACGACCCGGTTATCTCGGCATTCCGCACTGCCGTCGATATCGACGACTACGACGCGGACGGTGCGATCCGCAACGCGCAGGAGTTCCTGCGCCGCTCGCGCGCCCGCGGCGGCGATTACAGCGGCCTCGGCGCCAATGCGAGCGCCGGCTCGACCCTGAACGACGCCTTCCGGCTGCAGGGGCTGGATGCCTGGGGGCGCTATTACGGCGATGCGGTTTTCGATCCCTTCGAAGGCAGCGGCTATGTCGACCAGTCGATCAAGGGCAGTATCTTTCCTTTCGTCAACGCGACGAACTTCAGCGACGACAATATCATCCAGAACCGCGACAATGCGTCGAGCTATTCATCCTTCATCCAGGGCCTGCTGCTCTCTCCGCATATGCTGTCCGGCCGCTCGCGCTCGGCAACCCTATTCGACGTGCCCTTCATCGAAGGCTCTCTCGGCGGCGGTATCAACAGCGTCGACGGCCATACCAGACGCATTGGCGAAGCCGATATCCAGGGCTATTCCAACGAGACGATCCCGATCAGCTTCTACGGCAATCTGACCTGGGAAGAGCTGGCGCTCGACCGCGACTACCGGGATTTCGGCGGTGTTCAGACAGACAACAAGCTCCTGAGCGCCAACGGTTATCTGACCGCAACCGTCACGCCGGATGATCGCGTGGTAGCCTTCGTCAATCATGGCAAGAACGATGGAACGCTGAACGCGCAGACGCAGGGCACGACGCTGACGGACCTGTTCAATTTGGCGGGCATTCCGATCAGGACGACGGTATTGCCGGAGTATATCGGCCGCAATGTCGAGAACGAGCTAACCTATGCCGGCATCGGCTGGAGCCACACCTTCGCCTATGAAAACATATTGAACGGAGCATTCCTCTATTCGGAAAGCAAGTCGCGAACGGCAATCTCTCTTCTGACCGACGATGCCCCGATTTTACCTCTGCCCGACCCGGACATCATCCCTGTCCTGGACACGACCAAGGACACCTCCTCCAAGACCTACATCGGGGCTCTCAGTCATTCCATCGGCAGCGGGCCGCTGACCTGGCGGTACGGTATCGAAGGCGGTTGGATCGATACCAGCACGACCACCGCCTCCCGTATCCATGAACTTGTTCCTCTCGTCCCGCTTATCCCGGAAACCACAGATGGCCCGGACACATTCAGCAATCGCGTCAACATTGCTCGCGCCTATGTCGACGTGCTGCATGAGATAACGCCCGATCTCAAGGGTGAATACGCCTTGTTTGCCACGCGCCTGGAAGGCGACGGCATCGATATCAGCCGGTTGGAGCCGCGCTTCGGCCTCGCCTGGACGCCGATTCAAAACCACTGGCTGCGTGCCGCCTTCATGCGTCAAAGCTTTGATACCACCGTGCCGACGCTTGCGCCGATCGGCATACTCGGCCTGCAGGCCAACCAGTTCTCCACCAATCCGCAAGGCTATACGGATACGGTCGCCCTGCAATGGGATGCCGAATGGACCGACCGCTTCTTCACTTCGGTCGAGTACCAGCATCAGGAACTGCACGATTTCTCGATCGATTTGCCGCTGATCTCGCTTCCGTCCGATACCAGCCTGCCGATCTCGCGCGGCAGCATCGATCGCGTTGCCGTCACCGCCAACGTCGCGCTCGGCAGCGGTTTCGGCCTTTCGGCCACCTATGCCTATATGGATTCGGAAAACAGGGATCCACTCGAGCCGATCTATGGCGGTCCCCTTCCCTTCATACCGCAGAATTCGGGGCAGATTGCGCTGACCTGGGTCAACGAAGCCAAGGTCAAGGCAACGGTTGCCGCCAACTATATCGGCGAGCGCGACGGCGATCGCTTCGGCACCAAGCTCGACGATTACTGGAGCATCGACGCCCACCTGGTCTGGGAACCCTTCGACAAGCGGATCGAGCTGGAGGCGGCTGCCTATAACCTGCTCGACGAAGACTTCGAAATAACGCCCGGCGTGCCCGGCTGGGGCCGCGCCTTCAAGGGCACGCTCAAAGTCCGTTTCTGATGCGGGACAAACCTCGGCAGGCCAGGCAGATCACGAGCCGCCATCTCCGGCTGCTCGTGCTGTCGCTGGCCACGCTGATCGCCATTTCGCTCTTGTCGCGCCTGCCCGCCTGGTCGCTGCTGGAGCTCAGAAGCTTCGATTACCTTTCGACGTTCGACGATCCGCGCCCGCCGCAGGACGGGCCCGTGATCGTAGCGATCGACGAGCCTTCACTGGCCGATATCAACGCGCAATGGCCCTGGCCGCGCAGCCTGCATGCCGAGCTGGTGAGACAGTTGCGCGCAGCCGGCGCCCGTGCCATCGGCCTCGATATCATCATGGCCGAACCCTCCAATCCCGACAATGACGCGGCAATCACCGAGGCCGTCGGCGCCGACGTCGTGCTGGCCGGCGACGAAACGCTGATCGAGACGCCGCAGGCCTCGCAGCTGATCCGTGCCACACCGCTGCCGCAGCTGATCGAAGCGGGTGCGGTGACCGGCATCGCCTCGATCGATCTCAGCGGCGACGGCATCTTCCGGCGCATTCCAGGTTACGAGGACGGCTTTGCCGCCATGCTGGCGAAAACGTCGGGAACGACACACGCATCCGTGCCGGCCGGTCGGCTCATCCAATCCCTAGGCCCGGCACGCAGCTATCCCACCGTCTCCTATTACCAGGCGCTCGACCCTGAAAATCTGCTGCCGCCGGATTATTTCAAGGACCGCGTCGTGCTGGTCGGCCTCAGCCTGCAGAACGCGCCCGAGATCGACAAGCGCGGTGTCGATGCCTTTGCGACACCCTATACCGTCCACACCGGCAAACTCGTCTCCGGCGTCGAGATTCAGGCGACAATCTACGACAACATCCGCCGCGGCTTGTCGATCGCCGAAGCCCGGCTGCCGACGGTCGCCGCCTGCATTCTGATCTCGGTGCTGCTGGCCGCCACAACCGTCTGGCGCTCGACCGGATGGCTGACGATCGTCACCAGTGCGGCCGCTCTGCTGGCCTTTGCGGCCGTCAGCTTTGCCGGCATCCGGCTT
Source organism: Rhizobium sp. CIAT894 (assembly GCF_000172795.2). Lineage (NCBI taxonomy): Bacteria > Pseudomonadati > Pseudomonadota > Alphaproteobacteria > Hyphomicrobiales > Rhizobiaceae > Rhizobium > Rhizobium sp. CIAT894. The sequence goes on from NZ_CP020947.1 coordinate 2,774,499, forward strand.
GCCCATGTCTTCGTCTCGCCGCTTGGCCCCACAATCGCCTATATCGCGGTCGCCTTCGGCCAGGCGGCCTTCGACTATGCCGAGGAGCGCCGCAACAAGCGGCAGATCATCCGCGCCTTCGCCCAATATATCTCACCCGATCTCGTCCGGCGGCTGTCGAACGATCCCTCGCAGTTGAAGCTCGGCGGCGAACGGCGCACGCTCTCCGTGCTGTTTTCCGACGTACGCGGCTTCACCACCATCGCCGAGACGCTGAGGGACGATCCGGAGCAACTGACCGGCCTGATCAACCGGCTGCTGACGCCGCTTTCCGACGTGGTGATGGATCACGGCGGCACGATCGACAAATATATGGGCGATTGCATCATGGCCTTCTGGAATGCGCCGCTCGACGATCCCGACCATGCGCTCCACGCGGTCAGAGCCGCACTCGCCATGCAGGCAGCGATATCGCGGCTCAACGGCCAGCTGGAGCGGGAGGCGGCGACACGCGGAGAAAAGCCGCATGTTTTGAAGATGGGCGTCGGCATCAACACCGGCGAATGCATCGTCGGCAACATGGGCTCGACCCGCCGCTTCGACTATTCCTGCCTCGGCGACAGCGTCAACCTCGCCTCCCGCCTCGAAGGCGCCTCGAAGAATTACGGCGTGGCGCTGCTGCTCGGCGAGGAGACGGCCAGGCTGGTCACTGAGACCTACACCGTCGTCGAGCTCGACCGCATCATCGTCAAAGGCCGCACCGTCCCCTCGCCCATCTTCACCGTCGTGCATAAGGCCGACGCCGAAGCACTCGCCGCCCACCAGGCCTTCATCGACGCCAAATATGCCGCGACGCTTGCGCCGTCCGACCCGGTCTTTGATCGGCTGAGTGCTGAGATACCGGAGCTTGCCGCCTATTATGCGATCGTGCGGGATGAGCTGGCCGAATCCGGCGGGGAATGACGGATCGTCGGAGCGGGCTAACGCAACCGGTAACGTCTATTGACACCAAGCGGGATCCCGATCGCCTGCAATCTACTGCTTCTCGATGTCAAATCCATAGGCCCGCTGAACGAGCGCAACGCGAATTTCGTATCGGGAATACCAGTCTTGGCGTCCTCGACGTTGTGCCTCGAGGTGATCGACGACGGACTTCCAGTTGCGAATGCTTGCTTCGTCTTTCCAGTAGGAGATCAATATTCCGAAGCCATCTGCTCCGCGAGCACTTTCGAAACCCAGATAGCCCGGCTGCCGGCTCGCGAGTTCGGTCATTGCATAACCCATCTCGCCATAACCATCGTCTATCTCGGTTCGCTGAGACGTAAAGCTCACCATGTAATATGGAGGTTCCGGTAGAGAAGAAATGCGCATACAGCATCTCGCTTGTAGCCGATAGACAGGCAGTTCGACCACACTCTCAGAGATTGCGGGTGGATTCAAGCGCGACCAAGCCGCGCCGTCGGCAGATGAAACGAAACAACCATTCCAAAGCTTTCGGTGCGAGCAATTGCTATCCGGTCGGACGTTTATCGATCGTATGGAGATTGGTCGGCGCGCCGTGCAGCATTACCTCGCGTTCGAAACGGAAGCCGCATTTCTCAAGAATCCGTTTAGACGCGGCATTGGCCGAGCGGACCAACCCGATCACACGGTTCGCATGCAGGTCGTCAAAGGCAAAGGCCAAGGTTTCTCTGACCAGTTCCGTGGCGTACCCCCGCCCCCAGCTTTCGGGCTGCAGATGATAGGAAAGATTGAGGCCGTCGAAATCTCTCGAATTGGTCACGCCCCCGAAACCGATCAACGCATCCTCCGTCTCAACCGCCCAGCGCCCGAAGCCGTGCTCTTCCCAATGCTTGATATCGCGCGCAAGCCGCTCCGCACTTTCCTCCGGCGAGTCCGGCCGGGGCACGGGCCGATGCGCGACCAATTCCGGCCGTGAAAAAAGTTCGGTCAGGAAATGAATATCCGCCGGCTCAGGAATTCTGAGCCTCAACCTCGTCGTCAGCCTCATTGCCGGCGACGCAGCGCCATTGAATTCTCTGTCACGCATCTCTCATCCAGTTCCGAAAACCGATGCGGACCTATCTGGAGGTCACATCTCGACGAGCGTCTGCTTATCGTTATCCAACAGCCTAACGATCCGCTGCCCGCAGCCTCGCAATTTCAGGGGCAACCACTGCGATGAACAGTCCGGGATCGCCGAGCGCCCTCGCAGAGAGCATCGCGCCATGGACCGAAGCCATCAGCATTTGCGCCTGCTCTTCCGGCCGCCTGTCCAGCCGGAACAGGCCCTGCTCGACGCCTGCCTGCAGCACGGAGGTAAGCCATGCCGCCAGCCCCTGGAAATGGGCGCGGACGCGTGAGGCGACATCGTCCGGCAGCATCTGCACTTCGCTCGCCAGCATCGCGCAGACGCAGAAAGGCTGCGAGGCATCGCGAATGCATGTGTGCCAATAGTTGATGTAGAGATGCAATTGATCGGCGGGGCTTGCAGCCTGCTCGCGCAGCGACTGCAAACCCGCCTCCGCCTGCTTGACGTAACGATCCACCAGCACCGAAGCCAGCTCCGCCTTTGTCGGAAAATGATGGTGGATGCTAGCCTTCCTGATGCCGATCGCAGCCGAGATGTCGGCATAGCTGAAGCCGTTATAGCCGCCCGCCACGATAAGCGACTGGGCGATGTCGAGAATTTTGTCGGACGTCGAAGCCGTTGATTTCATAGAGCCGCCTACCTTCTGGTAGACAGATTGTCAAGTCTTTCGCTGCATCGCCGTCATCACAAGAAGGTGTGCGGCCGCGGCGTTGACTCCGCTTTTAATCTACCTACTAGTAGGCAGATAATCACGAAGGAACCTGCCGATGCAAACTCAATCTTCCCTCCAGCCAGACTGGCTGAGATCCTACTATTTCACGCGCGCCGCCTTCTCGGTGATTTGGATTGCTGCCGCCATTCTCCTTGCCGGGCAGCCACGCGCCGCGGCCTTTCTGCTGGTGGTCTATCCCCTGTGGGATGCGCTGGCCAATCTGGTCGACGCCCGGGTCAATGGCGGCCTGCAGGCCAACCCGTCCCAGACGTTGAACGTCGCCATCAGCACCGTCACGGCGCTCGCCGTCGCCATTGCGCTTGGCCGCAGCAACGACGCGGTGCCGGCCGTGTTCGGGACTTGGGCGATCCTCTCGGGCCTGTTACAGCTCTATACCGGCGTAACGCGCTGGGGCATCTACGGCGCCCAATGGGTCATGATCCTGAGCGGCGCGCAATCGGCCCTTGCCGGCGGCTACATGATCAGCCAGTCCTTTGCCGCCGCCGCGCCGACGATCCTCGATATCGTGCCCTATGCCGGGTTCGGCGCCTTCTACTTCCTGCTGTCATCGATCTGGCTTGTCGTCGCAGCCCGTCGCAACGCACAAGCATAGGCGCTGCCGGTCGGCGCGGCGGCGATCTGACGTATTGCCGCCGCCGCTCATTCCCATGCTTCCGGCGGAGTTTTGCGGGAGACGCCCACCGTCTTTCGCGCTATGAAGAGTGGTCAGAATTCCCGCCCATAGACCCCGAGGTCACTCCCATGGCTTTGAAAGTTCTCTTCATTGGCGGCACCGGCCAAATCTCCCATCCATGTGTCGAACGCGCCGTTGCCGAGGGCCATCATGTCAGCGTCTTCAATCGCGGCTTGAGAAGCGCCGCCTTGCCCGCCGGGGTCACCTCGATCATCGGGGAGCTCGGTTCGGACGCCTATACCAATCTCGCCAGGGCCAATTATGATGTCGTCTGCCAGTTCATCGCCTTTACCAGGGATCAGGTGGCGCGCGATATCGAGGTCTTCTCGGGCAATTGCGGCCAGTACATCTTCATCTCCTCGGCCTCGGTCTATGAAAAACCGCCGCGTCATTACGTGATCACCGAGGAGACGCCGGCGATCAATCCCTACTGGCCCTACAGCCAGGCCAAGATCGCCTGCGAGGAACTGCTCCGGAAATCCGGCAATCTCGCCTGGACGATCGTCCGCCCCAGCCACACCGTCCGCACCGGCCTGCCGATCATGATGGGCGACAGCGACATCATGGCGAGACGCATGCTGGATGGCGACCCCGTCATCGTGGCGGGCGACGGCCATACGCCTTGGACGCTCACCCGCTCGGTCGACTTCGCCGTGCCTTTCGTCGGCCTTTTCGCCAAACAGGCGGCGCTCCGCGAAATTTTCCACATTACCTCGGACCGCGCCCATATCTGGGACGATATCCAGAAGACGATCGCTAGATTGCTCGGCGTGGAAGCCAAGATCGTGCACGTGCCGACGGATACGCTGATCAGATACAATCCGGAATGGATCGGCCCGCTCCTCGGCGACAAGGCCTGGACGGCCATCTTCGACAATTCCAAGGTCAAGCGCGTGGCGGGCGATTTCACCTGCGCCGAGAGCCTGGATGAAATCCTCGCCGACTCGATCCTGCATCTCAAGCAGCGCCTGGCGAAGAGCCGCCCGCCGAAGGGGGATCTGGATGCGCTGATCGACAGGATTTGCGCGGAGCAAGGTGCGCTTGGTTAGAATATCCGCAAGGCGTGGAATGATGGCAAGCGCATCGCGGACGCGCCGCCGCCTCGTTTGTCGATGAGAATGACCGGCAAGGCACTCAGGGTCGGTACACACGCCTATTCCAGCCGGCGCGCCTCCAGCGGAGCCTCCTGCCTAAACCCATCGAAACAGCGCCCACCGTGCCGCGCTAGCTCGCTGTCGGCCAGGGCGAGGAAGCGAGCGCCGTCGCCCCCTGCTGCGAGGCGGAACGCGGCGTCGAATTCGGCTGCCAATTGCGCATCCAGCTTCCGCATGACCCGCGGCGCCCATTTCCCTCGACCGGCCCATGCGCCGCGCCCGAGGAGAATGAGATCGGCGAGCTTCTGGTGGAGTTGCGCGGCGATGGCGGCGATCTCCTCGGGAGGGCGCGCGCCACGCAGATCGTCGGCAAGGTCGGTGACCTGATAGCGCAGCATGTCGTAGCCGACCCCGGCAAGCGGTTTCGGGCCGGCCGCCAGCGTGCCTGCCGCCTGCGCCTGGATGAGGCGCGCGCGCTCGATATCCGGCCCCAATATGCTGCCAGTCGCGACCATGTTGACCATGATCGGATAACCGCTGTCGGCATCGTGATGGAGATAGTGCGCCAGCGTCTGCGGATCATGGACGAAGGCCTCGACGGGAAAACCGTCGTCAATAAATGATTCCCGCCAGGCTCTTTCCAGCGCCGGGAATACGACGACCAGATCGATATCCGAGAAGGCGGTTCCTTCGCCGCGCATGATGGAACCGGTCACAAAAACGAAAGCGGCGCCGGCAAAGCGGCTGGCGACACAGCGACGGGCAGCAGCAAGCGCCCGCTCGGCGAGAATATGTTTTGGGATATCGTCCACGATCTGGTCCTCGAATGCGGGACACGGGCGGCAACAAAAAACCCGCTCGTCTCCGGCGGGTTGGTCTTAACGGCGATGAACGGAATTCAGTTCACGCGTCTACCACCCACCGCGGCGCGGTGGTCGTAGACGTCGTCGAAACTGCAAAAACCCTGTTCATGGCCTGAACGATAGCGGTCGACCGCGATAGCGTCAATCCGCCGAAACGGGACGCCAAGACCGCTCCCCGGCGCTCTGGTTTTCGTCTAAAGCGCGTCGCGATCTTTCAGATTTGCTCCTCGCGCTTTAGGTCCTTGTTTTCGCATGTCGTTGCCGCAAAACCGCTGCACACTTTTGCGCGACATGCTCTAGGATGGCGCCAGACCCGCAAGCAAGACTCGAAAACAGGAAGAGCCGCCCATGCCCCACCCCGTCACCGTCATCCCGCGTCCCGCACCGGTTCTGCTGCCGGTGGACGGCAGCGATGAGCGATTTCCGGTGCGCCGCGTCTATTGCGTCGGGCGCAACTATGCCGACCATGCGATCGAGATGGGCCATGATCCCTCCCGCGAGCCGCCCTTTTTCTTCCAGAAGAATGCCGATAACCTGCTGCCGGCAGGCCATGCTTTTCCTTATCCGCCGCTCTCGAACGATGTGCATTACGAGGTCGAATGCGTTCTGGCGCTGAAATCCGGCGGCGCTGACATTCAGGCCGCAGACGCGCTCGACTGCATTTACGGCTATGCCGTCGGCATCGATTTCACCCGTCGAGACCTGCAGGGCGAGGCAAAGAAGCTCGGCCGCCCCTGGGAGGTCGGCAAGGCCTTCGAACATTCCGCCCCTGTCTCGCCGATCGTTCCGGCAAGCCGCATCGGTCACCCCTCGCAGGCAAGGATCTGGCTGGAACAGAACGGCAGCCGAGTCCAGGATGGCGATCTCAACCAGATGATCTGGAAGGTGCCGGAGATCATCGCCGAACTGTCGAAGCTCTTCACCCTCGCACCGGGTGATGTCATCATGACCGGCACGCCGGCCGGCGTCGGCGCCGTCGCCAGGGGTGATCGCATCAATTGCGGGATCGACGGCATCGCCATCCTGTCGGTCGAAGTCGTCTGAGGAGAAAGCCATGCCCGTCTACGCACTTGGCGGATCGGCGCCGAAACTGCCCGCTGCCGGACTCTATTGGATTGCACCGGATGCCCATGTTATCGGTCAGATCGAACTCGGCGAGAGTGTCGGCATCTGGTTCGGCGCCGTGCTGCGCGGCGACAACGAAAAGATCACGATCGGCGAAGGCACCAACGTCCAGGAAGGTGTGATGGCCCATACCGACATGGGCTTCCCGCTGACGACAGGCAAAGGCTGCACCATCGGCCACCACGCCATCCTTCACGGCTGCATCCTGGGCGACAACGTGCTGATCGGCATGGGCGCCACCATCCTGAACGGCGCGAAGATCGGTAACAACTGCCTGGTTGGAGCCAATGCGCTGGTGACCGAAGGCAAGGAATTCCCCGACAATTCCCTGATCGTCGGAGCGCCTGCCCGCGTCGTGCGCGTGCTCGACGCGGCGGCGATCGAAGCCATTCGTCGCTCGGCCGAAAACTACGTCGCCAACTGGCAGCGCTTCGCCCGCGATCTCAAGCAGATCGGATGAGATAGGCAACTCAGAAGTAGTGGCCAACCTGACGCGCTTAAGCCGCACGCCACCGCAATAGCAGCCCAGGGCTGCTTTCATTGAAAAACCGCCCTACTCGGCAGCTTCCAGAAATTGGCTGTTTCGCGAGGAGGCAGCAAGCGCCTGGACCCTGGCTTCGGCCTTGGCGATCAGTTGATAGAATTCGTCCTGCGCTTCGACATCCAGTTGGATGACGGCGTTGACGTCGTCAGGCGTATCGCAAACGCAGGCGACCGCCGAAATGGGACAGATGCCGCCGGGATAACGCTTGCCGGTGCCGGTATAGGCTCGACGGCTCCAACGCTCGGAATAGACCGTCTCTTCCCGCTCGAGATGCAGGATCGTTCCCTTGCAAGCGGTCACGATAGCCGCCTTGCCGTAGGCGAACCAATGATAGTTCAGCTTCCGGAGAATATATTTGCCAGTGATATCCTCGCCAGCCAGTTCGGCGGGATTTTCTATCATTCTGATCATGACAGCTTCCTCAACGTTTAAGCAATATCCGTCATGTCGTCGCGCGCAGCAAGCCGAAAAACGCAGCTTTTGGAGACACTTAGTCACAAAGTGTTTCCGATTCTTACACCAATTACTCCCCGAACGGTTCGTCGGCCACACAATTCTTCGTCGAATTTACTGCCACCTGCTACCAATTTCGCCGCTGGATGCGGCGGCGACGTCAGCATTCCCTATGGCTTTTGCGCCATCAAAATGAGATTTATCTCAGCTTTAAGTCGAATAACGCAACCGTAGCAGCGCTTCACGTGCCAGCTCGTCTACCCCTTCCAAACGGTCGGTCATCACCCCATCGCGTGGCGATGCGCCTGGCAGCGGCGTGCGTGCCGCCTCGGCTTCCAGGTCAGGAGAACTCTCCCGCGCGAGGACCGGCAAGCGTCACGCGCCAACCCGTTCGCGATTGGAAATCCTGGGTGGCCAGAAACGTATAGCCCGTGGCGCGCCATGGCTTCACCGCGCCGGTCAGATTGTCGAGCACATAATCGCCGGCGTCCGTCCGGGCGACGAGAACCACATGGTTTTGATCATGCGGTCCGATGACAACGGAAAGCGCCAACCTGTTCGATGGATAACCAGCCTCGATCAGGTCCTTCATCTTCTGGAGAGCGTAGTCCTCGCAGTCGCCTCGGCCGGCAACCGGCAGAGACCAGACGTCCCCGTTTCCGGAAGACGAGCGATCTTCCGCCGAAATGATACGTCCGTTTACGGCACGATTGACCTTTTGAAGAAGTGCAATGGCCGTCTGTTCGTCCAACTGTTGTGCCGCCATCCGGCCGCACAGCCACTTGTACTTGGCGCAGGCCCCGGCAAATCCCACCGGTGCGCCGATGCTTCGCGTCACAGGCAGCGACGATCCGGCAACTGCCTGAAAATGCGGAATAATTACCAAAAGGGCAGCAAGAAAAAGGAGACGCTTCATGGCCGATTCGCTCTGTTCGTAGCGGAAGGATAACACAGTCAGTATAAAAATTTATTAAAATTTTATACTTGCGAATTTAACTGTATTGGATGATTGAAACAGATTAACCATTCTTTATTCTTCGCATTAATTCATTGTTAGTATAAATGATCTCCCCATTAACGCTCGGTTAACCTTGGGAGACGATTGAAATGATCAGCAGAGCAGCGAAATTCAGCGTCGCTGTTGCTTCCCTTCTGGCAAGCAGCAGTCTGGCAACGGCCGCCCCGGCAGTCGTCAATTGCAACACCGCAGTTCGCGGCACACTCGAATACAGGCTGTGCATGCCGACCAGAGCAATTCAGGCCGATAACAAATTCAGTCCCAACGATAGCGATCACGGCAGCCAAAATGTTGGCGGCGGCAAGAAGACTTCCAACACCGGCTCAGTCGCCAGCAATGGGAATGATGGAGATAACGGTGATGGCAATACCGATAGCGGCGGCAATGGCGACGGTGTTGATCAAGGCGACGACACCGGTGGAAACGATCAAGACCCCGGCGGGGATGGCCACCACGGAAAAGACCACCACCACCACAGCAAGGATGGCAAAGGCGACCACGGAAAAGACGATCACCACGGCAAGGACCGCGATGATCATGGCGGCGGCAAGGGCGACAAAGACCGCGACCACGGCAAGGATGGCAAGGGCCACCACGGAAAAGACGATCACCACGGCAAAGACCGCGATGATCATGGCGGCGACAAGGGCGAAAAAGACCGCGACCACAGCAAGGATGGCAAGGACAAGGGTGACAAAGACGGCCCCGGCAAGAACGACAACGGCGGTTCCGGCAAGGACGACAACGGCAGCTCCGGCAAGGGCGACAACGGCGGCTCTGGCAAGGGCGACAATGGTGGCTCCGGCAAGGGCGACAACGGCGGCTCTGGCAAGGGCGACAATGGTGGCTCCGGCAAGAGCGACAACGGCGGCTCTGGCAAGGGCGACAATGGCGGCTCTGGCAAGGGCGACAATGGCGGCTCCGGCAAGAGCAACAATGGTGGCTCCGGCAAGAGCGACAATGGTGGTTCCGGCAAGAACGACAATGGCGGCTCCGGCAAGAGCGACAATGGCGGCTCCGGCAAGGGCGACAACGGCGGTTCCGGCAAGGGCGACAATGGCGGTTCCGGCAAGAGCGACAATGGCGGTTCCGGCAAGGGCGACAATGGCGGCTCCGGCAAGAGCGACAATGGCGGTTCCGGCAAGAGCGACAACGGCGGCTCCGGCAAGAGCGACAACGGCGGCTCCAGCAAGAGCGACAACGGCGGCTCCGGCAAGAGCGACAATGGCGGCTCCGGCAAGGGCGACAATGGCGGTTCCGGCAAGAGCGACAATGGCGGTTCCGGCAAGAGCGACAATGGCGGCTCCGGCAAGAGCGACAATGGCGGCTCCGGCAAGAGCGACAATGGCGGCTCCGGCAAGAGCGATAACGGCGGCTCCGGAAAGGGCGGTACTGAATCCAAGACGGATTGAGCTTATCCGCGCAGAAACGCAAAAGGTGAGGCCGCTCTCGCGGCCTCACCTTTTTGAGTCATCGCCTTGTGTATTGATCGACAGCAAGTAAGGCGAGGAAACCAACGCGTGGATCGTCACCTTCGCCGCCGGAGTGTGTTGCCGCCTACGCCGCGCAGGCCTCGCACAATCCGCGAATCTCGATTGTCGTCTTCTCGGGTTTGAATTTTTGCCCCCGCACCCAGGCCATCAGGCGGTGGTCGACCTCGTGGTCGTGGAACTCCATTACCTGGCCGCAGCTTTCGCAGATGGCGAAGGCGACGATGCCGTGGCTGTGGCAGTCGTCGCCCGGGTGGGCGCAGGCGACGAAGGAATTGATGCTTTCGAGCCGGTGCACGACGCCGTATTCGAGCAGCTTTTCCAATGCCCGGTAGACCTGCAGCGGTGCGCGAAAACCATGGTCGCGCAGCTTGTCGAGGATGGTGTAGGCGCTGAGCGGGCCTTCGGCCTTTTCGAGCACGTCGAAAACAAGCGACTGGTTCTTGGTGAGTTGCGGTGTCGTCATGAGCCTTGTCCTTGCGTAACCGCGCGGTGGCGCCTGGGAAGCAGGCCGAGAATGAAGAGGACGAGCGCCGCGACCACGATCGAGGGACCGGACGGCGTATCGTAGGTGAGCGAGCCGAACAGCCCGCCGACGACGGCCACCGCCCCGATCAGCGAGGCAAGCACCGCCATGATCTCCGGCGTGACCGAGAAGCGGCGCGCCGCCGCCGCCGGAATGATCAACAGCGAGGTGATCAACATGATGCCGACGATCTTCATGGCGATCGCGATGACGACGGCCATCAGGAGCATGAAGAAGAACCGCGCGCGCTCCGGCTTCAGCCCTTCCGCCTCGGCAAGCTCGGCATTGACGGTTGCCGCAAGCAGCGGCGTCCAGAGCCAGGCGAGCGCGGCCAGCACGAACAGTCCGCCGCCCCAGATCAACGCGATATCTCTCGTGGAAACGGCAAGGATATCGCCGAACAGGAAGGCGATGAGATCGATCCTGACCCAGCTCATGAAGGCGACCATGACGAGACCGATCGCCAGCGTCGCATGCGAGAGAATGCCGAGCAGCGCATCGGCCGACAGCGCCTGGCGCTTCTGCAGGAAGAGCAGCAGGACCGAGACCAGGGCCGCGACCGCGAAGACGGCCAGCGTCAGGTTGAGTTCGAAGAGCAGCGACAGCGCGACGCCAAGCAGCGCCGAATGGGCGATCGTATCGCCGAAATAGGCCATGCGCCGCCAGATGATGAAACAGCCGAGCGGCCCGGTCGTCAGCGCCAGCCCGACGCCGGCGAGGATGGCCCGCACGAAGAAATCGTCAAGCATGGCGGCCCTCCCCGCTGCGGGAATGGGCGTGTTCATGCGCATGATCATGCGTGTGCTGATGATCATGTCCGTGCTCGTGCGAGGCATGAGCGTGCTCATGCGGGCCATGAGTGTGCTCATGCGGGCCATGAGTGTGCTCATGGCTATCGCCATGAGGGTGATGCCCGTCTTCAGGGAAACAATGATCCGTCACCGTGCCGTCGGCATGGCGCACGCGCCCGTCCGGCAGATGGGTATGATCGTGATGATGGCTGTAGACGGCGAGCGTCTGCGCCGCCCGGCTGCCGAACAGGCGCACATATTCCGGGCTGCGGCTGACCGCTTCCGGCGTGCCGCGGCAGCAGACATGGCCGTTCAGGCAGATCACCGTGTCGGTTTCTGCCATGACGACATGGAGATCGTGCGAGATCAGCAGGATGCCGCAGCCGCTCAAATTGCGGATCGATTTGATGAGGTCGTAAAGCGCGATCTCGCCGGAGAAATCCACACCCTGCACCGGCTCGTCGAGCACCAGCAGATCGGGCTTGCGGGCAATCGCCCGGGCCATCAGCGCCCGCTGGAATTCGCCGCCGGAGAGATGCTGCACCTCGGCATCGAGCATATGAGCGATGCCGGCGGCTTCGAGCGCCGCATGCATGTCGCGCTCCGGCAGCGGCCCGGTCAGCGTCATCAGCCGGCGCACGGTCAGCGGCAGCGTCCAGTCGATCGAAAGCTTCTGCGGGACATAGCCGACCTTGAGGCCGGCCTTGCGCTCCACCCTGCCCTCATTGGGTTTCAGCACGCCAATCGCCGCCTTCGCGCTCGTAGACTTGCCGGACCCGTTCGGCCCGATCAGCGTGACGATCTCGCCGCGCGAGACGGAAAAATCGACGCCGCGCACCAGCCAGCGGCCGTTCCGGAGGACACCGACATTTTCGAGCGAAACCAGCTGTTCGCCCTTCTTGTTTGCGGGAGAGAGCATCAAATTTTCCGAAAGCGCTGTTGCGTCCTGCTATTGCACACGTTATAGCATAACGCAATTGATGTAATAACATAACGTTTGCAATTCAAGCGGAGCCTATGATGAAACGCGCGCTCGGGCCTGCCCTGAACACCTTGGCCCTTCGAATTCCGGCCGTCCTCGCCATCCCGGCCCTTGCAGTCCCCGTCCTCCTCTTTGCCGGCACCATGCGGGCGGCAGACGCGCCCGTCGTCGTCACCTCGATCAAGCCGATCCATTCGCTGGTCTCGGCGATCATGCAGGGCGTCGGCGAACCGGAGCTGATCGTCGATGGCGCCGCCTCCCCGCACACCTACAATATGAAGCCTTCAAACGCGCGGGCGCTGCAGGAGGCCAAAGTCGTCTTCTGGGTCGGCCCCGGCCTCGAAGTCTTTCTCCAGAAGCCGCTTGAGGCGCTGGGCTCGGATGCCAGCATCGTCGAGCTCGACAACGCGCCGGGCCTCGTCAAGCTTCCCTTCCGTGAAGGCGGCGCATTCGAGCCGCATGACGATGGCGACGAGGCCGAAGCCGCACATGATACCGATCACGACCACGAGCACGGCGGCTTCGACACGCATCTCTGGCTCGACCCGATGAATGCGAAAGCCATGGCCGCCATGATCACCACAACGCTGGTCGCCGCTGACCCCGCCAATGCGCTGACCTATCAGGGCAATGCCAAAGCTCTGGATGACAGGCTGGATGCGCTGGATAAGGAGATCGCCGCCGCCGTCGCCCCGGTCAAGGACAAGCCCTTCATCGTCTTCCACGACGCCTACCAGTATTTCGAGCATCGCTACGCCATCCGCGTCGCCGGCTCGATCACCGTCAGCCCGGAAACCATTCCCGGCGCCGAGCGCGTTTCGCAAATCCACCGCAAGGTCGGCGAACTCGGCGCCACCTGCGTCTTTGCCGAGCCGCAATTCGAGCCGCGCCTGATCGATGTCGTCATCGAGGGCACCCGCGCGAAGTCCGGCGTTCTCGATCCGGAAGCCGCGACGCTGAAGGCCGGTCCTGATCTCTACTTCACCCTCATGCGCGGCATCGCCGACAGCATGAAGAATTGCCTCTCCAGCGCGTGAAGCTCCCAACAGCCGAGGTGGAAAGAGGCGGATGGTCCCGGTCCGCCTTTTCGGCCTAATAAATGTAATTATATAACATTACTGTCAATGAGGTTCCCATGGACAACAGACTCCCGGTCACGGTGCTTTCAGGCTTTCTCGGCGCCGGCAAGACGACCCTGCTCAACCATGTGCTCGCCAATCGCGAGGGTTTGCGCGTCGCCGTCATCGTCAACGACATGAGCGAGGTGAATATCGACGCCAGCCTGGTGCGCGACGGCGGCGCCAATCTCTCGCGCACCGAGGAGCAGCTGGTCGAGATGACCAATGGCTGCATCTGCTGCACGCTGCGCGACGACCTTCTGAAGGAGGTGCGCGGTCTCGCCGAACAGGGCCGCTTCGATTACCTGCTGATCGAATCGACTGGCATCGCCGAGCCCCTGCCCGTCGCCACCACCTTCGAATTCCGCGACGAGAACGGCCAGAGCCTTTCCGACGTCGCAAGGCTCGATACGATGGTGACCGTCGTCGACGCCGCCAATCTGCTTGCCGATTACGCCTCGGCCGATTTTCTTGCCGACCGCGGCGAGACGGCGGGCGACGGCGACAACAGAACCATCGTCGACCTGCTGGTCGAGCAGATCGAATTTTCAGATGTCGTGGTGCTGAACAAGATCGGCACGGCAAGCGAGGGTGAGCGCGACGCCGCGCGCAAGATCATCATCGGCCTCAACCCGGATGCCAGGCTGATCGAGGCGGATTTCGGCAAGGTGGCGCTCAAAGAGGTGCTCGGCACCGGCCGTTTCGACCTCGACAGGGCCGAGACCCATCCGCTCTGGTACAAGGAGCTGCATGGCTTCCGCGACCATCTGCCGGAGACCGAGGAATACGGCATCCGCTCCTTCGTTTACCGCGAGAAGCGCCCCTTCCATCCTGCCAGGCTTCAGGCCTTTCTCGACAGAAGCTGGCCGGGCGTGGTGCGCGCCAAAGGCTTCTTCTGGCTGGCGACCCGCCCGCACCATGTCGGCGAGATCAGCCAGGCCGGTGCGATCGTCCGTACCGGCAGGATGGGCCTGTGGTGGGCGGCCGTGCCGCGCGAACAATGGCCGGACGAACCCGGCTTCCTCCGCGCCCTCGGCCCCTATCTCGACCCCGTCTGGGGCGACCGCCGCCAGGAAATCGTCTTCATCGGTGCCGACCCGATGGACGAGATCTGGATCAGGAGGGAACTCGACGCCTGTCTGGTAGAAAGCGACACCTTCACGCCGGAGCGCTGGCGCAATTTGCCCGATCCCTTCGCCAGCTGGAGCCGCCAGGCGGCATGAAGGCGACGGCAATCAAACGCTACCGCTGCATCTGCGAGGAATGCGATCCATTGCCGCCGATCGAGGGGCTGCATCCGCTGACGCATGAGGGGGATGTGAAGGTTGATCGAACACCAAGGGAATTGTTTCGTATTATTGCCAAGCGAGTGAAGGCGGCACGGCGGCAGAATTAGGCGCGGGCCATGCCCAATCTCCCTCATCCCTGTCCTCCGACTTGATCCGAGGACAGGGATGAGGGTGGGTGGGGAGAGCAACGACGCCCATCGATAGAGTGTCCATTTTCCACTATCCCCTCCCGAAATCGGAAAGGGCGGCCCAAGCCGCCCTTCTCCTATTCACCCATCAATGCCCGACGATGACACTGGAGATGACGCCGCTGGTCACACCGATCAGGAGGAAGTCTTTGTCGGCGCGGACCCAGCGATAGCCGCGCGGCGGCGGCGTCAGACGGTAGCGGTGGTAGTCGTTGACGTCATGGAACCGGCGACGCTCGCTCGCGTTGACGCGGTGTCCCTTTTTCCAATGCGGCCGGATGACCGTCTTTTCGACGATCACCTTCTTCTCAACGACCGGCGGACGATGAAGATCATCGGCGCTGGCCTGGGAAACCACGAAGGGAGAGAGAAGGAAGGAAGCGGAAAGAAGAGCTGCGAAAACCTGTTTCATTTTGTGTTCCTCATGTTGGGCACGGGAGAAAATTAGGCCCGAAAAGATGAACCGAAACTGAAAGTTAAATTACACTTTCGTAATGAAATCCGAGGCATGTCGGCTCGAATTCATATTTTATATTAAGCTTATACACCCTGACGGATAACCGTTTTGCGTGGCCGGAGACATCAATATTCCCACGCCAGGAGCCGGGCTGCGCGTTCGGCGCATGATCCCGAAGATCGGATTCGATTTTCGGCCCGATCAGGCGCAGATTCAAAAGCGCCCTCCCCGCGTCCTGTCTGGCCTCGTCGGTCATCGCGCGGGGGAAAACAGATGGAGGAAACCATGCCGGGTATCAGCATGCGCTATATCGTCGACGACGTCGACGCCGCGCTGGAATTCTACACGAGACATCTCGGCTTCACGGTCGCGCTTCACCCTGCCCCCAGCTTTGCCATCCTCACCAGGGACGGTTTTCGTCTGCTCGTCAGCGGCATGGTGGGACCGGGCGGCGCGTCCCAAGCAATGCCCGACGGGCGAACACCGGAGCCGGGCGGATGGAATCGTATCCAGATCGAGGTCGCAGACCTGGAGGCTGAGGTCGCCACGCTGCGCCAGGCGGGCGCGCGGTTTCGCAATGAAATCGTCCAGGGCATCGGCGGCAAGCAGATCCTGCTCGAAGACCCGGCCGGAAACCCGATCGAGCTCTTCGAAGCACCGAAGAGATGAAAGCTGCGGCAGCGGTCATGCTCGCGCGTCGACTGAATTGCACGCGAGAACCTGATGACGGCGGGCCAGCATCGACGTTGAGCACGGCCAGAATGGCGGCTGCGCCTTGCTACCTGTGTGCGAGCGTGTAGTTTCGGACCAGCATCAATGCAGAGGTAGGAAAAACATGTCCGAATCCGCGGGCGGGCTCTTCGACTATGTCGGGATACTAGCCGTGTTGCTTCTCGTGGCTGCCAATGGCTTCTTCGTCGCCGCCGAATTCGCGCTGGTGTCGGTGAGGCGCAGCCGTGTCACCGAACTTGCCGCAGCAGGCCGCATGAATGCCTCCGCCCTCCAGCGCGCCGTCGACAATCTCGACGCCAACCTCGCGGCCACTCAGCTCGGCATCACCATCTCCTCGCTCGCCCTCGGCTGGGTCGGCGAACCGGCGCTTGCCCATCTGATCGAGCCGCTGCTGTCCTGGCTGCCCGGACAGTGGGCGACGACAGGCGCTCATACCGTCGCCATCGTGATTGCCTTCGTCATCATCACGGCATTGCACATCGTGCTCGGCGAGCTCGCGCCGAAAAGCCTGGCTCTTCAGCGCAGCGAAGCCACCTCGCTTGCCGTGGTGCGTCCACTCGGGCTTTTCCTGGTGCTGTTCAAGCCGGCGATCTTCACCCTGAACGGCATGGGCAACCTCGTACTCCGGGCGGTCGGACTTCGCGCCGGGACAGGCGAATCGTCGTTCCACTCGCCACAGGAATTGAAGCTGCTGGTCGCCGAGAGCCAGGAGGCCGGCCTCTTGAACCAGGTGCAGCAGCAACTCGTCGAACGGGTCTTCAACATCGGCGACAGGCCGATCTCCGACATCATGACCCCGCGTCTCGATATCGAATGGTTCGATGCCGACGACAGCGAGGCCGAGATCCTCAAGACGATCCGCGAATGCGCCCACGAACAATTGCTGGTCGCCCGCGGCTCGATCGACGAACCGATCGGCATGGTGCTGAAGAAGGACCTTCTCGATCAGGTTCTCGACGGCGGCAAGGTCAGGCCGATGGCAGTGATCAAGCAGCCGCTGGTGCTGCACGAGGGCACCTCGGTTGTGCGCGTGCTCGACAGTTTCAAGGCCTCCCCTGTCCGGCTCGCCATTATCATCGACGAATATGGCAGCCTGGAAGGCATCGTTACCCAGACCGATCTGCTCGAAGCCATTGCCGGCGACCTGCCGGGATCCAACGAAGAGCCCGACATCATTGTGCGCGAAGACGGATCGCTGCTGATCGATGCGATGATGCCGGCCTTCGACGCCTTCGAGCGGCTGGGTCTGCGCGATCGTCCGGATGCCG
Organism: Rhizobium sp. CIAT894; assembly: GCF_000172795.2. Taxonomy (NCBI): domain Bacteria; kingdom Pseudomonadati; phylum Pseudomonadota; class Alphaproteobacteria; order Hyphomicrobiales; family Rhizobiaceae; genus Rhizobium; species Rhizobium sp. CIAT894. The sequence continues at coordinate 2,791,914 of NZ_CP020947.1, forward strand.
ACTTCCATACGCTTGCGGGCTTCGCGCTGCACCAGCTACAGCACATCCCCGAAGCCGGCGAAACCTTCGTTTTCGATAGCTGGCGCTTCGAAGTGCTCGATATGGACGGCATGCGCATCGACAAGATGCTGGCGACGCGCATCCAGGCGGACGGAGTGGAAGCCTGATCGCATCGCATCAAGCTTGCTTCATACCACGCTCTTCAGTTCTTTGTTGATGCGTGCCGCCCCGGAACCGCTGCAATGTCCGGGACAAGCATTAGCCGACGGCCAGCGTCCAGAGCATTCCTGAGATCGCGCAGGCAAGCAGCGTCGTGATGACCGACGTCTTGAACCGGAAGATGGCGACGGCGGCGGCGGCCGACAGCGCCATGGCCGGCGGCACGGCCGATTGCAGCAGGGGGATATCGAGCCGCAAACCGCCAAGGTGGATCGTCGCGACCTCGGCAAACAGCGTGTGCAGGCCGAACCAAATGGCGAGATTGAGGATGACGCCCACCACCGCAGCCGTGATGGCCGACATCGCGCCGGCGAGCGCGACATTGCCGCGCAATTTTTCGATGAACGGCGCGCCGAGAAAGATCCAGAGGAAACAGGGGACGAACGTCACCCAGGTCGTCAGGATTGCCGCAAGCGTGGCTGCGAGCATCGGATCGAGCGATCCGGGATTGCGGTAGGCGCCCATGAAGCCGACGAACTGAAGGACCATGATCAGCGGCCCCGGCGTCGTCTCGGCCATGCCGAGACCATCGAGCATCTCGCCCGCTTTCAGCCAGCCGAAACGCTGCACCGCCTCCTGCGCGACATAGGCGAGCGCGGCATAGGCCCCGCCGAAGGTGACGACCGCCATCTTGCTGAAGAACAGCCCGATTTGGCTGAAGACGTCGCCCGGCCCGAAGAACGCGTAAAGCGCTGCGACGGGCACGAGCCAGAGGGCAAGCAGCGCCGCCGAGATCCGCAGCGACCAGGCGAGATTGGGGCGGGCATGATCAGGTATGCCCTCGCCGAGCGCCGAGTCGGCATCAGACAGCACCGCGCTGCTGGCGGCCTTGTGGCCGCCGCCGGGGCTGAAGGCCTCGAGCCCGAAGCGGCCGCCGAGAAAACCGGCGATGGCGGCAGCCAGCACGATCAGCGGGAACGGCACGCGAAAGAAGAAAATGGCAACGAAGGCCGCGGCCGCAATCGCCAGCATGACGCGATTCCTCAGCGCCCGACCGCCGATGCGGATGACGGCCTGCACGACGACGGCAAGCACGGCCGCCTTCAGCCCGAAGAACAGGCCGGCGACGATGCCGACGCTGCCATAGGCCGCATAGATATAGCTGAGGACGAGGATCGACAGGAAGCCCGGCAGCACGAACAAGATGCCGGCGACGAGACCGCCCAATGTGCGGTGCATCAACCAGCCGATATAGACGGCGAGTTGCTGCGCCTCGGGGCCGGGAAGCAGCATGCAATAATTCAGCGCATGCAGGAAACGGTGCTCGCCGATCCATCGTTTCTCGTCGACGATGATCCGATGCATGACGGCGATCTGGCCGGCCGGGCCTCCGAAGCTCAAGGCGGCGACGCGCAGCCACACCCGGAAGGCCTCTCCGAACGAGATACCGTGGTGATTCCCCTCGCCCGCGTCCTTCCGCCCCGCCTGCCCGGCGGGCACATTCTGTGTCATATCGACCATCTCATGCCCTCTTTTTCGGCGCGGGCCAATTGTGGGTTTCCTCGGTCGCATCGCGGCACCAGCGGAAGAAGGCGTCGTAGAGAAGCATCCCCGCCTCGAGCTGTTCCAGATCGTCGGAATACATTCTGGAGAGACCGAGCGAGGCGGCAAGCAGGCCCGATGCCTCGGGCGCGAGATCGAGCCTTGCCGTATCCGCCGCCCTGACGATTTTCGCCAGGTGCAGGAGCGGTTCGGACGCCAGCCCGAATTCCTCGACCATCAGGTCGAAGGTGCAGAACTCGCCGCGATGGCTCCAGAACACGTCCTCGATATCGAAAGGCACGGCCCCGAAGCGCTCGCCGACGGCGATGACGTCAGGCGCCGGCACGAACAGGAAGACGGCGTGGGCATCGACGAAGCGCCGGATCAGCCAGGGACAGGCGATGCGGTCGATCTTCGGCCGCGCCCTGGTCACCCAGACGGTGCGCCCCTGCCTGTCGCGGCGCGGCAGCTTCGCCTCTGGTACGACAGGTCCGGCCGCAACCCAGGCTTCGAAGCCGCCTTCGAGGCTTTCTGCCTCGATCCCGGCATGTCTGAGATAAGCGGCAACGCCATGGCTGAGCTTGGCGCCCCTCTGGCACACCACCACAACGGCATCGGCATCGGCATCGATGCTATCGACCCAGGATGCAACGTCGGTATAGTCGCGCCGGATCGAGCCCGGAACCAGGCGCGGATCGAGCGCGAAATCCTCCTGCGTACGCACATCGATGATGGTAGGCGCACCGGGAGTTCCGATGAGGCGATTGAGCTTGTCGGGAGAAATTTCGAGAAATGACGGCATGACGCGTCCTCCGTAGATCGGGTTTACCGGACGCGATTCTTCAGCATGACGCCTCGTGGGGTGATCGCGACCCCAGAACCAAAGCATTGGCAAAGAGACGCCATCCTGTCAAGGACGACGCCTCCGCTGCGGTTATGCCTGTCTACACGGCAGCTGCGCTGTGCGTATGACAATGCCCTATCTCGTCCGGTGTCATCCTCCGCAATGCCTTTCGCCTGCTGTTCAAGGAGCCGCTCACATCCCAAAAACCTCGCCAACACAAACACTTCGGCCCCAGAATGGAACAAAAAGCCCACTCGGCCATTTCTCTCTCACCGAAAGAGGAGAAAGTACCATGACGTACGACCCCAATAATGCCAACGACCCGAACCGCCCGCTGAACCCGAATCTGGATCTGCGCACCACGCCGAGCGCGCGCAGCAGCAACACATGGGTTGTCTGGGTCGCCGCATTGGCCGTGATCGCTGTCGCTGCATTCGCCTACTCGCAGTGGAGCACCCCCGGCACATCCCCGGACACGACAGCTTCCACGACCCAATCCGAGCCGGCGCCGGTCAAGCCGATTGCTCCGACCGACAACAGCGCAACGCCCGCACCGGCACCAGCCCCGGCCACTCCGCCGGCCGCCCCTGCCCAGCAGTAACCCTGCTCGGCACATAGAAGCTGGAACGATCCTTGGCGCGCCGTGTCCGACACGCCAGGGATGGTTCATGGTTTTGATTGGTCCGAGAAGGAACAAGTTATGTGCCGGCACGGGGCATCTTTTCACCGCCAGCCCTTGAACCTCTTCGAACAAGCCTTATATTTCAATCATTGAGCTTGTCTCCGACGGCTGACCACGGATGTACTGGCAGCCGTCGTCGAGACAAATCGAGGAAGGTCGGTGCGAATTTCGCCCGGCCTTTTTTCTTGTCCTCATCATCGCCGGCGAACCGGCTCGGCCCTCGCAGGCTCGACGATTACTTGGGAATCCTGTTGTAGAAGGATTGCGGATCGTACACGCACTCATAGTCGAGCAGGCAGAGCTTGCCGTCGCCGTCCTTGATCCTCGCAGTGTCGTATTTATCGCCCAGACTGCATCTCGCCGGCGGATAGCGGAAACTGCGCCCACCGAAACCCATGCGCACGAAGACCTTCTTGTCCTGGCGGATGATCTGCGCAAGCTGCCCACAGCTATGATCCCTGGCATTGACCTCCACTGTCTCGGCCGCAAAGCCTGCGGAGGGAAGCAACAGCGCGACGGCCAGAACGAGGCTTTTCATGGAGACTCCTGAACATGAGAGGGCAGAGATAGGCCACATGCATCCATGCCGCCAGCCTTCAAGACCGTATGATAGCCTGCAAACGGCCTGGACGGAATTAGCGCACGATCGATCATGCCGCGCGCATCCCGATCCGTTAAGATGTTTCGCCTATCCTGCCGGCCATGAAACCGACCTTTGGACGCAGGCGCCCCGCATCACCCGAGCGCCCCGCATTACTCGAGCGCCCCACATTACTCGAGCGAAAGCGGATCGAGGCCGCTCCGGTGCCCGGCAATGATGCGACCTATGACTGGCGCAGGATCGGTCGATACGCCAGAAACGGCGCCGTGGCCCTTCTGATCACCGGAAAGCTTGCCGTTGCGGCCATTCACTTCTCCGCCCTCGACAAGTCCTACTCTTTCTCGCAATACGCACCGCCCATGGCGGCGATGGCGGCCCTGGTGATTTTCATCCTCGGAGCCCTCTGGCTCCTCGGCGTCAAGCCGACCGAACGCGACTGAGGCGCCTGCCGATCCCGACCTTCGAATATCAGGGGAAATTATAGGACGACGCGGGGTCGAGGACGCAGGCATAGTCGAGAACGCACTGCTTGCCCGCTGCATCGCGAAAGCTGGTCGTTGTGCGCTTGTCGCCCAGGCTGCATTGGGCCGGCGGATAGCGGAAGCTGCGGCCGCCGAAACCGACACGGACAAACACCTTCTTATTTTGTCGGATGATCTGCGCAATCTCCCCGCAGCTGTGATCCCCCGCCTTGACCTGCATCACCCCGGCGGCAAAAGCCGGCAGCGGCAAAGACAAGGCGACAGCGAAAATGACGCTTCTCATGGCCCCCTCCAGTCTATCACAGGAAGATAGGGCGAGCGGATCGATGCGGCCAGTGGTTCTGAGAGGGCGAACCACGGCGCCGCGTTCCGGAACGATTTCCGGCAGGCCGGAAAATCCGGCCTGGTTTAAAATCCATCAATCTTTTCAAGAGATTTGGTGGGTGATGTAGGGCTCGAACCTACGACCCGCTGATTAAGAGTCAGCTGCTCTACCAACTGAGCTAATCACCCGTTCGCGCTTGGCTGCGCGGTGTGACGGGGCGTATAAACAGGATCGGCAGGCTTGTCCAGCACATCGGCGAAATTTCTTTGGTTAATTGCAAAGATTTTTCTGCACGGCTGAAATGCGGCACGTAGCCCCGAAAATCGGAACCGGTTTTCGCAAGGGATCATCCACAGATTCAAACGCATAAAGCATGTCGCGCAAAAGTGTGCAGCGGTTTTGCGCTGAAGACATGCGGAAAACCAAAGACCTAAAGCGTGGCCAAGCGAATCCGAAAGATCGCGGCGCGCTTTAGAACAGCCGTGGCGCGGCCTGTCGGCCACGCGGCACTCTGACGACATCAAAGGTCGAGCGTGCCGCTCGCCAGCCTTACCGCCTGGCCGCCGATCCGCGCATTGGAAATCGCGCCGCCGTCGACATCGATATGCAGGTGGATGAAGGAGGGCCGGCCCATCTCGACGCCCTGCTCGATCATGATCGGGTGATGCCCGTCCGTCAGCCGGTCGAAATGGTGGATCGCGCCGGAGAGTGCCGCCGCCGCCGAACCAGTGGCCGCGTCTTCGACGATGCCCATGCCGCTTGCGAACATGCGCGCATGGAACTTGGCCACGTGGTTGATGCCGCCGCGGCAATAGACATAGGCCGAGGCAAGCGCGCCATCGACGAAGGGCACGATCTTTTCCCATAGCTGCGGATCGAATTCCACCCGTTGCGCGGCGCCGACATCGTGCACCGGAATGAGCAGAAAGGGAACGCCGGCGCTCCAGATCGAGGGCACGTGATTTTCGAAGCCGATCTCGGTGACCTTCAGCGACAGCGCATCGGCCATCCCGAGCTTGTCGAGCGGCATGACGGCCTGCTGCGATTTGCGCGGCAGGTCGAATTCGGCAAAGCTCGCCTCGCCCTCCCTCAGCCGCACGGCGCAGCGCACCGGCCCGACATTTTCCTCGATGACGGTGACGAGATCGCGGTTTACGGCGCCATGCGTCCGTTCGGCGAGCGCAATCGCCGTGCCGACCGTCGGATGGCCGGCAAACGGCAATTCGCGCCCCGGGGTAAATATCCTGATCCTGGCCGCATAGGCGGGATTGCTCGAAGGCTGCACGAAAACCGTCTCCGAGAGATTGATCTCCCGAGTAATCGCCTGCATCGCCTCGTCGCTGAGATCGTCTCCGTCGAAGATCACCGCCAGCGGATTGCCGGCAAGCTTTCGATCGGTGAACACGTCATAGACGCTGTAGCTTCGCGCCACATCGGCCTCCTTGAATCGGTCATCGCGCCGCCAAACTGCCCGACCGAGCGGCCGAGTGCAAGGCGGTAAGTCCGCTAAGAACAACGCATGTCCGGCGGAAGACGCCGGTAGTCTTGAATTTGCGCGTGATGCTTAATGAAAATCGATTTTTGTTTCTTGGGTAGGCGGCGTTGGAGTAGTCCTTCGGGAATCTATTGATAAGAACGCGATTATCGCAGGAATAGAGCCGGCATGCCGTGCGCCCCCCTCTGGCCTGCCGGCCATCTCCCACAAGGGTGGAGATTGGCACGAGGCCTGACCGCCGCTCCCCCCTCAACCGGCATAGTAATCACAATATTTTAGTTGTTGGGGGGCCGTCACGCCCAGCCGATCTCCACCCTTGTGGGAGATGGCCGGCAGGGCAGAGGGGGTGTCACACGGCATGCCGGTAAAATGTATGCTGCTGAACCGCGCCCTCTCTCTGACGTCATGCAGAGACCTTCCCAAAATACCAGTCAATCACCGGCAGCATCGCCCGGTTATACGGATAGGCCGAGTGATCGGCCGAGCGGATTGCCACAGCACCCGCGATCTCCTTGTCCTCGGCGACCAGCATGTGGGCCTCGATCCGCTCCACCATTTCGTCGGCCGTCAGGTCGAAGCGGAAGAGGCGCATGAGCGTCACCGTCCGGTTGGCGTGACTGGCGTAGAGCTCCTGCCCCGCCACAGCATCGGAAAGGTTGAAGCCGGTCTCCTCATGGACTTCGCGGCGCATATTGGCCTCGATGTCGCAGCGCCCGTCGACGATATCCTCCGCCTCCAGCGAACCGGCGGCGAAATAGACCTGGCCGGGATTGGCGGTATGGGCGCCCATGCGGATCGCCACCAGCGCGCCATCGGCGCTTTCGAGGACGGGATAGGCGAAGATGTGCAGGCCGCCCTGGCGCTGCGGCTGGCGGCGCCACCACATGAAAGCGGAAAAGGGAGTGACATAGCCCTCGCCCGAAATCCCGTCCTCACCAAGCGACAGCTGCTGCTGGAACACCAGGCGCCCGTCGAACAGCGCCGGGTTGGCGGCCGTTTCCTTGGCCCAGTTCTCGCGGATGTCAGTCTCCTCGGCGACAACAAGTGGATGGGGTCCGGGCAGGACGCGCAGATCGACGCCGGCGATCCGGAAGACCGTGGCCTCCGGCGGCCAGCCGGCGAAATCATCGGAAAAATCGCTGTGCGGGAAATTCATGTTCAAATTGGTTTTCATGTTCGCTTTCAGGGGAGATCCAGTGTCATGACGACGGGGCAGTGATCGGACGCCTTCGGCCGGTCCCAGCCGGTGCGCGGGTAACGCTCCACCTCCTGCCCCGGCGGGAGGATGGTGCGATAGGGCTGGCCGCTGCGGATGATTTCAGGCAGGCGGCCGGCATTATGGGCGGCGAGCGCTGGCGAAAGCCAGAGATAATCGAGTTGACAGAGCCACTGCTCCTGCGGCCCGCGGGAGTGATAGAGCGTCCAGCGGTCGAGGGCCTCGCGGCGGCACACGACGTTTTCGGCAAAGCCGTCGCGGCTGAAGACGTCGAGGGCGCTTTCGGCCTCTTGCCTATGCTCGAAGCGGTAATCGGTGCCGCGCCGGCCGATGACATCGACCCGCTCCTGATAATCGTTCATATCGCCGCAAATGGCGAAGCTCTTCGTGCCTGCCTGATCGGCGCCGAAGCGGTCCTCGATGATGCGGCGCACGGCGCGCGCCTCGGCCCGGCGGATCGCCATGGTCGACTGGCGCCCGTCGAGCCCGTCGCGCGGATTGCCCATCGATTTGAAATGCACGACATAGAGCGAAAGCGGCCGGCCACCGATCAGAAGGTCGAGTTCCAGGCAATCGCGCTTGAAGATCTTGTCGTCGATGCGGTTGGTGAGCGCCAGCTCCTCGTCGAAGAGATCGAGATCGCGATAGGTCGTCATCGCATGGCTTCTGATATCTCTGACTTCGATCTTCCGGCCGTCGCGCGTTTCCTCGCGCATCAGGACGGCGACGTCGATGCCGCGGCTGTCATTGCCCTCGACCAGGAATTTCTGGCGATAGCCGTTTCCGACCATGCGGAAGAGATAGCCGTATTCGAAGGCGTGCAGGGCGGCCATATTGTCAATTTCCTGCAGGCAGAGAATATCGGCATCCGCATCGGCAATCGCCAGCGCCGTCATCTGCCTGGTGTCGTCGGTCGCCGCGATCACGCGCGCCTGCTCGAGCTGCTGGTAGACGCCCTCGCTATTGACCTCGAAAAGCTTGATGACGCGGTCCTGGCGCAGCTGGTTGCGGAAACCGGTGAAATCGAAACGGGTCAGCAAATTTTCGACATTGAAAGTGGCGAGACGAAGCGACATGGCAAGGGTCCGGTTGCGGGCAGTACCTTAACGGGCAATCGCCGCAGGGAAAGATGGCGAGCCAAGAATTATGCGGACAAACATCCCTCTTGCAGCCCAGACGCAGCTCTTGCCTCGCCTCAAAGCCGCCAACCGGCGCGGATGACAACGCGTAAGGCTTCACCCGGCTCGACGACGACTCGGCTGTAGGCGCGCAACGTCTGGCCGTTGCCGAGCATCAGTTTCACGGCGTAACGCTCGCCCTCGAAAAGCACGGATTCGACGGTGGCGGGAGCCCCCTCGCCGCCCATGCTCACATCCTCCGGCCGCACGAGGATATCGGCGCCATCGGTATTGGCCGCCTGCAGCGCATCCTGCAGCTCGTCCCACTCCAGATGGCGTTCGCCGCCCATGACAGGCAGCGTCAGGATCGCGCCTCGCCCGATCAGCCCGCCGACGATGCGCCCTTCCGGCCGGGCATAGATCTCGGCCGGCGGCGCCACTTGCAGCAGGCGCCCCTCGGACATGACGGCGACGTCGGTCGCCAGCGCCATCGCCTCGCTCTGGTCGTGGGTGACATAGATCATCGTCGCGCCCGAGCGCCGGTGGAATTCTCGGAAGGTCTCCTCCATCTCCTGCTTCAGATGTCGGTCGAGATTGGCGAGCGGCTCGTCGAGCAGCACGACATCAGGCGATGTCACCAGGCAGCGGGCGAGCGCCACGCGCTGGCGCTGGCCGCCGGAGAGATCGGCCGGCCGCCGCCCGGCGTAGTCGGCGAGCCGGACGGTGGAAAGCGCCTCGCCGACCTTCGCCCGGTAAGCCTCGCCGGAGACGCCGCGCACCTTCAGGGGATAGCCGACATTGTCGGCGACGCTCATATGCGGCCAGAGCGCATAGGACTGGAAGACCATCGCCATGTTGCGCTTCTCCGGCGGCAGCGACTGGGCGGCATCGGCCAGCAGCCGCTCGCCGAGATGGATTGAGCCGTCGGAGGGCGTCTCGAAACCGGCGATCATCCTGAGAACCGTCGTCTTGCCGCAGCCGGAAGGCCCGAGCAGCGCCAGGAAACCGCCCTCGCGCACGTCGAGCGAAAAATCGCTGACGACCACCCGCCCCGTGCCGAAATCCTTGGCCACCCGGTTGAGGATCAGTTGCGCCATGGGACCACCCCTTTCGGCAAGCGTTTGGCGAGACACTCGAGCAGCAGCATCATGACGACGACCATGAGCACGACGAGCACGGACAGTGCCGAGGCAAGGTCGGAACTGCCGCTGTCGTCGAGATTGTAGATGGCGACGCCGAGCGTCTGGGTGCCGGCCGACCAGAGCAGCGCCGAGATCGTCAGTTCGTTGCAGGCGATCAGGAAGACGAGGATGACGGAGGCGCCGGCGGCGGGTGCAATCAGCGGCACGATGATATCGAAAAGCCTGCGGAAGAAACCGGCGCCGGAAAGCCGCGCGGCCTCTTCCAGCGCCGGATCGAGCTGATGAAAGGCGCTGACTATGGGCTTCAGGCTGACGGCGAAGAAGGAGGAGAAATAGGCGATCAGGATGATCCAGATCGTGCCGTAGAGCGAGACGTTGAGGAACGGGATCGGAGCGGCGAAGACCAGAATGAAGGACACCGCCATGACGATGCCGGGCAGCGAATAGGGTATCTCGATCAAGCTGGAGACGATGCGGGAAACCGCATCTCTGCGCCGCGTCAGCGCATAGGCCGTCAGCACTGTCACCACCAGGAGACAAAGCGCGGTGGCGCTGGCGAGCGACAGCGAATTGATGAAAGCGGTGCGTGTCACCGCCTGCCGGAACAGGATCTCCTCAAAGGCATGCAGTGACATGGTCTTGAAGGTCAGCGGCACGCCATAGGCCGGCACCAGTGCGCCGGCGACCAATGCAAAAAAGGGTGCGGCCAGCATGAAGAACAGGATCGCCCAGAGGAGCGGCGTGAAGACGAAGCGCCAGGCGCCGAGCTCGAAGGCGGCACTCGCTCCCGATAGCCCGATGACGCGGTAGTCGCGGCCGCGCAGCGCCCGATCCTGGATCATCAGCCCGGCGACCGAGATCATCGCGATGATGCCTGAGAGCACGGCGACATCGCCGAAGGTGCGGCTCGTGAAGGCTGAGAATTTGGTGAAGATCAACGTCGGCAACGTGAAGATCGAGGCGGGAATGCCGAGAATGGCGGGAATGCCGAAATTGCCGGTGCAGGAGACGAATGAGATCGCCGCCCCGGCAATGATGCCGGGCAGCGACAGGGGCAAAATGATGTCGCGAAACACCCGCAGGCTGGAGGCGCCGGAAAGCCGCGCCGCTTCGACGCCGTCGCGCGGCAGCGTCATCAGCCCTGCGCGCAGCGCGAGATAGACCAGCGGCGCATGCTGCACGCCATAGAGCAGCGCGATGCCACTCAGCGAATAAAGCGGCTGCGGCGAGCCCATCGGAGGCGCAAGCGACAGCGCCTTCAAGAGCGGGCTGGAGGGGCCAGACATCTGCACCCAGGCAAGTGCGGTCACCTGCGGCGGGATCATCATCGGCAACACGAAGAAGAAGCTGAGCAGCCCCTTGCGACGGATATCGGTCAGCGTCAACAGGAAGGCGAAGAGGCAGCCGATGGCGAGCGAGATCACCGTGCCGAGAACTGACGTGACGATGGTGTAATAGGTCGCCGACCAGAGCGATGGGGCGCTGAGAACATCGATCACGCCGCCATTTGCGAAAGCCCATATCCCGACCATGGCAAGGCGGGCGAGCGGCAGCACGCTGAGGATCAGGACTGATATAACGATAAAAGGAAAGAGCCAGGCGGGCTGGCTGTTTCCGGTTTTGATATATCCTTGCATGAAGGGATCAGTTCGAGCCGTAGATGCCCGAGAAGGTCTTCAGATCCTGGTCGGTATTCTTGAGCGCTTCGGCCGCCTTGATGGACAGCACCTTGATGGCATCACGCGCCGGGAAACCTTCCGGCAACTTCATGCCATTGCGGGCCGGGATATAGCCGAGCTTGAGGAAGCCCTCCTGGCCCTTTTCGGAGAGCACATAATCGACGAACTTCTTGCCGGCATCGGCGTTCTTGGTGCTGGCGAAGATGCCGACCGGCTCGGTGACGGCCGAGACGCCTTCGCTCGGGAAGACGAACTCGACGGGCGCACCCTTGGCTTTTTCGCGGATCGGCAGGTAATCGACGACCATGCCATAGGCTTTCTCGCCCGAGGCGACCGACTTCAGCACGGCGCCGTTGCCGCCGGCGGCGATCGCGCCGTTTTCGGCAAGCGACTTATAGAAGTCCCAGCCGAGGCCAGGGACGGCGGCCAGCGTCTGGGCGTGGATGAGCGCGGCACCCGAAGCGAGCGGGCTCGGCATGGTGACGAGGCCCTTGGCCTCCGGCTTGGTCAGGTCCTTCCAGCTCGTCGGCTTCATAGCCGCCGAGGTGTTGTACATGATGCCTGTTGTGATCAGCTTGGTCGAGTAATAATAGCCGTCGGCGTCATAGAGGCTGGCGTCGTAGCCTGCGGCCTCCGGCGATTTGTAGGCCAGCAGCTTGCCGTCTTCCTTGAGGCGCTCCAGCGTCACCATATCGGCGATCAGGAGAACATCGGCGACAGGATTGCCGGCCTGGATCTCGGCCTGCAGCTTGGCGATGATCTTCGGCGTGCCGTCGCGCACCCAGTCGACCTTGATATCGGGATTGGCGGCCATGAAACCGTCGACCGTTGCCTGCGCGTCTTCATTCGGCTGGCTGGTATAGAGAACGAGGTTTGCGGCCGAAGCCGAAACGGCAAGGAGGCTCGCGGCAAGAAGGGCTGCGGCGGAAACGATCGTTTTCATGAGTGTGATCCTCGGGAATTGCGTCACCCTTCCCTTATGGCGGGCCGTTGACAGGGATGTGACAGCGGCCTGCGGCCGGATTCACAACCTTCTCCGGCCCTTCATCCGCCCTGCCGACATAGAGTTGATCGGCCTGCCGATTTCTGGAATCGCCTGTGAATACGGCCGTTCGGGCCGATTCGAGGGATGGCGGGAATGAAACGAGCACCCTGGCGCGCGCACCTGCGCTACCAGTTCGACAAGAGCATGGCGGCCGGCCCGATCGCGCTGATCGGCTGGCTGGCGGTGATATCGATCGTCGTGATCGTGATCGCGGGCCTGTTGCTGACGCTGACCGGCATCGCGCCCGATGGTGGCGAACGCATGAGCTTCGTCGAGGGCGCCTGGGAATCGCTGATGCGCACCATGGACGCCGGCACGATGGGGGGCGATCTCGGCTGGCCCTTCCGCGGTGTCTCGCTCGTCGTCACCATATCGGGTATCTTCGTTTTCTCCGCGCTGATCGGCGTGCTGAGCTCGGGCCTCGAGGAAAAGCTCGGCGACCTGCGCAAGGGCCGCTCGCAGGTGCTCGAAAACGACCACACGATCATCTTCAACTGGTCGCCCTCGATCTTCGACGTCGTCTCCGAACTCGTCATCGCCAATGCCAGCCGGCGCCGCCCGCGCATCGTCATCATGGCCGCCAAAGACAAGGTGGAGATGGAGGACGAGCTTGCCGACAAGATCGGCGATCTCAAAAACACCCGCATCATCTGCCGCAGCGGCGACCCCACAGATCTCTACGACATCAACATCGTCAATCCGCAGACCTCCCGCTCGATCATCGTATTGTCGCCGGAAGGCGATCATGCCGATTCCGAGGTCATCAAGACGGTGCTCGCCCTCGTCAACGATCCCGGCCGGCGCGACCAGCCCTACCAGATCGCCGCCGAGATCCGCGATGCGAAAAACGCTGAGGTGGCGCGCATCGTCGGCGGCAAGGAGCTGCAGTTGGTGCTTGCCGACGACCTGATCTCGCGCATCGTCGCCCATTCGAGCCGCCAGTCGGGACTGTCGGGCGTCTATTCCGAACTTCTCGATTTCGACGGCTGCGAGATCTACACGCTGGAGCAGCCGGAACTTACGGGCAAGAGCTTCGGCGCCGCCGTGATGATGTACGAGACGTCGACGCTGATCGGCTTCTGCGACACGCAAGGCGAAGTCTATATCAACCCGGCGGCAAACCGCATCTTCCTGCCCGGCGAGCGCGCCATCATCATCGCCGAGGACGATGCGGCGATCAAAAGCGGCGCAGTCGAGATGCGCGTCGACAGGCAAGCGATCGTCGCCCCGATGACGCGCGAGGCAAGGCCCGAACGCACGCTGATGCTTGGTTGGAATCGCCGTGGCCCACTCATCGCCCACGAACTGTCGCGCTATGTCGCCCCCGGCTCCGAACTCACCATCGCCGCCGACACGCCCGATATCGAGGTGGAGGCCCGCGGCCTGAAACTGGCCGGCGACAATATGAAAATCACCTGCCGCCTCACCGATACCAGCAGCCGGGCCGAACTCGACGGCCTCGACATTCCCGCCTACGACCACGTGCTGGTGCTCGGTTATTCCGACCACATGGCGCCGCAGCCGGCCGATACGCGCACCCTCGTCACCCTCTTGCAACTGCGCCGGATCGCCGAGACGACCGGCCGCCACATCGGCATCGTCAGCGAGATGATCGACGTGCGCAACCGCGAGCTTGCCGCCGTCACCCGCGCCGACGACTTCGTCGTCAGCAACAAGCTCGTCAGCCTGATGCTGGCCCAGGCTTCCGAAAACGCCCAGATGGCGGCAATCTTCGACGAACTGCTCGACGAAGACGGCTCGGAAATCTACATGCGCCCCGTCACCGATTATATCGCTATCGGCAGGCCGGTAAGCTTCTATACGATCTGCCTGGCGGCGCTGCGCCGCGGCGAGGTCGCGATCGGCTATCGCCGCCAGCGGCCCGGCGACACCGACACCCGCAATCTCGCCGGCGTCGTCGTCAACCCTGCCAAATCGGATCTTCTGGCTTTCACCGAAGCCGACCGGTTGATCATCCTGGCGCGGCAGTAACAGCGCTTTCATCGTAAGGCCCCTCTTACGCCGATGAAAACTCCGCCCCAAGCCCGTCCGGGGGCGGGCCACGGGTCTCGACCCCGGACGGGCTTGGGGCGGGGCCTTTGGCTCTTGCCATTCCCCCGCCATGCGTTACGTCAATCGCATTTCAATCAAGGAGGAGTTTCAATGGAATATCGTCTGCTCGGCCGTTCCGGCCTGAAGATTTCGACTTTGACCATGGGCACGATGACCTTCGGCGGCGTCGGCTGGGCCAAGATGGTCGGCGATCTCGGCGTCTCCGAGGCGAAGAAGATGATCGACATCTGCATCGATGCCGGCGTCAACCTGATCGACACCGCCAACGTCTATTCCTCAGGCGAATGCGAAAACATCATCGGCGAGGCGCTCGCGGGCAGGCGGCCGCAGGGCGTGCTGCTCGCCACAAAGGCCCGCTTCGGCATGGGCGACGGCCCGAACGATCGCGGCCTGTCTCGCTACCATCTGATCCGCGAATGCGAGGCGAGCCTGAAGCGCCTGAAGACCGACGTCATCGACCTCTACCAGGTGCATGAATGGGACGGCCAGACCCCGCTCGAAGAGACGATGGAAGCGCTCGACACGCTGATCCGCCAGGGCAAGGTGCGTTATATCGGCTGCTCGAATTATTCCGGCTGGCACATCATGAAGGCGCTTGGGCTCGCAAACGAGCACCGCTATCAGCGCTTCGTCAGCCAGCAGATTCACTATACGCTGGAAGCGCGCGAGGCCGAATACGAGCTGCTGCCGATCTCGATCGACCAAGGTCTCGGCGTACTGGTCTGGAGCCCGCTCGCCGGCGGCCTGCTCTCCGGCAAGCACCGCCGCAACCAGGCCGCGCCCGAAGGCACGCGCCAGTTCGCCGGCTGGACCGAACCACCGATCCGCGACGAGAACCGCCTCTGGAACATCGTCGACACGCTGGTGGCGATCGGGCAGGAGCGCGGCGTTTCGGCGGCTCAAATTGCGCTCGCCTGGCTGATCGGCCGCAAGGCGGTGACCTCGGTCATCATCGGCGGCCGCACCGAAGCCCAGTTCCGCGACAACATCGCCGCCGCCGAACTGAAGCTCTCCGAAGACGAGCGCAAGCGCCTCGACGCCGTCAGCCTGCCGCCGGTGATCTATCCCTACTGGCACCAGCTGAATACGGCGAGCGACAGGCTCAGCGAAGCCGATCTCGAACTTTTCGGCCCGCACCTCCAGCAATAGAGCAGCAGTTACGGCATTGCACGGTGAAAGTGATCCGTCACAAAAGATGCACTCTCGCCGTGCTATTGTGAGATCCCGCCATCGCCAGGGAGGCTCTCCATGCTGAAGAATTACAAGGTCCTGAAGGGTACGGCGAGCGCGCTCGCCCTCGACGACGACAACGATCCTCATATCGAGATCCGCATCGAGGCGAATGGCGTCAGCTACCGCATCGCGCTCAACGTCCGCTCCAAGGAATCGCCGCACGACCTGCTCTATGCCGACATCGTCGATTTCAAGCACGGGACGCTGACCGAAGCGCTCGAAGCCCTGCCGATGGGCCTGACCGATATCCGCAAGGACCGTCCGGAACTGGCGATCGATTATGTCCGCGGCGGGCTGATCGAGCGCGAGGACATGAATGTCGCGCCCTTCCAGATCTCCGGCCCGAGGAACGACCTGCGCGATTTCATCGAGCCGATCATCCAGGAAGGCATCGCCGATTCCGAGGTGCATTTTTACGCCTTCGGCGAGGCCTGGGGGCCGGAGAACAACAAGCCGGACGAATATTTCCACTTCGAACCGGGCAACGGCATCCACGACATCCATATGAACCAGGGCGACGGCGGCAGCTTCAAGGCAACCAATGGGCCGAACCAGGACGGCGCCCTGCTCGTCCACTTCACCGACACCGACGAATGGGCGGCGATCTTCCTCTGCTTCCAGTCGCAGAACTGGAACACCGATGCTGCGACCGGTGATCCCGTCGCCGAGGATCGCGGCGGCCAGGGCCGCGGCGAAGGCACGCGCCGGCCGCAGCCGGTCGTGGCTTCATCGCTGCGCATCATCGCCGCGCTGATCAACCCGGTGAACGGCGCAGGCGGCGTGGAGAACGAGACGGTGACGATCATCAACCGCTCCGACATATCGGCATCGCTCGACGGCTGGAAACTGGAGGACGACAACGGCCGCACCCAGCCCCTGTCGGGAACGCTTGCGGCAGGCGAACTCCGCACCATCGCGCTCGACGCCGCCGGCGGCGGCCCGCAGCTTGCCAACAAAGGCGGCGACATCATCCTGCGCAACGGCGACGGAGCGGTGGCCGACCGCGTCGGCTACGGCAAGAGCGAGACGGCGAACGAGGGCTGGACGACGATTTTTTGATTGGCGTTCCCTATCTTCCCTCACCTGTGCTCGTCACAGGAATCCAGTGCGCCCAAGTCCTTGGGCGCGAGAGACTCTTTGTAAAGGACGCGGTAGTCATTCACGGCGCGGACGCGCCGTGGCTGGATTCCTGTGAAGTGCACAGGAATGACGGATGAGAGGACGTGCCGTGTGGCCCCTCATCTGCCTGCCGGCATCTTCTCCCCGCTGGGGAGAAGGGGAATCGTGGCAACGTCTCACGTCCTAAAAACATTTGCGGTGAAAAGAGAAGCAAGCAGCTTGCTCCCCTCTTCTCCTCAGCGGGGGTCCGAAGGACGGGTCGAGACCCGCGGCTCGACCCCGGTCGGTGGCCCGAAGGGTCGGATGAGTGGGCCATACGGCACAACGGTTATCGTTGCACCCACTCCCAACACTCACCCAGCAATCTCATCCGAGATCAGCTTGCCCAGCCGGCCAATGCCGTCCTCGATCATCTGCTCATTCGCGCAGGAGAAGCTCACACGGAAGGTGTTGGCGCCGGAGCCGTCGGCGAAGAAGGCCTTGCCGGGGACGAAGGCGACCTTGGCGGTTTCGAGCGATTTTGCCAAAAGCTTGGCGCCGTCCATGCCTTCCGGCAGGCTGATCCAGATGAACATGCCGCCTTCCGGCTTCGTCCAGCTCGTGCCTTTCGGCATATATTTCTCGAGCGCCGCCAGCATGCAGTCGCGGCGATGGCTGTAGGCTGCCTTGATCTTGGCGACCTGCTTGTCGAAACCGCGCACGGCGACATCCGATATCGCTATCTGGTTGATCGTCGAGGAATGCAGGTCGGCCGCCTGCTTCATCAGCACCAGCTTGCGGATGACGGGCGCGTTGGCGACGATGAAGCCGACGCGAAGGCCGGGGGCCAGCGTCTTGGAAAAGCTGCCGCAATAGATCGTGCGCGTATTGTTGATATGGCCCTTCTCGGCGATTTCGAGCGCCAGGATCGGCGGGATGGGATCACCGTCGTAACGCAGCGACTGGTAGGCCGCATCCTCGATGACGGCGATGTCGAGCTCTTCGGCGAGTGCCAACACCTTTTTGCGGCCGGCTAGATCGACGGTTTCGCCGGTGGGATTGGAGAAGTCGGGGGAGAGATAGCCGAACTTCACTTT
This sequence comes from Rhizobium sp. CIAT894, assembly GCF_000172795.2. Classification (NCBI taxonomy): domain Bacteria; kingdom Pseudomonadati; phylum Pseudomonadota; class Alphaproteobacteria; order Hyphomicrobiales; family Rhizobiaceae; genus Rhizobium; species Rhizobium sp. CIAT894. Next base: position 2,809,745 of record NZ_CP020947.1, read on the forward strand.
GCCGCCGGCAGCGGCCGCGGCAATGCGATAGGACTCCGGCGTCCGGTTGCCGCTCGGGGTCAACTGGTCGTAGGCCGGCTCATAGGCGTTGAAGGCCTGCAGCGCGCCGAGATAGGTCGGCCAGGTCACGAGCGCGGTATCATTGGGCGACAGGAAGAGCTTGCCGAGATAATCGAGCCCCTGCTGCGAGCCGGAGACGATGAAGACATTGTCGAGATCGCAGGGAATGCCGAGCGCACCCATCTGCCCGGCCAGCCATTCGCGCAACGGCTTGTAACCTTCGCTGAGCGAATATTGCAGCGCCGAATTGACCGCGGCGCCCGAGAAGATATCGGCATAGGCCTGCTGGAATTCTTCGGCCGGAAACAGCGCCGGATCAGGAATGCCGCCGGCAAAGGAAATAATGTCCGGCTGGTCGAGAAGCTTCAGGAGCTCTCGGATTTCGGATGCGCGCATGCGCGACGAGCGCGACGCAAACATGGTGTCCCAGTTCAGCATGGAGGTTTCCTCGTATTTTCTATACCGCCGACAAACCATGCGGTGGAAATTATGTCAATAATACTGACCTATTTTCCTGTCACTGAGACAAAGTTTGAAGATCCGGCATTCGAGAGCCCGGTCCAATTGGCGCATGTTGGAGGCTTCACGCAGATGGCCTGCCCGCAGCGTGAAAATTTGCCGCTTCGAGCGACTATTCCTCTGATCAAAAGCCGAAACCGGCCGATTCAGACCTTTCCAAAACCGGCCCAAGGGCAGTAGTGTGCCGCCCATTATTCAATGGACTATCAAGGTGCCAGCATGACCGCGACGTCGACCTCTCCTGAAATCACAATCGAATTCCACAAGTCTCCCGTCCCCGACGCCGATCGCATCAAGGCACTGGAAACACCCGGCTTCGGCAAGATCTTCACCGATCATATGGTGCTGGCGCGCTGGACCGCCGACAAGGGCTGGCACGATGCGAAGGTGACGCCGCGCCGCGCCCTGGAACTCGATCCGGCAAGCGCCGTGCTGCACTACGCCCAGGAAATCTTCGAAGGCATGAAGGCCTACAAGGCCGACGACGGCCGCATCCTGCTCTTCCGGCCGGAAGAAAACGCCCGGCGCTTCGCTCAGTCGGCAGCTCGCATGGCAATGCCTGAGGTACCGGAAGAACTTTTCCTGAAGTCCGTCGAAGCGCTGGTCCGAGTCGATAAGAACTGGATACCCTCGGGCGACGCCAGCCTTTACCTCCGGCCCTTCATGTTCGCCAACGAGGCGTTTCTCGGCGTTCGTCCGGCGCAGGAATATATCTTCTGCATCATCGCCTCTCCGGTCGGCGCCTACTTCAAGGGCGGAGCGAAGGCCGTCTCCCTTTGGGTCGAGACCGAATATACCCGTGCGGCCAGCGGCGGCACCGGCGCTGCAAAATGCGGCGGAAACTACGCAGCCAGCCTCGTGGCGCAAGCCGAGGCCTCGAAGAAGGGTTGCGATCAGGTCGTCTTCCTGGATGCGGCGGAGCATCGCTGGGTCGAAGAACTCGGCGGCATGAACGTCTTCTTCGTGATGAACGATGGATCGATCGTGACCCCACCGCTTGGCGGCACGATCCTACCGGGCATCACCCGGGCCTCCGTCATCGTGCTCGCTGAGGAAAAGGGCTTGCGCGTGGAGCAGCGTCCCTACTCCTTCGCGGAATGGCAGGAGGATGCCGCCAGCGGCAGGCTCGTCGAAGCCTTCGCTTGCGGCACCGCCGCGGTGCTCGCAGGCATCGGCCTGGTTCGGCATGCCGGCGGCGAGTTTCTGGTCGGAGACGGGCAGACCGGCAAGCTGACCAGCGAATTGCGCCAGCAGCTCGTCGGTCTGCAGAAGGGCGTAACCAACGATGAGCACGGCTGGACGCGCCTCATCCCCGCCTGAACTCCAGATCTTCCACGCGGACGGCGGCGGCGGCACCGATAGGGTGGGCGCCGCTCTCGGCCTCGCCCAAAGCCATCGAGCTGGTGAATACCCTGACTTGCGACGCCCGTTTCAAGGATCTCGAGCGCGTCATCGACATCGATAAAAAGACCGGCCCTGATGTGACCCAGGTGCTCGACGGCGGCGCGCAACGCTTCTATCACAGTGTGGGGAATGGTAGTTCGGCCCTTGGGATGGCCGAATACCGGCACGTGCGGGCGGTATTAAATCAATGGCGAAAATGACGATCTCGCTTCCGGATAATCTGGCAGATTACGTCGCGCGCCGCGTCGCAAGCGGCAGATACAGCAGCGCCAGCACATATCTGACGGAACTCATCGTGAAGGACCAGGACCATCGCAAGCTGGATGACGACGAAATACGTGAGATTCTGAGGCTGGCTGAGGAGAGCGGCGTCAGTGACCGGCGCATTGCCGACATCCTGTTGGAAACGAAGGCGAAACTGCGTGACATCAACCTATAGGCTGACCCGAACCGCGGACGCCGTGCTGTCGGGCATCGACGAATATGCCAGCCTGCATTTCGGCGAGGCACAGGCGGATGCCTATCTTCTCGACTGGGACAGAATTTTCGTGCTGCTTTCACGCGTACCCTCCATGGGAGACAAGTGCGACGAGCTCGGCGCCGGGCTTCGCCGCCTCCTCCACATGCGTCATGTCGCCTTCTACCGCGAAATACCGGACGGCATCCTCGTGATCGACATCATCGGTGCCGACCGGCTTTCCGACAGACACCTTCAATCCAACCGACGCTCGGCCGGCCCGCATGCCCAGTGACGGTACCTCCGCCTTTTACAAGGAAAACGCCGAGATATACGCCAATCGTGCACGCAGCCTGCCGAAGCAGCAGCTCGATGCCTTCCTCGCCGCGATCGCCCCCGGGGGCGCAATCCTTGAACTCGGCTGCGGCGGCGGGCAGGATAGTGCCTATATGCTGACACAAGGTTTCGACGTGACGCCGACGGACGGCTCCGCCGAGCTTGCAAGACAGGCGGAAGCGCTGATCGGCAGGCCGGTCGGGGTCATGCTGTTCCAACAGCTCGACGCCGACAGCGCCTTCGACGGCGTCTGGGCGCATGCGAGCCTTCTCCATGTCCCGAGGCCTGAGCTGCCTGAGGTTTTCGTCCGCATCAGGCGCGCCCTGAAAATCGGCGGCATCGTCCATGCAAGTTTCAAGGCCGGAACTGCGGAAGGCTATGACGGCCTCGGGCGTTACTACAACTATCCCTCCGCACAATGGCTGTCGGAGCTTTTGACCAAAGTCGGCTGGTGCAGCATCGCCATCGCGGAACATGGCGGCAGCGGTTATGACGGCAAGCCGACCCGCTGGCTGACCGTGAGCGCAAAACGATAATGAATACCGGCGCACGGCAAAACGCGCCGGCCTTTGCTGTTATTCGTGCACTCCAGCGCGAGAAGGCAGACGTCGCAATTCCCTGATTTCATCGAGCAGCCGATCGACAATCCAATGCCGTTGTGGCGGTATCGCATCAATCAGTCCGATGAACGCATTTTCGATGACATCGCTTTTGAGCCATTCAAGGACGAACTGACGCTTCCCAGGCGCAACATCCTGCCAAAAGCCGCTGCCCCTGTAGAGACCTTTGATGTCGACGCCGGCAAGTTGAACCAAAGCAGCCGGCGTCGGCTGCTTCAACCACAGATCAAGGCATGCCTCGAACTGAAGATCGAGCCGCACCATCGCCATGATCCAACCCCAAGCCGACACATCGAAATCGGGATCCTGCAGCCTCTTATAGGCCCAGGCTGAATAGAAAAAATTTTGCAACCGCTGTCTGTTTGGCTACCGGCCATTGCCGCCAGTCGCACAATAAAAGCTTGGAAGCGATGATCGGAGGCTCGAAGCCGTACGCGGAAGCGTTGAGGACGGCACAGTGGAGGATGCGCGGCAGGAAGTGCCTGAAATCGTCAGTCGAACCGACTGTCGTTATCGCACTTGCCGCGTAGTTACCCAACTCTGCCGCATCTAACTCCCGTAGAGGTGCCGATTTGAGTGCGGTGAGAATTTTTTCCGCGTCGCGCAATGGCGAAGCGTCCAGCGAAGATGGGAAGGGATATTCCTGGAATGCGGGATAGAGGATTGCAAGGCTATCTGCCAGGTCCCGCTTTGCCAACCGCATGATTGCTTCAAACATGTCAAACCCAATAGGAGCGTCATTTCCAACGGGCTCGGCAGTAGCAAAAAAGGCCGGAGCTTTCACTCCGGCCTTCCGCTTTATTTTATCGGAACCGCTTAGTTCACGCTCTTGTCGACCAGCTTGTTCTTGCCGATCCAGGGCATCATGCCGCGGAGCTTCGCGCCGACTTCCTCGATCTGGTGGCTGTCGTTGTTGCGGCGGATGCCCTTGAAGCGGGCAGCGCCCGAGCGGTATTCCTGCATCCACTCGGAGGTGAACTTGCCGGTCTGGATGTCCTTGAGGACGCGCTTCATTTCGGCCTTGGTTTCTTCGGTGATGATGCGCGGACCCGTGACGTATTCGCCCCACTCGGCCGTGTTGGAGATCGAGTAGTTCATGTTGGCGATACCGCCTTCATAGATCAGGTCGACGATCAGCTTCACTTCGTGCAGGCACTCGAAATAGGCCATCTCAGGCGCGTAGCCGGCTTCGGTGAGCGTTTCGAAACCGGCGCGGATGAGCTCGACGAGACCGCCGCAGAGAACGACCTGTTCGCCGAAGAGGTCGGTTTCGCACTCTTCGCGGAAGTTGGTTTCGATGATGCCCGAACGGCCGCCGCCGACGCCGCAGGCGTAGGAGAGAGCGAGTTCAAGCGCATTGCCGGAAGCGTTCTGGTGAACGGCAACGAGGCAGGGAACGCCGCCGCCTTTCTGGTATTCGCCGCGAACCGTGTGGCCCGGGCCCTTCGGCGCGATCATGACGACGTCGACCGAAGCCTTCGGCTCGATCAGGCCGAAATGGACGTTGAGGCCGTGGGCGAAGGCGATCGCAGCGCCGTCGCGGATGTTCGGAGCGATGTCGGCCTTGTAGATATCGGCCTGCAGTTCGTCCGGGGTCGCCATCATCATCAGATCGGCCCAGCCGGCGGCTTCGGCAACCGTCATGACCTTGAAGCCGTCGGCTTCGGCCTTCTTGACTGTGGGCGAACCGGCCTTCAGCGCGATGACGAGGTTCTGGGCGCCGCTGTCCTTGAGGTTCAGCGCATGGGCACGGCCCTGCGAACCGTAGCCGATGACGGCGACCTTCTTGGCCTTGATGAGGTTGAGATCGGCATCACGATCGTAATAGACGCGCATTTGAAGTTCCTTCCCTTTGCTTGTCGTGTTGACTGTTATGAAAGCGGATCAGCCGAGAACCGGCATCTCCGCCAGAACCTTGTCCGTGCCGTAGAGCCGGAGGAAGGCGGTCACCGCCCTCTCCGCCTGGCGCGCGGTATCCTTGAGGCCGGGTTCGCCGAGCAGCATGCGCACATGCAGGTCGGAAACGACAAGGCCGTAAAGCGTATGATAGGCTTCGTCCGCATCCGAAAAGCGCAGCAGCCCTGCCCTCTTTCCGGCGTCGATCAGCGCCATGGCGCGCCGGTCGATCTGGCGACGGCCGCGTTCGAGCAAGAGCTTGCCGAGCTTCGAGCCGTCGCGGTTCGCCTCCGTCTTGTTGATTTGGCCGATCGCCAGCCGGTTCAGTGCCAGCGAGACGTCGCCGGCGAGCACTTCGAGAAGGTCGCGCGCGAAGATGACGACATGGTCGTGCAGGCTCGCCGCCGTCAACCGCTCGCCGTTGCGCTCGAAGGTGCGCACCTTGCTCGCCTGATAGGCGATCATCGCCGACAGCAACCCGTCGCGGTCGCCGAACCACTTATAGAGACTTTCCTTCGAGCAGTTGGCGGCGCGCGCCACCCCCGAGGTCGTCAGCGCCTTCTCGCCGCCGTCGACGAGCAACCGCAGCGCCTGCTCCAGAACGGCGTTCTGGCGCGGCGAGAATTCGCTCGGCTCTGCGGTATCGACGGACACGGTCATGGCTCCCAGATAAGTACCGTACGGTACGGTTCGTGAGGTTTATGCGATAAACCGGTCAGGCCGTCAAGAAGGCCGCGACAGATTTTTTATACGGGAAACCTCGGTGAGACACCAGAATTGGATAGGCGCGCTCCGGACGATTGCATAATGTCACGCCACGCCATTTGCCGGGAGCCTTTCATGTCGCGCCTGCCTGCCTTTCTCCTGCTCGGAGCAACGCTCCTCGTCGCCGCCGGCGCCTTCGCGCAGTCGGAAAACGACGTCTATAACAAGATCGAGGAGCTGCATGGCGATGCCGCGGGTTTCGACCGGCCCCTGCGTCAGCTCGTGCAGGCGATGCGCGCGGGCGATGCCGAGGCCATCGCAGGGCTCGCCGACTATCCGCTGACCGTCAAGGCCAATGGCGAGACTTATGATGTGGAGAATGCCGAAGATTTCGTCGACAATTTCGACGATCTGGTGACGCCGGAGACCCGCCGCGCCGTCGGGCGTCAGCAATATGGCGATCTCTTCGTCAACAGCGACGGCGTTATGCTCGCCGGCGGCGCCGTCTGGATGGGCGCGGTCTGCGAGGACGACGCCTGCGAGACAAGCCATTGGGCGATCACCGCGATCAACAATTGATATTTACTGCTGGGGGAAACCGATGAAAGACAAGATCGCCGTAGCGGTGATGACCGCAGCCCTTGCCGCCGCGGCGAATGCGCAGGCCGCCGAGACCCGCTGCGGCTGGATCGAGAACCCGACCCCCGCCAACTGGTGGCTGGAGGATGCGGAAAACACCTGGACGATCATGACCCAGGGCGAGGATGCCGACGCGGTGGACGGCATGGAGCTCATCCCCGACATCTCCGAGCACGATTACGTCAAAACCAACGGCAATTACGGCTATGCCTGCGCCTGCATGAGTGTGGAGACGGATGGGAAGGAGCGCATCACCAAAATTCTCTCCTTCCGCCAGCTTGCGCTCGCCAAATGCCGCAATGACAAGGCGCTGAAATTTCCCGGCTGACCAGCGGATAACCGAACCGGATGGCGGCCGCCATCATATGCCCGATTCACAGGCAATCCTCCATGAAGAGCCACAATCTATGACGCCGCAGCGCAAGCGGCGGGGGGCACCAGGGGCTCTGCCGGCGTCGCCTTGTCGATCGCATAGAGCTTCGCGAAACCGGCATCCTCGACCAGCCTCAAGCCGGCCGGCATGAAGGTGCCGACGGTGCGGTCGGAGAGATCGGCATTGGCGACAAGGATGAAATCGAAACGGTTGCGCCAGTCCGACAGATAGGGCGTGAAGCCCTTGTACTCCTGCATCATTGCCGGGCATGAAAGCACGCCGATTGACAGCAGATTGCCCTCGGGAACGGCGATTTCAGACCACGGTGACAGAACCGATAGCGGCTGCTTGCCTTTTGCGGTGAAGATCGTCGGCACGAAAGCATGCGCGAAGGGCACGGCAAGCGTCGGCAGGTGCCAGAAAGTTTCCTCCTTCATGAAAAAATACCGGCTGGAGTAGGCAAAGCTGATCGTCGTCTCGGCATCGTGCTCCAGAGGCAAAACGGCGGCACCGGCCGGCACCTTTTTCAGCACAGTCTCGACAGCAGCGACGTCCTTCTGTGCCAGCCACCAGTTCCAGCCGATCCAGCCGGTACGGCCGAAGACGGCGAGATTGATGACGAGCGCAAGCAACACCGCCTGCCGGCGCGTGAGATTGGCGAAGGGACACACCATCGCCATGGCGACGAGCGCCGTCATGATCGGAAAGCGCCAACTGATCCATCCGGTGCCGAGCATGTGGCGGGGCGAAACACAGGAGAGCAGCAGCAGGCCGCAGGCGGCGACGGCAAGCCCAGCATGAATGCGGATATCACCGGCGCGTGCGGCACGCGTGCAGATGAGGATCAATGGCAGAAACAGCACGACATCCACGAGCGGGATATAGGTCACGATGGCGGAGAGCAAATTCATGACGATCAGAACGATGCCGTCGTTCCAGGCAAGGGCAAGGCCGTCACCACCGCCGCCGGGCAAAGCTGGCGTCCGCAGATAAAGTACGGCCGGCGGCAGCGCGCAGGCGCCAAGCGCTAGCGCCAACCGGCGGGCAAGCCTGAGCAGACCCGCCCTTGATCGCACTATATCGAAGCGCCAGGAAAATTCGAGGCCGCAGACAATCGCCATATAGAAGCCGAGCGAGAAGATGTGCATCACCGTCAGCAGCAGCGCGGCGGCAAGACGCCAGGCAAAGAGCAGGGCGGGATTTCGGCCTTGCAGTCGGAGGTCGACGCAGGCGAAGGCGAGCGCCATGCCAAGGCCGATCTGGAAATTGATGAAGCCGCCGATCATGGTGGCGCACCAGCCAAGCGACAGTATGGCGGTCTGCCAGTGGTGCCGGCCGCCGAAAAGCGCGCGGTGCAAGCCGACCGCGCCGAGCGGCGGCAGCACGATCGCCAGGAAAAGCAACGTCCGCGCCAACCTGTCAGGGCCGACAAGCGGCCCTAACCAAGTGCCGAGAATGTCGATCCCGACATTGGTGAAGGTGCGGCTCCAGTCGATCGCATAGATTTGCGGAAACGGCTGCTCGCCGATCCCGCCCGAAAGGAGCCAGATCCGGGCGTAGTGATTGGCGTAATCGAGAACCGGCGGAAAGGGAAACAGCATGACCAAGGCCGCGGCAAGCCCGACGAAAGCGGCGATCGCAACGGTGGAATCCTGTCTGGCGATCGTTTCCTCGGACTCGGCTGCGACCGCAGCAGGCGTGACGATATGGTCCATTACCCGATCCGGCTGCTCTTTTGCGACCGCGGCTCACCGGATGCAAAGGCCGCATTCAGCGCAGTGCGCTTGTCGCTGGCGCTCATCTCCGGAAAAACTGTCGACAACTCGGCGTGTTCTCTGCCGCGCAGGAGCGTCTCGATCATGAACATCGGCCGTTTCTTGCTCTCTTGCACGAGACGACCAAGATACTCGCCGATGATGCCGATGCAGATCAGCTGGATGGCGCTGAAGGCGCTGACCGCGGCCATGATCGACGACCAGCCGGTGACCGTTTCGCCTTCCAGCCAGCGAACGAAGGTATAGACGAGCAACGCCACCGCGACACTGGCGCTGATCATGCCAAGCCATGTTGCCATACGCAGCGGCGTCGTCGAAAAACTGGTGATCGCATCGAGCGCAAAATTGATCATCTTGCGCAGCGGGTATTTCGTCGTGCCGGCAAAACGGGCGTCACGCTCGTAGGGGAGAGCCACCTGCCTGCCGCCGATCCAGCTGACCATGCCGCGGATAAAGCGATCGCGCTCCGGCATTGCCAGCAGGATATCGACGACGCGCCGGCGCATCAGCCGGAAATCACCAGTATCGCGAGGGATGGTCACGGAGGCGAGCTTTGACAGCGTGCGATAGAAAAGCGAAGCGGAGGCGAGCTTGAACCAGGTTTCGCCCTCGCGGCGCGTGCGTTGACCGTAAACGACGTCGGCACCACGCTCGAGGATCGGCATCATCATCAAAAGCAGCTCAGGCGGATCCTGAAGATCGGCGTCGATCAGGAGCACGCGCTCGCCCCGCGACACGGAAAGACCCGCCGTCGATGCCAGCTGGTGACCGTGATTGCGTAAGAGACGAACACCGAGCACCTGCGGCACATCCGCCGCCAGATCCGAAATGATCTCCCAGGTGCGGTCGGACGAGCCGTCGTCGACGAGAATGAGTTCGAAGGCGTCGCCGGCAACACTCTGCGCGGCAGCGGCGGCCCGCCGGCAAAATTCGCGCAGGCCTTCTTCCTCGTTGTGACAAGGCGCGACGATGGAAAGTAACGGTGCTTGCGTCATGCGGACGGCGGTGCCTGCTTGATGGATGGCGCCAGCCTAGCCGGGAAACGTCAAACATCCTTTAATGGCTGCCGTCCTCAGCGCTACTCCGCCGCGATGATCTCGCGCACGCTGTCGACATCGCGGGCCGGCGACGCGCCGTAGAGACGGCTATATTCGCGGCTGAATTGCGACGGGCTCTGATAACCGACGCGGTGGCCGGCCGTACCGGCATCGAGCCGCTCGACGAGCATCAGCCGGCGCGCCTCGTGCAGGCGAAGCTGCTTCTGATACTGGACCGGCGTCATCGCCGTCACCGACTTGAAATGGTGATGGAAGGACGACACGCTCATGTTGACGCGCTCGGCAAGGTCTTCGATACGCAGCGGCCGCGCGAAATTCTCCTTCAGCCAGGCGACCGCACGGGCGATCCTGTTGCTGTGGCTGTCTGCCGTGGCGATGTTGATCAGCCGGGCGCCGTGCGGTCCGGTCAGCACCCGGTAAAGGATTTCCTGCTCGATCAGCGGCGCCATGGCGGGAATATCGCCTGGACGATCGAGCAAACGCAGCAGGCGGACGGCGGCATCCATAAGCTCGGGCGGTGCGACATTCACCACCATCCCGCGCTGCCCGTCGGTATGAGCGGCGGGGCGCGGAACGTCGATGCGGCTGAGCAACTCCAAGAGCTTCTCGGAATCGATTGCCAGCCCGAGACAGAGATGCGGAACCTCCGGGCTCGCCTCCGTGACCCGCCAGGCGACCGGCAGGTCGAGCGAGGTAAGGAGATAATCGCCAGTGCCGTAGCTGATCTGCTCCGTGCCGAGCTGCAGGCTTTTGGCTCCCTGCAGCACGAAGGCGAAACAGGGCCGGTAGCTGCTGTGCAAGGGATCACTCGGCTTGGACCGGCGGCTGACATGAAGATTGCCGATGGCAGTCGAGAACTCACCGTCGGCGGGCGCAAAGCGCATCGCGATGTCGACGATTTCCTGATAGGGGCTGAAGGGCAAGGTCATGCGGCAACTCTTTCTGTCGATTGTCCGACGCCGTCGATACCGCTCCTATCTAGAGTGCCTTAGCCGTTTCGCAAACATATAGGCGCCTCACTTTTGCAGGATCGTGCAAAAAGCTGAGAGGATCGCTCTAACCCTCTCCCGCCGTTCCGGGCAATAGTCCGCCATCCCGCTCAACCCCACTCCCAAGAACGAAAAGGAAGGTTCCCATGCCTATTGCAAGAGGCTATGCCGCCACCGACGCTTCCAAGCCGCTGACCCCTTTCACCTTCGAACGCCGCGAACCCAACGACGACGACGTCGTCATCGCGGTTCAATATTGCGGTGTCTGCCATTCCGACATTCACCAGGCCCGCAACGAATGGGGGAATTCCATATTCCCGATGGTACCGGGCCACGAGGTTGCCGGCGTCGTTTCCGCCGTCGGCTCCAAGGTCACGCAATTTAAGGTCGGTGACCGCGTCGGCGTAGGTTGCTTCGTCGATTCCTGCGTCGGCTGCGCCGCGCGTGATCTGGATTACGAACACTACCTGCCGGGCCTCGTCCCGACCTATAACGGTTACGAAGCCGATGGCACGACCCCGACCTTCGGCGGTTACTCCGACTCGATCGTCGTCAAGGAAGGCTATGTGCTGCGCTTCCCCGACAATATCCCGCTCGATGCCGGCGCCCCTCTGCTTTGCGCCGGTATCACGCTTTACTCGCCGCTCGCGCATTGGAAAGCCGGTCCAGGCAAAAAGGTCGCGATCGTTGGCATGGGCGGTCTCGGCCATATGGGCGTGAAGATCGGTGCCGCCATGGGTGCCGACATCACCGTCCTCTCCCAATCGCTGTCGAAGAAGGAAGACGGCCTCAAGCTCGGCGCCAAGGACTATTATGCCACGAGCGACGCCGAGACCTTCACCAAGCTCGCCGGCAGCTTCGACCTCATCATCAACACGGTCGGCACGGCAATCGACTGGAACGCCTATCTCAACCTGTTGAAGTCCGACGGCACAATGGTTCTGGTCGGCGTTCCCGAGCATCCGGTACCGGTCCACGCCTTCTCGGTTATCGGCGGGCGCAAGAGCCTTGCGGGCTCGATGATCGGCTCGATCAAGGAAACCCAGGAAATGCTCGACTTCTGCGGCAAGCACAACATCGTCTCGGAAATCGAGAAGATCGATATCCAGAATATCAACGAAGCCTACGAGCGCGTCGTCAGGAGCGACGTCCGCTACCGCTTCGTCATCGATATTGCCTCACTGGCGGCTTGATGAATGAGAGGCGGCTCCCTCGGGGGCCGCCTTTTTTGATAACGGCATACTCCACCGGCCCTCATGCTGAGGTGCGATCCAAAGGATCGCCTCGAAGCATCATCCGCCAACGCCGCTTCTGCCGCCACTTCAGAGCGCCCGCCCCCTGCTTCGAGGCTCCGGCCTTCGGCCTGCGCACCTCAGCATGAGGCTCTCGTGGACTGCAGCCGCAACAGATATTCCACCGGGTTGAACGGATCAGGCCCCGAACGCGAACGCCGGCGCGGTGGCCCCGATATCGGGGCATAGTGATCGAAAGCCGTTTCCATCGTCCCTGCCCCGCTCGTCAGACCGGGCAATTGCTGCTGGACGCTTCGAACCATCTGAGACGCCAGAGTGCCTTCGAGCCGCGCCACACCATCGGCGATCACGGAATCCGTCGTCGCCGCAGCGGATTTCGCCAGCAGAGTCAGCACGCTGCTCAGGCTCTCGACAGGCGCTTCCAGGTGAAAGCGGTCGAAAGGCTCGCAGACGACCGTTTGCGCGGCCGAGAGCGCCGATGCCAGCACCCAGGGGGTCAGTTGCCGGAAATCGGCGGCGGTGCTGGCCGGTGAACTATGGCGCGCCGCCGTCATCGCCACATGGCAATCGATGACCTGCCAGCCGAAGACGCCCTGCTTCAGCGTTTCGAACACGGTTTCCTCGACCGCCCGGTAGAAGGCGACCGGCATCTGGCCGACATCCACTTCGAGCGCAAAGCTGTTGCCCGTCCCGGCAGGACGCGGTTCGACCCGCAGGCCGACGGTGGCGAGAAACGGATTGGGCTCCCTGAAGAGGATCTGCAGGCCGGTTCCGGTTGCCGCCGGCCTCTCGGCCAGGATGACCGTGCTTTCCTCGAAGCTCGCATCGAGGCCGAAATCCGTCAGCAGCGTCGCTTGGATCACCTCTTTCTGCACCTCGCCATAGAGCGAGACGAAGACCTCGTCGGTCTCTTCGTTGCGGTGCAGGTTGATCAGGGGATCCTGTTCGGCCATCTGGCTCAACGCTAGCCACAGCGCCGCCTTGTCCGAAGGCCGCCGCGCGAGGACGCGGGTTTCGAGCGTCGGCGGCGCGAAGTGAGCCCTTCCCGCCGCGCCCGGATCGCCGCCCACCGCATCGCCAATCCGGACGCCGGCAAGTCCGCTGACGCGCGCGATCTGCCCGGCGCCAAAGCTCTCGGCGGCATGACTGCGCCCGCTCCCGAAGAGCTGGATTGCGGTTACTCTTTCCGGGCCTTTCGGCAGATCGAGATATTGCCGCAGCCGCACCGTGCCGGATGTCAGATACAGATAACACAGCTTCTCGCCGCCCCAGCCGCGCTCGATCTTGAAGATCTTGCCGGCGACCGGTCCGTCCGGATCGGTGTGCCGCTCGGGCAAGATCGCCGCAATGGCCGAGGCGAGCGCAGGCACGCCGGCGCCGGTCATGGCCGCGCCGGCGAAGACGGGATGCACTAGGCCGCGCGCCGCCTGATCGGCCAGAGCGCGGCTGAGCCTTTCCCGCGTCAGGCGTTCCGGGGCGAGCACATAGTCGTCGAGCAGCGCCTCGTCGTTTTCCCCGAGCGCCTCGCAGAGCGCCGAAAAAAGCGGCTCGCTCCCTGAGTCCAGCGCCTCCACCCGGGCAAGCTTGCCGCCGGCATCGATGACCGAAGACATGGCGATCGGCCGGACGGCGAGCTGCGCGGCAAGCGCCTCCATCACCTCCCCATACCGCGCGCCGAGGCGATCGACCTTGTTGACGAAGAAGACGAAGGGAACGCCGAGCCGCCGTAGCGCCCGCACCAGCACGCGCGTCTGCGCCTGCACGCCTTCGACCGCCGAGACGACGACGACCGCCGCATCCAGCAATCCCAGCACCCGCTCGACCTCAGCGATGAAATCCGGGTGGCCGGGCGTGTCGATCAGATTGACGACCCTGTCGCCGATCGCAAACGACACGACCGCGGCCCTGATCGTGATGCCGCGTTGCCGCTCGAGGTCGAGATTGTCCGTCTGCGTATTGCCGGTATCGACGCTGCCGAGCTTGTCGATGACGCCGGCGTTAAAAAGCAGTCTTTCGGTAAGGCTAGTCTTGCCTGCATCCACATGAGCGAGGATGCCCAGATTCAAAGTTCGCATGAACCACCAACTTCTCAGAAATTCGGATGTGATTTTCGTGAGAAGTGAATCGGCGCATTGGAACCTCTATCCGTTGATGCGGCTGGATGCGGTATCCCGGGTGATGGGGAGACGCGGGCGGGATGCTAAGGGCGGGTGAGGAGATGTGTCAAGGTTGATGCTATCGCATTTACGGCGCGGGCGCGCATAGCTGGATTCTTCCGCCGTGGCGCCGTGTGGCGCCCCCCTCTGCCCTGCCGGGCATCTCCCCCACAGGTGGGGAGATTGGACGGGCGCGATGGTTTCCCCAACCAACTGCCGCGTCGTTATTTCGATACGGCAGAAAGGGACCGATGATCCAACACCTTGCCGATCTCTCCCCTTGTGGGGGAGATGCCCGGCAGGGCAGAGGGGGGTCACATGGCACCCACTCTCCCGCCACCCTCCAACGTGACCCAAAGAGAGCCTACCCCTCCTCCCGCATCGTCTCCCGCTGGGTGATCAGCCGCGCGCTGTGCTGGCCGCTCAAGTAGATCCACAGCCAGCTCCAGGCGACGGAGAAGCGCGAGCGGGTACCGATCAGGAAGTAGATATGGGCAATGCCCCAGATCCACCAGGCGATCCAGCCTTTCAGCTTGATCCGGCCGAAATCGATGATCGCCGCACTCTGGCCGATCGTCGCCAAGCTCCCCTGGTGCCGGTAGCGGAAGGGAGCCGGCGCCGGTTTTCCCGAGAGTCGCGCGCGGATGACCTTGGCAACGTAGCCGCCCTGCTGCTTGGCGGCGGGCGCGATGCCCGGCACCGGCTTGCCGTCCTCGCGCAGGACCGAGGCGGTATCGCCGATGACGAAAACATCAGGCAGATCAGGCGCTCTCAGATCCTTTTCGACGACGACGCGCCCTGCCCGGTCGGCCGGCACGCCGAGCCAGCGAGCTGCCGGCGAAGCTGTGACGCCGGCCGCCCAGACGATGGTGCGGCTCGGGATGAAGCTCTCGCCGATCCGCACGCCGTCGGCGCCGCACTCCGTTACCGGCTTGCCGAGAAGCACCTCGACGCCGAGCTTCTCCAGCGCCTTCTGCGCATAGGCCGAGAGCTCCTCGGCGAAGGTCGGCAGCACGCGCGGGCCGGCCTCGGCCAGCACGACGCGGGTCTTGCGTGTGTCGATGTTACGGAATTCCTTGGGCAGGGTGAAATGCGCGAGCTCGGCGATGATGCCGGCAAGCTCGACGCCGGTTGGCCCGGCGCCGACGATGGTGAAGGTGAGCAGCGCGTCGCGCACGGCGGGATCGCTCTCCAGCTCCGCCTTCTCGAAGGCGAGCAGTACGCGCCGGCGGATCGTCGTCGCGTCCTCCAGCGTCTTCAGGCCCGGCGCCACCGGCTCCCATTCGTCATGGCCGAAATAGGCATGCGTCGCCCCGGTCGCCAGCACCAGCGTGTCGTAACTGAGAGTCATGCCGCTGCGTAACGAAACCGTCTTCGCGCCACTGTCGACATCGGTGACTTCGCCGAGCAGCACCGTCACGTCGGGCCGATCGGCATAGAGGCGGCGGATTGGCCAGGCAATTTCCGAGGTGGAGAGAATGGTCGTCGCCACCTGATAGAGCAGCGGCTGGAAGAGATGATGGTTGCGCCGGTCGACGAGCGTGATCCTCGCCCCTGCGCCCTTCAACCCGTTGACGAGCTGAAGCCCGCCGAAACCGCCGCCGACAACGACGACATGATGATCGCTCATGACCTGCCTCTTCTGCGCCATTTTGCTGAGAGCCAATGTGGCCTTCGCCGCGAAGGTTGCAACCGCCGTTTTGGCATGTCTCCCCTGCGCCGATCGCAGCCGAAAAAGGCCGTCCAACGGCTTGCAAGACGTTGGACGGCCTTAGGACCAGTTCATAACGCAGATGCGTCAGCGCAAATCAATAGGGGCCAACGCACTGACGACGGGGCCCATGATAGGGCTGGAAGCTATTGTCGAACGCCCTGTACGAACGATAACGGGCATAGCACCAGCTCTCGTGGCTGCCGCCTCCTCCATAATAGGCGGACGACGCATACGCCCGATAGGGCCTCCCATAGTAGCCGCCGTAATAACCGTAAGGCCTGCGGTAGTAGCCGTAGGGCGAGCCATAATAGCCGTAAGGCGACCCGTAATACGAACCGTAATAGGGCTGCGCCAGTGCGCCACCGATGATGGTGCCGACGGCTAGACCGCCCAGGGCCCAGCCCCAGCCTGATCCATTGTGATGATGGCCGTAATACCCGCCTCCGTGATAACCGCCACCCCAATGACCGCCATGGCCACGCCATTGCACTTGCTCTATCTGCTGCTGTGCTTCGAACCTGGGTGGGTTGATAGCCGGAAACGCCTGAGCCGGCGTGACACCGGGGGCACCCATGATCAAGCCTAACGTGACGATTGCCAGCTTTCTCATGATTGTTCTCCTCTTCCTCCAAGAGGAGGAATATCCTCCCTTCCTCCTGAACCAAAGGTGAACATAATATATCGAAAAACGTTCCGTATCGAGACAAATTAATTGTTATCGATGGCGCTGAGGATTATAGGCTCCGGCATTCCGATCTTGCTTTTTCCAGGAGGCTGTAAACCTGTCGCGCATTGTCAATCCCCAGAAGCTGGGGTTCGTTGGCGAGACCGGGTGTCCAGCCGCTCATCCTTCTGTTGGATGGCACGCCGAACTTGATCGTGCCCCTGCCTCGGCTGCCTTCTTCAAGACTGATCGACGGTAGGAGTTCGAGCTGATTGGTGGACAAATGTCGAAAGAGCCCGCTTCTCCGAATGATCACCCGTCTGTCGGTCAACACATATTCCGTTCGAGCCCGCACCGCCGCATCGACGAAAAAGCGTCCTGCCGTTATGTAGAGGCCCATAAGCACGAATGGAATACCCCATAATTTTGTGAAAACGGGCGCTTCCGTGCTGATGGCAGTGATTTCCCAGAAGATCGCAAAGCCGCCCCAGAGAAGCGAAAACGGAACAAGGAGGAAATCCCGCGATATCAAAAGAAAACCTTGGGCAGGACGCCCTGACCAAAGAAGCTTTTCCCCTGGCAGAAAAAAGCTCCGAATATCGCTATCGCTCATACTACCACGCCCCTTCAAATGACTTTTACCGGGCATAACCCACGGGTATCGCCATTCCATGTTTCAACTCTTCCATCGAGATCGACGCCGAGACGTCGAAGAGCTCGAGTTTGCGCACGATCTGCTTGTAGATCACGTCGTAATGCTCGACGCGCGGCAGGACGATCTTCAGGATGTAATCGTGATTGCCGGTCAACCGGTGCGCCTCGACGATCTCGGGAATGTCGCTGATGATCCTGCGGAAGCTTTCCGTCCATTCGTCGGAGTGGTGCGCCGTCTTCACCAGTGCGAAGACCGTCGTCGGCACACCCATTTTCTCCCGATCGAGCACCACGATCCGCCGGGCGATATGGCCGCCTTCCTCCAGCCGCTGGATGCGCCGTGAGCAGGCCGACACCGAAAGCGCCACGCGCTCGGCAAGGTCGGTCACGGAGATGCCCGCATCCTTTTGCAGCATATCGAGAATGCGTCTGTCGCGATCATCCAGCATGTGTGAGAAATAAACCTTCCGCCCCAGTTTTGCGCAATTACTCCAAATCGCGCAAAATAATAGCACATATTGGACGCGCAGGACAAACAACGCAAACACCTCGCGCCGGCATTGCAGCATCATTCTCGAAACTCGAAGCATGGGAGCATGAAGAGATGGAAACGATCGGCCTGATCGGCGGCATGAGTTTCGAAAGTTCGGCGGTCTATTATCGCCTCGTCAACGAGATGGTGCGCGCCCGCAAGGGTGGCCTCGCCTCGGCCGAACTCATTCTGCATTCGGTCAATTTCGAGGAGATCGTCGCCCTTCAAAAGGCCGGCAACTGGGATGGCGCCGCCCGCCGCCTCGCCGATGTTGCCGAACGCCTTCAGGCTGCCGGCGCCGGCTGCGTCCTCATCTGCACCAACACCATGCACCTGATCGCCGATGAGGTCGCAGCCCGGATCTCAGTGCCGCTGATCCACATTATCGACGAGACGGCGAAATCGCTGCGTGCCACCGGCCGTAAGCGCCCGCTGCTGCTTGCCACCCGCTACACGATGGAGCACGGCTTCTACGCCGAGCGCATGAAGGGCCACGGCATCGACATCATGGTGCCCGACGCCGCCGACCGCACCACCGTGCACGACATCATCTTCAATGAACTCTGCGCCGGCAGGGTGCACGACAGCTCGCGCGAAAAGCTGATCGATATCATCGACCGCGCTGTCGACAACGGCGCCGACAGCATCATCCTCGGCTGCACCGAGATCTGCCTGATCCTCGACCCCGCCCGCCTGCCGCTGCCGGGCTTCGACACCACCGCGATCCATGCCCGGGCAGCGGTCGAATTCGCCCTTGGCGAGGAGGACGTGGAGGCAGAAGAGGCCGCTTGATGGCACCCACAATTTAGTTGACTAAGTCAACTAAATGCATGACAAATGTCTTCATGCGGAGATCTTTTGTCAGTTTGTTGGCACGTCGGCCACCCCTCCTTCCGTCATGCTCGGGCTCGTCCCGAGCATCTGCCTCCGTTCGATAGGGCAGCAGATCCTCGGCACAAGGCCGAGGATGACGGCGAGTGAGGAGCGAGCCGTGTCAGCAGTGGCGAGATCTCCATCTGGAGATCACCATGTCCGGTACCGCCCTCATCGAAACCGCCCGCGATTTCAACCGCTTCTATACGAATTTCCTCGGCCTCCTGAACAAGGCCTATCTCGACTCGCCCTATACGCTGACGGATGCCCGCATCCTCTTCGAGATCGGCTCGCACGAGGGCATCAGCGCCACCGCACTTGTCCGCGACCTGCATCTCGACGCCGCCTATCTCAGCCGCATCCTCAAGCGTTTCCGCGCTGAGGGGCTGATCGAAACCAGTCCCGATCCGGCCGATCTGCGCAGTCAAATCATCAAGATCACCGACCGGGGACACGAGGAATTCGAGGAACTCGGCCGGCGCGCCAATGCTCAGATCGCCGCCCGGTTCGACACGCTGGCGAGCGGCGAACCGGAGGCGGCGGTGCGTGCCATGGGCACGATCCGTGCCCTGCTCGACCCCACCACAAAACCGGCGCCTGCCATCATCCGCGCCCACCGCGCCGGCGATATCGGCTGGATCGTCCAGAGCCAGAGCCGCTTCTATACCGAAGAATATGGCTGGGATCTGCGCTTCGAGGCACTGGTCGCCGAGGTCGCCGGAAAATTCCTGGCCAACTTCGATCCGGCGCTCGAATATTGCTGGATCGCCGAACGCGGCGGTATCAATGTCGGCTCCGTCCTCGTCACAAATGGCGGCGACGGCGTCGCCAAGCTGCGGCTGCTTTATGTCGATAAATCAGCCCGCGGCCTCGGGCTCGGCAAGCTGCTGGTCGACGAATGCATCCGCTTTTGCAGGCAAAAGGACTACAGCGAGCTCCATCTCTGGACCAACGACATGCTGGAAACCGCCCGCGCCATCTACGTCAAAACAGGCTTTCGCCTTGTCTCCGAGGAGAGACATCGGATGTTCGGTCCGGAGGCCAACGGCCAAAACTGGGTTCTTGCCTTATGACCCCACCGCCGGCTTGCTGCGCCGCAAAATTTCACTTGATTTGGAAATGATCATTTCCTAATTAGGCAGGCATGACAGCAACGACCCTCGACCATCAAGACAAGTCCCGGGGCCGCGGTCGTCCGCGGGAGTTCGACGCGGAGGCCGCCCTCGACGCGGCCCTCCGCGTCTTTTCCGAGCGCGGCTACAACGCCGCCTCGATCAGCGAACTCACCGAGGCCATGGGGCTTGCATCAGGCAGCGTCTACAAGGCCTTCGGGGACAAGCGCGGTATCTTCCTGGCCGCCTTCGATCGCTACCGCGCCGTACGCCGCGGCCTGCTCGACGCGAAACTTGCCGGCGTCGAGACCGGCCGCGACAAGCTCCATGCGTTGATCACCTTCTTTGCCTCCTCCTCGCACGGGCAGATCGGCAGGCAGGGCTGCCTCGTCGTCGGCAGCGTCGGCGATCTCGCGCTCTTCGACGAAGAGGCGGCCGAGCGGGTCGCCACCGCCTTTGCGACCGACGAGACGCTTCTCGCCGACTTCATCCGCCTCGGCCAGTCCGACGGCTCGATTTCGGCGGATCTCGATGTCTCGGGAGTGGCACTGGCCCTGCTCTGCCTCACAAAGGGCATGCGCGTCATCGGCAAGACGGGACGCAGCGGTGAACAAATGGCGGCGGCGGCCGAAGCCGCGATGAAGCTGGTGACTTGATGTTCCCGCGGAAAATACCCGGCACTTCCCCCGGCGGAAAACGGGTAGCGGCAGGACGATTTGCCACTAAATTTTTCGATCATACCGGAGTTTCTGATGAGCGTTTCAGCCACCACACCGGATAAGGCCATTCCACGGGCGCTATCTCCCTGGCTCACCTTCCTTTTCGCCTCCGCCTGCGGGCTGGTGGCCGCCAATCTCTATTACGGCCAGCCGCTTGCCGGCCCGATCAGCGCCGAACTCGGCTTCACGCCGGCCGCCACCGGCCTGATCGTCACGCTGACGCAGATCGGCTACGGCCTCGGCCTGCTTCTGATCGTGCCGCTCGGCGACCTTACGGAGAACCGCCGCCTGGTGCTGCTGCTGATCGCCGTCTCTGCCGTTGCATTGATCGGCGCAGCATTCTCTTCCACACCCACGGCCTTCCTCGTCGCCTCGCTCTGCATCGGCCTGTCATCGGTCGCGGTTCAGGTTCTGGTTCCCTTTGCCGCAAGCATGGCGCCGGATGCAACGCGCGGCCAGGTCGTCGGCAATGTCATGAGCGGCCTGCTCTGCGGCATCATGCTGGCGCGGCCCTTCGCAAGCTTCGTCGCCGAGGCGTCCTCCTGGCACATGGTCTATTACGTCACCGCGGTGCTGATGCTCGTGCTTGCCATCATCCTGCGCGCCAACCTGCCCGTCCGGCGGCCGAAGACGAAACTGCGCTACGGCGAGCTGCTCGCCTCCATGGCCCATCTGGCGCTGACCTCGCGCGTGTTGCAGCGCCGTGCGCTTTATCAGGCCGGCATGTTCGGCGCCTTCAGCCTCTTCTGGACGACGACGCCGCTGCTGCTCGCAAGCCCGGCCTTCGACCTGACGCAGAACGGCATCGCCCTCTTTGCGCTCGCCGGTGCTGCCGGCGCCATCGCCTCACCGATCGCCGGCCGGCTTGCCGACCGCGGCATGACGAAGATCGCCTCGACCATCGCCATGCTGCTCGGCATGGCGTCCTTCCTGATCAGCCATTTCGCAAGCGACGGCTCGCTCACCGCCCTGATCCTGCTGACAGTGGCCGCGATCACGCTCGATTTCGGCGTCACGACCAATCTCGTCTGCGGCCAACGCGCCATTTATGGCTTGAACCCGGAACACCGCAGCCGGCTGAACGGTCTCTTCATGGCCACCTTCTTCGCCGGCGGTGCGCTCGGCTCGGCGCTCGGCGGCTGGGCCTATGCAACCGGCGGCTGGACGATGACGGCCTGGATCGGCTTCTGCTTCCCGGCGCTCGCCTTCCTGCTATTCCTGACGGAAAGCCGCGGTAAGCAGGAAAGCAAAATCTGAACTGATGTGTGAAACCTTGACAATGCCCGCTTATAAATGCGGACATTCGGGCAGCGGCTTCCACATCCACCGCTGCAGAATCCTCGGTTTTTATGGGGTATTTCCAGCATGGACATAGACAAAGACAAGATCGACGACGCTGTTCTGGCCTTGCTATGGCTGACGCTGCATGACGGGGACCGGGCCTGGAAAGGTTTCGACTGGGACACGATGGACCGTTTGTACAAGAAAGGTCTGATCGCAAATCCCGCCGGCAAGGCCAAATCGGTCGTTCTGAGCGACGAAGGCTTGCAGCGAGCGGAGGAATTGTTCCGAGCCCTGTTTACGCGAACGAAGGAATGATGGCTAAGCGTTGTCGGAATCGAAGCGCAAGCGGGCGGCGCGAACCGCTTCATGGTTCATCTCCGCCCAGTTCAGAAGCTGCGACAGCGGCTGATAGAGCGAACGGCCGAGATCGGTCATCGAATATTCGACGCTTGGCGGCTTGGTTGGGAAAACTTCGCGATTGACATAACCGTCCCTCTGCAGGTCGCGCAGCGTCTGGGTCAGCATGCGCTGCGAAATATCGGGCAGCATGCGCCTGAGTTCGCCGAAGCGGCGGGGCTCAGCCGCCAGCACTTCCAGCAGCAGCGTCGACCATTTGCCGCCGATATGCTGCATCATGTCCCTGACCGGGCAATTGGAAAAATCGAGACCGGCGAGATCGATCTCGCGCCGCATCCCCGGCATCCTGTTCTTGAGGCTGAGGACCTCGCCGCTCATCTGGTGGTTCCCTTTTGGTAACTTGCAGCCGAAAAACTGCCTCCTTTACACCGCGAAGTCAATTCCTATTCTAGTGTTAGTCTCTTTTTGAGACCACAATCAAACGCAGAAGGAAATGACGTATGAGCGAAACCATCCTGGTAACCGGCGCTGCCGGACAGCTCGGCCAGCGTGTCATCCATTACCTCATCGAAACCTATAAGGTCGCCCCGGGCAGTATCGTCGCGGCAACGCGCAGCCCCGAAAAGCTCGCCGAGCTTGCAAACAAGGGCGTCGTCACCCGCAAGGCCGATTTCGACGATGCGGCCGGCCTGGAGAAGGCTTTCGCCGGCGTCGACCGGCTGCTGATCATCAGCACCGACGCGCTTGATACCCCCGGCAAGCGCCTCACCCAGCACAAGGCGGCCGTCGCCGCTGCCGCCAAGGCCGGCGTCAAGCACATCGCCTATACCTCGATGCCGGCGCCGGATGATTCGCTTGTCATCTTCGCGCCGGATCATCTCGGCAGCGAAAACGCCATCAAGGCAAGCGGCGTCGCCTATACGATTTTCCGCAACGCCTGGTATCACGACAATTACCTGCACGGCATGCCGCACAATTTGCAGGGTGGCAAATGGTACAGCGCCACGGGTGATGGCAAGGTCTCGACCATCGCGCGTGACGACTGCGCCCTGGCGATCGCCGCAGCCCTTGCCTCCGGCGCTTCCGAGAGCGCCACCTACACGCTGACCGGCGCTTCGCTGCTAACCAACAGGCAGATCGCCGCCATCGTCTCCGAAGCTGCCGGCAAGCCGCTCGACGTGGTCGATGTCAGTGACGAACAGCTCGGCCAGGGCATCCGCGGCGCCGGCCTCCCCGGCTTCATCGCCGACATGCTGGTCTCCGCCGACGCCAACATCCGCGCCGGCAAATTCGCGATCGTGACCGAGGATTTCACCAATCTGACCGGCAAACAGCCGCAGCCGCTGAAGGATTTCTTCGTGGCGCACAAGGCTGCGTTGACAGCTTCAGGCAATGCCGGAGGCCATTGAGCTTTCCGCTCAGATTTCGGACGCTGAAAATCGCATCACGTGAGGTGAGTCATTCACGGCGCGGACGCGCTGTGGCCGGATTCCTGTGACGAGCACAGGAATCCAGCGCGCCCAAGTCCTTGGGCGCAAAAGACTTCTTCACCACTCATCAAGTTACGCATCGCAAACGTGATGAGGGTCTCAAAGGAACCAACCTTCCTCAAACTTTCTGCCCGCAAGCCCGGCAGAACCGGCGCACCGTCTCGGCCATGCCATATTCAAGCGCATCGGCAGTCAGCCCGTGGCCGATCGAGACTTCAGCAAGCGCTGGAATGCGCTTTACCAATGCCGGCAGGTTGGCAACGGTCAGATCATGCCCGGCATTCACGGCAAGGCCGATCGCCAAGGCCGCATCCGCCGTCTTCCCGAGTGCTTCGAGGATCGGGGCGGCCCGTTCCGGCGCGTCGTAGCAGCCGCCATAGGGGCCGGTGTAAAGCTCGATCCGGTCGGCGCCGACCGCCTTGGCGATCTCGACCGCTTCCACATCGCCGTCGCCATCGGCAAAGAGCGAGACCCGGCATCCCATCTTCTTCAGCCGCGCGACGACATCGGTGAGGAACGCCTGGTGCTTGCGGAAATCCCAGCCGTGATCGGAAGTCGCCTGAGAAGGGTCATCCGGCACCAGCGTCACCTGCTCGGGCGCTGCACCCGCGCAGAGATCGAGGAATTCCTCCGTAGGATACCCCTCGATGTTGAATTCGGCTTTCGGGAATTCGTCGTCGATCAGGTTGCGGATAACGGGCAGGTCGGAAAATCTGATATGCCGCTGGTCGGGGCGCGGATGCACAGTCAGGCCGCTGGCGCCTGCAGCAAGGGCGATGCGTCCGAGCGCTTCGACGCTCGGCCAGGGCAGGTCTCGCCGGTTGCGCAGCATGGCGATAGCATTGAGGTTTACGGAAAGCTTGGCGGGCATGGCTGGCATCCATCGGTCACGGAAATAACAGGCCTGCTTTTAAGCCAAGTGCCGTGCGATGGCCAACGAGATTCGCAGATGGATGCGATGCAGATCGCTGATGGGCGCACCCCGCGCGCACCGCAAATAGTAACTCCCATCGCCTTTGAAGACGACCGGCAGATACCGCAGCGCAGCAGATGTTTTGCTGCAGCACACCCGGCAACCGGCGTAACATATGCCGTCACGTTGCTATCCCATTTAAAAGAGATTATTTTTAGCACTTATAAAAAAGATCGTTCACGCATAACGTGGACATTGTATCGCGTAAACGTAGGCCGCGTACTGCTTCTTTCCCACGATAAGAATGCCCAGAGGAAAACCCCACTCGCCGCGCCCGGGAAGCAACTGGCAAACCGCATGAGGTGCAACACGATGCCCTAGGAGGGTTCATGCCAGACGGTTCCAAACGCCTGTTTGCTACCGCCGGTATTGCGTCGGAGGCCCGATCGAAATACCGGTTTCTGCCTTCGGCCGCGCTGCCGCCGGATCTGCCAGACGGTCCCGTGCCGATTGCCGATATGGCTAACGCATTCGGCGTTACGCACAGGACACTGCATTTTTACGAAGAAAAAGGGTTGATTTCGGCCAATCGGATCGGCCTGATGCGGGTCTACGGACAAGACGATGTGATGCGTATGGCGGTCATTACCGTCTGTCGCGAGACGGGCATGCCGATTGCCGTCATCCAGGAACTGATGGACGAGTTGCGCGGCGCCGATTCGCAGGAATCGGCCGAAGCGATGTTCCGCGAGGCCCTGCAGGCGCGCAAGCGCGAACTGACGGCCGAGATGTCGACGCTGCACCGCCAGCTCCAGCAGGTCGGCGATCTCCTCGATTTCGACGACGGCATCGAGACGCAGCCGCTCAACGACAATCAGGACAGTTCCAGCCTCACCCCGCGGGAACTTCGCTGTCTGGAACTGATGGCCGAAGGCTATTCCACCCAGCGCATCGCCCGGGCGCTCGATCTGAAGCATGACGAGACCAGAGATCTCGAAGCCGGAATTATCCTGAAATTCCGCGCCAACAACCGCTTCCAAGCGATCGCCAAGGCCGTTCTGCTCGGCATCGTGCAAGCCTGAAACACGAACCACGCCCCGACGGCCGCCACCGTCGCTTCCCCGCCAATCCGCTCAGCGAACGATCGTCAGCGTCTCCGCCGCGCGCGTGATCGCGGTATAAAGCCAGCGTTCCCGCGTATCGCGAAAGGCCCAGCTCTCGTCGAACAGCACGACGTCGTCCCACTGCGAACCCTGCGCCTTGTGAACGGTGAGCGCATAGCCGTAGTCGAATTCGTCGTAGCGTTTGCGGGTATTCCACGGGATCTCACCTTCGACATCCTCGAAGGCCTGCTTCAACAGCTTGATCTTCGCCGCCCCGCGATCCATGTCGTCGTCCTCGGGACGGACCAGCAGATTGATGCCGGGCTTCGTCGTTTCCTTGGACGAGGTCATCACCTGCCAGAGCGAGCCGTTAAGCAAGCCCTTGGCCGGATCGTTGCGGAGGCAGACGAGCTTGTCGCCGGTCTGCGGATAATCGGCATTGAACCCTTTCAACTCGCGCAGGCGCTGATTGTAGCGGCGCCGCGTCCGGTTGGTGCCGACGAGCACCTGGTCGGCTTTCATCACGAGGTCCTGCGTCACCTCGTTCTTCGAGATCACCTTGGCCGTGCCGTAATCGCCGTACATGATCTCATTGCCTTCGCGCACCTGCATGGCAAGCTTGATGATCGGATTGTCGCGCGCCTGGCGGTGGATATCGGTCAGCAGATAGTCCGGATCCTGGTTGGTGAAGTAGCCGCCGCCGCTGACCGGCGGCAGCTGGCCGGGATCGCCAAGCACCAGGATCGGCGTGCCGAAACTCATCAGGTCCTTGCCGAGCGCCTCGTCCACCATCGAGCATTCGTCGACGATGATCAGCGCGGCTTTGGCGACCGGGCTCTGCCGGTTGATCGCAAACATCGGCGCGATCGAGGTCTTGCCGGTTTCCTCGTCCTCCACCGCCTCCTCGCCGCGCGGGCGGTAGATCAGCGAATGGATGGTCTTGGCGTTGGAGGCGCCGCGTGAGCGCAGCACCTGCGCCGCCTTGCCGGTGAAGGCGGCAAACAGCACGTCGCCGTCGACATTCTCGGCGAAATGCCGAGCAAGCGTCGTCTTGCCGGTTCCGGCATAGCCGAACAAGCGAAAAAGCGGCGAGCGCCCTTCGTTCAGCCATTTCGAAACAGCCTTGAGGGCTTCGTCTTGTTGCGGCGCAAATTGCATGATTGCATGACTTGGCAGGATTCGCCTGATTTAGGCAAGGCGGAAACTGATGCGCCAGGGCCGTGGCGGCCGATCCCTGCTCTCATCCGCTCCAGCCCCGGTCCGCGCCGCTTGCGCACATGGACGGGTCCTGCGCAATCGCATCCATCAGAAAATCCAGAACTGTCTTGACGCGCAGCGGCATGTTGCGTCGCGAGGGATAAACGACGGTGATCGGCAGCCGGCTCGGCTGGAAATCCTTCATCACCGGGATCAGCCGGCCGGCCGCGATGTCGGGCATGGCGATGATGTGGGAGAGCACCGCGAGGCCCGCGCCGGCAAGGGCCGCCCTGTGAATGGCGACGGCGTTGCAGGCCGTCAGCCGCGGCGAGATCCGGACGGTCATGTCTTCCGAACCGTTCGAGAAGGACCATATATTGGCCTCGCCGGCCCTGCTGTAGCACAGGCATGCATGGTCCTTGATGTCTTTCGGGGCGCGCGGCGCCGCCCTGCCTGCGAGATAGCCCGGAGAGGCGACGAGGAAGGCCGTCGTCCAGCCGATCCGCCGGCAGACGAGGCTGCTGTCGGCGACCGGCCCAAGGCGCACTTCGAGATCGAGGCGCTCCTCGATCATATCCGAGCTCTGCTCCCTGAAAAGCAGCTCGACCGAGAGCTTCGGATGGGCGGCGAGAAGATCGCCCAGCCGCCCGCTGAGATAGAGGCCGAGTGGTGCCGGAACGCTGAGTCTGACCTTGCCCGAAGCGATCACTCCATCCGATCCGGCGGCATCGCCGAGTTCCTCCACCGCTTCGAGAATCCGCAGTGCCATCGGCAGCATCCGTTCCCCCTCCGCCGTCAGCGACAGGCCGCTCGTCGTGCGATGCAGGAGGCGGGTGTTGAAATGGCCTTCGAGGGCGGCAACCTGCCGCGAGACCGCTGGCTGAGTCACGTCGAGATCATGCGCGGCGGATGAAAACGAGCCCGTCTCCACGACGCGCTGGAAGGTTCGCAATGCCGAAACGATATCCATGACAGCCCCCTCATACTTTTGCGCATAGGCTTTATGCAGCCAGACTAGGCTGGAATGGCTTTACAGTCCAGCAATTAAGGATATCTTTTATCCATAAGGATACAGAATATCCTTAATTAAAGGAGAGACGACATGACCCAGCGATTGAACTACGCCCAGCAGTCCCCCGAGCTTTTCAAGAAGTTCATGGAATTCAGCATGGCATTGCGCAGCAGCGTGATAGACGAGAGGCTTCAGGCCCTGATCGAGATCCGCGCTTCGCAGATGAACGGATGCGGCTTTTGCCTCGACATGCATGTGAAGCAGGCAAAGATCCATGGCGAGACGGAACTGCGGCTCCATCACATCGCCATCTGGCGGGAATCGAACCTCTTCGTCCCCCGCGAGCGTGCAGCCCTTGCCTGGACCGAAGCGCTGACGAAACTTCCAGACGGCGGCATTCCCGACGAGATTTACGAACGGGTTCGCGGCCAGCTTTCCGAAAAGGAAATCTCCGACCTGACGTTCGTCGTCATGGCCATCAATGCCTGGAACCGCGTCAATGTCGGCTTCAAGACCATTCCCGGTTCCGCCGACAAGGCCTACGGCCTCGACAAGGCTGGCCTGAACTAACCCTCGCAATTCATTGAGAAGATTCAGCTTTGACGCTGCCGCACCCCGGCAGCGAAGGGAGATCCGTTATGAAAATCGTCGTTATCGGCGGAACCGGCCTCATCGGTTCGAAGACTGTCGAACGCCTGCGCAAACGCGGCCATGAAGTGATTGCCGCCTCGCCGAACTCCGGCGTCAACACGATCACCGGAGAAGGGCTGGCGGAGGCGCTTGCCGGCGCAGAGGTCGTGCTCGACCTTGCCAATTCGCCCTCCTTCGAGGACAAGGCCGTGCTCGAATTCTTCGAGACCTCGGGACGCAATCTTCTCGCCGCCGAGAAGGCCGCAGGCGTCAAGCACCATATCGCCCTTTCGGTCGTCGGCACCGAGCGCCTGCAGGAAAGCGGCTATTTCCGCGGCAAGCTTGCCCAGGAAAAGCTGATCGAAGCCTCAGGCATTCCCTATACCATCGTGCATTCGACGCAGTTCATGGAATTCCTGAACGGCATCGCCCAGTCCGGCACGGTCGGCCAGACGGTCCGCCTGTCACCAGCCTACGTGCAGCCGATCGCTTCCGACGACGTGGCCGACGCCATGGCCGATGTGGCGCTTTCCGCCCCCGCCAACACCACGGTCGAGATAGCGGGTCCGGAACGGGCTCCCCTCAGCGAACTCGTCGCCCGCTACCTGAAGGCGATGAAAGACCCGAGGACCGTCGAGGCCGATGCCGAGGCGCGATATTTCGGCGCAAGGCTGAACGATCAGTCGCTCGTCTCAGACGACAATCCGCGGCTCGGTACGATCACCTTCGAAGAGTGGTTCGCCAAATCAGCCCAGTCGAAGTGATTGGCTTGCTTCAGGACGCGGCCGCTCGGGCGCGTCGTCTCCACCCAGCAACAAAGGAGATTCCCATGATCAGGACATCAATCCTCGCCGCCGCCCTCGCCTTTCTCACAGCCACCGGTGCCGCCGCCCACGACAGCAGCAAATCCGCGAAGGTGACGCTCGTCTATGAGCACGAACTGCCGAACGCACCGGGCAAGAGCATCAAGGGCGTGCTGGTCGAATACGGCCCGGGCGGCTTCTCCGAAGGCCATACCCACCCGGACTCGGCCTTCATCTACGCCACCGTGCTCGAAGGATCGATCCGCAGCCAGGTCAATGACGGACCGGTCAAGATCTATCAGGCCGGAGAGAGTTTCTCGGAAATGCCGGGCGACCGCCACGGCGTCAGCGCCAACGGCAGCGAGACCAAGCCCGCCCGCCTGCTCGCCGTCTTCGTGGTCGACACCAACCAGAAAGAGCTGACCTTCCCACTGAAGAAGTGAAGGTTAGCCGACAGCCGCCCGCGCAAAACCCGCCGCTTGCGCGGGTGGCCGACATGCTGACATCATGGGCCACCCGCCCCTTCCGGAGACAAAGAGAGATGATCTACGACGCGCTCTTCGGTACGCCGCTGATTTCCCTCATCGTGGTCGGCTTTGCCGGCATCCTCGTCTGGTACTTCCTCTCCAGCCAGCGGCCGACGACGCGGCTGGTGGTGCAGATCCTCTTCTTTGCCATGATGACGCTGATCCTCGTCGGCAGCGGCATGGAACCCCACCGCTTCCAAGGCTATCAGTCCGAAGACCCGCAGGCC
Source organism: Rhizobium sp. CIAT894 (assembly GCF_000172795.2). Taxonomy (NCBI): domain Bacteria; kingdom Pseudomonadati; phylum Pseudomonadota; class Alphaproteobacteria; order Hyphomicrobiales; family Rhizobiaceae; genus Rhizobium; species Rhizobium sp. CIAT894. The sequence goes on from NZ_CP020947.1 coordinate 2,839,796, forward strand.
CTGCTCGTCGTTCTCGCCAAATCGCTCTGGTGGGTTCACCTGGCATGGGCCGTCATCGGTTTCATCAGGCTGTATCTGGTGCTGGAGGGCAGCCCCCGGGAGGCCCGCCTGCTCCAGGATCTCGTCATCGCCGTCGTCTATATCGGCATGGCGCTCTCGATCCTCGCCTTCGTTTTCGGCGTGCCGATCGGAACCCTCGTCGCGACATCGGGCGTGGTCGCGATCATTCTGGGTCTGGCGCTCCAGAACACGCTCGCCGACGTCTTTTCCGGTATCGCACTGACGCTCGGCCGGCCCTATGTCATCGGTGACTGGATCCTGTTGAGCGACGGGACGGAAGGGCGCGTCGTCGAAAGCAACTGGCGTGCGACGCACATCCTGACCAGCGCAAACAACGTCGTCGTACTGCCGAACAGTTTTCTGGCGAAACTCGGCCTGACCAATGTCAGCCGGCCGGACGAGACGCATCTGCTGGTCCTTACCATACGGATTGCCCCGACGCGGATGCCGGCATCGATCCGCCAGATCATGCTCTCTGCTCTCACGAGCTGCAATTCGATCGTGCACGAACCGCCACCGGTCGTGGCGCTGAAGGGGCTCGATGCCACCGCGCTCGAAGTCGAGCTGCAGTTCCGGGTGACGAGCCCCAGCCAGCGTGTGCCGGCGCGAAACGAGGTGCTCGATCTCGTCTATCGCCATTGCAAATCCGCCGGCCTGCTTCTGGCCGTTCCACCCGCAGCCAATGTCCTGACCACCGATCTGCCGACGGAAGAAAACGCCAAGCCGCCGAGCGTGACGCCGCTTGCGCTGATCGAAGCCATTCCGGTGTTTGCGACACTGAAGGCGGATGAGAAGCAGAAGCTCGCCGAGACCACCACGGTCCGGCAATTCCGCAAGGGCGATGTGATCGTGCGGGAGGGCGAGATGCTGCCCTCGCTGATGATGGTGCGCGCCGGTATCATCGTGGCACAGCGCGAAGGCGAAGAGCGCGGGCGGTTTGCGCCAGGCGATTTTTTCGGAGAGACCGGCCTGCTCGCCGGCATGCAGGAGCTCTGCGCCCTGGAGGCCCTGACCCCGGTGACGGTCTATGAAATCGACCAGGAGGCCTTCGCGCCGCTGCTCACCGAACGTCCCGCTTTGGCCGAAGAGATCGCCGGAGCCCTCGCCGGCCGCGCCGAACGCTTCCGCGACGGCGCAGCCCGCCCCCCGGAACAGGTCCACAACGCCCACGCCATCCTCAAGACCATCAGGACCATCTTCAGAGCGTAGAAATCCGCATCCCCCTCAGCCGGCGCGCTTCAGCACCCATTCGAAGGTGCTCTGCCAGAGGTCGGGCCGCACCTCCTCGGATAGAATGCCGACGAGATCGGAGAGCCGGACGCGCCTCAGCGTATCGCGCCAGGCCTCGTCGGCCTCCCACATGATGCGCGCGACGGCGCAAGGCTTGCTGTCGCAATAGCCGGCCGGCCGGCACGGATTGTTCTCCCGGATGTTCGTGCAGGTGAAGCTGCGCGCCTTTCCCTCGACCGCCTCGACAATGTCGAGGAAATTGATCTCGGAGGAGGATCTCGCAAGCCTGTAGCCGCCGCTAGGGCCGAGCGTGGTATCGACGAGGGAGGCTTGCGAGAGGCTTTGCAGCGCCTTGGAGAGATATTCCTTCGGCAGACCATGAAGCTCGGCGAGCGCCTTGGTGGAGAGATACCTGCCCTCGGGCAGGCCCGCGAGAATGGCGCAACAGTGGAGCGCCCACTCGACCTGGCTTTTCAGGATCATTCAGCAACTCGCATAATGACTGGATCTGGGAATTAAGGATATATTTTATCCGCAAAGCAGCATGATGTAAATGACCGGCGGCGACAGCGAAGGACGGGGCTGGCCACCGGCGCTGACCCCAGCAACATCTGTATCCGGCATGTACTCGAGCCAGCCACCCGCCCTCGTGGTTCGAGACGGCCGTCAGGCCTCCTCACCATCAGGGCTGATCGGTGTGCCTCGCCGCAACCCGCCATTTTCCGCGAAAACCTTTCGCTCAGCCGGGAATAAAATCGCCTCGTCCCGTGTCTCATCTCCGGTATCGCAGTATTGCGTGCCCAACCCAAGGAGAGACATCATGACATCCGTGAAATTCCTGTCCGTCGTGGCCGCCGCAGCCCTCGCAGCGACCGCGGCTCTCGCAGCCGCTCCCGTCAAGGAAGTCGAATCCGCCAAGGGCAAGGTGCTGGCCGGCGAAAACGGCATGACCCTCTACACCTTCAAGAAGGACGCCAAGGGCGTTTCCAACTGCAACGACGACTGCGCCAAGAACTGGCCGCCGCTGATGGCCGCTTCCGGCGCCAAGGCCGATGGTGCATATTCGATCATCGACCGCAAGGATGGCAAGAAGCAATGGGCCAAGGACGGCATGCCGCTGTATTACTGGGTCAAGGACAAGAAGGCGGGCGACATCACCGGCGACGGCGTCGGCGGCAACTGGGAGCTTGCCAAGCCTTGATCATCGGAAAGCCGCTGGCGTGAAAACACCCGCACCGGAAAGTTTCGAGGGCCAGGTCCTGGCCCTCCTCCCCTCGCTCAGGCGCTATTCGCGCAGCCTGACGCGCTCGGATGCCGATGGCGAGGATCTGCTGCAAGACTGTGTCGAGAAGGTGCTGGCGCGCCGTGGCCAATGGCGCGGCCTCAACCTGCGCGGCTGGGTCCTGACCATTATGACAAATCTCTACCGCAACGGCCGGCGCGGCAAGGCACGCGACAGCCTGGTGGAACTTGACGCCGCCGGGGACATGGCCACTCCCGAACCGCCGACCGATCCGCTGGAGCGCGCCCGGCTCGATAACGCACTGAACAGCCTTTCGGAGGAGCACCGCGCCGTGCTGATGCTCGTGGTCATCGAAGGATACACCTACAGCGAGGTCGCCGCCTCCCTCGACATTCCCATCGGCACCGTCATGTCCCGGCTGTCGCGTGCCCGCCAGCGCGTCACCGAGCGGCTGAAGGCCGATAACGTCATTACGCTTCGGAGACCGAAATGAACGAAACCAACCCGATCGTCACCGAAGCCGATCTCCACGCCTATGCCGACGGCCAAATGCCGGAAACCGCCCGCGCGCGCATCGAAGCCTACCTCGCCGACAATCCCGACGAGGCGACGATGGTCGCCGAATGGCAGGCGCAGAACACGGGCATCCGGTCGCTGTTTTCAGGTTATGAAAAGGCAAAAGACACCGATCCCTTGCTCGTCATTCCCCCGCTCAGCGTGTCGTCAAAGCGCAAAGGCTGGGCGATCGCCGCCTCGGCCCTTGTCGTCTTCGCGCTCGGCGCCGTCAGCGGCCATTATGGCCCCTCCCTTCTGGAAAAGCCGGAACTGCAGCTTGCCAGCTCCGAAACCTTCCCGAAACAGGCTGAGACGGCGTTTGCCGTCTATGCCACCGAGGTCCGCCATCCCGTCGAGGTCTTCGCCGATGAGGAGGCCCATCTCGCCACCTGGCTCGGCAAGCGCCTGGCGATCGAAAACCTCAAGATACCGAACCTGCTGCCGCTCGGCTTCAAGCTGGTCGGCGGCCGCCTGCTGCCGGTCGACGGCAAGCCGGGTGCGATGTTCATGTACGAGAACCAGACCGGCGAACGCCTGACCGTCCTGGTCGGCCGCAACACCGAAAACCGCACGACCAGCTTCCGCTTCGCCTCGTCAGGCAATGTCGAGACCTTCTACTGGATCGACGGCGCACTCGGTTACGCCGTCACCGGCGAAATCTCCCGCGAGACGCTGCGCGCAGTGGCCGAGGAATGCTACCGGCAGTTCCCGTCATGATTTCCGCAGCGGATCGTTGCCGAGCTCGATCGGCTTGCCATGCGGCGTGGCTTCGGCGGCCCGCTGCCAGCTTTCCTGCGTCTCGAGGATCGCGTCGATATCGACAATGTTGTTGTCGACGATGATGTCGGATAGCGCGCCAACCCAGCAGGTGAAATAATCGCTGCCGTCCTCCGCCCGGCCAGCCCTATGCAGTTCCCTTGAGAGCGCCCACGTCCATTCGTCCCAGGTGAAGGCTCCCTTTTCGTACAGTTGCACGGTCATGGCGAAGGCATCGGCGGCCCAGGGCTCGGGAAAAACCGGGGCGCCCTCCGGCGACTTCGGCAGGCCGGGCGATTGCGTCAACGGCGGTGTTTCAGGCTCGTTCAAGATAGCTCTCCCAAGCATCGATCGAGACGGTCAGCGACGGGTCCGCGCCCTCGCCCCAGACCTCCGTGCCGTCGAAGACGACGGTATAAAGCCATTGCGGGTTCTCGCCCTTGCCATGCGCATTATCGTCAGGAAAGACGAAGGAACCCTGCACCGCTTCGACGATACCGGTCTTGGCCCTGGCATAACGCGGCAGGCGTGTATGGGTGGCCGGATTGAAATTCTTCGTCCGCACCGCCTCGCCGGCCGCAAAGAGCGGCGCGGCCTCGACAGGACGATCGCATGGCCCGCCTTTCGCAAGAACCGCCGGCACCATCTCGGCCTTCAGCACCCGCTTGGGCGCGGTCCCATCCTGCAGCCTATGCCCGGACAGCAATTCCTCGCGCGTCGCAAAATTATGCCGTTCGAGCAGTGTCTCGACGCCGCGGATCCAGATCTCGTAATAGCTCGCCGCGAGATAATCGGCCGGCGGAATGTTTTCGCGCGCATGCCGGCTTTCATCGATGTTCCAGGCCCCGAAAGCGCCGCAGGAAAGCGTGATGCCGAGCGCCCGCTTTTCCCATTCGGCATGGAAATAGGGCTCATCCTTCTCAGGCGCGACCGGCCCGAAGCCCATCTGCCCGCCGAGATCGTGCGGTCCGTTCATGCCAGAGCCTCCGGGCTGCCTGCAACAGCCGTCCCGATCATCGCGTCGCGGCTGACGAGATCGGCCAATGCAGCCTCGTCCATGCCTTCCGTACCCTTAGGCCGCTCGGGGATGACGAGATAACGCAGCTCTGCGGTCGAATCCCAGACGCGGATCTTCTTCTCCTCGGGCAGCGTCAGCCCGAACTCGGCCAGCACGCCGCGCGGATCGATGACGGCGCGCGAGCGGTAGGCCGGCGCCTTGTACCAGACCGGCGGCAGGCCGAGCACCGACCAGGGATAACAGGAGCAGAGCGTGCAGACGATGAGGTTATGGGTGTCGGGCGTGTTGAAGACGGCGCGCATATGCTCGCCCTGCCGGCCGGTAAACCCAAGGCTCGCAATCGCCGCCGTCGCATCACGCTTCAGCCGGTCGGCGAATTCCGGATCGCTCCAGGCCTTGGCGACGACACGCGCGCCATTTCGCGGCCCCACCTTCGTCTCATAAGTCTCGACGATCGCATCGATCGCCGCCGGATCGATGAGACCCTTCTCCGTCAGCAGAGTTTCCAGCGCTTTGACGCGAGCCTGCATGTCGGAGTAGTGGTTATCGTGGTGATGGTCGTCGTGGTCATGACCTGCATGATCGTCGCTGTGCCGCATAACGCTCTCCTGAATAGGCGGCTGGATCTTAGGCGCTGGTCGGATGGCCGCCAAGTGCGTTTCTCGTAAAGATGCCGCCAGGCGAATAGGGATTGGTTAAGCAAACCATCCTTCGCCCCGCCGATATAACCAAACGTTAATGGCTTCATCTTCAGATTGCACCGCATGAAAACTCCGACATTCGGCCGAAGAACCAATCCGCCCGCCTCTTCCTCCTCCCCTCAGGCAGAGGCAATGAAGATCCGTGCGCAAAGCTCTGTGCAGGACGGTCCGCGCCGGAACGAGGCCGGCAATCCTTTGCAAGGCCCGAGGCTGGTGGCCGGCGCCCTCCTCGACCGGATCCGTCAAGAAATCGCCGAAGATGACCGTTTTCGGATGATCGATCTTTTGGCGGCGCTCGGATCAGTCGGCGGATTCTCCTGTATCCTTGCCGCCCTCAATGTGGCTGAAGCAGGACAATGCCGCGACGGCGCCGATCTAGTCATCGTGGAAACAAGGGATGGATCTCGCTACTACGCCGGCAATCTGGCGAATGCTTTCCTGCTGGAAAGCCATGATTCCCTGCTGGCGCTGACCTATGGCGCCGCCGGAAACCAGGGCGCGGTTCTGTCGCAAGAGACGGTCCTCGATACGTTTCGCCATGTCGCGGCCACCATCGGCGATCCGCAGTTCGGCAGGCCACGGCTGGCGGATGATGATCAGCCCAGCGCCCTGCCCATCAGCTATGTCAGGCGCCTCTGGCCGATCGCCCAGCAGATTCTGGATGCGAACCATGTCCCGGTCCGGCGGCGGCCGCTGGCAATCGGCATGGCAATCGAGCTTGCTTTCGCGATCGATCAGCAAACGATAGACCCGCTACTGGCAGCGCAGATCGTGACCGAATGCGCCGTTCCCATGGCAAAAATCGATCCGCGTAAAATTGCTTGAGGCATCGGCAATCTCCTCCCTATGAATATTCTCATTCTCGGTGCTACAGGCTTTATCGGTTCGGCGGTCGCGGCGAGATTGCTAGAGGATGGCCATGTCATCACCGGACTTGGCCGCAATTCCGGCCGGGCGCGCCTCCGCGAGCCCAGCATCCTCTGGATCAGCGCAAATCTGGCTGAGATGACCGACGCGGCCGACTGGGCGTCGGTGCTTGATGGCCAACAGATTGTCGTCAACAGCGCTGGCGCCTTGCAGGACGGCCTGTCTGATGACCTTGCTGCCACGCAGGAACGGGCGATGATCGCGCTGCAAGGAGCAGCGCGCATGGCCGGCGTGAAGCTAATCGTTCAGATATCGGCGCGCACTGACGGCGCCGGTCGTGACCGGCCGTTTCTAGCGACCAAGCGCGCCGCCGACCTCGCGCTTGCGGCAAGCGGCATTCCCTACGTGATCCTGCGCCCAGCGCTGGTGCTCGGCCGAAACGCCCACGGCGGCACGGCGCTGCTGCGTTCCCTCGCTACCTTCCCCCTCGTCCTGCCGCTCATCCACGCCGACAGCCCGGTCGAAACCGTCGCCGTCGAAGATGTCGCCGCCGCAGTCTCAGCCGCAATCTCCGGCACGCTCCCCTCCGGCAGCGATATAGAACTGGCAGCCGAAGAACGGCAAACGCTCGCAAGCCTCGTCAAACTCCACCGCGCCTGGCTCGGCCTGCCGGATGCACCAGTCATTTCCATTCCGCCCATTCTTGCAAGGCCGGTCACATGGCTTGCGGATATGGCCGGTCATCTCGGCTGGCGCTCGCCGCTACGCTCCACGGCCATGACCATTATGTCCGAAGGTATCAGCATGGATCGCGCGCCACCATCAGGCCTGACGACTCTCTCGGCAGCGGCAACACTCTCGGCCAATCCCTCCGGCGTGCAGGATCTCTGGTTTGCCCGCCTCTATCTCCTGAAGCCGCTCGTCATAACAGGCCTCTCCGCCTTCTGGCTGCTCTCCGGCCTGATCCCGCTGCTGGCGCTGGAGAAGACATCGGCTCACTTCCTGCCATTCATGCCTGAGGCGGCGGCAACGACGTTGACGCTTGCGACCTGCCTGATCGACGCGGCACTCGGCGCCGCCGTGCTCGTCCGTCCGCTCGCCAAACGCGCCCTCCTCAGCATGCTGACCGTCTCTGTCGCCTATCTCACCGGCGCCAGTCTGCTCGAACCGGCGCTTTGGCTCGATCCGCTCGGCGTCCTCGTCAAGGTGCTGCCGTCGATCCTGTTGACGCTGACGGCCCTTGCCACCCTGGACGAACGTTGATGCTTGAGGAATTGCTGCTGCTTGCCCATGTCGTCGGTGCGACCGTGCTCTTCGGCACCGGCGCCGGCATCGCCTTCTTCATGGTGATGGCGCACCGGACGCGCAATCCCGTCCTGATCGCTCATGTCGCCGCAACCGTCGTCGTCGCCGACACCGTCTTTACCGCTACCGCTGCCATTCTCCAGCCTGTAACCGGTTATCTTCTCGCCCGCATCATCGGCTGGGAGCTGTCGGAAGGCTGGATCGCCTTGTCGCTGCTGCTTTATGTTGTGACCGGCCTGTTCTGGCTGCCGGTCGTCTGGATCCAGATCCGGCTGCGCGATCTCGCCCGCGCCGCTGTGGCCTCGGGAAGCCGGTTGCCGCGGGCCTATTTCAGCCTCTACCGCATCTGGTTCGCCTGCGGCTTCCCGGCCTTTTCGGCCGTCGTCGGCATTCTCTGGCTGATGCTGACGAAACCGTCGATCACCCTATTTTAGCATCGGCCAGAGGCTCGCCACCAGCAGCACCGCCATGCTGATGTTGAACCATTTCAGCCGTACCGGATCGGACAGCCATTCCCTGAGCGCCGAGCCGAAACCTGCCCAGGTCGAAACACTGGGAACATTGACCGCCGCAAAAGCCAGACCGACGATCAGCACGCTGACGAGATAAAGCTGCGGACTGGTATAGGTCGCCATCGCCGTAACCGCCATCACCCAGGCTTTCGGATTGACCCACTGGAAGGCGGCAGCCGAGACAAAGGACATCGGCTCTGTGCCGCTCCTGCCTTCGCTGAGCGACCGCGAAGAGGCAATCTTCCAGGCAATCCAGACGAGATAGGCGCCGCCGGCAAATTTCAGCGCCGTATAGACCGCCGGCATCGTATGCAGCAGCGCGCCAAGCCCGAGGCCGACCCCGAGGAGCAACGAGAAGAAACCGATACCGATGCCGAACATATGCGGGATCGTCCTGCGGAAACCGAAATTCACGCCCGAGGCGAAGAGCATCATATTGTTCGGCCCCGGCGTGATCGACGTCGTGAAGGCGAAGAGAACGAGGGCGAGAAACGTATCCAGCGGCATGCGACCTCCCGAAGCCGGCTTTTCCAGAAGCCCGCTTTATTTAGGTCAGCATAATTGTCCTAAATCGCCGATGCCATTGCATCATTGTCATGGTGACAGGATTACTTGAAAGTTAGCGGCGCAGCCCAATCTCTTGCCGAGAACAGGATGATTTTAGGCCCGTTGGCCTAGAATCTGAATCCTGTTCTCAATTAAAGAGTTAGAGCATGATGTCGCCCGAAAACCGCGCACACTTTTCGGCATCATGCTCTAGGATCAACACCATGCAGGACGACCCTATCCCATCGATCACATTCCCGAACGGCGCGGAAGTGCCGGCGCTCGGCCAGGGAAGCTGGGCCATGGGCGAGGATGCCGGCCATGCGAGCGCCGAAATCGAGAGCCTCAGAGCCGGCATCGATCTCGGCATGACGCTGATCGACACCGCCGAAATGTATGGCGACGGCGGCGCCGAGGAGATCGTCGGCCAGGCGATCAAGGGACGGCGCGATGAGATTTTCATCGTCAGCAAGGTCTATCCGTGGAATGCCAGCCTGAAAGGCACGGTCGAGGCCTGCGAGCGCAGCCTCGAACGGCTCCGCACCGACCGCATCGATCTCTATCTCCTGCACTGGCGCGGCAACTATCCGCTCGCCGAGACCGTCGCCGCCTTCGAAAGGCTGAAAGCATCCGGCAAGATCGGCGCCTGGGGAGTCTCCAACTTCGACACCGACGACATGGAGGAACTGCTCGGCGTGCCCGACGGCGCCAATGTCGCCGCCAACCAGGTGCTCTACAATCTCTCCCGCCGCGGGATTGAATTCGATCTCTTGCCCTGGTGCCAGAGCCGCGGCATTCCCGTCATGGCCTATTCCCCGATCGAGCAGGGACATATCCTCCACAATGCGGAACTGATCCGCATCGCCAAGGCCTATCAGGCAACACCGGCGCAACTGGCTCTGGCCTTCCTGCTCGAACGCGACGGCGTCATCGTCATCCCGAAGACCTCCAACGCTGAACGGGTCCGCGAAAACCGCGACTGCGTCTCGCTTGATATCACCGATGAGGACTGGGAGGCGCTGGACGTTGCCTTCCCGCCGCCGGCAGCGAAAAGGCCGCTGGAGATGCTTTGATCGCCGGCGGCGCAAGGCAACAGGCTCGCCACGCCGGGGAAAGCCTGATATTTTGCAGATAGCGAGCGAGGCAATTCCATGCCAGGCGGTCCGACGCGCAATGATCTAGCGGCTATGCAAGGGGGCGGCTTCTACAACAGGCATTCCGCCATGCAGGCCACCGGTATTGCCGCTCTGCTTTCCCAATGGGAAGCGGCGTGCCGGACGGTGGACATCAGCGACAGCCCAGTGACCATCGTCGACTACGGCTGCTCACAAGGCCGAAATTCGATGATCCCGATGCGGAAGGCCATCGACGTCGTACGTTCCAGAGCGGGCGCAACCGTGCCCATCGAGGTCGTTCATACCGACCTTCCATCCAACGACTTCTCGTCCCTGTTCGAAGCGCTGATTTCAGATCCGAACAGCTACATGACAGAAACCTCCGATGTTTTTCCTCTGGCTATCGGCAAATCATATTTCGCGCCGTTACTCCCGCCTGGACGCGTGCACCTTGGTTGGTCGACCTGGGCGCTGCAATGGATGAGCACCAACGCCATCGATGCGCCAGATCATATTCTCGCAGGCATGAGCAGGTCACCGGTCGTTGCCGCTGCGGTCGCGGCGCAGCAAGCCAGCGATTGGGAATGTTTTCTGACGCAACGGTCCCGGGAGATGCGGCCGGGCGCGAAATTCGTGGCCGGCTTCACGGCCCGCGCAGACGCTGAGACCGGCTGGGAGTGGCTGCTTGGCGAGCTATGGTCGGCGCTTGCAGACATGAGAAGAGATGGCCTGCTCGCAGAACAGGAACAGGAGCAGATGACCATACCGATCGGCCTTCGGTCCCTGGAGGATATCAAAGCTCCTTTCAGGCAATCCGGTTTTTTCGCCGAACTGAGGCTGGAACATCTCGATCTGGTGAAAGTGAGCGATGCGTTCTGGCCAGAATTCGAGGGCAACGGCGACAAGCTGGCATTCGCCAGGCAGCATGCGAACGTAACGCGCGCATGGAGCGGCCCGCTGCTCGCCGGCGTGGCTCCACGTTCATGCGAACAGACCGCGTTTGTCAATGAACTGTTCAGCCGTTTCGAGCGTCGCCTCTCGGAAGACCCCAGACCCCATGAACCTTACATGGCGGCCGTGGTACTATCGAAGGATGGCCGGTAAATTATGCCGAGCCAACGATCCGCATCTGTCGGAAATTCCGCGATCTGGGAAAGTGGCCCGGCACCGTTTCCGCTTGGCGGATTCCGTTATGCCGCATCCGGCATAACGGAATCCAATTCTTACATCCCCTGCGCGCCGCGGTTCATCGCGGCAATACCGGTGCGGCAGACCTCGATCAGGCCGAGCGGTTTCATGATCGCCACGAACTGATCGATCTTCGACGACTTTCCGGTGATTTCAAGAATGAAATGACCGACCGTCGCATCCACCACCTTGGCATGGAAGGCGTCGGCAAGGCGCAGCGTCTCGGCACGCATCTCGCCCTCCCCGACCACCTTCACCAGCGCCACCTCGCGCTCGATCGGCCGGTCCTGGCCGAGTTCGCGGGCGCGCACCGTCAGGTCGACGACGCGATGCACCGGCACGATGCGTTCGAGCTGCGCCTTGATCTGCTCCAGCACCTGTGGCGTGCCGCGCGTGACGACGGTGATGCGCGACAGATGCGCCTGGTGCTCGGTCTCGGAGACGGTGAGGCTCTCGATATTATAGCCGCGGCCGGAGAACAGCCCGATGACACGGGCAAGCACGCCGGGCTCGTTGTCGACGAGAACCGAGAGCGTATGGTTCTCGACCGCCGTCGTTTCCGGAGAGATGAAATAGGCAGAGCCCGTGGGCTGAAGGTGTGCGTTCATATTCCTGGGTTTCCTCTGACTTTTTCTTAGACGAGCTGACGGCCCTTGGCGTCGATCGCGTTGGCGACCGCTTCGTCGGTGGCTTCGTCGGGCAGCAGCATTTCGTTATGCGCCTTGCCCGAGGGAATCATCGGGAAGCAGTTGGCGAGATTGGCAACGCGGCAATCGAAAATGACCGGCTTCTTGACCTCGATCATCTCGACAATGGCATCGTCGAGTTCGTCCGGCTTGTCGCAGCGCAGGCCAACCGCGCCATAGGCTTCCGCCAGCTTGACGAAATCGGGCATCGCCTCCGTATAGGAGTGCGACAGGCGGTTGCCGTGCAGGAGCTGCTGCCACTGGCGCACCATGCCCATGTACTGGTTGTTCATGATGAAGATCTTGATCGGCGCATCGTACTGGATCGCCGTCGACATTTCCTGGATGCACATCTGGATCGAGGCGTCGCCGGCAATGTCGATGACCAGGCTTTCGGGATGGGCGATCTGCACGCCAAGCGCCGCCGGCAGGCCGTAGCCCATCGTGCCGAGGCCGCCCGAGGTCATCCAGCGGTTCGGCTGTTCGAAGCCGAAGAACTGTGCTGCCCACATCTGATGCTGGCCGACTTCGGTCGTGATGTAGGTGTCGCGGTCCTTGCTATGCGCAAACAGCCGCTCCAGCGCATATTGCGGCATGATGACGTCGTTGTTTTTCGTATAGGCGAAGGAATTGCGCGCCCGCCAGCGGGCAATATCGCTCCACCAGCCCTCGAGGCGGTTTTTCTCCGGCTTCTTCGGCAGCGCCCGCCAAAGGCGGACCATGTCTTCGAGGACATGGCCGACATCGCCGCGGATGCCGATATCGACGCGGACGTTCTTGTTGATCGACGAGGGGTCGATATCGATATGGATCTTCTTCGAGTTCGGCGAAAAGGCGTTGAGGCGGCCGGTGATGCGGTCGTCGAAGCGGGCGCCGATGCAGACCATGACGTCGCAGTCGTGCATCGCCATGTTGGCCTCGTAGGAGCCGTGCATGCCGAGCATCTTCAGCCAGTTCTTGCCTGAAGCCGGATAGGCTCCGAGGCCCATCAGCGTCGAGGTGATCGGGAAATCGGTGAGATCGACCAGCTCGCGCAGCAGCTTGGAGGCTTCAGGACCGGAATTGACGACGCCGCCGCCGGAATAGATGATCGGACGGCGCGCATTCGCCATCATCTCGATTGCCGCGTGGATCTGGTTGAGGTCGCCCTGGATCTTCGGCTGGTAGCTCTTCTGGATCGCGTAATCGGCGGGCGGCGTGTAGGTGCCGGTCGCAAACTGCACGTCTTTCGGAATATCGACGACGACAGGGCCCGGACGGCCGGACTGGGCGATGCGGAAGGCCTCGTGAATGATGGCGGCGAGTTGGTTGACATCCTTGACCAGCCAGTTGTGCTTGGTGCAGGGCCGGGTGATGCCGACCGTATCGCATTCCTGGAAGGCGTCGGAGCCGATCAGCGGGGTCGGAACCTGACCGGTCAGGCAGACGAGCGGGATCGAATCCATCAGCGCATCCTGCAGCGGCGTGACCGCATTGGTGGCGCCCGGACCCGAGGTGACCAGCATGACGCCGACCTTGCCGGTGGAGCGGGCATAACCTTCGGCCGCATGGCCTGCCCCCTGCTCATGGCGGACGAGGATGTGCTTGATCTCGTCTTGCTGGAAGATCTCGTCATAGATCGGCAGGACCGCGCCGCCGGGATAGCCGAAGATATGTTCGACGCCATTGTCCTTCAGCGCCTTGAGAACGATCTCCGCTCCCGTCATCCGATTGCCTGCCGCCTGATTGTCCGTGGTCATCTGTCTGTTCCGTTTGATGCTGGGATTGCGTTTGTGGCCGGAAGCCCGAATTTCGGGCATAAAAAAAGGCCCCGGAGGAGCCTGTCATCTAGCGCATGGGTGGCTACCGCCGGATGGTTACACCATCCTGCCCATGCGCTTTCCCACCACGATAAGAGCCGTTGCGATTTTCATGGTCGGAAGTGATAGACAGAAAATTTCGCAGCGTCAACGCATGCCGCAATAAAAAACTGCCTGCGCGCCCGAGCCTCCCGAAATCTCCCAAGCCCCGAAAATCCATAGGCTGAAGGATTTGTTAAAGGATGGACTTTATCCTTGTTCCCTATTGCAGGGAGTAGCCCGTTGCTCAACAACGACTTGCGCGTGTCTGGCAAGGCAGGCGAGCACGATAGACGCGATGGCCATGCGCCAGGAAATCGCTTTCTCGGCCGCGTGGTCGCATGCAGCGGATCGCGGGCGACGATCGCTGCCGTCGCCGAACAGGGCGGCACCGATCTCACCGAACTTTGGTCCGTCGGCCGACTGATTTCGATCAGCGTCGGCCGCAACCGCGTCGTCGCCCTCGTCTACTCGATGAATACCGGCAGCCATGCCTGGGGCGAAGGCGAGGACAATTATTTCAAGATCGAGACCGAGCTTCTCGGCGAAGTCCGCGTCGACGAGGACGGGCGCGAGGAATTCTCGACCGGCATCTCGCGTTATCCCTATCTCGGCGCCATCGCCCACCGCATCCGCTCCGCCGACCTGATGCGCATCTACGATGCCGGAGAGGGCACCACCGCCGTCATCGGCAAGCTGACGCAGGACGAAAGCATCGACGCGGCGATCCACATCCCCTCGATGCTCTCCAAGCACTTCGCCGTCGTCGGCTCCACCGGCGTCGGCAAGTCGACGGCCGTGTCGCTGCTCCTGCACAAGGCGATCACGGCAGATCCGAAACTGCGGGTGCTGATCCTCGATCCGCACAACGAATTCGCCGCCGCCTTTCCCAACCACGCCGTCACCATCGACACCGATACGCTCGACCTGCCCTTCTGGCTGATGCGGCTGGAAGAATTTGCCGAGGTCGTCTTTCGCGGCCGCCCGCCGGTGCCGGACGAACTCGACATGCTGCGCGACATCATGCCGGAGGCCAAACGCGCCTTCCGCGGCAGCGACAATTCGCTGGTGCGCCGCACGACGGAAAAGAGCTCGATCACCGCCGATACGCCGGTTCCCTACCGCATGGCCGATCTGCTGGCGCTGATCGACGAACGCATCGGCCGCCTGGAAGGCCGCGCGGAAAAGCCTTTCCTGCGCTCGCTGAAGATGCGCCTCATCGCCGCGATCAACGATCCGCGCTATCACTTCATGTTCTCCAACAACACGATCAGCGACACGATCACCGAAACCATCGCGCAGATCTTCCGGGTCCCCGGCGAGAACCGGCCGATCTGCACCTTCCAGCTGGCCGGCATTCCCTCCGAGGTCGTCAATTCGGTCGCCTCGGTGCTCTGCCGCATGGCCTTCGAAGTGGCGCTCTGGAGCGAGGGCGCCATCCACATGCTGGTCGTTTGCGAAGAGGCCCACCGCTACATCCCCTCCGACCCCAGCCTCGGCTTCGTGCCGACGCGCCAGGCGATCGCCCGCATCGCCAAGGAGGGCCGCAAATATGGCGTTTCGCTCGGCATCATCACCCAGCGGCCGGGCGAACTCGACCAGACGATCCTCTCGCAGTGCTCGACGCTCTTTGCCATGCGCCTTGCCAACGACCGCGACCAGGAAATCATCCGCTCGGCCATCCCGAACTCGTCGATCTCGACGACGAGTTTCATCTCCTCGATCGGCAACGGCGAGGCGATCGCCTTCGGCGAGGCGATCAGCGTGCCGATGCGCATGCGCTTTTCCCGCGTCGACGAGACCCTCCTGCCGAAGGCGAGCAACGCCAACAACAAGCACAGCGAGGAAGATCCGGATAGCGTCGATCTGCGCAAGATCGTCACCCGCATGCGGGCGGTAACCGTCGGACCCGACATTTCGAATTTCCAGCAGAGCCTGGCCGCATCCGTGGCAGGCTTCGACGGGGCTGATGATGCCGAAGAAGATCTCGGCGACAAACCCTATGCCCCGCCTGCGCCATCTGCTGCGCCGCTCGAATCCTACCGGCGCGAACTGCTGCCGCAGGCGCCGCGCCTCGACCCGGCCGCGCCGCCCGCCGTCGATCCCCGGCTGGATGCGCTGCGCCGTGAGATGCGCCGCGAGGAGCCGGTCTTTCCACGGCCGGCCCCGCCGACGGACCAGCCCGCAATCTCCCGCCGGGAGCCCGGCACGTCGCTGCGCGAAAGTATATTGAGAAAGCCGCTGAGCAGCCTCTACAACAAGGATTGAGCCTTCAGTTCGTTTTCCAGCGCGATCAGAGGCTCGACGGCGTCGAGCACGCGCCTCCGGTCCGTCGGCCCTGGCGGCAACAGCGGTCGTGGGAGTTCTGCCTCGATCGGCAGAAGACGATTGACCACCGCATAGACCACGCGAAGACTTCCGAACTCCTTGAACGATTTCCAGAGCGGCTGGAGAGCACCATCGAGACGCCGCGTCTCGCCGCCGTCACCAGCAATCGCCGCCTTCGTCAGGGCAAGGGCAATGTGCGGCAGCAAGCCGCCGACGACGCTGTACCACGCGTCGGCGCCGGAAAGCAGCGCTTCGGCCGCGCCCCAGTCGCCGCTATAGCCGATCGCGAGGTTGGCCTTCTCACGCAACGCCACCAGTTCCCCGCGCAAATCGCCATCGACAGGCAGCGGCATCTTCACCGCCCTGATCGTCTCGATATCGGAGAGGCGGTGCAGAAGCTCCCGGCTGAAAGTGAAATGCGTCGTGCCGGGATTATTGTAGATGCAAAGCGGCAGCGCCGCCGCTTTCGTGACCGCAAGGAAATGCTGGTAGGCTTCTTCCTGGGTCAACGGCGTATAGGACACCGGCGCAAGCAGAAGCGCGTCCGCACCAGCGGCCTCGGCATCCCTGGCCAGATCGACGGCATGATCCGTCCTGAGAGCCCCGACGCCGACGACAATGCGAACACGGCCTTCAACGCATTCGACCGCAGCTTGAACGGCGCGCCGTCGCTCCGCGCGTGTCAGAAAGGCGTAGATCCCGGTGCTGCCGAGAAGGCCGATGGAAGCGACGCCGGCATCGCACAGCGGTTCCAGCAGACGGCAGAGAGATTCGGTGTCCACCCGGCCATTCACATCGGCCGGCGTTGGCGGAAAGGCCGAAAGACCATGAAAGGGAGAAACTGAAGACATGACGCGATCCTGAAAAGCGGTCAATGTGAAAACAGCAGGCGCGATCCGGCGCCGGCGAAGAAGACGGCGAGACCTCCCTCGATCCATCGCCGCGCATGCGCATAGCCGCGCACCATCGGCGACGTCGAGAACAGCACGGCATAACCGGCGAAGATCGAAATCCCCAGCAACACGCAGCCGCCGAACGCCGTGAGCGCCATCTCGGGGGAAGCGCCGGGCTTAAGGCCAAGCGACATGATCGCGACCCAGGCCAGAACCGCTTTCGGATTGCCGAGATGCATCAGAACGCCGCGGCGATAGAGCGTGCCGAATTGCGCTGCCGGCCTGGCGAACTCGCCTGCAGGCCGATCAGGGGCCGCCGCCGAGCGGGCCGCCCTCCAGGCGAGCCAGAGGAGGTAGACCCCACCTGCGATCTTGAGGATCACCAGAGCATGGGCATAACGCACAAGCAGTGTCGAGATGCCGGTGACCGCAATCAGCCCCCAGCATGAGGACATGGTGATCACTCCGGCAGCAAGCATAAGCGCCGGTCGGCGCCCTTGGCTCATTGCGACATTCATGATGGCCATGTTGCTTGGCCCGGGACTGCCTGCCGCGATTGCATAGGCGATGTAGACGACGAGAAGATCCTGCATTTGCGGTTTCCGGGAACAATCAATTCGCTTCCTTCTCTTCGAAAATTGGTCCATCGTGCAGCTCCATTTTGAAGAATTATTGTGGACCATTTGCCTTGTCCAAGCGGCGCAGCACCATCGAAATCCCCTCGCTCAATGCGATCGATCGAACGGCCAACGTCGGCCGCCAGCTTGCCCAGTCCCTGCGCAACGCCATCGCCTGCGGGGAACTGAGGCCAGGCGAACGCCTTCCTTCGACACGCACCCTTGCGGCTTCGTTGAAAGTCGCCCGCGGGACTGTCGTCGAGGTCTTCGATCAGTTGACTGCCGAAGGTTATCTCGAAGCGCGGGTCGGAGCTGGAACCCGTGTTGCCGCTCACCTCTTGGATGCAATACCGGCCGTCCCCCCCGCCCCGGCGGTGCCGCCGGTCGCGGATGCCGTCGACCTGCCTTCCCCGGCAGCCCGGTTGATCGCAATCGCCCGTGCGCTCACGCCGCACCCACCCGTCCCCTTCGCTATCGCCGTCCCGGCTTCCGGTATTGCACCCGACGACAACTGGCGCCGCCTCGGCAATCGTGTGCGCGCGTCGAGACAGGCCGCACCCTCCGGTTACCACGACCCTATGGGTGTGCTCGAACTCAGGCTTGCCATTGCCGACCACGTCCGCCGCGCGCGGGCCGTTCACTGCGAGCCGGAACAGGTCATTGTCACGTCAGGCACGCAGCAAGGCCTCTATATGGCGGGCCGGGTCCTTCTGTCCCGTGACGATCAGGTATGGGCCGAAGACCCGGCCTATCCCGGTCTCACGGCGGTGCTCGACGATCTCGGCGTAGAGACGCACCGTCTGCCGGTCGATGCGCAGGGAATGAACGTGGAACACGGCCTCGAGCTCTACCCGCAGGCGCGCGCGGCATTCGTCACCCCTTCGCATCAATATCCGATCGGCATGCCGCTCAGCATGGCCCGGCGCAATGCCCTGATCGCCTGGGCCGGTCAAAACCGCGCCTGGATCGTCGAGGACGATTACGACAGCGAACTGCGTTATGCCGGGCACCCGTTTCCTTCGATGCAGGGGTTGTGTCCGTCACGTGTCATCTATCTCGGCACGTTCAGCAAGGTGCTTTTTCCCGCGCTGCGCCTCGGCTATGTCATCGCCCCTTCCCCGCTCACAGAAGCCTTCGCCGGCGCCCGCGCCATTCTCGACCGGCATTCACCGACATCGGAACAGCATGTTCTGGCGGCCTACATGAGGGAGGGTTACTTCGAAGCGCATATCCGGCGCATCCGCGGGCTCTATGCCGAACGGCGTGCCGTCCTGCTGGCAACGCTCGAGCAGGCCTTGCCCGAGGGATGCCGCGTTCAGCCGAGCGACCAGGGCATGCACATTCTCCTATGGCTGCCGGACGGGGCCGACGATGTCAAAATCGCAGGCGGCGCCCTGTCGGCCGGCCTCGCGGTGCGCGCGATCTCTCCGATGTATGCCGCCCAGCCGGCGCGCGCCGGCCTGATGCTCGGGTTCGGCGGATTTCCGCCGGAGCAGTTGCAGGCGGCAGTCGGCGAACTCGTCAAACTGCTGAGCGGAAGCCTGCCGCATCGAAATGTTGAAAATCGTAACCGATCGGCAATGACAATGTCGGAGACTGCATTTCTCCAGGGAAAGCGGCCATGAGACCCATCTTGAACTTCATCGTCGGCTTCGGTGCCGGCGTCCTTGTTGCGACAGCGGCAGAGGCTGCCGGCTTCGACTGCTCCAGGGCAAGCAGCGCCGACGAAAAGATCGTCTGCGGCGATAACAGGCTTTCTCGCTTCGATGAGCTTTTCAACGAACGTTATGCCGCAACGAAAAAGGCATCGCCCGATGAGGACATCGTCCATACGGCCCGCAATTTCCTGGCTGATCGGAGCGATTGCGGCGACAATAAATCCTGCATTCTGAGCGCCTATCTCGCCGTCCTCTGGGAAATCTCGCCCGATAAAAGCGATTTCATGGGAGGGATTTCGGCCCGATCCCTGACAGGCAGCCGATTGCCCGAGACCTCTACGATTCCTGAAAGAGTCGGGCAATGCGCGGCCACGACGGTCCTCGAGGTTCATCCCCGTGTCGACAATGGCGGTGCGCCGGCTACGAACGCGGACTTCGATAGCGGCACGGGTATCGACTATGCCAATGATGGCTACCAGGTCTCTTATAACAGAGAAGAAGCGCTGATCAGCTCAAAGCCCGGCGATCCCGTCACCATGTGCCTGGTCGAGATCGATCGGGATTGCAGCCCCGATGAGAGCGGGCGACTGTTCCTCGTCACCAACGATCGCACGCGCGAAAGCTGGATCCTGCCCGACGCACAGCACAAGTGCGGCGGCTGACGAATTACGGCCGGCTAAACGGCCAGCCGCTCCCAGCTCTCGTCCATCTGATTGCGGAACCAGGTCATTTGCCGCTTGGCATATTGCCGCGTCGCCGCAGCTCCCTTTTCGATCACCTCGTCGCGGGTCATCTCGCCCTTCAGCATCGCCGCGATCTGCCAAACGCCGATCGCCTTCATGACAGGCGCCTCAGTGGGCAGGTTAAGCGCCTGCAACGCCCTCACCTCGGCTTCCGCCCCCTCACGCAGCATCTTTTCGAAACGGCCGTTGATGCGGACATGCAGCACGGCCCGCTCCGGCAGCACGACGATCTTGCGGGCCTCGGCGACATCGATCACGACAGGTCCCGACCGGCCCTGGAAAGCGGCGATCGACCGCCCGGTCGCTTTCATCACCTCCAGCGCCCGGACGATGCGCTGCCCGTCCTGGCGGTTGAGGCTTGCCGCCATGGCGGGATCGGCCTCGGCGAGTTCCGCGTGAAGCCCGTCCGGCCCCTCCTCCACGAGCCGCCTTCGCAGCTCCTCCCGCAGCGCCTCGGGAATCTCGGGCATGTCGGAGAGACCGCCGGTCAACGCCTTGAAATAAAGCCCGGTGCCGCCAACGAAGACCGGCAGCTGTCTGGCAGCCCTGAGCACCGGCAAGAGCGCCGAGACATCGCGTAGCCAGGCACCGGTCGAATAGGCGGCATCCGCCGGCACATGTCCGTAGAGATGATGCGGCACGCCCTGCATCTCCTCCTCCGACGGGCGCGCGGTCAGCACCCGCAGCGTGTCGTAAACCTGCATGCTGTCGGCATTGACGACCGCGCCTCCGTGACGCCTGGCCAATTCGACGGCGAGCGCGGACTTGCCGCTGGCGGTCGGCCCGGTTATCAGGATCGCGTTCACTGTGCTCAGAAGGTTTTCCATCATGGCCCTCGTTGCCACGCTTGTTGCCAATCCGTCAAATCCCATGCTGACAGCCAAGATCGCCGAACAGGCTGCCGAGGCGGTCAATGCTTCCGGCCTCTACTGGCTGGCCGACGGCATCGCCTGCGATATCGCCCTGCGTGACGGCACCGATGTGCAAGCAGCCGAGGCCAATATTCTTGCCGTCATAGCAAGCGCGCCGATCGACCTCGTCATCCAGGAGCAGGAGACCCGCCGCAAGAAGCTGCTGATCGCCGACATGGATTCGACCATGATCGGCCAGGAATGCATCGACGAATTGGCCGCCGAAGTCGGCCTGAAGGAGAAGGTTGCGACCATTACGGCCCGCGCCATGAACGGCGAGATCGCCTTCGAACCTGCCCTGCGGGAGCGCGTCGCCCTGCTGAAGGGTCTGCCGATATCCGTCGTCGATGAAGTGATCGCCAAGCGCATCACGCTGACATCAGGCGGCCCGGAACTGATCGCCACGATGAAGTCGAAAGGTCACTACACCGCGCTGGTCTCCGGCGGCTTCACCGTCTTCACCAGCCGCATTGCCGCTACTCTCGGCTTTGACGAGAACCGCGCCAACACGCTGCTCGAAGACGGCGGCATCCTCTCCGGCTTCGTCGCCGAGCCGATCCTCGGCAAGCAGGCGAAGGTCGATGCGCTGAACGAAATTTCGGCGCGCCTCGGCATTTCGCCGAACGACGCGATCGCTGTCGGCGACGGCGCCAACGATCTCGGCATGCTGCACCTCGCCGGCTCAGGCGTCGCTCTCCACGCCAAGCCGGCAGTCGCTGCCGAAGCGCAGATGCGCATCAACCACGGTGACCTGACCGCGCTGCTCTATATCCAGGGATACCGGAAGACGGATTTCGTCACGGGTTGAATGTTTCAGCTCGCCGTCTCTGGACAGTGACTAAACCAATCCCAGTCGCTATCCGACGCGTCGGCATAAAATTTGGCGCGAACGCTTACCCCAATCTCCTCATCCCTGTGCTCGTCACAGGGATCCAGCGCGCCCAAGTCCTTGGGCGCGGGAGACCCCCTTACCTTCATGAGACTCATTCACCGCGCAGACGCGCGGTGGCTGGATTCCTGTGACAAGCACAGGAATGACGGACGAGAGGTTGGGCGAGAACAGGAATGCAGCGGCTAGTCGCCGCCGTCCCCTTACTCCATCGGCACCGCCACGAACCGCAGATCGCCATTTGCCGATGCGATCATCAACTGGGCGTTGCGGCGCCCTTCCTGCTTCAGCGCCTGCACCTTGGCGGCGACCGCATCCGGCGACTTCATGAACTCCTGAGCCACCTCGACGATCACGTCGCCGGGCTTGAGCCCTTTTTCGGCCGAGGCGGAGCCGGGCGTCACTTCGGTGACGACGACACCGTCGACGCTTTCGGCAATGCCGAAAGCCTTGCGCGTCTCAGCGCTCAGAAGCGAGAGCGACAGCCCGAGCACGTTCCTCGGCGTGGCCGCATCCGGCGCCGCCTGGCCCTTATGCTGGTCGGGCGCGCCCGGCGCCGGCTGCGCCTGATCGCCGCCGTCGGGCTGGTCCATATCATTGTTCTCGTCGGGATCCGGCGTAATCACACCATCGTCCTGCGAACCGTCACCATCGCCGGGTGCTGCCGCCTGATCGCTGTCTTCCAGCCGGCCAAGCTTCACTTTGACGGTCTGCTCCTTGCCGTCGCGCAGCACGACCACGTCGACTTCCTTGCCGACCGTGCTTTCCGCCACGACGCGCGGCAGATCGCGCATTTCGCTAACGGTCTTGCCGTCGAATTTGAGGATGACGTCGCCCGCCTTGATCGAGCCGTCGTCGACCGGTCCGCCCTTGATGACGCCGGCGACCAGCGCGCCCTTGGCGCTGTCGAGCCCGAGGCTGTCGGCGATATCGTCGGTCACCGGCTGGATGCGCACACCGAGCCAGCCGCGCCGCGTCTCGCCATATTCGCGCAATTGCTCGACGACGCCGGAGGCAAGCTCCGAAGGCACCGAGAAGCCGATGCCGATCGAGCCGCCGCTCGGCGAAATGATCGCCGTGTTGATGCCGATCACCTCACCCTTCATGTTGAAGAGCGGCCCACCGGAATTGCCCTTGTTGATCGCCGCATCCGTCTGGATGAAATTGTCGTAGGGCCCGGCATTGATGTTGCGGCCGCGCCCGGAAATGATACCCACCGTCACCGAACCGCCGAAGCCGAACGGGTTGCCGATCGCCATCACCCAGTCGCCGATGCGCATCGTGCTGGAATCGCCGAATTTCACGAATTTCAGCGGCGTCTTCGGCTCGACCTTGAGCACCGAAAGATCGGTTTTCGTATCCGTGCCGATCAGCTTCGCCTTGAGCTTCGAACCATTGGCGAAATTGATCTCGATGTCGTCGGCGCCTTCGATCACATGGTTGTTGGTGACGATATAGCCTGTCGGATCAATGACGAAACCGGAGCCGAGCGAGCTGACATTATGGTTGCCGCCCTTGTTGCCCTGCTGTTTGTTGAAGAAATCGTTGAAGAATTCCTGGAACGGCGAGCCGTCGGGCGCGCGCGGCGCCGGGCCGGCGCCCTCGTCGTCCTTCACATTCTGCGAGGTCGAGATGTTGACCACGGCATCGAGCAGCCCCTCGGCAAGATCGGCAACCGAAGCCGGACCATTGCCGGGAACTCCGGCTTGCATCGGCGCGGTCTGCTGCGGTGCGGCAGGTGCAGGCGGTGTAAGCACAGGAGCAGCCGGAGCCGGTGCAGCAACCCCGGGCACCGTCGTCTCAGGCGCGGCTTGCGCATAGGCGACCCCGTTCATGCCGGCATGCGCAAGAATTGCAGCGCTGGCCATAAGCGCGAGCGTTCGTCTGAAGGGCGAGCGATTCGTGGGGGCCATCAAGCTTCCTCATAGGGGGTAAATGCGCACATTGAGCACCAGCATAAGGCGGAATGATGGAGGGTGAAATCACCTTTTCGCGAAATCCCCGTGCAATGTGACGTCGCCTCGCAAATGCCGGATCATCTCAATCATCCCACGAAAAAAGGGCCAGCACGCGGCCGGCCCTTTCAGGATTTTCAGGATGCGCATGGCATCCTCGGCGTCAGTTCGCCGGCTGAGCAGGCGCTGCCGGAGCCACTGCGCCAGGAACTGCCGGCGCCGGATTTGCCGGCGAGCGCAGGGCACCGGCGGCATTGTCGAAATAGCGGAAGAATTCCGTATTCGGCGACAACACCAGCGTCGTATCCTGCGACGAAAGCGCAGAGGAGTAGGCAGCCATCGAGCGATAGAACTCGAAGAAGGCCGGATCCTTGCTGAAGGCGTCGGCGAAGACGCGGTTGCGTTCCGCATCGCCTTGACCGCGCAGGATTTCCGCGTCGCGCTGCGCGCCCGCGGTCAGCTCGACGACCTGGCGGTCGGCGACGGCCCGGCGCCGCTGACCTTCTTCATTGCCCTCCGCGCGGATACGCTCGGCTTCGGCCAGACGTTCGGAGCGCATGGCATTGTAGGTGTTGGGCGCAACCTCCGGCGAAAGATCGGTGCGGCGGATACGAACGTCATCGATATGCAGGCCGAGATTTTCGGCATCCGTGCGCAGGTCGTCGCGGATCTCCAGCATCATCGCGACACGCTCTTCCGAAAGCGCGGCATTGTAGTCACGCAGGCCGTAGACACGGCGAAGCGATGAATCGAGCTGCGCCCTCAGCCGCGCTTCGGCGGCCTCGCGATCACCCGAGACCGTTTCGCGGAAGCGGCGAACATCCGAAATATTGTAGATCACGAAGGCGTCGACGTCGAAGGTCTGGCCGTCCTGAACTTGAACGCGGATATTGTCGAGATCGAGCCTTAGCGCCTGCTTTTCGACCAGTTGGACGCGATCGGCATCCATGAAGCCGAAGGGCAGCTTGAAATAGATGCCGGGTTCGGTCTTGACCGACTGGATCTGGCCGAAGCGGACGACAATCGCCTGTTCGCGTGCATTCACCACGAAGATCGACGAATAAAGCCCGACCAGCACGATGGCGAGGATGAGGAGAATGATGGGAAGTCTGTTCGATGTCATGGTTCAACCTCCCTGCTGCGCCGGCTTGCCGATCTCGTTGAGCGGCAGATAGGGCAACACACCCTGCTTCTCGTCGATGATCACCTTCTTCGAGTTCTTCAGCACCTGTTCCATCGTTTCGATGAACAGCCGCTTGCGGGTCACTTCGGGAGCCTTCGAATATTCGTCGTTGATCGCAGTGAAGCGTTGCGCTTCACCTTCCGCCTCCTTGACGACGCGGTCCTTGTAGGCGGCAGCATCTTCACGGATTCGCGCCGCATCGCCACGCGCCTGACCGAGCTTCTGGTTCGTGTAGCGGTTGGCGTCTTCGATCGTGCTGTCGCGGTCCCGGCCGGCACGCTGCACTTCTTCGAAGGCATCGGCGACTTCGCGCGGCGGCGCCACGTTCTGGATCGTCACGCCGGTCACGGTCACGCCCGCGCCATAGCGGTTCATCGTATCCTGCACGATATTGAGCACATCCACTTCGATCGGCTGGCGATTGCTGCGGAAGGCATCCTGCGCCGGACGGCGGCCGACGATTTCGCGCATGGCGCTGTCGGAAACCTGCTGCAGGGTCTCGGCCGGATTTTCGACGTTGAAGAGATAGGCCTTCGGATCACTGACCGTATAGAACACGGCGAACTGCACGTTGATGACGCTCTTGTCGCTGGACAGCATCAAGCCGTTCGAAGACGACGCCGAGGTCGCCCCGATATTCAGCTGTTGCACGGTCACCTTGACCGTCTCGACGCTTTCCATCGGCCAGAAATGGAAATGCAGACCGGGCATCGAGATCTCTTCCTTCGGCTTGCCGAACCGCAGTTCGACGCCGCGCTCGTCCGGCTGCACCACGTAGACGCACTGGATCAGCCAGAAGATGGCGACGATCGCCACGACAATCACCGCCACGCCGCCGTTGAAACCGCCGGGCACGATGTTGCGCAGTTGGTCCTGTCCACGCCGGATGATGTCTTCCAGGTCGGGCGGTCCGCCCTTGCCGCCGCCGCGCGGGCGGTTCGGCCCCTGGCCCCATGGTCCCTGATTGTTATTACCGCCGCCGCCGCCCCAAGGGCCGCCGCCGCCATTCTGATTGCTCCAGGGCATCAAAACCTCGTTGTTCGTTAAGTCTTCCACGCATCCGGAACCGTGGGGGCTGAGCGGTGGATGCGTTGGTGACCGTTATAGGTATCGCCGCATCGGCTTTCAACGCAACGTGAGAAACTTGGTCAATTTAATTGGAAAATAGTTCATTTTCAGGCGTGTCGGCGTTCATAGACGACGAAGCGCGTGGGATAGGTATCCTTCTCGCCGGCCGGGACCGCGATGGTCTCCCCTGCCCGCCAGATATCGGGATCGATCGCCGGGAACGAAGCGTCCCCATCGAGGGCAGCCTCGACATGCGTGATGCACATCCGGTCGGCAAGGTCGATCGCCTGTGTATAGACCTGCCCGCCGCCGATAATGCAGATCTCGTCGACGCCGGTCTCTCGCGCCAGCCTTTCAGCCGCGGTCATCGCCTCCGGCAGCGAATGGGCCATCTGCACGTCCGGGTGGCCTATCGTCGCCTGCCTTGATATCACCACATTCGGCCGCCCCGGCAGCGGCTTGCCGATCGAATCGTAGGTTTTGCGGCCCATCACGATGGGCTTGCCCAATGTCAGCGCCTTGAAGCGCTTGAGGTCGCTCGAAAGCCGCCAGGGCATGTCGCCGTCGCGGCCGATGATGCCGTTGCGGGCAACGGCGGCGATGATGGTCCTGCGGATGTCGGCCATGAAATATCCCGGTCAGACGGCGATCGGCGCCTTGATGCTGGCATCGGCCTCGTAGCCGATCAGCTCGAAATCGTCGAAGGTGAAGCCGAAAATGTCCTTCACATCGGGGTTGATGCGCATAAAGGGCAGCGGCTTCGGCCGGCGCTCCAGTTGCAGCTTCGCCTGGTCGAAATGGTTGTGGTAGAGGTGGGCGTCGCCCAGCGTGTGGACGAAATCGCCGGGCTTCAGCCCGGTTACTTCAGCCACCATCATCGTCAAAAGCGCATAGGAGGCGATGTTGAACGGCACGCCGAGGAAGATATCGGCCGAGCGCTGATAGAGCTGGCAGGAGAGCTTGCCGTCGGCAACATAGAACTGGAACAGGCAATGGCAGGGCGGCAGCGCCATCTCGTCCACCTCGGCCGGGTTCCATGCCGAGACGATGTGGCGGCGCGAATTCGGGTTGTTGACGATACCTTTGACGAGATTGGCGATCTGGTCGACATGGCCGCCGTCCGGCGCCGGCCAGGAGCGCCATTGGGCGCCGTAGACCGGCCCGAGATCGCCGTTTTCATCGGCCCATTCATCCCAGATCGAAACGCCGTTTTCCTTGAGATAACGGATATTCGTGTCGCCCTTGAGGAACCATAAAAGCTCGTGAATGATCGACCGCAGATGCAGCTTCTTCGTGGTCAGCACGGGGAAGCCTTCCTGGAGGTCGAAGCGCATCTGGTAGCCGAAGACCGAGCGCGTGCCGGTGCCGGTGCGGTCGCCCCGGTCGGAGCCCTTTTCCATCACATGGGCGAGGAGATCGAGATATTGCTTCATGGCGCGCTGATTCCGTTTGGCCTAATTTATGCTCCCAGCAGCAGGAAACCAATCACCGGCGAGTATTTTCCCAATGTTTCTGATGCGGTCCATAACGCTTTTATGACGTTGGCCCTTTCCTTGGGCTGAGGAAACCACTATATCAGCCTTGCCGGCTTTCGGGCCGGCTATGGCGATAAACGAGCGGTGTAATAAGCCTATTGGACCCGGGGGCGGTACCCGGCGCCTCCACCAAAAACCGGCGGCCTTGAAGGCCGGCTTTTGATGGGGGCGAAACAGGATCGACAAGGGTGTAAAGATCGTCTTTTTGCTCGGCATTGTACCGCCGTTATCGGGCTAAAATTATAGTTGCAAACGACAACTATGCGGAAGCTCGTCTCGCTGCTTAATCGCAGTGTGACACTTCAAATCAAGTCCTAGTGGTTCGCACCTCTAGGCGGGGTCCGAAGGCACCTGGCAACAGAAGCCTTCACCTTCTCCCTGCCGCCGAAATCATGTATGCTGCTGAAAAACGTGACTCGGCTCCGGTCTTTCCCAAGGCGCCCGGACGTGGCATATAACCGTGTGAAAAGACTTCCGAACCGACGAAAGACAGGAAAAGCATGGGGCAGGATCATATCCGCTACGACATTCTGGCACAGGATGCACTTCGCGGCGTCATCCGCAAGGTTTTGGCGGAAGTCGGAGCGACGGGCCGTCTGCCCGGCGACCATCACTTCTTCATTACCTTCCTCACCGGTGCTGCCGGCGTACGCATCTCCCAGCACCTGAAGTCGAAATATCCCGAGCAGATGACCATCGTCATCCAGCACCAGTTCTGGGATCTGAAGATCACCGAGACGCATTTCGAGATCGGCCTTTCCTTCTCCGACGTTCCGGAAAAGCTGGTCATCCCGTTCAATGCGATCCGCGGTTTCTACGATCCCTCCGTCAATTTCGAACTCGAATTCGACGTGCCGCTTGCCGATGGCGAGGAGCTGCCGTCAGGCGAGATCACCGCCTATCCTGTCGACGCGGCAGGAAAGCCCGATGAGGCCGCCGCCGCAAAACCCTCCGAAGGTGATGAAAAGAAACCAGGCTCCGTCGTCTCGCTCGACTCTTTCCGCAAAAAGCAGTGATCTGAGGGAGGCCATGCCTCCCTTTTTCATCGGGAATTCAGGCAACCGCATGAGCGCCGAAATCGTCAATCTGCGCCAGTTCCGCAAGAAGCAGGCCCGCTCCGAAAAGGAGAAGCAGGCCGAGCAGAACCGTATTTCCTTCGGCCGCACCAAGGCCGAAAAGCAACTGACCCGCAGCCTGAACGAAAAGGCCGACAGGGCTCATCGCGACGGCCGGATCGAGACGGATGACGACGGCGCGTGACGGCTTCCTCGACTGCATAATTCAAAGCCGGAATGATTCTGCGATCAGTCGCTTGCGCGGATTTCTTGAATCGATCTGCCAACCCATACCCGGCCCATACACGGGATGTGAAGCCGCTTCATGATCCGCAAGCATTCGGCGACACTGCACGGTCATCGCACCAGTTTCTCACTGGAAGATGAGTTCTGGGACGAGTTGAGGACGATCGCCGCAAGCCGTTCGATACCGCTTGCCGCCCTGATTTCCGAAATCGACGATCACCGTCCTGCCGGCAGCAACCTGTCCTCGGCGCTACGCCTCCATGTTCTCGCCTGGATAAAGGCCGGCGGCCAGTCATGACGGCCGCGATTTATTGCGCCTGAACGCCCGGCAATTGGTCGAAGTTGAGTTGGCCAGGCTGTCCCTGCTCGCCGCGCCGTGCCGCCTCTGCCTCCGCGGCCGCTCTGGCTTGCGCTTCCGCCTTCACCTTGGCTTCTGCCTCGGCCGCGGCCTTTTGTTCGGCCGCTGCCTGCGCCAATGCACGCAGCCGCTCTTCCTCCGCCTGCCGCTGCTTTTCGATTTCGGCCGCCTTGACGCGCTCGGCGTCGTTGAACCGGTAGAGCGCCGCCTCGCGGCGCAGCCGCTGCTTTTCGAGCACGATCGCCTGCAGCCGCTCGACACGCCGACGCTCGCGCTCGAAGGCGCGCAGCGACAGATAGCTGGTGATATCGGTCACATCCATCGTCTTGCCGGGTGACGGCAGCATCCCGGAAAAATTCAGCTTGAGCGCCGGTTCGGCGCCGGAAAGCACCTCCGCGCCCGGATTGAACCCGACGCCCAGCGTGGCGCTGATCCGTTCCTCCGGCAGCGCGATCTGCGCGTCGGCGGTGATGCGGGCGAGATCGTTGGCAACCGTGACATTCTGCACGCGCAATGTCCCGTCGGTGATATTGAAGGGAATGCCGAGCGGCGGCAGCTTCGCCTCGCCGTTGCTGAGCAGCGTCTCGACGATCGGATGCACCTTGCCGGCATTGATCTGCTCCTGCATCGTATCGGTCGCGGCAAGCAGCGGCGGAAGGATGGCAAGGTTCAGCCCGCGTATGCTGGTATCGCCGAGCCTCAGTTCACCCGAACCATTGAGCGAGCTGGCGATTTCGCCGACCGTCTTGCCCGAAGCCTCCATCGACAACGACAGGCCGAACTTGCCGTTGGCGATCGGCGCGCCGTCGCGCAGCCAGACGACACCGGAGAGATCGGAATCGGCAAGCGCAAGCTTCGTCTGCACGAAACCGGTGCCGTCGGCGTTGGTGAACAGCAGATTGCCGGAGAGCTTTCCGCCGTCCCAATTGCCAGCCATGTCGTTGAGCTGAAGCTCATCGCCCTTGTAGGCAACGTTGCTGGTGAAGTCGGACACCGCCGTTTCCGGCAGGCCGGGCCAAAACTGCTTGGCCGTCAGTTTCACGTTGACGTCGAGATCCTTGAAGACGGGCAGCCCGAGCGGCGCCGTCGTCAGCGCGCCATTGGCAGGATCGACGATCTGGCCGAACACCGCCTCTCCAAGCCAGCCGGCATCCGCTTTGGAAAGGGTCAGCTCGCCGCTGGCGGTCGTCTTCGCAGCCTTCCGGTCGAAGCGCAGCGCGCCTGAAAACTCGTTGTCGGCCGCATGGCCCTTGAGATCGGAAAAGACGATCTTGTCGCTGTCGATGCCGGCATTGACCTGCAGACCGAACGGCAGCCCGGTTCCCGTCTGAGGCAGAGCGATCCCGTTCATGATGAGATAGGGGTCGATATCGGCGCTGTCGAGCGAAAGCGCGATCTGGCCGTTCATGAAAGTCTCCGGCCGGACATCGACCTTGCCATTGGCGGTGAACGAGGTCCGGTCGGTCGCAAAGGTCAGCGCCGCATCGGCGGGATCGTTGTCCGATGCCTTTACCTTCAGCGTCAGGCGGCCGTTGGCGCCGACATCGACCGGCAGCGGGTCGAGCCCGGCCTGCCCGAACAATATGGAGGGCACGGCATTTTCGAGCGTCGCCTCGAGGCTGGTGGTGCCGTTGCCGGTCAGCGCCAGGAGGTCGGACATGCGGTAGTCGAGATTGACGCGGCTGCCGTTCGACACACCGGCGAGCGTCACCGTCAAGGCGTTGCCCTCGTCGCCGCCGAGCGTCAACGCGCCGCGCAGCGCCGTATTGCCGTACCAGCCGGCATTGCGCACCAGCCGGTCGAGCACCGGATGATGCGGCAGGTGCTCGCGCAGCATGGTGAAAAAGCCGCCGGGATCGGCCGATTTGAAGGTGATCTCGCCCGCGCCCTTATAGTCGAGCAGCGAGCCTTCCGCCCTGCCCGTCGCCGTCAGTTCGGCGCCCGCGATATTCTTGATCGACAGCCGGTCGACGGCCAGCGCGCCGTCGGCGATGGTGAAGGTGGTCTCGACATTCTCGGCATCGACGCCGAAGGCCGTGAACTTGTCTGCCTTGAGCTGGGCTGCGATCTTGTGGTCGAGCACGTTGTCACCGGCATCCTGGCCGGTCATGAGCCCGCTCAGCGCCTGCAGCGCGTCGAGATCGAGCGTGTCGCCGTTCAGCGCCACAGACAGGGTCGGCGTCTGGCCGGAGATTGCCTGCCGCTCCAGCCGGCCCTTCAGCGTCGCCGGTCCGATGGCGATCTCGAGATTTTCGAAACGCTGCAATTCGTGTGTCAGGCTGACATTGGCGGAAAAGCCCGCCTGCCGCAATTGCCGGATGGCCGGATCGACCGAGCCGGCAAGCCAGGAGGCAAGTCCCGTCGGCTGGCTGGAGGCGACCACGATCTGGCCGTTGAACGAGGGGTCGCCCTGAAGCAGCAGCTTGCCCTTGCCTTCCACCTGTGTACGCCCCGGCAGCGTCCCGGTAGCGCTGTCGATCATCCAGCCGGTGCCGGCCGGCTCCAGCTCCAGCTGCACGTCGCGCAGCGTCGTATCGCCGGCGACGATCGCCGGCAGCTTGACACTCGCTTTGCCCGGCACCTGCGGGATCGGCACCTGCCCGATGACATCGATCAGCGAGCTCAGCCGCTGGCGCGCCGAAACTGCCGCATCGCGCGTCGTCTTGCCGGACGCGCCCTGATTGCCGATGCGGTTGACGTCGATCTGCTGCCCGTCGGCGGTCAACAGGAATTCCGGCGCATTGCCGGTATCGAGCGTCGCCTCTCCGGTTATGACGTAGGGATCGTCCGTCGGGCCGATCTCCATCCTGTATTCGGGAATGCGGATGCGTTCGTTGGTGAGCTCGAAACGGCCCTTGACGCGCGGCGGCTGCTCGTTCTTGTTGGCGGACTTGGCCATATTGCGGTTTTCGATCGCCGCCGAAAGCTGGCCCTGATAGTTCGGTTTGCTGTCGACGAGCTTCAGTTCTCCGTCGAGATCGATGCTGACGGGGTGCTTGTCCGGCGAAAGTTTCGTGCGCATGCGCAGCACGCCCTTCTCGTCCGGCTGGCTGCTGGAAATCGAAAATTTGCCGTGGTCGCCGTCGAGCGCCGCATCGCCCTCGATCCGCCAGGGGCCGGCCAGCGACTTGGCCGACATTTCCGCATTGAGGCCGGTGATGCGGCGCGAGCGGCCCGACTGATCGTCGATGAACTCGACTTCGCCGCCATTGACATGCACGTTTTCGAGAACGACGGTTTTTGCCGGTATTTCCGCGCGGCTGCCGTGCGTCCAGTCGAGCGTGCCGTCCTTGAGCAATCTCAGGCGCACCTTCGGATTGACGACGCGCATGTCGAAGATCAGCGCCTCACCCGAGAGGAAGGGCGCGAGCTCCGCATCCATGGAGAACTGCTCGACCTTGACGATCGGCGTGCCGTCCGCTTCCTGGCCGACGCGCACGTCATGCAGCGTCACCGACGGAAACGGCAGCAGGCGTGCATCCACTGTGCCGTAGACGGTGACTTTCTTGCCGATGATGCGGCTCGCCTGATCCTCAAAATTCTTGCGGAAATCCGTCCAGTCGATGAATAGCGGCGCAAGCAGCGCCATAAACAGCACTACGACGATCACTCCCCCCAGAAAGACGAGGAACCGGCCTACCAATGCAAGGAGTCTCCATTCGGGATTTTGTTGCCGACACTAGCGCATGATGTCGAAAAGTGTGCGCGGCTTTCGGACGACATCATGCTCTAACTCTTTAATTGAGAACAGGATTCGGACTTATGCCCGATCGGCATAAATCCAAATCCTGTTCTAGCGCTATTCATGCCGGGAGCAAGGCCCAAGTTCACGAGAATATTCCGCGCTTTCAGCCATGGTGGAAAATCTTGCCGGGATTGAAGATATCGTCCGGATCGAGCGCCTGTTTCACCTGTCGCATCAGATCCACGGCGCCCCCGAGCTCCTGTTCCAGAAACGCCATCTTGCCTTGCCCGATCCCGTGTTCGCCAGTGCATGTCCCGTCCATGTCGAGCGCCCGCCGGTTGAGCCGCTGCACGAAGCTCTCGGCCATGGCGATGTCTTCCGCGCTTTTGTCGTCGAACAACAGCAGCACATGGAAGTTCCCGTCGCCGGCATGGCCGACGATCGGTCCCAGCAACCCGTGCTCCTCGATATCCGCCTGCGTTTGCGAAACACAATCGGCAAGCCTCGAGATCGGAACACACACATCGGTCGAAAGTGCGGCAAGCCCGGGCGCCAGCGCCCTTGCAGCCCAATAGGCATCGTGGCGTGCCTTCCAGAGCCTCGTCCGCTCCTCGGCGTTGGCGGTCCAGAGGAATTCGCCCCCGCCGCACTCCGCGGCGATCTCGCCAAAGGCTGCCGATTGCAGCGGCACCGTCTCGTCGGTGCCGTGGAATTCGAGGAAGAGCGTTGGGCTTTCGGCGTAGGAAAGTTTGGAATAGGCATTGCAAGCCCGCATCTGCACCGTATCGAGCAGCTCGATGCGCGCCACCGGAATGCCCATCTGGATCGTCATGATGACGGCATCGCAAGCGGCCTTGATGCTGGGAAAGGCGCAGGCCCCGCCGGCGATCTTCTGCGGGATCGCCTGCAGGCGCAGCGTCACCGAGGTCAGAACGCCAAGCGTGCCCTCGGCGCCGACGAAGAGCCGCGTCAGATCGTAGCCGGCCGAGGATTTGCGGGCACGCCGGGCGGTGCGGATCTCCTCGCCATTGGCCGTGACGGCGGTAACGGCAAGCACATTGTCCTTCATCGTCCCGTAGCGCACAGCATTGGTGCCGGAAGCCCGCGTCGAGGCCATGCCGCCGATCGAAGCATTGGCGCCGGGGTCGATCGGGAAGAACAGGCCGGTATCGCGCAGATGGATGTTCAGCGCCTCGCGCGTCACACCCGGCTCGACGGTGCAGTCGAGATCCTCGGGATTGACCTCGAGCACCCGGTTCATGCGGCTGAAATCGATCGAAATACCACCATTGGCGGCATTGACCTGGCCCTCCAGCGAGGTGCCGACACCGAAGCCGATCACCGGCACCTTGTGGGCAGCACAGACCTTGACCGCAGCCTTCACGTCCTCGGCGCCCTCGGCAAACAGCACGCCGTCCGGCAACTGCGGCGGGATGTAAGTGGTCGTGTGGGCATGCTGTTCACGGAAGGACTGACCGGTCTGGAAGCGCTCGCCGAAGCTCTGTTTGAGGATGCCGAGCACGGCTGATATCCCCGCCTCGTTGCGTATGCCGGCCTTCGCGTCCTTGAGCGCCATCCCTTTGATCTCCCTGCCATTCCGCAGAAACCATATCGTGTTTCGCTGGGTATGCGGCAAGTCAAAGCGGCTGTCCAGTTAAGAATGGGGAAGATTTCATTCCCCTTTTGTTATACGCCGATGCGTCGTCTAAAGCGCCTCGCACTAAACTTGATTCATGCGACGCGCTTTAGCTCTTTGTTTTTATGCATGTCGTTATCCCGGAACCGCTGCACACTTCCGGGCGACATGCATTAGACGATCGGTGGATTGAGCCGCGCAAAACCTTCCTGCCGCCGATAGGGGAAATAGGGATAGGGAGCCGTCACGGCGCTGACGGCGTCGAGCCTCTCGATCTCATCCTTCGACAGGCCCCAGCCGACCGCGCCGAGGTTCTGCCTGAGCTGCTCCTCGTTGCGGGCGCCGATGATGACGCTCGACACCGTCGGGCGGTTAAGCAGCCAGTTGATGGCGATCTGCGGCACCGTCCGGCCGGTCTCGGCTGCGATGGCGTCCAGCACCTCGACAATGTCGAACAGCTTCTCATCGTCGACAGGCGGGCCATATTGCGCCGTTTCGTGCAACCGGCTCGCCTCAGGCAGCGGCTGGCCACGGCGGATCTTGCCGGTCAGCCGTCCCCAGGCAAGCGGGCTCCAGACGAGCGCACCCACACCCTGGTCGGCGCCAAGCGGCATCAGCTCCCATTCGTAATCGCGCCCCGCCAGCGAATAATAGACCTGATGGGCGACATAACGCGGGTGGCCATGGCGCTCGGCCGCGGCCAACGACTTCATCAGCTCCCAGCCGGCAAAATTGGAAACGCCGGTATAGCGGATCTTGCCCGCCGCAACGAGCCCGTCGAGCGTCGACAGCACTTCGTCCACCGGCGTCGAGGCATCGAAAGCGTGAAGCTGCAGAAGGTCGATATAGTCGGTCCCCAGCCGGCGCAAGGCAGCCTCGACGGCGCGGATCAGCCGCGCCCGCGACGTTCCCCAGTCCTGCGGCCCCTCGCCCATCGGCAGCGCCGTCTTCGTCGAGATCAGCACGTCACCGCGACGGCCGCGGATCGCCTGACCGAGCACTTCTTCGGACGCGCCGCCGGAATAGACGTCGGCCGTGTCGAACAGATTGACGCCCGCTTCAAGACAGATGTCAACCAGCCGCCGCGCCTCTTCGGCATCGGTATTGCCCCAGGCGCCGAACAGCGGGCCACTGCCGCCGAATGTGCCGGCGCCGAAACTTAAAGCCGGCACCCTGAGGCCGGATGCGCCGAGATTTCTGTATTCCATGGATCTGTCTCCTTCGATTTCCCATGAGATAGACGTTGGTCACTTGGTGATATAGATTGCCTGCCGGCATTTCATCTATGACTTGAATTCATCATGGGCCGTCAGGACATCAACCGCTCCGGCGAAATGGAAGTTTTCGTCAGCGTCGTCGAGCGCGGCGGCTTTTCGGCTGCCGCAAGCAGCCGGCGCATGACACCGTCGGCCGTCAGCAAACTCGTCGCCCGGCTGGAGGCGCGCCTCGGCGCCCGCCTCGTCAACCGCTCGACCCGAAAGCTGCAACTGACACCGGAGGGCTGCGCTTTCTATGAGCGCGCCATCGCCATCCTGGCCGATATCGCCGAGGCCGAGCACCAGGCCTCGACGGGCGAAGAAACCGCCGGCCGCATCCGCATCAACACCAGCGGCTCCTTCGGCAATCATGTGCTCGCGCCGCTCGTGCCGGCCTTCATGGCGCTTCATCCCGCCGTGACGCTGGATATTTCTCATACCGACAGGATCGTCGATCTCATGGAGGAGCGTGCAGACGTCGCGATCCGCACCGGCCCGTTGAAAAGTTCCAGCCTGATCGCCCGCAAGCTCGGCGCCACCGGCAAGATCATCGTCGCGTCGCCGGATTACCTCAAGCGTCAAGGCGAACCGCGCACGGTCACCGATCTCCGCCGCCATTGCCGCATCGGTTTTTCCTATGCCCGCGCCGTCGAGGGCTGGCCGCTGCGCGAGGACGGCGAAACGGTAACGCTTCCGATCACCCCTGGCATCCAGGTCGGAGATGGCGAAGCCATGCGGCATCTCGCACTATCCGGCGCCGGCCTTGCTCGCCTTGCCGCCTTCACGGTGCGCGCCGACATCAATGCCGGCCGCCTCGTGCCGGTGCTCGAAGCGGCCAATCCCGGCGATATCGAGGAATTCTATGCCCTCTATATGGGCCAGGGCGGCCCGCTGCCGGCGCGCCTGCGCGCCCTGCTCGATTTTCTCGCCGGCCATGTGCACCTATAATACATACAATGACTTAAAGCGGCCTGATGAATCAGTTTCGCATGCCCGGGCGGCGAGAAACCGGATTTCGCAATTGACCCCGCGCCTCGCGTCCACCTATATCGAACCCGCACCGGCCGCTCCTTGCAGCCGGCCTCTCGTCGTCATGCCGGAGCTTCCTCCCATCTTCAGCCTTAGAGCCTGGCACCGGCCAGGAAAGGTACGGGGATCATGTCATTCAGCGACACCAGCCGCCTGCTGCGCGATACCGGCCTGCCGAAATGGGCGTTGCTGCTGGCGCTTTCGACCGCTCTCGTCATCTTCCTCGAACTCTTCGCCCTGCCCGCCTCGCTGTTGATCGGACCGATGGCTGCGGCCATCCTGCTGGCGCTGACCGTCGGCAAGGGAAAACTTCGCATTCCCGCCTCGCCGCTGCAGTTCGCCCAGGTTCTCGTCGGCCTGATGATGGCGCGCACAATCACTCCCGACATTCTCGCCACCATGGCGAAGGACGCACCGCTTTTCCTGCTGTTCATCTTCTCGGTCATCGCCATTGCCACCGGCCTCGGCTGGCTCCTGACACGCTGGCAGGTGCTGCCGGGGACGACCGCCGTCTGGGGCTCGTCACCGGGCGGCGCTTCCGCCATGGTCATCATGTCGGAAGCCTATGGCGCCGATGCCCGCCTCGTCGCCTTCATGCAATATCTGCGTGTCGTCTTCGTCGCCGTCGGCGCCTCGGTAATCTCGCGCCTGTGGGCGGCGGCCGACGGCGCCGAGCCGCCGCCGCTCATCCTCTTCCCCGAAGTCGACTGGCCGGCCCTTGCGGCGACGATGGCTTTTGCAGCCATTTGTGCCTATGGCGTGCGCCGCCTGCGCATCCAGGGCGGCACGATCATCGTACCGCTCTTCCTCGGCGCCTTCCTGCAGGGTATCGGCCTTTTGAAGATAGAGTTGCCGATGTGGCTGCTCGCCATCGCCTATGCGCTCGTCGGCTGGAGCATCGGCCTGCGTTTCACCCGTTCGATCCTTGAGCATGTGGCGCGTGCCCTGCCGAGAGTGTCGGCTTGCATCATATTGCTGATGGCGCTTTGCGGCGGCATGGCGGCCGCCCTTCACATCTTCGCCGGCATCGATCCGCTGACGGCCTATCTCGCCACCAGCCCCGGTGGTGCCGATTCCGTCGCCATCATCGCCACCGCGAGCGATGTCGACGTGCCCTTCGTCATGGCGATGCAGACCGGCCGCTTTCTTGTCATTCTGATGATCGGCCCGACGCTCGCCCGCTTCATCGCCCGCCGCTCCGGTCTTGCGGAAAATCCCGTCTGAGCGTGACCCATTGGCCGGGCGTCATGCCATAAGCCTTCTTGAAATGCCGATTGAGATGGCTCTGGTCGGCAAAGCCGGTGGCCGCTGCCGCGTCCGATATCCCCTCGCCCGCGCCGATCATCGTGCGTGCCCGCTGCAGCCGCCGCATCAGCAGGTAGCGATGCGGACTGGTGGCGAAGGCCGCCCGGAAATGCCGCGACAGTGCGAAACGGTCGAGCCCGGTCACCGCTTCGAGCTCCATCGAACGCACTGCTCGGGTCGCATGCGCCTCGAGATAATCCCGTGCCGCCCGCGCCTGGCGCCAGGCCACAGTCCCGAGCGGCCGGCGCGGCGCACGCGCATGCCGGGACAGCCCATTTGTTATCCGCGACAGGAAATCGTCGACGAACAGCTCGTCCAGCTCGCGGTCGAGTTCGCCGAGCGCCGCCAGCAGCACACTCGCCAGTGCGGAATCGCCGATGACGGGTTCGTCGACGAAAGGCAGGCCGAGCCCATCCGCCTCCAGGCATTCGAGAAGCAGCGACGGCTCCAGGTAGAGCATGCGGTATTGCAGCCCGTCCTCGGTACCCGCCCCGCCGTCATGCTCCTCGTCGGGATGCAGCACGATCACCTGCCCCGGCAGGCTGAAGCGCTGTTCGCCGCGATAGCGGAAGGTCTGCACGCCTTTCAGCGTCACACCAAGCGCATAGGTGTCGTGCCGGTGC
Organism: Rhizobium sp. CIAT894; assembly: GCF_000172795.2. Classification (NCBI taxonomy): domain Bacteria; kingdom Pseudomonadati; phylum Pseudomonadota; class Alphaproteobacteria; order Hyphomicrobiales; family Rhizobiaceae; genus Rhizobium; species Rhizobium sp. CIAT894. Next base: position 2,878,389 of record NZ_CP020947.1, read on the forward strand.
GGTTCGAAGGCATTGCCTGAAAACTGCGCCTCGATGCGCTCGATGCCGGGAAAGGCAGGCGCGGCCAGTATGGCGTTGCCGGAGGATCCCGCGCACAAACGTTCAAGACCTCCGAAGGCCTGCGGATGTAGATCCTGGCTCAACGCGCCCGATACTCCGATAGCTAGATGAAGGAACGTCTGATGTTTGATACCAAAATTGCCGTCGTCCTGCGAAACAATCTTGCCGGCTGGCAGAAACTGAACGTCACCGCCTTCCTGATGACCGGCGTTGCCGGCGGACACCCCGAAATCATCGGAGAGCCCTACAAGGACCGTGCCGGAAACCTCTACAATCCGCTATCGATCCAGCCGATCATCGTGCTCTCGGCCGATGAGGCGACGATGTCGGCCATCCACCGCCGCGCGCTGGAGCGCGATGTCACTCCTTCTCTTTTCATCGAGGAGATGTTTGCGACCGGTCACGATGCGGCCAACCGCGCCGTGTTCGCCGAATTCGCACCCGACGACGCCAAGGTGGTGGGCATCGCGTTGCGCGCCGAAAAGAAAATCGTCGACAAGATCACCAAGGGCGCGACGATGCAGCACTGACGAGAAAGGCCGGGAGCGACCCGGCCTTTCCCAAAGGAGCATGAGCCGGACTCAGCCCTGGGTGATCGGCGCGATCTGGATTTCGACGCGGCGGTTCTGGGCGCGGCCGGCCTCGCTCGCGTTGGATGCAACCGGCTGGGACGGACCGAAGCCGACAGCGGAGACGCGGCGCTGATCGATGCCTTGGCCGCCGAGATAATCGGCAACCGAAAGCGCGCGGCGCTGCGACAGATCCTGATTATGCTGCAGGCTGCCGGTCGAATCCGTATGACCGTTGACGTCGATCAGCGTGCGATTGAATTTGCGCAGCACGATCGCCACCGAATTCAGCGTCGGATAGAAGCCCGGCTTCACCGCGTCCTGGTCGACGTCGAAGGTGATGTTCGACGGCATGTTGAGAATGATGTTGTCGCCGTTGCGGGTCACCGAAATGCCGGTGCCTTGAAGCTGGGCGCGAAGCTCGGATTCCTGCTGGTCCATGTAATTGCCGATCGCGCCGCCGGCGAGAGCGCCGACGCCGGCGCCGATCAGCGCTGCGTTACGCTTGCCGTGGCCGCCGCCGCCGACGGCCACGCCGACGAGAGCGCCGCCGATCGCGCCAAGTGCTGCGCCACCCGCCGTATTGGAAACCTTCTGCTCGCCGGTATAGGGATCGGTCGTCGTGCAGGCGCTGAGATAACTTGCTGCAACAGCCAGAAGTAGGAATTTCTTGATCATGGACAGGACGGTCTCCGTTCAAAACTGATGCGAGCAAATGGCAAGGATTGCGGCAAGAAAATGAAGATGTTCCCTTGATAGGGGAATTTCAGGCGCCGAAACAGCCGCCATGTTGCGGGAATGCGCTGATATCACCAGTTTTAGCAACTGGGCAGGCCTCATGGGCAGCAGGCAACGATAAGCCCTCATGGTGAGGAGGCCCAAGGGGCCGTCTCGAACCACGAGGGCGGATGGTTATGATCAGCTCTTAGAAATTCTGGAACAGCTGCCTGACCGTGTCGTAGGTTGCATTGGCGATATTGAGCGATTGCAGCCCGAGCTGCTGCTGCGTCTGCAATGCCTTGAGCCTACTCGATTCTTCCTCCATGTCGGCATCGACGAGCCGGCCGATGCCAGCGGTGTTGTTGTCGTGCAGCTTGGTGGCGAAGTCGTTCTGCAGGTTGATGCGCTTTTCCAAAGCACCGAAAGCCGAGCCGACTGTCGTCAGCTGCGACAGAGCGGCATCGACGACACTGATCATTTCGCTGACCTGTCCTTGCGTCGTGGTGGACGAAAGCGAGATCACCACTTGTCCCGTGGTGGTGCCGTTTTTGCTCGTCATCAGCACGTAGTTCTGCGAGACGCCGAGTTCGGTGGCAAAATGGTCCGATGTCAGCACGCCGTATTCGCCCGTACCGGTGGCGCGATCGTCGATCAGGTAACGCGCATCCTTGGAGGTGGTGGACCCCACAGGCGTGTTGTCGATATGGTAGCTCAGCATGCCCACGGACACCGTACCGTCGGCGTTACGGATGAAGGAGGCCGGGATTTGGCGCGGCTGCGTCGGTGTCGCGTCGTTGTTGAGGACCACCCAATTGTCGCTGTTGAAGGTCGCCGACTCCGAAACGCTGCGCAACCGCTCCTGCAACTGCTTGAGCTCTTCGTTGATCTTGTCCTTGTCCACCCCGTCTTCACTCGCGGCCACCAGCTTGGCCTTGATCTCCGAGACGACGTCGATGACGTTCTGGACGCCTGTATAGGCCGTGCCCATCGTGGCGGCTGCCATGCCGAGTGCATCCTGTACCGCGGAAATTGCCTTGTTGTCGGTACGCGCGGTGGTGGCGACCGACCAATAGACTGCGTTGTCGCTGGCTTTGGCGACACGCTGGCCAGTCGTGACGTGGTTCTGGGTGACATCCATCTTCCGGTTGATATCGCGCAACACATGGAGCGCCGCATCAACGGAGACGCGCTGGTAAATACTCACGGGACTAAACTCCAAGACACAACAAACGCAAACTGAACAAGAAATGAACCGTCCGCGCAGACAATCATGTCCGGGGTCGCTGGATTTCCAGCGCATTGCGGCCCTCAAGAACGGCGAAGACCAGTCGGTTCCTGCGAACGATCATTGCCGTTTTATGCTTAATAAACGGCTAATCTTCAGAAGTAATTTAGCTTATTTCTCAAGCCTTCATAAACCATAGGAAACTAGGAAACGCCGCCAAACGGGCGTCTGGCGGCGTTACGAAATCGTATGAAAATCTATTCGGCAGCCTGCAGCTGCTCATCGTCAGGCGCGGCACGCGGCCGCGTGGCGATCGCCATCTCTTCGTGCAGCCGCGCTTCCTCATGGGCGTGCGGCTTGGCGAAGCGGGCAAGCAGGAGATAGGCGACCGGCGTGATGAACAGCGTCACCAACGTCGCAAAACCGAGACCGCCGACGATCACCCAGCCGAGCGCGACGCGCGCTTCCGCGCCCGCGCCATGGGCAAAGACCAGCGGCACGCCGCCGAGGATGGTGGCGATCATCGTCATCATGACAGGCCGAAGGCGCAGCGCACAGGCCTTCTCGATCGAGGAACGAACGTCCTCGCCCCTGTCGCGCAGCTGATTGGCGAATTCGACGATCAGGATACCGTTCTTCGCCATGACGCCGACGAGAAGCACGAGGCCGATCTGGCTGTAGATATTCAAGCTGGAGCCGGTGATCACAAGCGCGAAGACAGCGCAGGCAAGACCAAGCGGCACCGTCGACATGATGATCAGCGAGGACAGCACGCTTTCGAACTGCGCGGCCAGCACCAGGAAGATGATGACGATGGCAAAGCCGAAGGTCAGCGCCATACCGCTCGAATTCTCCTCGAGCGTTGCGGCTTCCGCCAGCGGCAACAGGCGCGAACCTGCCGGCAGCAGGGGCGCGGCAAGTTCCGTTACCTGTTTGACGGCGTCGCCGAGCGACATGCCGTTCTTCAGGCCGGCGGTGATCGCCACGGAAGCGAGCTGCTGCTCGCGGTTGAGCTGCGGCGCCACCGAGCCTTCTGTCATCGTAGCGATGACCGACATCGGCACGATCTTGCCGTCACCGGTCTTCAGGAACACGTTTTCGAGATCGGTCGGGTCGTCGATCGGCCGCGTCGTCGAGGTCAAAAGCACGGGATAGGATTCGCCGTCGACGAAGACGTCGACCACCGAGCGCCCTTCGAGCAGCGACTGGATCGCCGTCGAAAGCCCTGATATGTCGATGCCGAGATCGGAAGCGCGCTCGCGGTCGATCGCCACCGACACCTGCGCCTGGCTGGGCTCGTTGGTCAGGCGCGGCGTGTCGTACTGGCCGGTGGCGTCGAGCGCCTGGACCAGCTTGGCGGCCGCCGCCGTCAGCGCCTCGTGATCGTTACCAACAAGCGCCATCTGCACGCCGCTGCCGGCGCCGCGGATGCGCAGGCTGTTGGATGAGATGGCGTTGCCGCGCAGTGCCGGCACCTTTGATGCCGCCTGATTGATGTCGCCGATGATCTCCGCCTGCGTCCTGTGCCGCTCTCCCCAGGGAGCAAGCGTCAGCACCATGAAGCCGCTATTCAAAGAACCACCCTGGCCGGAGATCGAGAAGATGTTGCGAATGTCGCCGCTCGTCACCAGCGGCTGCAGATATTCCTCGACGAGCTGCATCTTGTCGCGGGTATATTCGAGGCTCGATCCCTGCGGCGTCGTCAGCCGCATCATCACCATCGACCGGTCCTCTTCGGGCGTCAGCTCGCTCTTGACTGTGGAAAAGGCGATGACCGCCGCGCCGGCGAAGATCACCGAGAACAGGATGACGACAAAGGGCGCGCTGAGGCAGCCGTGCAGCGCCCATTTATAGAGATCGGCAAGCGCCCCGCCGAAGCGGCCGAGCGCGCCGTGATCTTCCAGCATCGGCTTTGTCAGCATGCGCGAGGCAAGCATCGGGCAGAGCGTCAGCGCCACGATCGACGACAGCCCGACCGAGAAGGCGAGCACGAAGCCGAATTCGCGGAAGAGGCCGCCGACCTGCCCCGGCAGGAAGGAGAGCGGAATGAAGACTGCCGCGAGCGTCGCAGTCGTGGCGATGACGGCGAAGAATACTTCGCGCGTTCCAAGAACCGCCGCCGCGCGTGGACCCATGCCTTCGGCACGCCGGCGCACGATGTTTTCGAGCACCACGATCGCGTCGTCGACGACGAGGCCGGTCGCCAGCACGATGGCGAGCAGCGTCAGGATGTTGATCGAGAAGCCGACCATATAGATCGCCGCCAGCGTGCCGATCAGCGCCACCGGCATGCTGACCGCCGGGATCAGCGTCGCCCGCCAGTCGCGCAGGAAGAGATAGATGACGGCGGTGACGATGACGGCGGCAAGCACCAAGGCCAGCACCACCTCGTGGATCGCGCCCTGGATGAAGACGGCGTCGTCGCTGGTGATGGCGATCGTCGTTCCCTCGGGCAGCGTCTTCGACAGCTGGTCGACGGCGGCCTTGATGCCGGTCGAGATATTGAGCGTGTTCGACTGTGCCTGGCGAATGATGCCGAGGCCGATGCCAGGCTTGCCGTTGGAGCGCAGTGCGGTTTCACCGTCCCGCGGCCCAAGCGTCACCGTGGCGACGTCGCCGAGCCGGATGCGGTCCTGCAGCATGACGTTGGAAAAATCCGCCGGCGTTTGCAGGCTGGCGGTGGCGCGCACCACGATATCCTGCGTATTGCTCTTCAGCGATCCGGCCGGCACGTCGAGTGCGGCATTGTCGAGCGCCTTCGTCAGATCGCCGATGGTCAGCCCGCGGCTGGCAAGCGCACCCTGGTCGACGTCGACGCGGAAGACCTTCTCCTGATCGCCGTATTCCTCGACGTCGGCGACACCGTCGACAGAGGCAAGACGATCAATCACCTCGTTCTCGACGAGTTGCGTCAGGTCGTCCATGTTGAGTTTGGTCGAGGTGACGGCAAGGCGCATGATCGGCGAGGAATCCGAATCCGCCTTGACGATCTGCGGCGCATCCGCCTCGTCGGGCAGATTCTGGGTGATCCGGCCGATCGCGTCGCGCACATCGTTGGCGGCAACCGCGAGGTCGATCGCATCGGAGAATTCCAGCGTCACCCGGCTCTGGCCGAAGGAAGAGGTCGACGAGATCGACTTCAGGCCGCTGACGCGGGCGACCGCCCCCTCAATGACCTTGGTCAGCTCCTGGTCGATGGTCTGTGGCGACGCACCGTCGAAGCCGGTGCGCACGGTGACGACGGGACGGTCGACATCCGGCAGTTCGCGCACTTCGACGCCGACATAGGCCGCAAGGCCGGCGACGACGATCAGCGTATTGAACACCAGCGCCAGGATCGGCCGGCGCACGAAAAGCGCGGTGAAGCTCTGCTTGCCCGAGGCCCTGTCCTGATGAAGCTCGGTCACGCTCATTGGGTAACGGCCTCCCCATTCGAGGCCACGTCGGCCGAGACGCGCACTGCCCCTCCCTCGCGCACGCGCTGCAGGCCCTCCGTCACGATCTTGTCGCCGTCCTTGAGATCGGCTTTGACGAGCACGAAATCCGGGTTGCGCTGTACGACGCTGACCCGCACCTTGTGCGACTTGTCGTCGTCGACCTGCCAGACGAAGGCCCCTTGAGAATCCCACTGCACGGAAACCGGATCGACGGCCGGATATTTGTCACCCGGAAATTTCATGCTGACGCTGAAGGACATGCCGGCGCGCAGTTCATCCGAACTATTGTCGATCTTGGCGCGCAGGCGAAGCGTGCGGCTTGCCGCGTCGATGCGGTTGTCGACAGACTCGACCGTGCCCGAAAAGACCTGTCCGGGCTTTGCCACCGACATAGCCTCGACCGGCTGGCCGACCGACACCGTGTTGGCGAAGCGCTCCGGCACCCAGAAATCGACGAGGATTTCCGACCGGTCGTCGAGTGTGACGATCGGAATGCTTGTCGTGACGTTATCGCCGATATTCACCGGTACGATGCCGACGATGCCGTCGATCGGCGCAATAATGTTGCGCCGCGCGAGATTGAGTTCGGCCGCCTGCAGCTGCAGCCGCGCCCCCTGCTCGGCGATCTCGGAATCGAACACGTCCATGCGCGACACGCTGGATTTTATGTTGTGATAGAGATTGGATTTCTCGACGGCGGCTTTGACCGCCACATCGGCCTGGCCCCGGGCAATCACCTGTTCCTCGCTGTCGAGCTTGGCAAGCACCTGGCCGGCCTTGACCTTATCGCCCGACTTGATGAGGATTTCGCGGATCGTGCCCGATGCCTGTGCGGTCACCGCCACCGAACGGATCGCGTCACCCGTGCCGATGGCGTTCAGCCGGTCGTTGACGACGCCCTGGACGACGGCCTGCGTTGCGACGAGAGTGGCGCCGTTGCGCCCGCCGCCATTGCGGCGGTTCTGTCCCTGCCCCTCGCCCCGCTGCTGCCCTTGTGCCCGGGCGGGCGTGTCGGCATCCGCCGTCTCCTCAGCCTTCGGCGCGATCCTGGAAACGATGCCGTCTGGAATACCTGCATCGCGCATCCTATCGCCGGCACCGGGCACAAAGAAAACCCACGCGGCAAAGCCGGCAACAATGATGATGAGCGAAAGTATAAACTGCTTCCAAAAAGCCATTCACGTCTCCGGAGGGACTCGAGGTTGGGCCAGGGTCGGTCGAAAGAGGCGCTGCGGGATCACAATCCCATGGTGCGACAATATCGCGCGTTTACAGCTTACCGGCAAGCATAAGCAGCCGGCATTACGGATTTGTAATATCAACAAAGAATGGAAATAATCCGGCCGCTCACTTTTGCTTGAACGAACCCTCGCCATCTCTTCGACACCGCCGATTGCCGGGCGGGCTGCCGCGCGAAATCTCTACCAATATCGGCTGACGCCTATCGACGCATCGACCATCGCACGCCCATGACGGCCGCAATCCCCAATATCGGCCACACCGCCCAGAACTGCCCCGTCCAGGTGAAGAGGTTGATGCCGACAATGCCGAGCGCCACGATCGCCAGCGAGGTGATCTTGCGGTTGAACCGGGTCTGGTCGCGATTCCAGGCGAGTGCCGCGACGACGGCGAGCGCAAGCACCGGAAAGCGCGCCCAGAAAACGCCCTGCCACGACAAAAGATTGATGGCGATCAGGACGGCCGCGATGACGCCGAGCACACCGAACAACCTGCGTCTGCCAGACACCGCTCTTGCCCCGGCGATTTCAGCCACCGGCTGCGGCCGTGCGTGACCTGACCGTTCGGCAGTCGGCGCTTGGTCCCTGGCATTGCCGATCCTAACCGCATAGCTCGGCACGCCTTCGTCGACATTCTTCACCATCAGCGGTCCGAGAAACTCGAAACCGACCGCGACCTTGTTGCGAACCTGATCGTAGACGGTACTGGATATGACGATGCCGCCGGCCGCAGCCGAGGCCTGCAGCCGCGCGGCGATGTTGACGCCGTCGCCGTAAATGTCGTCGCCTTCGACGATCACATCGCCGAGATTGATGCCGATGCGGAACAGCATGCGCCCGTCGGACGGGCGGCGGGCGTTGAAGCCGGCAAGTTCATTCTGGGTATCGACAGCCGCGCGCACTGCCTCGACCACGCTCGGGAAATCGGCGATCAGCCCATCGCCCCAGGTATTGATGACGCGGCCGCCATGGCTTTCGATCAGGCGCCCCATCGCCTCCCGGCAGCACTTCAGCGCCGCAAGCGTCTCTTCCTCGTCAGCCCCCATCAGCCGGGTATAGTCCTGCACGTCAGCACAGAAGATCGTCGTCAGCTTGCGCCGCGTTTCACCCATGGTCTCTCGTCTCCGCGCTATCCGTCCCGGAAAGATCGCCGCAAAGGCCGAACCTGGTTGAGTAAATCGGCAGAGCGATCACAGCGGTCGCAGATTACGAAGGCTTTGCCTTTGTTGCTATCGATAATTGCCGATCATCGATCGATCATTTCCGAGCGTAACCGGTTCCGCTTTTTTCGCTCGCCCGGTCGTCGACCTTCAAAGCCCCCGAAATGCGGGCAAAAGCCTTGTCACGCGTGTGACCGATGAGATGACGATCTCGTCCGTCGGAAGCACCGCCGGCCTTTCAGGGATTTCCGGCCGATCGCCCTTGATGACATGGCTGGCGATATTGGTGTCGAGCATCCACGCCGTCATTCCTTCCGGCCTTCGAACGGATCACGATCTGGCGAAGACTGGTCGCGATCAGCCGACCCCATGAAATCGTCCGGAAACCGACTCACCACCGGCTCCAGAGCCTTCCAAATCAGGGCTCAAGAGAAAACGCTCTCACTGAACGATCTTGCGCGGGCTCGCCGTGTGTTCCCTTCCCACAGTGTTCGAACCGTCGATTTCCTGTAGCAGGACGTCATAGCCCCAGAGATCGGCGAGATGCTGCAGGACGAGTTTCGTATCGTCTTCCTGGAGATAGCAGCCATTCATGACGATGTGCTGCAGCAACAGACGCCGGTCGCCGGCGAGATCGACATCGACGATATCGATGGCCGGATCGGTCCAGCCGATATCGTATTCGCGCGAGAGCTGGCGGCGAATACGCAGATAACCGCGCTCGTTGTGAATTGCCGAAACGAGCACCCCCTCGGCCTGTTCCGGATCGTCATAGAGATGGAACAGCCGCAACTGCCGTATCAGGTGCGGGCTCAGGAACTGGCTGATGAAACTTTCGTCGCGGTAATTGGCCCAGATATCGCGCAGGACACCCATCGCATCGCCGCGGCCCGCGATATCGGGAAACCATGCGCGATCCTCTTCCGTCGGCGCCGTCACGATCCTCTCGATGTCCTGCATCATCGCAAAACCGAGCGCATAGGGATTGAAGCCGGAGAACCGCCGGTCGTCGTAATTCGGCTGGAACACGACATTGGCATGCGACTTCAGAAATTCGAGAATGTTTCCATCGCTGATCTGCCCGCGTTCGTGCAGCCGGTTCATGATCTGGTAATGGACGAAAGTGGCAGTTCCCTCGTTCATCACCTTGGTCTGCCGCTGAGGATGGAAATATTGGGCGACATGGCGGACGATGCGAAGGATCTCGCGCTGCCATGGCTGCAGCCGCGGCGCCGTCTTCTCGAGAAAATAAAGGATGTTGTCCTGCGGAAGGCCGAGGGCGGCGCGACGCTTTTCCAGGCCGATGTCGCCCGCCTTCTTGGCCTTGCCGACGGGAACCGTGCGCCACAGATCGTTGAACATCTGTTCTTCGTGAGCCCGGCGCTCCTGTAGCCGCTTCTCCTCCTGGCGGAGGTCGAGAGTATTCTTGCCGGCATATCGGTGCACCCCATGCGACATCAGCGCATGCGCCGCATCGAGCGTGCGCTCGACGGCCACCTCTCCATAACGTTCCTCGCAACGGGAGATATAGCCCTTGGCGAAATCGAGGTAGTCGAGGATGCCTTCCGCATCGGTCCAGAGCTTGAAGAGATAGTTGTTCTTGAAAAAGTGGTTATGGCCGAAAGCTGCATGCGCGATGACGAGCGTCTGCATCGTCGCCGTGTTTTCCTCCATCAGATAGGAGATGCACGGAGAGCTGTTGATGACGATCTCATAGGCAAGGTCGCGCATGCCGCGGCGGTAGAAGGCTTCATGATGGGCAAAGTGCTTGCCGAAGGACCAATGGCGGTAGAAGAGCGGCATGCCGGTCGAGGAATAGGCATCCAGCATCTGCTCGGAAGTGATGACTTCGATCTGGTTCGGATAGACGTCGAGGCCGAGTTCGCCGAGCGCGATTGCCTCACAGGCATCGTGGATCCGCTGCAGTGTTGAAAAATCCCAATCGGCACCTTCGAACAGAAGCAGCTCTTTCGACCTCAGCATCGTGGTCATGGCGTTACCTTCGATTGCGCGTCACGTTTCTGGAAGAGATCGTGGAAAACCGGGAATATTTCGTTTCGCCGGCAGACCTTGCGCATTGAGAGCGGCAGCAGTTCGGACCGGATCCCGTCATAGAGCATCCAGAGAGGCGAACGGGATATCGAGGAGTCGCCGCCTTCTTCCCCGACCTCGATATAGGCGAAATACTGGCACAGCGGCAAAATATCGCGCACCAGCTGGCCGGTCAGGTTTCCGTCCGAATGGGCGTTGTCGCCGTCCGAGGCCTGGGCGCCGTAGATGTTCCACTCCGCCGGATCGAAGCGCGCCGCGATGATCGCCCGCATCGCCGCCAGCGCGCTGGATACCAGCGTGCCGCCCGTCGCCGGACCGTAAAAGAAGGTTTCCTCATCGACTTCTTCGGCCCTGTCGGTATGGCGGATGAAGACGATCTCCACTTTCTTGTAGCGCTTCGACAGGAAGAGGTAGAGCAGCAGGTAGAACCGTTTCGCCAGGTCCTTCATGTGTTCCGACATGGAGCCGGACACGTCCATCAGGCAGAACATCACCGCCTTTGCCACAGGCTTCGGCTCGTTTTCAAAGCGGCGATATCTGACGTCGAGCGGATCGATATAGGGAATGCGCCGGCTTTTATCCGTCAGGGTCTTGAGTTTCGCCTCAAGTGCCACGCGGCTCTCATCGTCCTCGCATTCCTCGATCTGCCGCTGCAGGGCTTCGATCTCTTCGCGGCGCGGGCGGTGAAGCGCGACGCGGCGCATCATCGCGAGCTTCGTCGTGCGACCGACGGCGATGTTGGACGGCGATCCGGATACGGAATAACCGGCCCGGAACGGCGTTTCCTCCTCGGTTTCGGCCAGGCGCCGCTTGGCAAGGTCCGGCAGTTCCAGATCGTCGAGGAACACGTCGAGGAATTCTTCGCGCGTCAGCACGAAACGGAAGCCGTCCTCGCCGTCGCCCTCGCCTGCATCCTTGGGTTTTCCGCCCCGGCTCCCCGGCGGGCGCGGAAGGATGTCACCCTCGACGAAGGCCCTGTTTCCAGGCAGGATGTGATCGCGGATGCCACCGCCGCCCCGGCGCAAATTCGGTTCGGCCATTCCGTCGATCGGCAGGCTGATCTCCCCGCCGTCGAGCACGTCGCGGATATTGCGGTTTTGCAGAGAGCGTTTCACCGCCTGCTGCACGGCGCCCTTCATGCGTCGAAGGAACCGCTGCCGATTTTCCAGACTTTTACCGCGCGGATTTAACCGCCGGTCGACAATGTGCATAATGGCTCCGCATTAACTTGCCTGTTTGACGCGCATGTACCATTCCACAAGGCGTCGAACCTGCCTCTCGGTGTAACCCCGCGCGGCCATGCGCGAGACGAATTCGCTGTGCTTCTTTTCCGTTTCGGAATCTTTCTTCGATCCGAAGGAAATGACCGGCAAGAGATCCTCGACCTGCGAGAACATTCGCTTTTCGATGACTTCCCGAATTTTCTCGTAACTGGTCCATGACGGATTCTTTCCGCCGTTGGCTGCCCGCGATCTCAAGCAGAACTTGACGATTTCGTTGCGGAAATCCTTCGGATTGGCGATGCCGGCGGGCTTTTCGATTTTCGTCAGTTCCTGATTGAGGAGCTCACGGTCGAGAAGCTGGCCGGTATCGGGATCCTTGAAGTCCACATCTTCGATCCAGGCATCGGCATAATCGACGTAGCGGTCGAACAGGTTCTGTCCGTAGTCCGCATAGGATTCAAGATAGGCCTTCTGGATCTCATTGCCAATGAACTCTGCGTAACGCGGCGCAAGATCGGCCTTGATGAACTCCAGATAGCGCTTCTCGACATCGTCGGAAAATTGCTCGCGGCGGATCGACTGCTCCAGCACATACATCAGGTGAACCGGATCGGCGCCGATGTCTGTCGTGTCGTGGTTGAAGGTGGAGGCAAGCACCTTGAAGGCGAACCGGGTCGATATTCCGTCCATGCCCTCATCGATGCCGGCAGCATCGCGGTATTCCTGAACGCTGCGGGCGCGCGGGTCGGTTTCCTTGAGGCTCTCGCCGTCATAGGTGCGCATCTTCGAGAAGAACGTCGAGTTTTCGTGTTTGCGCAGGCGTGAAAGCACGGAAAAACGGGCGAGCATTTCGAGCGTTGCCGGGGCGCATGGCGCATCGGCGAGTTCCGACCCCTCGATCAGCTTCTCGTAGATCTTCTGCTCTTCCATCACGCGCAGGCAATAGGGCACCTTGATCACGCAGATACGGTCGATGAATGCCTCGTTGTTCTTGTTGGCCTTGAAGGTCTGCCATTCCGCTTCGTTCGAATGCGCCAGCACGATGCCGGAGAAGGGGATCGCGCCGATATTCTCGGAGCCGATATAGTTGCCCTCCTGCGTCGCCGTCAGCAGCGGATGCAGCATCTTGATCGGCGCCTTGAACATCTCGACGAATTCAAGGATGCCCTGATTGGCGCGGTTGAGCCCGCCCGAATAGCTGTAGGCATCGGGATCGTTCTGGGAATAGGTTTCCAGTTTGCGGATGTCGACCTTGCCGACCAGCGAGGAGATATCCTGATTGTTCTCGTCACCGGGCTCGGTCTTGGCGATGGCGATCTGGCGCAACCGCGAAGGCTGAACTCTGACGACGCGGAAGCGGGAAATATCGCCGCCGAAATCGTCGAGGCGTTTCAGGCACCACGGGCTCATCAGCCCGTTCAGGCGCCGCAGCGGGATGCCGTATTGCTCCTGGAGCAGCGACCCCATCGTCTCCGGATCGAAGAGATTGAGCGGACTTTCGAAAACAGGGCTGATCTCGTCGCCTGCCTTCAGCACATAGATCGGATGAACTTCCATCAAGAGCTTCAGCCGCTCCGCCAAGGACGACTTGCCGCCGCCGACCGGGCCGAGCAGATAGAGGATCTGCTTGCGCTCCTCCAGCCCCTGCGCGGCATGCCGGAAGAAGGAAACGATGCGTTCGATCGTCTCTTCCATGCCATGGAAGCCGGCAAAGGCCGGATAGATGCGGATGGTCCTGTTCATGAAAATGCGGCCGAGGCGCGCATCCCTGGCGGTGTCGACCATCTGCGGCTCACCTATCGCGGCGAGCAGACGCTCCGTCGCATTGGCATAGGCGATCGGGTCCTTTTTGCAGAGATCGAGATACTCCTGCACCGACATATCGGTTTCGCGGCGCGCTTCGTAACTGCGCGTAAACGCATCGAATACGGATTCACTCAGCATGGTACCTCCATTAAGGTTATGCCGCAGGCTCTAAGCCGTATAACCATCGAGATGGTCACGGCGTTCCTAAGAATCAATAATTTCGCAGATATATTCGACGCCCACCGGCTGTTTCTAGCAATGCACAAAAGTGTGCATGCACCGGTTCTTTTTTGAACTCTACGAAACTGTTCATTATTGTAGTTGAGAAGGGTGCCTTCGCGATATCAGCACATTTCGCGACGTGACAGAAAGATGAAAAGGGTGTGCAATGTCGCCCGTGATTCGAACTCTCGAAAAATCGACGATTGGCAGCCGGATCTGCGCAAAGTCGATGCTGGACAGCACGTGCCGAGGCGCCCCAGACAGATGGAAGCGGGCGCATCCCGGCAACCGGATCATGCGCCCGCCGAGACAATTCAGCCGTTGAACGCCTTTTCCAGTGCACCGACATCGATCTTGACCATGCCGAGCATCGCCTCGGTCACGCGCTTCGCCCGCTCGCGGTCGCTGTCGGCGATCATTTCAGAAAGAACACGCGGCACGATCTGCCAGGAAAGCCCCCAGCGGTCCTTCAGCCAGCCGCAGGCCTCCGGCGTGCCGCCATTGGCGAGAAAGGCATCCCAGACCCGATCGATCTCCGCCTGGCTTTCCAGCAGGATTGCAATCGAGAAGGAATGGTTGAAGCTGTCGAGCGGGCCGGCCTTCATCGCCAGGAAGGCCTGTTCGCCGAGCGTGAACTCGATCAGTTCGACACTGCCGGGAGGCCCGCTCGGCGTTTCCGCCGGCAATATGGTGCTGCGGCCGATCTTGGAATTCGGAATGATCGACACGTAGAATTCGACGGCCTCGCGGGCTTCCTCCGCAAACCAGAGATTTGAAACGACCTTCGGCATGAACAGCCTCCTTGTTGACGATTGATCCGGACTGTTGTCCGCTGCTCCAAGGACGGCCGCCCCGGATCGGTTCCGACAGGCTGCATCAGGATTTTTCGGCCGCCTCCGCTGGAGGGAGATCGCAGCCGCGACTTCCGCGCCTGGAAACCCCTTGGGATAGCGCCGGTTCGGGAATGAAAGCAGAACATCTTTTCTGGTCTTTCCTTCCCGAATCACTACATTACGCGCCATGAGCAATAGTTTCGACGATATTCCCTTCTTCGACGAAGAGCCGGGCGAGATGGCGCGCAAGCCGCAGCCGCCTGCCGCGCCCGCCGGAAGAGCGCCCGCCGGCGGCGGCATCGCGGCGCGCGCCATGGCGGCGCGTGACGGCGGCAAGCGGCCGGATTATCTCGCCGGGCTGAACCCGGAGCAGACCGAAGCCGTCGAAACCCTGGAAGGCCCCGTCCTGGTGCTCGCCGGCGCCGGCACCGGCAAGACGCGCGTGCTGACCACCCGCATCGCCCATATCCTCAATACCGGCCGCGCCTTCCCCTCACAGATCCTCGCGGTCACCTTCACCAACAAGGCCGCCCGCGAGATGAAGGAGCGCATCGCGCTGCTCGTCGGCGGCGCCGTCGAGGGCATGCCCTGGCTCGGCACCTTCCACTCGATCGGCGTCAAGCTTCTGCGCCGCCATGGCGAACTCGTCGGCCTGAGCTCCGGTTTCACCATTCTCGACACAGACGATGTCGTCCGCCTGATCAAGCAGCTGATCCAGGCCGAAGGCCTCGACGACAAACGCTGGCCGGCCAAGCAGTTCGCCGGCATGATCGACACCTGGAAGAACAAGGGCCTCGGCCCCGCCGATATCCCCGAGGGCGATGCCCGGGCCTTTGCCAACGGCCGTGGCCGCGATCTATATTTCGCCTATCAGGCGCGCCTGACGACGCTGAACGCCTGCGATTTCGGCGACCTTTTGATGCATCCGATCGCGATCTTCCGCAAGAACCCGGACCTCTTGAAGGAATATCACGGCCGCTTCCGCTATATCCTCGTCGACGAGTACCAGGACACCAACACCGCGCAGTATATGTGGCTGAGGCTTCTGGCCCAGCGCGCCAGGGGCGAGCCGCAGAATGTCTGCTGCGTCGGTGACGACGACCAGTCGATCTATGGCTGGCGCGGCGCGGAGGTCGACAATATCCTGCGCTTCGAGAAGGATTTCCCCGGCGCCAAGGTCATCAAGCTGGAGCGCAACTACCGTTCGACCGAACATATCCTCGGGGCAGCCGCCCATCTGATCGCCCACAATGAGGGCCGCCTCGGCAAGACGCTGTTCACCGACCGCGCCGATCCCGACGACGTCAAGGTGCAGGTCCACGCCTCTTGGGATTCGGAGGAGGAAGCCCGCGCCATCGGCGAGGAGATCGAGCAGCTCCAGCGGAACAAACATCTCCTGAACGACATGGCGATCCTGGTGCGCGCCTCCTTCCAGATGCGCGAATTCGAAGACCGCTTCGTCACCCTCGGCCTCAATTACCGCGTCATCGGCGGCCCGCGCTTCTACGAGCGCCTCGAAATCCGCGATGCCCTGGCCTATTTCCGGCTGGTGGCGCAGCCAGCCGACGATCTCGCCTTCGAACGTATCATCAACACGCCGAAGCGCGGTCTCGGCGATACCACGGTGCGCGCGCTACACGACTATGCCCGCGCCCGCGACATTCCAATGCTGGCAGCGGCCGCCGACATCATCGAGACGGACGAGCTGAAGCCGAAGGCGCGAAAAGCCCTCTTCGACGTGATTCAATCTTTCCGCCGATGGCAGGAACTGCTTGAAAACACACCGCATACCGAACTTGCCGAGCAGATCCTCGAAGAGTCCGGCTATACCGACATGTGGAAGAACGACAAGAGCGCCGAAGCGCCCGGCCGCCTCGAAAACCTGAAGGAACTCATCCGCTCGATGGAAAGCTTCGAGTCGATGCGCGGCTTCCTCGAGCACGTGTCCCTTGTGATGGATGCCGAGACCAACGAGAACCTCGACGCCGTCTCGATCATGACGCTGCACTCGGCCAAGGGCCTGGAGTTCGACACCGTCTTCCTGCCGGGCTGGGAGGAAGGCCTGTTCCCGCATCAGCGCTCGCTCGATGAAAGCGGCCGCGCCGGCTTGGAGGAGGAGCGCCGCCTCGCCTATGTCGGCATCACCCGCGCCAAGCGCCGCTGCCACATCTGGTTCGTCTCCAACCGCCGCATCCACGGCCTTTGGCAATCGACCCTGCCCTCGCGCTTTCTCGACGAACTGCCGGAAACCCATGTCGAGGTCGCCGCGATGGAGCAGAGCTACGGCGGTTACGGCCGCGGCGGCTACGGTCAATCCCGCTTCGACAAGGCGGAACCCTTCGCCAACTCCTATTCCACGCCCGGCTGGAAACGCGCCCAGGCCAACAAGACAGAGGCCACCCGCGACAACTGGGGCAGCCGCTCCGGCCACGCCGTCGAACGCATCGGCTACGGCGAAAGCGGCCCGAAGGGACGCACGATCGACGGCGAACTGGTGGCGAAATCGACCTCGTCGGAACCGTCAAAATTCACCCTCGGCGACCGCGTATTCCACATGAAATTCGGCAACGGCAACATCACCGGCATCGAAGGCAACAAGCTGACGATCGAATTCGATCGCGCGGGCCAGAAGCGCGTACTGGACGGGTTCGTCGAGCGCGTATGATTATCAAGGTCGGCGCGGCGCCGGCCTCTTCAGCCGAGCATCCGCATGCTTCCGAGCCCGAGAATATCGTTGATCAGGGCAATCCCCATCCCAACGGCAACGATCGACAATCCGATCAGGAAGAGCCGCCGAGCCTTGTCGTATTTGAGCGCAAGCAGCGAGTCGCGCGCCAAGAGGTCGGCAAAAACCTTTACCTGAATGGCGATGCCGACGGTCAGGAACACCATCGGCAGCAGATCGACACGGCTCCAGTCATTGGGATTGGACACCCACAGACTGATGAAGTTGAGGGAGAAACCGAGGATGATCCCGGTCGCCGTCAGCGATCCGTTGCGGAACGTCGCATCAATCTTTTCGTCTGGCCCAGGCTCGGACATGGCTTCGGTTCCGGCTCGCTTTTGCGCAAGAAAGGCAGAAATCACGGCGACGAGCAAGATCGATCCGGCATTGCCCGCTGAGAAGGCGGACGAAATGCCGCAGCCGCACAAGGCAGGCCGCATCCTCCATCGCTCGTTCCACCCGCCGCGCCGGCACGATCTCAGCCGAGAAAAGGCATGGATTTGCACGGCTGCGAACACGAATGCGGCCAAAAAATCCAATATTTTCAATGAAAAAATTTTGGTAACCGAAAGATTAACGTGCGTCGCCCGGCCTCGTCAATCGCACTTCTCCCCTGTCAAAACGTCGCTTTGACGCTTTCCGCAAATCAGCTTAGCCCGAAGGCTGTCCGTCCATGAAAGGCGGGCTTCACGACGAACTTTTTGAAGGAGGTTCAAGTGACCAGTGTTTCATCTCTCGGCAGCACATTAACCCAATACCAGTCTCCGCTTTCAAGTCTCGACAAAAATGGCGACGGCGTGATTTCGCCCGACGAACTTGCCGCCGCTTCCCAATCCTCGACAACGAGCAAGACCTCGACCTCGGCCGGCGACAGCGACGACAAGAGCAGCGATATCGTCAAGAAGATCACCGCCGACATCCTGTCGCTGATGTTGTCCATGCAGAAGACCGACGGCAGCGACGATCAAAGCGACAGCAGCGATCAGAGCGACGACTCTTCCAAGGGCGTCTTCGCCTCGATGGATACGAATGGCGACGGCAAATTGACCGAGTCCGAATTCCTCGCCGCCGATCCGAGCAGCATCAAAACGTCAAGCGACAGCGATCCGCTCCTCACCAAGGTGTTGAGCGACATGCAGACAGCCCTTCAGGCCTACAACAATACCTACGGCTCATCAGCCGCGGCGACCGATACGGCAACCGACGACGTGAGCGCGGCCTAACCGGCCGAGATGGGGCTCCGCCGGGGGAGCCTCGATCCATCGATACCGCGAAAAGCGTCTTGCCAGGCAGCCGAGTTTGGCGGCAGTCGCCGGCTTGCCGCTGCCTGCGATCCCGCATCATCAAAGGAACATCGCCCTCCATTTCAACACGAGAGCCCGCCCAGAAGCAACTCATTGGTTGTATTAGGATATTCTTTTTCAGTCGTTTGCTACCGCTAGTACCAGAATTAGCACTTGCATGTGCGCGCTCGGAAATTCACTAGTTGATGCGTTCAATGTGCTTGGCGTCTTACACTGACATAAGCGAAGGGATTGGCCTTGATGAAAGCGCTGCTGCTCGTCGACATTCAGAACGGCTTCTGCCCGGGCGGCAATCTGCCGGTGCCGGATGGCGACAAAGTGGTTCCCATCGCAAACAGCCTGATCGATAGCGGCAAATACGACCTGATCGTCGCCTCGCAGGACTGGCATCCGCCGGGCCATGGCAGCTTCGCTTCCGCCCATCCGGGCGCTGCTCCCTTCGAGATGGGCGAACTCGCCGGCAAACCGCAAATGATGTGGCCGGACCACTGTATCCAGGGCACGCTCGATGCAGAACTGCATCCCGCGCTCAAATCGGCTGAGATCGACCTGATCCAGCAGAAGGGCGAGAATCCCCGGATCGACAGCTATTCGGCCTTCCGCGATAATGACCGGGATGCCTCCACCGGCCTTTCCGACTTCCTCGAGGATCAGGGCATCACCGACCTCGATGTCTGCGGTCTCGCGACCGATTACTGCGTTAAGTTCTCCGCGCTCGACGCGCTGGAAATGATGCCCCATGTGCGCGTCCGCTTCATCGAGGATGCCAGCCGCGGCATCTCGCCCGAAGGTGTGGCCGCTGCGATCGAGGAGATGCGCGCCCATGGCGTCACCATTATCGACAGCGCCAAGGTTTTGACCGGCTGACTCCAATACTTTCTCCCCACGAACATACGGTTTAAGCCTCAAACCGCCGCGTCGATCGCCGTCGGCATCACAATCACGAAATCCGCCGGCCGGTGATCGCTGACGGGATGTCGCGGTCGCCGAGATCGGCCTGAAGGTCTCCGTATTGCGGCGAAAGGCCAGGGCCAGCGCCGCGCCCATCAAGCAGGAATTTATTCATCCGCATCGCCTATAAATATGAACACATGGGTGCAAGGGTGCGGGGCAATGGACGGGACGCGCAGACGCTTGTCGGAGATATCAAACGTTAAATCTCATTGGCACGGCCTGCTGATCTCCGTGCTCCGGCCTTCGCCCGATTTCGCCGCCCGGCATT
The DNA here is from genome assembly GCF_000172795.2 of Rhizobium sp. CIAT894. Lineage (NCBI taxonomy): Bacteria > Pseudomonadati > Pseudomonadota > Alphaproteobacteria > Hyphomicrobiales > Rhizobiaceae > Rhizobium > Rhizobium sp. CIAT894. Next base: position 2,898,185 of record NZ_CP020947.1, read on the forward strand.
ATGATGAGCACAGGTTCAATTGCCTCGTCATGACGCTGGTGACAGCCTTGGCCGGCACTTCGCTCTGGACGTGGGACTTTACCCACGATCCCGCCGGCGCGGCCCATACGGTTTGGTTACGCCTCGCCACGCTGCCTGTCGCATTGCCCTACATGGCGGCGCTTTGGTTGCGGCTTGATCGGCGTCTTGCCCTTGTCGCCGCATTGTTCATGTTCCTCGGCTGGGAGGCATGTTTTTTCGTCATCATGGGACGCATCGAAGGCGGTTTTGTCTATGGCCTTGCCGGCTTCATGTATTTCGTCTTCATGCCGCTTTTGGCAACCCGATGCTTCACATTCGCCGGCAATGCAGCACTGGTCGTTGCCATTGTCGCCTTTCCGGAAGTGGTTGCCATGACGGGCGCCGTCCCGCTGTTTGCTGCGGACAAATACGCAGCTTTGCTGGTGCCGGCGGGAAACATGAGCATCATCGCTGCCTTTATCATGGCATGGCTTTATGGCGCCAATGATGCTTTCCGGCAAAAGCTCGAGCTTGAGGCTGCGACCGACGCGCTGACGGGACTTTCCAACCGGCGGCGGTTCCGCCAGAAGCTTGAAGAAGTCGCTCGGCGGCAGGGCGTGGTCGGCCTTTTGACGCTCGATCTCGATCATTTCAAACAGGTCAACGACACGATTGGTCACTTCGGCGGTGACGAATTGCTCATTCAGGTCGCTCGCCGCCTGCAGGCCTGCGTCCGCGCCGAAGACGAAGTCGCCCGCCTGGGTGGCGACGAGTTCGCTGTCATCCTCGGCGGTGAAATAAATGAGCGCGAAGCGCGTCTCGTCGCCGAGAGGATGCTGGAGGCACTCGAGCGGCCGTTCTCGATCAGCGGCCAGAACTTAACGATTTCAGCCAGCATCGGGGTGTCGATCCGCCCGACCCATGACGGAACTGTGACGCAGATCTACGAAATTGCCGATGCCGCCATGTATGCGGTCAAGGCTAAGGGGCGGCGGGGGTACGGGTTTGAAGCGGTGAAGACGGCGGTCTGAGAGAAAATCTCGCCGTTGACTTCTCGCGATCACAATGCCGTCGCTTGGCGCCTAAACGTAAGAATGCATGTTTGGCATTCAAATACCAGAATCATTGAGGCCGATAGGCGCCGACGAGCGAAAAGCTGGGGGTGAGAAGGTAGCACCTTATTTCAATAGATAGGCGTCGTACGTCTCATCGCTGCCGACGACCGGTCCGAAACGTTTGACGAGGTCGGTTGCGCTCAGGAAAGCTGCAATCTCATCCGGCGTCAGCGACAACCGCCACGCGTAGCTCTCATGCAAGGAGACAGGCGCGTTAATCTGATCAAGCCGCTGCGAAAGAAGAACGATAACAGGTACATGCTCGCTCTGTTGCAGCCGGCGTGCCGTTTGGAGAATATCGGCAAGGCTGAGCGAAAGCCGCGCATTGCGGGTATATCGCACGATGGCGCCGAACCGCTCCTCCCGCATCAGATAAGTGCGATTGGAAATATAATAAGGCAAGGCTTCCACGAGATAGTCGGGATCTGCCATGATGATCGCATCCTTGAGATCAGGGCGCGATTGAATGAACGCACCGAAATCCTTGCTTCGGCTCAAGGGGATTTCGGCGACGAAGGCCCGATTGAATTTCTCGAGACCGGACACAGCCTGTAGCGCCAACAATATCAGGAAGCATAGACGCCCGAACTTTACGATGCCGCCAGCATTCGTCACGCCGGTAACGCCCGCCTTTTCGCGCCGGACGTGTGCAGCGGCTGAGATCGCGATCATGAAAACCAGCCAGAGCGCCTGATGTCTGTATCCGCCGGGATAGACAAGCGTAAAAAGCAGCGAAAGCCCTAAAAGAACGAGTGCCACTGCGATCATTGCCGGCGGCCGGTTCGCCAGCGCCAACAGACTGCCGTAGACAAGCACGGACATCAACGTCGCGAAAATTCCGGAAGCCAACGGATACGCCACGATCAGTTCAAGGATCCTGTCGGGATAGAACCCCATAAAATGCGAGCTGGGCGCGGCAAGAGCACCAAGGGCAAGCAAAACGAAACTCTTGCCGGCGAGATCGTTCTGCCCCGTATCGTTGAAGGTCGGATAGACTGTCACGAAACATAGAACAATTCCAACCGCGGCGATGGCAGCGGCCGTTGCCAAGGCCCGATATTCCGTCACGGAAGGCTTTGGTCGCACCAGAATCAGATCGAAAAACCAATAGGCAAGGAAACCACCGACGAGGACCACCGAATGGACGTTGGTGTTTGCCAGCAGTGCAAACAGCAGACCGAGCAATATCCCGTTGCGTGTCCGTTTCTCCCAACTCAGCACGATGAGGAAAACGACAAGCATGCTGATGCCATAATTTCGCGACATCGCGGCATAGTCGAAAATCGAAAAACTACTGCACAGCGACAGCAGCATGATGGAAGGCGGCAGTTTCAGCCTGAAAACAAGGAGATAAGTCGCCGCCGCCGCAATCATCAGCGCGAGGATCTTCAGGACGACAGGTGAGCCGACCACGATATAGCCGGCGCGCAGCAGAATATACCAGAGAGCAGGATGACCCTCGCCATGCATCTGGCGAAGCATGTCGATGAAATTGTTCCCCTGAAGGGCGAGTGACAATGCGCGAACCTCGTCACGCCAGACCGTTTCGGACCAGCAAAGCGCGGACGCCACCGCAAGCCAGACCATAAAGATCAGCACCTTGCCGAGCTTGGCGGATCGAGATTCACCGATAATAGACACAATCAAGGCCAAGCAGCACGCACCCCAGTGACGAAAGCATGACGACCGTATCGGCGCGGAAATAATTTGGCGTTAAGTGTAGGCCTGAGCTGATTTTAGGGCGCTAGAATTTTCTCTCCCTCTCAAGAAGATGAATATCCTCGGCGACGTCTTCCATCCTTGCCAACAAGGCGGCTTGAGCGTCTCTTAAGCCCTGATTGTAGAAGTGCGGCCCAATCTCCTCGGCGAAGAAATCGAGCAGGAATTCGGCCGGCAATGCGCCGATGGGATCGAGTTCCCGGTCGAAATAAGCGCGGATGCGCGAAACGAGCCCAGCCTTTTCTTCCTTGGAAAATTCGATCTTCTTCATACGTGCCTCTCCGACGAATGCGATTAGCACTTTGATGGTTCAGCGAAATCGATTGGTCAATCAACGAAATTCAATTGCCGCCGCAGGCCTTAGATCATAAGGAAAACCTGAATTTCCAACAGGATCACCCACATGAATCGCGCCGACTTTGTTGAAGGTTTGCGGGGCGGCTCCGCCGTTGCGCTGGCGTCGGCGCCGTTTGGCGCGCTGTTCGGGGCGCTCGCGGTCGAAAACGGCCTGTCGCTTTCCGAGATCGCGTTTATGAGCGCCACCGTCTATGCCGGCGCCAGCCAGATGGTCGGCATCGAGCTCTTCGGCCACAATGTCCATGCCTGGCTGATCGTGCTGTCGATCCTCGCCGTCAATTTCCGCCACGTGCTCTATTCGGCGGCCCTCGCGCGCTATATCGGCCATTTCACGCCGCTGCAGAAATTCCTCACTTTCTTCCTGCTCGTCGATCCGCAATTTGCCGAAGCGGTGAAACGCAGCGAGTCCGGCCGGCCACTCACCTTCGCCTGGTATTTCGGTTTCGGCATCATCATCTACATTCCCTGGGTGCTGATCAGCGTCGCCGGCGGCCTGCTCGGCAAATTCATCGGCGACCCCAAGGCGATTGGTCTCGATATCCTGCTGCCGGCCTATTTCCTCGGCATCGTCCTCGGCTTCCGCAAGCGTGACAATTTCCTGCCCGTGGCCCTCGTCAGCGCCGTGGCTTCCGTGCTCGCCTATCGCTATGTCGGTTCGCCCTGGCATGTGAGCCTCGGTGCGGCCGCCGGCATCGTGCTCGCCGCGCTGCTGCCATTGCCGTCGCCGGAGCCTGATCTCGAAGCCGACGCTCTGCAATCCGAAGTGCACGAGGTCTGAGCCATGGAATTCGATCTTCACATGGCGCTCGTCATCCTCGCCGCCGCAGTCGCCACCTTCGCCACCCGCATCGGCGGCTATATCCTCATCACCCGGATGAAAAGCATTCCGCCGCGCATGGAAGCGGCGCTGAACGCCGTGCCGGCCGCCGTGCTGACGACGCTGGTCGCACCTGCCTTCTTCATCGGTGGATGGGAATCGAAGCTGGCGCTGATCGTCGCTCTCTTCGTCGGCCTGCGCTTCAGCCATACATGGATGCTGGTTGCCGCCTGGATCGTCGTGATGATCTGGCGCCATGCCGGCGGCTTCTGAGCCAGTATTCTCCTAATACTCCAGCGGCAGCGTGGCGTTTTCGAGCCATGCCCTGGCATCGCGATCGTGGATCAGCGGCATCAGCGCCTCGCATGTGCGGCGGTGATAGTCGTTGAACCAGTGCAGCTCGTCATGGGTCAGAAGCTCCGGAATGACGAGGCTGCGGTCGATCGGGCAGAAGGTCAGCGTCTCGAAGCCGAGCATCGGCGCATCGCCGCCATCGATCTCCTCGGCGCCGCGCACATAGACGAGGTTCTCGATGCGGATGCCGAAGCTGCCGGGCCGATAATAACCCGGCTCGTTAGAAAGGATCATGCCGGGCAGCAGTTCCTGCGTCGAAAGCCTGGAAATGCGCTGTGGCCCCTCATGCACCGAGAGATAGGAACCGACGCCATGGCCCGTGCCGTGAGCGAAATCGGCGCCGGCCCGCCACAGAGCGATGCGCGCCAGCGGATCGAGGTCGCAGCCGCGCGTGCCCTTCGGGAAACGCGCCGTGCTGATCTGGATCATCCCCTTCAGCACCAGCGTGAAGAAGCGCCGATGCTCTTCCGAGACCGTGCCGATGCCGACGGTGCGGGTGATATCGGTAGTGCCGTTGATATATTGCGCGCCGGAATCGATCAGGAAGAGTTCGCCGGCCTCGATCATCCGGTTGGTCTCGGTCGTCACCCGGTAATGCATGATCGCCGCATGTTCGCCGGCGCCCGAAATCGTGTCGAAGGAAATATCCTTCAGCGGGTTCTGCATGCTCTCGCCGACGCGGGCCCGCGTCGCTTCGAGATGTTCGGCGGCGGCGATTTCGCTCACCGTGCCGGGCTTCGTCTGTGACAGCCAATAGAGGAATTCCACCATCGCCGCCCCGTCCTGCAGGTGCGCGGCCGCCGAGCCGTTGATCTCGACGTCGTTTTTCACCGCGCGCGGCAGCTTGGCGGGGTCGGCGCCTTCCACCACCTCGCCGCCGGCCTTGCGGATGATCTCAGCCAGCGCATAGGAGGCGATATCGGGATCGATCAATATCCGGCCGCCGTCCCTGGAAACGGCAGAAAGCCTCTCCTCCAGCGCCGAGGGCGGCAACTGCGTAGAGATTTGCCCGAGATAGGCTTCGGGCTCGATGCCGGTCTTGCGCTTGTCGAGGAAAAGCTCGGCTCGCCCCTCGGCATGGATGATGGCGCGCGCCAACGGATGCGGCGTGTGCGGCACATCGGCGCCACGGATATTGAAGGTCCAGGCGACCGAGGAGGGATCGGCGATCAGCACTGCAGAAAGGTTCTTCTTCGAAAGATCGGCTGCGATCGTCGCGATCTTGTCGCTCGCCAGCACGCCTGCCTGGGCGACGTTCTGGATGCCGACGGCGCCGAGCGGCTCGGCTGGCCGGTCGCTCCAAAGCCTGTCGAGCGGGTTGTGCGGCAGGAAGACCAGCGTCCCGCCGATCTGCGAAAGCGCCCTATCCAGACGGCGCACCTCGGCACCGGCATGCAGCCAGGGATCGATGCCGAGCCGCAGGCCCTTGGCTCCGTTGGCGCCTAGCCAGAGATGCGGCGGCTCATTGACGAGATCGCCGCCCGTAAACACCGAACCGTCGACCTGTTCGGCAAGCTGCGTCACATAGCGCCCGTCGACGAAGACGATTGCCTGCGTGCGCAGGATCAGCGCAATCCCGGCCGAACCGGTGAAGCCCGTCAGCCATGCCAGGCGTTCCGAACATGCCGGAACATATTCGCCATTGAACTCGTCGGCGCGCGGCACGAGGAAGGCGTCGATGCCGAGCGAATCGAAAGCAGCGCGCAGCGCCGATACCCGATCCCTGCCGAAATGCGGCGTGGAAGTGACCTCGAAAGACTGGAACATGCTGGAAAACCCGAATGGTTGAGACGAATCCGGTTAATGGGATGCCGGCCATGTTATCGAAATTTCAACCGATGGGGAGAAAAAGCGACGAAACGAGTCGAAACCCCTGGGGCCTCTCAACATTTTGACAGAACTGTGACGCCAAAAGTTAATTTGGCACGCTTTATGCATTGGCCGCATGGCTCCCATGAGCGAAACCCTCTGCCTCCGCATTTCAGAATAGCTATATAGGCGCCATCGAACGGTTTGCGATGAACCGGCAACAAAGGAATTATTGAAATGACCGCCTCTCTCTCGCGCTTCGCATATGGCAGCCCGGTTCAGGCTGGCGAACGCCAGACCGTACGTCACGTGATCGGCGCCCGCCGCCCGCAGAATGAGGACAGCCTCAAGCTGCTCGGCGCCGGCCAGCGCGCCGCGCGCCACAAGGGCGCCCCCAGCTACGCGTTCTAAGTCAGAAAGCCTGTCCGTCTCCTCCCTCCCGGACCGGCCTATTGGAATGCAGTAGAGCCCGCTCGAGCCTCCTCCCCTTGAGTTCGCGGGCATTGACCGGATAGACCGGTCCAAGGCGGTGCCATCGGCGCCGCCTTTTTTGTTGTGTTGAGGCGAGTTTGATTATTTTCGGGGCGGTGCAAAGAATGGTTTCGCCTCGGTGAAATGCACAACCTCTCCTCCCTCATCCCTGTGCTCGTCACAGGGATCCAGCGCGCCCAAGTCCTTGGGCGTGGGAAACTCTTCAAAGTCTGCTGGAGTCATTCACGGCGCGGACGCGCCGTGGCTGGATTCCTGTGACATCCCTCGGGTCGAAGCCCGAGGACAGGAATGAGGGTGGGAGGACGCGGAGCGCCTACAGCAGGCGTGCTGCAGACCCAGCCTCAAAAAAACTCACGGCCGATCGAAATGGATCGTCACCCAGCCGTTGCGCCAAATCGTCCTGACATGCCGAAGCCGCGCGCCGCTATAGGCGGCAATCACCTTCCAGCGCTGCGCGGCGAGAATGCCCGAAAGGATCACCGATCCGCCGGGTGCCAGATGCATCGCAAGCTTCGGCGCCATCTTAATCAGCGGCCGGGCCAGAATATTGGCGATGATGAGATCGAAAGGACCGTGTTCGGAAAAGGCCGTCGAATGGAAACCCGGCGCGGTCCGGGTGACGATACCCGAGGCGATGCCATTGCGGCGCACGTTTTCAGCGGCGACCTTGGTTGCGATCGGATCGATGTCGGTGGCAAGCACCGGAATGTTCTTAAGCTTACGCACCGCAATCGCCAGCACACCGCTGCCGGTGCCGAGATCGAGCGCATTGCGGACCGGGCGTGAACGCACGACGGCGTCGATCACCTCGAGGCAGCCTGCCGTCGTTCCGTGATGGCCGGTGCCGAAGGCCTGGCCGGCATCGATCTCGATGGCGATATCGCCGGGGCGGACCTTGTCGCGGTCATGCGAGCCGTGCACCAGAAAGCGCCCTGCCCTGACGGGCTTCAGCCCCTCCAGCGATTTCACCACCCAGTCGACATCGGGAATGACTTCCCGCTGCAACTGGGCATCAGGAAAGGCGCTCTTGAGAGCTGCCTCGACGCGGGAGCGCACATCGGCCTCGTCCTCGGTCATCATATAGATCGAGGCTTCCCAAATATCTTTCTTCTCATCAATTTCGGTGGTGCCGATGGCAAAGTCTTCTTCGCCGAAGACTTCGCTCAGAAGGTCGAGAATCTCTTCGGCCTTGCTTTCGGTCGTCGTCACGTAAAGGCGGATTTCACTCACGATAGGCGGTCTTTCCCGTTGCCGTTGCCCGCCACCGATCGAGCCAACGCCCTGTCATGCGCAAGCCGTCATCCCTTGTTGACGAGATTCTCCAGCTTCTTTACCGCCGTGTCCGGGTTTTCGCCATAGGCGATCGTTCCGGAAAACCGGCCGGCCGAATCGAGCAGAAACACCGAGGCGGTGTGATCCATCGTATAGTCGCCGTTCGGATCCTTCTCGTCGACCGGCACTTTCTTGGCGTAGACGCGGAACCCCTTGATCACCTCGGCGATTTTATCAGGCGGACCCGAAATGCCGATGATGCGCTTGGAAACATTGGAAACATATTCGTTCATGATCTCGGGCGTGTCACGCTCCGGATCGACGGTCACGAAATAGGCCTGCAGCTTGTCACCCTTGGGATCGACCTTCTCCATCCAGCCGTTCAACTCGAAAAGCGTCGTCGGGCAGACTTCCGGGCAATGGGTGAAGCCGAAAAACAGAGCCGTCGGCTTGCCGCGCAGCGCCTCTTCGGTGATCGGCTGTCCGCTCTGGGAAACCAGGGTAAAGGGTACGCCGAAGGGCGGTTCCGCCACGACATCCCCGGACTTCGTGGGGAAGAACTCAATCGCGCCGAGAATGCCGGCAAGTATCAGGACACCGACCCAGACGGCGATGCGGAATGTCTTCATTGGCATGATCCTCGATCCAGGCGGCTATCTGCCGTCCGCCCCTTGGCTCGCGTGATTATAGTTCCGATCGCAGGCGCGCAATTCAAGAATATGTTTCCCAAGCTGTGATGAATTATCTCGCCGCTGGAAATTGCCACGGCGACGAAATCGTCAAAGGAATCGGCATGGACCAAAAGTGCCATGCCCTTCAACGGCTTGCCTTCAAAGCGCGTCGTATCGAACTTGCCTCGTACGACGGTTTTGGCGTTTTGTTTTCCTGCCTGTCGTTATCCCCCAGCGGCCCACGTCCGGGCGACGGACGCACGAAAGAAGGGCAATCCCAAAATACATATCGTTAGGAAAGACTTAAGCCGTCACATCTATATTTAAAAGCCATCACTTCTGCCGCCGGGGACAACTGGGAAGAATTCTGATCATGAACAACAACAATGCCATCAAGCAGTCGGGTGCTTATCTCGAAATCGTTTCGTTCCATCTGGGCGATCAGGAATTCTGCATCGACATCATGGCCATCCGCGAAATCCGCGGCTGGGCGCCCGTGACGCCGATGCCGCACACCCCGCCCTATGTGCTGGGCCTGATCAACCTGCGCGGCGCAGTCATCCCGGTCATCGACATGGCCTGCCGCCTCGGCATGAAAATGACCGAGCCCTCCGAGCGCTCGGCGATCATCGTCACCGACATCGCCGGCAAACTGGTCGGCCTGCTGGTCGAACAGGTTTCCGACATGATGACCATCAAGAGCGAAGACCTGCAGCCGCCGCCGGAAATCATCCCGGAAGCCCAGCGCGCCTTCTGCCGCGGCATCGTCGCGCTGGAAAAGACCATGGTCTGCTTCCTGAACCTCGACACCGTCATCGCCGACGAACTGAATCAGGCGGCTTGATATTTTTCCATTCTGGCGTTGGAAGGCCCGGTTTGTCCGGGCCTTTTCGTTTGAAGAAGACATCTCCAATCTCTCCGAGTCGCATGGCACACCCTCTCCTCCCTCATCTCTGTGCTCGTCACATAGATCCAGCCACCGCGCGTCTGCGCGGTGAATGGCTCGCTTGTCAAAAAGAGTCTCCCGCGCCCAAGGACTTGGGCACGCTGGATGCCTGTGACAAGCACAGGCATGAGGGAACTCGGAGAGATGCACTACTCAAGATGAAACTCGCGTTGCGCACCAACCTGCAGCCTTATTGCGGCTTCCCATTTTTCCACGTCACACTCTGCCCATAGAGCGGTATCGTCGAGATCGACATCTTCGCCGAGCCGTCCGTCAGTTCCCTGGAATGGGCGAGGTATATCAGCGTGTCGTTGGTCTTGTCGTAGATGCGGTTGACGACCAGCGTCTTCCAGATCAGCGACATGCCCTGGCGGAACACTTCGCTGCCATCCTTGGACAGGTCGATATTGCCGATCTCGATCGGCCCCGTCTGCCGGCAGGCGATGGAATTGTTGGAGGGATCTTCGAACCAATTGCCGTTCTTGAACCGATCGATCAGGCTGCGGTCGAAATAGGTGACGTGGCAGGTGACGCCCTTGACCTCGGGATCGGAGAGCGCCTCAACAATGATGTCATTGCCGATCCAGTCGACCCCGACCTTGCCGACGACTTCGGCCGAGGCGGTGCCTGCGGAAAGGGCGGCGAAAGAAAAGGCAGCGAGGAAAAGATTGCGCAGCTTGGACATGGCGGCTCCCTGGATGATCCGCCTTCTAGATAAGCATGCACCCATGCTTTGCAAGAAATGGCGCCCCGGCGGAAGCGATCAGCCTTTCCGGCAGGTGCAGGGCTCGTAGGCCCTCGCCGTCAACCGTCCGGGCTTCATGCCGATCAGCGCCGGTATGGCGTGAACGGCGTTGGCCTTGACCGCCTTGGCCATCTCGATCGCTGCGGCCGCGCAGACAGCGGCATCTTCGGCGGCGTTATGGTGCACGAAGCGCAGGCCGAGGTGCTCGGCAATCAGGTTCAGCCGGTGCGAGAGGAAATGCGGCCAGATCCGCTGCGCCATCTTCAGACTGCAGAGATAGGTCAACTCCGGATAGGATTGCCGATAGTGATCGAGGCTCGCCCGCCAGACGCTGAAATCGAAGGCGGCATTATGCGCGATCATCGTCGCGCCGCTGATATCCTCGTGGAACTCGTCCATCACCTCGGGAAATTCCGGCGCATCCTCGACATGCTCCGGCCGGATGCCATGGATCGCAATGTTCATTCCGGAAAAGCGCATCTCCCGCGGCCGGATCAGCCGTTCCTCGACCCGCGTGACCCTGCCCTCCTCGATCCAGGCAAGCCCGACGGAACAGGCGCTGCCGCGCTGTTCATTGGCTGTCTCGAAATCGATGGCGATGGTCTTCAAGGGCAAAATCCGAATCGTCTGCCCTACCGGAATAATCATAGCCGCAGGCGAAGGCAAATTGCGGCCTGTTGACATCTGCACGCGAATGGGGAAACTTCCGCGCATGATCAACTCGGTGACCCTTACCATGCATCATATCGCCACGACCCTTCCGGGGTACGCGGGAGCGATGGTGCGTCACTAGCCGTCCGATCATCCCGAAAACCCTGCCGAGGCGAGCAGGGTTTTCGAAAAATCCGGCTCTCCCCCTGAAAACCCAAGGAGAGCATCCCATGTCTGAAAACGAACAGAATGCCCCCCGCAGCCGAGCGGGCCTGCCGGCCGACGTCGTCGTGCGCGCTGTACGCCTTTCCGATGCCGAGGAGATCACCGATCTCATAAATTTGCCGGGCTATCGGGCGGGCACCCTGCGGCCGCCGTACCAGAGGGTCGAAGAGGTTCGCAAGAGCATGGAGAATCCGTCGCCAGGCGCGCTCAACCTCGTCGTCACCCTCAATGGCAAGATCGTCGGCAATTGCGGCCTCAACCGCTTCTCCGGCCGCCGGCAGCACGTTGCCAGCATCGGCATGGGCGTGCATGACGATTTCACCGGTCGCGGTTTCGGCCGGATCCTGCTCGGCGCCATGGTCGACGCCGCCGACGACTGGCTTGACGTCAAACGGCTGGAACTGACCGTCTACACCGACAATGACGCCGCCATCGGCCTCTATGAGAAGTTCGGCTTTGAGCGGGAAGGCCTTCTGAAGGCCTTCGGTTTTCGATCGGGAGAGTATGTCGACGCCTATACGATGGCACGGCTGAGACCTTGAACGAACCAGGCTGACGGCCCGCCGTCAGCCCCTCACCCGCTGATCAGCGCCAGCCACTCGTCCTCGTCCATGGTCTGCACGCCGAGTTCGCGTGCCTTATCGAGCTTGGAGCCGGCGCCGGGGCCGGCGACGACAATATCAGTCTTCTTGGAGACCGATCCCGCCACCTTGGCGCCGAGGCTCTCGGCCCTCGCCTTTGCCTCGTCGCGGGTGAATTTTTCCAGCGAGCCGGTAAAGACCACGGTCTTGCCGGCGACCGGGCTGCCTGTCGTCACCGGCTGTTCGGCCTCCGCCGGCGTCACCTCGCCGATCAGGCGATTGATCACCTCGATGTTGCGCGGCTCCTTGTAAAACTCGACCATGGCGCGCGCCACGACCTCGCCGATGCCCTCGATGGCGTTGAGATCGTTCCAGGCCTCGCCGGAAAGCGGTGCCGCCTCCTTCATCGCAGTCGCAAAGGCCTCGTAGGTGTTATAGGAGCGCGCCAAGAGCTTCGCCGTGGTTTCGCCGACGTGGCGGATGCCGAGCGCGTAGATGAAGCGGTGGAGCGCAATGCTGCGCCGTTCGTTGATCGCCGCATAGAGCTTGCCGACGCTGACCTTGCCGAAGCCGTCGATATTCTCGAGTTTGGTCAGCGATTGCTGCTGCCGCTTTTCCAGCGTGAAGATATCGGGCGCCGTACGGATTTGCAGCGACGGATCCTCGTTTTCGAAGAAGAAGTCGATCTGCTTCGAGCCCAGCCCCTCGATATCAAAAGCGTTGCGCGAGACGAAGTGCTTCAGATGCTCGGTCGCCTGCGCCCGGCAGATGAAGCCGCCGGTGCAGCGGCGCACCGAATCCATCTTGCCGGTCTTCTCGTTGACCTCGCGCACGGCATGCGAGCCGCAGACCGGGCAGGTCCTCGGAAACTCGTAGGAGCCGGCCTCGGCGGTGCGTTTTTCCATCACCACGTCAAGGATCTGCGGAATGACGTCGCCGGCGCGCTGGACGATAACGGTATCACCCTCGCGGATATCGTGGTCTTCAGGCCGAATGCGCTCGCCGTTATTGCCGATACCCTTGATGTAATCCTCATTGTGCAGCGTCGCATTGGTGACGACGACGCCGCCGACGGTGATCGGCTTCAGCCGCGCGACCGGCGTCAGGGCGCCGGTACGGCCGACCTGGATCTCGATCTTCTCGACCTCGGTAAAGGCCTGTTCGGCCGGAAATTTGTGCGCCGTCGCCCAGCGCGGCGAACGCGAGCGGAAGCCAAGGCGCTGCTGCAGTTCCAGACTGTCGACCTTGTAGACGACGCCATCGATATCGTAATCGAGATCCGGGCGTTTCAGACCGATCTCGTCATAATGCGCCAGGACGTCGGCGACCGAATTCAGCCGCTTCATCAGCGGGTTCACCGGAAAACCCCAATCCTTGAAGGTCTGCACCATGCCGAACTGCGTATCGGCGGGCATGTCAGACATCTCGCCCCAGGCATAGGCGAAAAACTTCAGCTTGCGGCTCGCCGTGACCTTGGCATCGAGCTGGCGCAGCGATCCGGCGGCCGTATTGCGCGGGTTGACATAGGTCTGCTTGCCCTCCGCCTCCATCTGCCGGTTCAGCGCCAGGAAGTCGCTCTTGGCCATATAGACCTCGCCGCGGATCTCCACCACCGCCGGAACACCCTTCGGCAGCTCATTCGGAATTTCCGCAATGGTGCGGATATTGGCGGTGACATTCTCCCCCGTCGTGCCGTCGCCGCGCGTCGCGGCCGTCACAAGCCTGCCATTCTCGTAGCGGATCGACATCGACAGACCGTCGATCTTCGGCTCGGCGGTAAAGGCGATCGACTGGTCCGGCAGGCGGCCGAGGAAGCGATAGATGCTGGCGACAAAATCCTGCACGTCTTCCTGCGAAAAAGTGTTGTCGAGCGACAGCATCGGCCGCGCATGGACGACAGGCGAGAAGGTCACGGAGGGCGCAGCCCCCACACGCCGCGACGGGCTGTCCTCACGGATCAGTTCCGGAAACCGCACTTCCAGCGCGTCGTTGCGGCGCTTCAGCGCATCGTAATCGGCATCCGAAATCTCCGGCTGGTCCTTGCCGTGATAGAGCGCATCGTGATGCGCGATCTCCTTTGCCAGCCGCTCAAGCTCGGCGGCGGCCTCTTCGATCGTCAACGTGTCGACGGCGGAACCTTCGGTGGACATGGAACATCACTCCAGAGAATCTGGCCCAAGAAATCTGGATTGTTTTTAGAGCAAAATTGCCGGATGAAAAGAGAGGGTGGATATGCTGCATTGGGAAGATTGCCTGCCCAGGCAATGAGGGAGTTTGGAGACGGCGGCCTCGCCAAACTTCACTCAAAGGAGCAGACAGCATGCCGGATGATTCATGATCGAGCGGCGCACCCACCTCTCCTCCCTCATTCCTGTGCCCGTCACAGGAATCCAGCCACCCGCGCGTCCGCGCGGTGAATGAGTCTACGTGACTCCGAAGAGATATCTCCTGCGCCCAAGGACTTAGGCGCGCTGGATCCCTGTGACGAGCACAGGGATGAGGGAGATTGAGGAAGGCGTTCGCGCTCAATTTTGGTCCTTGGAACGCGAAACGAAACGCATGTTATCGCCGCCAGCCTTACAGACGGTTTTGGCGATCAGCCGTTGCCCGCCAGCAGCCGCTTCGCTGCCGCCCTCGCCTCTTCGGTCACCGAAGCGCCGGCCAGCATGCGGGCGATCTCCTCGGTGCGATCCTTGTGCGCCATCGCCGCCACGCGCGTGGCGATCTTTTCCGATCCCTCGGCCGCTGGTCCCTTGGAAATCAACAGATGTGTCGCCGCCCGTGCCGCCACCTGCGGCGCGTGCGTGACCGAGAGCACCTGCACCCGCTCGGACAGCCGCTTCAGCCGCTGGCCGATCGCATCGGCCACGGCGCCGCCGACGCCGGTGTCGATTTCGTCGAAGACGAGCGTCGGGGCCGAGCCGCGGTCAGCGAGCGCCACTTTCAGCGCCAGCAGGAAACGCGACAGTTCGCCGCCCGAGGCGACCTTCATGATCGAGCCCGGCCGCGTGCCCGGATTGGTCTGGACATGGAACTCGACGACGTCGATGCCTTCGGCGAGCGCCTCCTGCGCATCCGTGGTGATCTCGACCATGAAACGGGCGCGTTCGAGCTTCAGCGCCGGCAGCTCGGTCATGACAGCGGCGGCCAATGCGGTGCCGGCGTGATGGCGCTTGTCGGAGAGCGAACGCGCCGCCGCATCGTAATTTTCCCGCGCCAGGCCGAGTTCGGCTTCGAGGCGCGCGAGCTTCTCCTCGCCCGCATCGAGATCGGCAAGATCGGCAAACATCCGGGCGGCGAGCGCTGGCAGTTCGGTGACCGGCACGGAATATTTGCGCGAGGCGGCCCGGAGCGCGAAAAGCCGCTCCTCCACCCGCTCCAGCTCCCTGGGATCATATTCGGTCTTGCGCAGCGCCGCCTCTACTTCCATCTGCGCGTTGGAGAGCTGGTCGAGCGCAGCATCAAGCAGCGTCACAGTGTCTTCGAGCAGGCCCGGCGCCTCGTGGCTCTTGCGCTCCAGCCGGCGCACCAGCGAAGCGATATGAGGCACGGGCGAGGCATTGCCGTTCAGGAATTCGGACGCCTCGGCAATATCGCCGGCGATTCGCTCGGCCTTCATCATTTTCTGCCTGGTATCGGCGAGTTCGTCCTCCTCGCCATCCTGCGGCGAGAGCTTCTCGAGTTCCTCGACCGAAGAGCGCAGATAGTCGGCTTCGCGCGCTGCACCCTCCACCTTCTCGCGATGCTTCTTCAGCGTCCGCTCGCTGTCGCGCCACAGGCGATACAGCCGGGAAACCTCCGAAACCTCATCGGCAAGGCCGGCGAAAGCATCGAGTAGAGTGCGGTGGGCATTGGTGTCGACCAGGGCGCGATCGTCGTGCTGACCGTGGATTTCGACCAGCAACTGACCGGCCTGGCGCATTAGCTGCACGCTGACCGGCTGGTCGTTGACATAGGCCTTGGTGCGCCCATCCGCCGATTGCTGGCGGCGGAAGATCAGGTCGCCTTCATCGTCGATGCCGTTTTCACGCAGCAACGCGCGGGCGCTGTGATCCATGCCGACGTCGAACACCGCCGTTACCTGCCCCTTGTCCTCGCCATGGCGCACGAGGCCACCATCGCCGCGCCCACCGAGCGCCAGCGAAAGACTGTCGAGCAGGATGGATTTGCCTGCCCCGGTCTCGCCCGTCAGCACGGAAAGACCGGTCTCGAAGGCAAGATCCAGCCGCTCGATCAGGACGATATCGCGGATCGAAAGCTGGATCAGCATTGGACTTATGAACCGAGCAGGAGTTTCTTGCCTGCCGCAGCGATCCAAGAGCCCTTGTTTTCCCGTGGCTCGGCGCCACCGGTCTGTAGCAGCTTGTAGGAATCGGCGTACCACTGGCTGTCGGGATAATTGTGGCCGAGAACGGCGGCCGCCGTCTGCGCCTCGTCGACGATACCCATCGCGTAATAAGCTTCGACGAGACGCGCCAAGGCCTCTTCGATCTGGTTCGTGTTCGGATATTTCTCGACGACGATGCGGAAGCGCGAGATCGCAGCGAGATATTCCTTCCGCTCCATGTAGTAGCGGCCGATCTGCATTTCCTTGCCGGCGAGCTGGTCGCGCGCAAAGCGGATCTTAGCCTGCGCGTCGTCGACATATTCGGAGTTCGGATAATTGTCGATGACGGCCTGCATCGCCTCGATCGTCTTTGCCGAGGCGCGCTGGTCCTGCGTCACGTCGACGATCTGCTTGGAATAAGTGAGACCGATGAGATACTGCACATAGGCGGCATCCTGGGATTTCGGATATTGCGACATGTAGCGGTTGCCGGAAGCAAGCGCATCGTCCAGGCGGCCCTGGCGGTATTTGACGAAGGTGCTCATCACGAGTGCCTTGCGCGCCCATTCGGAGAACGGATTCTCGCGGTCGATCGCGTCGAACTTGCGCGCCGCTTCCGCCATGTTGCCGGCCTTCATGTTGGCAAGGCCCTGGGTATAGAGCACATCCGGCGGATCGGTTTCGAGGCCGAGTTTGGTGATGTCGATATCGGGATCCGACTGGCAACCCGAGATCGCGGCGCCTGCGCTGAGCACCAGAAGCGATGCGAACAAAGCGCGCGCTGTCTTCATCATACCTTCAGATCCTGCATAACCCATTCGAAAGAACCCCACTGCCGCCGCTCGCTCCACGGCAGCCACGCCTCGCTGGCGTTTCTAGCCACAAATGTGCATCGAGAGCAACGCAATGATAAGGCATTAACGCATTTTTGTGGCAGCAGCCGCCAGAATGACCGGCTTTTCCTCTTCTCTCCAAGCTGTGGCAGCTAAGCAACTGCGATAAAACACCTACCGCCGCAGATTAAGGTCCACATAAAAAAACCGCCTCCGGGAAAGAGGCGGCCTGGTCTTGAGAATATGCTGGAGGTCATGCCGACCAGGGAGCGAATTCGGAAGCGCTGACCGCAATCAGTTCGCGGGCAGCGACACGCTGGCGCCGAGTCGACGTCTCCACCACCTCGTAGGCGGAAGGATCGGCGAGCAGCGCCTTCAGTGCATTGGCATTCATCTTGTGACCGCCGCGATAGGAACGGTAGCAGCCGATGAACTGGGCGCCGGCAAGCGACAGATCGCCGACGGCATCGAGCGTCTTGTGGCGGACGAATTCGTCCTTGGCGTAACGTAGCCCTTCGACGTTGATGACGGTATTGTCGTCCGAAATGACGACGGAATTTTCGAGCGAGGAGCCGAGCGCGTGGCCCGAAGCCCAGAGCCGCTCGACATCGCGCATGAAGCCGAAGGTGCGGGCGCGGGAAAGCTCGGCCTTGAAGACGGCGGCGGTCATGTCGCCGGCCCACTTCTGCCGACCGATCAGCGGGCAATCGAAATCGATCTCGACTTCGAAGCGCGTACCGTCATAAGGACGGAACTCGCTCCAGGAGCCGCCGTGTTCGATGCGCACAGGCTTGGTGATACGGATATAACGGCGCTTGACGCCGAGCGAGACGAGGCCAACCTGCTCGATCGCCTCGACGAAGGGCAGCGAACTGCCGTCCATGATCGGCATTTCCGAGCCCTGCACTTCGATCACCACATTGTCGAGGCCGAGCGCATAGATGGCGGCCATGACATGCTCGATCGTCGCGATCGAATGAGCCGGCGAGAAGCCGAGCACGGTGCAGAGGTCGGTATTGCCGACCTGCGATGAGACGGCCTTAAGTTCGGTGATGTCGCCATTGTCATGCAGGCGCTGGAAAACGACGCCGGTGCCCGATTCGGCCGGGTTCAGGGTGATCGAGACTTCAGCGCCGGAATGCACTCCGATGCCCGAAAGCGTCACGGGACGCGATACCGTCGTTTGAAAACCCAGCAAGCCAATAGCCATAAAATCTGCCTTTATTTTTCCGCTCCAGCGGTTGGTGCCACGGCGCGGTTATCATTCATTCTGCAGAAGGAGCTTTATCCAGAGGACTCCGACGGCAGTTTTCTCGCACCATACTTACGTGCGCCGGCGCTCCAATCCAAATCACTGTTTCTTTCGCTTTGTTACGAAGTCAGGCGATTGAAATCGCTCGCGAATCACAGGCTGAAAAACAGCAATGCCCGGGACCTCGATCCCGGGCATGAATGGTGCTGAAGAAGCCCCTCAGTTCGACTGGCGACGCAGGAATGCCGGGATTTCCAGCTGGTCGTCTTCCTGCATCATCCGGGCCTGCGGAACCGCGCGGCCCTGGTCGTCGAGGTTGCCGCGACGCGGTGCGTAAAGGCTTGCCTCCGGCGACAGCGGACGGCGCTGCTGCGAAGCGGCCGGCGGTGCTGCCGTCATGTCGGCGGCAACGGCGTCGTCTTCGCGGCGGCCGAGCGAATTGGTGATTCGCTTCAGCAGGCCCATCGGACCGCGCTCTTCCGCCGCATGAGCGGAGGCCGGCTGCGTGCGGTGGTCGAGTTCCGCCTGAACGACAGGCGGGAAATCCTCAACCTTCGGCATGCGCATCGGCTCAGGCGCCTGGCGGATGATCGGCTCCTGCCGAACCGGCTGCTGCTGGATGGGCTGGCTCACGACCGGCTGGCTCATCACGGGTGCCGGAGCTTGCTGCTGCACCTGGGGACGCATGATCGGAGCTTCCGGTGCAGGCGCGAAGATCTTGCTCTGCGGACGGAAGGTTTCCTGCTGTACCACCGGCTGCTGGAGCGGTGCGGCGGCACGCGGGGCCGGGATTTCGAGCTCGCGTTCCATCTCGGCTGCGCGGATGGTCTGCGCGATCGGATCCACGGCCTTCGGCGCCTGCATCACGGGGGCAGGCTGGACTGCGGCCGCTGCCGGAGCAACAGCCGCGGAAGGACGGATAGCAGGCTTTGCGGCCGGCTGGAAATTGCGCTCGACGGCTTCGTTCACCGCCCGGTCGATGCCGGTCGCGACGACCGAGACGCGGATGATGCCTTCAAGCGATTCGTCGAAGGTGGCGCCGAGAATGATGTTGGCATCGGGATCGACTTCCTCGCGGATGCGGGTCGCGGCTTCGTCGACTTCGAAGAGGGTGAGGTCGCGACCGCCGGTGATGGAGATCAGCAGGCCCTGGGCACCCTTCATTGAGGTCTCGTCGAGCAGCGGGTTGGCGATTGCCGCCTCGGCGGCCTGCAGCGCGCGGCCGGAGCCGGAGGCTTCGCCGGTGCCCATCATCGCACGGCCCATTTCGCGCATGACCGAGCGGACGTCGGCGAAGTCGAGGTTGATGAGACCTTCCTTCACCATCAGGTCGGTGATGCAGGCAACGCCCGAGTAGAGAACCTGGTCGGCCATCGCGAAGGCGTCGGCGAAGGTCGTCTTGTCGTTGGCAATGCGGAAGAGGTTCTGGTTCGGAATGACGATCAGCGTATCGACAGACTTCTGCAGTTCCTGGATGCCCATCTCGGCCAGACGCATGCGGCGGCCGCCTTCGAAATGGAACGGCTTGGTGACGACGCCGACCGTCAGGATGCCCTTGTTGCGGGCGGCCTGTGCGACAACGGGCGCTGCGCCCGTTCCGGTGCCGCCGCCCATGCCGGCGGTGACGAAGCACATATGCGTGCCGTTCAGGTGATCGATGATCTCGTCGATGCACTCTTCGGCGGCTGCACGGCCGACTTCCGGCTGCGAACCGGCGCCGAGGCCTTCGGTGACGTTGGCGCCGAGCTGGATGACCCGTTCGGCCTTCGTCATCGTCAGTGCCTGGGCGTCCGTGTTGGCGACGACGAAGTCGACGCCCTGGAGGCCGGCGGTGATCATGTTGTTGACGGCGTTGCCGCCGCCGCCGCCGACGCCGAATACGGTGATGCGCGGCTTCAGCTCTGTGATGTCAGGCTTTTGCAGCTTGATGGTCATGGTACCTGTTCCTTCTCTCTCTGGCCGCATCGCCACGCCGGCCAATTACGCAAATTTCAGAAGCTTTCCTTCAGCCACTGGCCCATCCGGGCTATGCGGCTGTTATTTCCCCCAAGCGACATGAGCAGACCGCTCTGTGACGCATGTGTTTCCATGTCCGCGACCTGCGGATAGATCATCAGGCCGACCGCCGTCGAAAAGGCCGGGCCCTTGGCCGCCGTCGGCAGTCCCGAGACGCCCATCGGACGGCCGATGCGGACGTTGCGGGCAAGGATGCGCCGCGCCACATCGGCAAGGCCGGTCAATTGGCTCGCGCCGCCGGTCAGGACGACGCGCTTGCCGACGATCGGGCTGAAGCCGGAGCGCTGGATGCGGTCACGGATCAGTTCCATCGTCTCTTCGATTCTGGCCGAAACGATGCGCGAAACCAGCGCTCGCGGCACCTGCGACGGCTGGTCGCGATCATCCTCGCCGATCGGCGGGATCGAGATCAGTTCGCGCTCGTCGGAGGAGTTCGAAAGCGCCGTGGCGTGCACGACCTTCAGCCGCTCCGCATCCTCGATGCGGGTCGAAAGGCCGCGCGCCAGATCGGTGGTGACGTGATGGCCGCCGAGGCCGACGGCATCGGTATGAACGAGCTTGCCTTCGGCAAAGACCGAGATCGTCGTCGTGCCGCCACCCATGTCGATCGCCGCGCAGCCGAGTTCGACCTCATCGTCGACGAGAGCCGCAAGGCCGGATGCATAGGGCGTCGCAACAATGCCCTCGACCGACAGATGCGCGCGGTTGACGCTGAGTTCGAGATTCTTCAGCGCCGAGCGCTCTGCGGTGACGACATGCATGTCGACGCCGAGCGCATCGCCGTACATCGCCAGCGGATCGCGGATGCCGCGCTCACCGTCAAGAGAAAAGCCGGTCGCAAGCGAGTGCAGCACCGAACGGTCCTGGCGCAGAGACTGCTGGCAGGCCGCCGACAGCACTTTCTTCAGATCGTTGAGTTCGACTTCCTGGCCACCGAGATCTATCGTCGCGGTGTAGATGTCGCTGCCGAGACGGCCAGCCGTCAAATTGACGATCAGGCTCTCGACGGTCAGCCCGGCCATGCGTTCAGCGGCGTCGACGGCCAGCCGAATGACGCCTTCCAGCGCATCGAGATCGGCAATCACGCCGGTCTTGATGCCGCGGGAGCGCTGATGGCCGATGCCGATGATCTCGATATTGTGCGTGCGGCCCGGCAGGATCTGGCTTTCCTCGCGCGGCGTCAGCCGGCCGATCATGCAGACGACCTTGGTCGAGCCGATGTCGAGCACCGAAACGACATGCGACCGCTTCGACGAAAGCGGCTTCAGGCGCGGCAATCCGAAATGGGATGAACCGAACAAGCTCATATATTCTGCCCCGCCTTCTTCAATTCCTTGGTACGCTCCGTCACCGCCGCCTGCCTGCGGACCGCCGCCTCCGGCGTCAGCTGGATCGCGGTTCTGTCCGACAGCCTGAGATCGACCGCAGCAATGTCCCGCTCCAGGAGTTGGTGCTCCTTGTCGAACTTCGACAGCGTCGCCAGCGCCTGGTCGATACCGTCTTCCGGCAGCTTGACGACGACGCCGTTATCCATGTGCAGGTCCCAGCGACGGCCCGATATCCAGACATAAGCCTTCACGCGGGCCTTCACATCAGGCCACTTCGAGAAGGCATCGTCGAGCGAGGCTGCTGCCGTTTCCGCATCGCGGCCGACAACGAGCGGCAGCGCCGAAAACTTGTTGTCGCGCAGCGGCGCAATGACGCTGCCGTTCTTTTCGATCAGCGAAAGCTCCTGCCCGTGCTGCCAGATCGCGTAGGCCTGGCGCTCCTTGAGCTTCACCTCGATCGTCTTCGGATAGACCTTGCGGACCTCGACACTTTCAACCCAGGGAAGATGCGCGATCTTCCGGCGGGCAGCATCGACGTCGAGGGCGACCAGCGAAGTCGTGCCGTCGAGGCCGATCAGTTGCAGGATTTCGATTTCGGAAGTCTCCGAATTGCCGGAAACCTTCACGTCCTCGATGGCAAAACCAGCCGCCGTCGTCGTTGCCTGGGCGACAGCTTCCGTGTGACCGCCAAGCGACATGCCGTAAAGCCCCGTCGCAGCCAGAAAAACCAGCGCCGAAACCGTGCCCGTATGGGCGGGAATGTAGATACGGCCGCTGCCGAGGCTGATCAGGAAGCGGGTGACGCGGCGCAGGGGACGCGGCAGCACGAATCGCTCTTCGGCTTCCATCATCGGAAGCGCGGCATGATGGCTGGGGCGCCCTATCTTCTTGACCGTCAACGCAAACAAGACGCGTCCTCCACCATCCACCGGAGAAACTCACCAAAGGAATAGCCGGCATGACCGGCCATTTCGGGCACGAGCGAAGTTGGAGTCATGCCTGGCTGGGTATTGACCTCCAGCCAAATGATTTCGCCGTCTTCGGAGAAACGATCGTCGTAACGAAAGTCCGACCGACTGACGCCGCGACAACCGATTGCCTGATGCGCCCTTAGGGCCAATGTTTGTATTTTTTGGTAAATATTCGGTGAAATTTTCGCTGGGATGACGTGTTTTGAACCGCCTGCCGCGTACTTGGAATCGTAATCATAGAAATTGTGTCCCTGCGGCACCACCTCCGTGACGCCGAGCGCAGTCTCGCCCATAACGCCGCAGGTGAGCTCACGGCCGTAGACGTAGCGCTCGACGAGCACATCCTCGCCGTAATGCCACTCGGGCGAACTGACGACCTGTGGCGGATGCGCCTGATCCTCCGTGACGATGACGACGCCGAAGCTTGACCCTTCACGCACCGGCTTCACCACATAGGGCGGCCTCATCGGATGCACCGAAGGAAAAGCGAAACGATTGATGACTTGCGATTCGGCGACCGGAATGCCGGCGGCAGCGGCGACAAGCTTCGCCTTGTCCTTGTCCATCGCCAGAGCCGAGGCAAGCACGCCCGAATGCGTATAGGGGATCTGGAGATATTCGAGGATACCCTGGATGGTGCCGTCCTCACCGAAGGGCCCATGCAGCGCATTGAAGACCACGTCGGGCTTCAGCGCCGCAAGCTTCTCGGAGACGTCGCGCGCCACGTCGATGCACGTCACCTTGAAGCCTTCGGCTTCGAGGGCCTCTGCGCAAGCCTTTCCCGAGGAAAGGCTGACGGGCCTTTCCGAGGAAAATCCGCCCATCAGGACAGCGACATGCTTGCGACTCATCAACACCCCCAAAAATAACTTCCACTCTCGAAATCGAGGCTTGCGCGAAGCTGTCGGCACCATTTCAGGCCTTTGTCCGACGCGAATGCATTAGAGCATCATTATGGTTAATGAAGTGTTTACTTTCGTTAACTTCGTCTTCCCTGGCTCGGCATTTGTCCGTGCCGCGGACTCGTCTCGGGAATGCCAGAGCGAACACGCCCTCCGAATCGAGAAACTGCGGGTTCGGGCTGTGAAATAGGCGACACGAGGAGAGGTTTTCTCGGGGTTGAGGCGACAACAGCCGCCCTCGCGGCTTAATTTATTGATGCGGTGAGCAGTTCCGGCTAACCGGAGCACTGAAGGTAAACCGGGGAACGGATCATGCGATGCCTCATTACCGGCGCAGCCGGCTTTGTCGGCGGGCCTCTCGTCGACAGACTGCAGAAAGAGCGACACTGGGAGCTTCAGGTCACCACGCGATCTGCAGGCGCAAGCTTCCCGGCGGACATCCGGCATTTCCCTATCGAAATAACAAGCGAAACGGACTGGACGGCAGCGCTCGACGGCGTCGATGTCGTCGTCCATCTCGCGGCCCGCGTCCATATCATGAATGACCGCGCAGCCGATCCGCTGAGCGAATTCCGCCGGATCAACACCGCCGCCACGCTGAACCTCGCCGAGCAGGCCGCACACGCGGGGGTAAAAAGGCTCGTTTTCATCAGCAGCATCAAGGTCAATGGCGAAGAAACCGACCGGGCTTTCCGCCACGACGACACGCCGATGCCGCTTGATCCCTATGGCATTTCGAAGCTGGAAAGCGAAATCGGGCTGCATGAAATCGCCGCCCGAACAGGCATCGAAGTCGTCGTCATTCGACCGCCCCTCGTCTATGGGCCCGGCGCCAGGGGCAACTTCGCCCTGCTCGTCGGGCTTGTCCGCAAGAGAATACCTCTGCCCTTCGCGTCGCTGAAGAACCGCCGGACACTGGTTGCGCTTCCAAATCTCGTCGATCTGATCGTGACCGGCATGACGCATCAGCGCGCTGCCGGCCAGACCTTTCTCGCCGGCGACGGAGAAGATCTCTCAACGCCCGGGCTCATCGAGGGGATTGCCGCAGGCTTGGGTGTCAAGCCGATGCTGCTCCCCTTCCCTCCCGCCTTGCTGCAGCTGGGCGCCAGAGTCACGGGCAAGGACGCCGTCTACCAACGTCTTTGCGGCTCCCTGCAGGTCGACATATCCCATGCCCGCGACGTTCTCGGCTGGTCGCCCATCGTCACGCCGCGCGAAGGTCTGAAGCTTGCTGTGAAATAAACCTATTCGCTGGTGACGCCGTGGAACGGGCGCACTTCGCGGCCGGGCATGAAGACGCCGAGGCGCTTGATTTCCCATTCGAGCTTGATGCCCTCTTTCTCGAAGACCTCGCGACGCACCTGTTCGCCGAGATATTCGAGATCGTAGCCGGTCGCCTGCCCCATATTGATCATGAAGTTACAGTGAAGCGACGACATCTGCGCACCGCCGATGACGAGGCCGCGACAGTCTGCTTCGTCGATCAGCTTCCAGGCGGAATGGCCCTCCGGGTTCTTGAAGGTCGAACCGCCGGTCTTTTCACGAATCGGCTGCACCGTCTCGCGATGATTGCGAACAGCGTCCATCTCGGCGCGAATCTGGGCGCGCTCCTCCGGATACCCCTCGAACAGCACCGAGGTGAAGATCAGGTCGGCGGGAGCTGAGGAATGCCGGTAGGAATAGCCCATCTCGGCATTGGAGAGCACATGCTTGTTGCCCTTGCGGTCGACGGCGTTGACCTCGATCAGCCGCTCGCGCGTCTCCACGCCGTTGGCCCCGGCATTCATGCGCGCCGCGCCGCCGATGCTGCCCGGAATACCGTAGAAGAAATGAAAGCCGCCAATACCGTTGTCCATCGCCATCGCCGCCACATGTTTGTCCGGGCAGATGGTGCCGGCCAGAATGCGGTTTTCGCCGGCAAGCTCGACGAAGCCGAACCCCTTGGCCGACAGGCGCAGTACGACGCCGGGAATGCCGCCGTCACGCACCAGGATGTTGGAGCCGACGCCGACCACCGTCAGCGGTACCTCTTCCGGCAATATCTTCAGGAAGGCGACGAGATCGTCGATGTCGTGCGGCTGGAACATCAACTCGGCCAGGCCACCGGCCCTGAACCAGGTGACGCGGTCCATGGGAGCATCCGGCGTGATACGGCCGCGGATATCCTTTACACCGTCTCCAAGAGACGCGAGAAGCTTTTCCCCATTCACCTGTTTCATGCGGACTTTCCCGATAGGCCTTCCAGTTGCTTGGGCAGCGCCGCCGCCCAGGATGTGATGCTCCCAGCCCCCAACAGAACCACGAAATCGCCAGGCTTTGCAACCTCGGCAACCATCTGCGGCAGAAGTTCCGCGGAGGTGAGAAAACGGGCGTCGCGATGGCCGCCGGATTTGATCCGCGAGACGAGCGACGTGGAGTCGACGCCTTCGATCGGATCTTCGCCCGCCGCATAGACCGGCGCGAGGAAAATGCTGTCGGCATCGTTGAAGCAGGCGGCGAATTCCTCGAACAGGCTTGCGAGGCGGCTATAGCGATGCGGCTGGTGGACCGCGATGATCCGGCCCTTGCAGGCTTCGCGGGCAGCCTTCAACACCGCCTTGATTTCGACGGGATGGTGGCCGTAATCGTCGAAGATCTGCACTCCGTTCCATTCCCCGGTCAGCGTGAAACGGCGCTTGACGCCGCCGAAGGAGGCAAGCCCCTTGGCGATATCGGCGTTCGAGATGCCGAGCCGGTTGGCAACGGCGATCGCCGCCGTCGCGTTGGATATATTATGGCGCCCGGGCATCGGCATGACCAGCCCCTTGAGCTCGATCAACTGGCCGGTGCGGCGGCGGCGGATTGCGACATCGAAGATCGACCGCGTGCCGTCGATGCGCACATTGGTGAAACGCACGTCGGCCTGCGGGTTCTCGCCATAGGTGATGATCTTGCGATCCTCGATGCGGCCGACCAGCGACTGCACTTCGGGATGGTCGAGGCACATGACGCCGAAGCCGTAGAACGGCACGTTCTCCACGAACTGCCGGAAGGCGGCGCGCACGGCATCGAAATTGCCGTAATGGTCGAGATGCTCCGGGTCGATATTGGTGATGACGGCGACATCGGCCGGAAGCTTCAGGAAGGTGCCGTCCGATTCGTCGGCCTCGACCACCATCCACTCGCCCTCGCCCATGCGGGCATTGGTGCCGTAGGCGTTGATGATGCCGCCATTGATGACGGTCGGATCAAGCCCGCCGGCTTCGAGCAATGTGGCGACCAGCGAGGTGGTCGTCGTCTTGCCGTGGGTGCCGCCGATGGCGATCGCATTGCGGAAGCGCATCAGTTCGGCCAGCATTTCGGCGCGGCGCACCACCGGCAGCAGCTTTTCGCGCGCGGCGATGAGTTCCGGATTGCTCTTCTTGATCGCCGTCGAAACGACGACGACTTCGGCATCGCCTAGGTTTTCCGCCCGATGGCCGACGAACACCTCGATGCCCTTGTCGCGCAGGCGCTGGACGTTGGCGCTGTCGGCCTGGTCCGATCCCTGCACCTTGTGGCCGAGATTGTGCAGCACCTCGGCGATACCACTCATGCCGATGCCGCCAATGCCGATGAAATGGACGAGACCGATCGCCTTCGGCAGTTTCATGCGCGTGTCCTCTTGAATTCCGCTATTGTCCGTTTGGCGGCAATAGCCTCAACCATGTCGGCAAGCAAGTTCGCGGCATCGGGTTTTCCGGCGAGTTTCGCCGCCGCCGCCATATGCTCGAGCTTTTCGGGATCGTTCATCACAGCCGTCAGAATCGCCGCGATCTTCTCCGGCGAAAGCTCCGATTGAGCAATTACCTTCGCCCCGCCGGTGGCCGCCAGTGCGGCGGCATTCGCCGCCTGGTCGTGATCGAGAGCATACGGGTAAGGCACGAGCACGGCAGGCCGGCCGATGACGGAGATTTCCGAAACCGTCGAGGCGCCAGAGCGGCAGATGACGAGATGCGCTTTCGCCAGCCGCTCGGCCATGTCGGTGAAGAAGGGGGCGATATCGGCGCCCATCTCCAGCTTGGCAACGCAGCCGCCGACCCTTTCCATGTCCTCGGGGCGCACCTGCTGGGTGATGCGAAGGCGCAGGCGAAGCGCGTCGTCGAGCAGGCTGATCGCCGTCGGCAGCGCCGTGGAGAAATACTGCGCGCCCTGGCTGCCGCCGAAGACGACGAGATTGAAGGCCTCGCCTGCATGCGACGGCGTATAAGGCACCTCGGCGGCTGCGATGATTGCCGGGCGGACGGGATTGCCCGTCGTCACCGTCTTGTCCGCGAAGGCAGTGCCGCCCTCCGGCAGGAAGCCGCCGGCAATGGCCTGCACACGGGTCGCCAGGGCCTTGTTGGCGCGACCCATCACGGCATTCTGCTCGTGGATCATCGACGGTACGCCGAGCCGCGTAGCGGCAAGCAGCGGCGGCACTGTCGGATAACCGCCGAAACCGACGACAATGACCGGCCGCAACCGCTGGATCAGCTTCTTTGCCGCCCGCATACCGTTCCAAAGTGTCCATAGCGAGCGGGCGACGGCGATCGGGTTTTTCGAGCCGATCGTTGCCGACGGCACGACATGGATCTCCTCGGCCGGGAACTTGCCGGCATAACGCTCGGCCCGGCTGTCAGTGACGAGATGCACCGAATAGCCGCGCTCCTTCAGCTTGAAGGCGAGCGCCTCCGCCGGGAACACATGGCCGCCGGTCCCCCCGGCGGCAAGCAGCACGATGCCTTTGCTCATAATCTTTTACTCCGCCGGCATGCCGTGCGGGACGCGGAAGAGGCTCCGGTCCTGCGCACGTTTTTCCGGCCGATGGCGCGTCAACGCCAGAATGAAGCCTGCGGTGACGCAGATCGCCACCATCGACGAGCCGCCGTAGGAAATCAGCGGCAGCGTCATGCCCTTCGCCGGCAGCAGTTCGAGATTGACGCCGACATTGATGATCGACTGGATGCCCATCTGCAGCACCAGGCCGGCGACGGCGAAGCGGTTGAAATCGTTGCGCTCGCGATAGGCATGCGAGAGGCCGCGCAGCACCAGCACGGAAAACAGCGCGACGAGCGCCATGCAGAAGACGATGCCGAACTCCTCGGCCGCGACCGAGAAGATGAAGTCGGTATGCGCATCCGGGATGATGCGCTTGACGATGCCTTCGCCGGGTCCCTGGCCAAACCAGCTGCCGCGAATGATTGCCTCGCGCGCAGTGTCGATCTGGAACGTGTCGCCTTCGCCGGTCATGAACTTGTCTATTCGCAGCGCCACGTGCGGGAAGACGTAATAGGCAGTGACCAGGCCGCCGGCCCCGCCGACGCCGAGCAGCATGATCCAGATCCACGGCATGCCGGCCATGAAGAACATCCCGCCCCAGACGGCCGTCGTCAGGATGGTCTGACCAAGGTCCGGCTGCGCGACGAGAAGAGCGGCGACGATGCCAAAGAGGATGATGGCGAAGAGATTGCCGGGGATTTCAGGCTGGCGCGCATGTTCGGCAAACAGCCAGGCGCAGACCACGACGAAGGCGGGCTTCATGAACTCCGAAGGCTGGATGGAGAGGCCGGCGATCCAGATCCAGCGCCTGCCGCCCTTGACCTCCTGCCCGACGAACAGCACCAGCACCATCATGGCAAGCGAGATGATCAAAAGCAGGATTGCGGTTCGCCGCACCTGGCGCGGCGTCAGGAACGACAGCCCGAGCATGACGCCGATCGAGGGGATCATGAAGGCGGCGTGGCGCTTGACGAAGTGGAAGGGCTCGAGCCCGATGCGCTCGGCAACGGCAGGAGATGCCGCGAAGGACAGCATGAAGCCGATGCCCATCAGGAAGATGAACATCGCCAGGAAGAAGCGGTCGATGGTCCAGAACCAATCGGCCAGAGGCCCACGTTCCGCGCGGCTTACCATGTCATTTCTCTCCTGTTGCCGGACCGATCAGCATCGTCATTCCGTCAAGTGCCGCCACGTGGCCGACGAAGGCATCGCCCCTGACTTCGAAGTTCTTATACTGGTCGAAGCTTGCGCAAGCCGGGGATAACATCACCGCCGAAGAGCCGCTCTCGTCGCGCTCCGCATCGGCTGCCGCGTGCGCGACCGCCCGCTCCAGTGTGCCGGAGATCTCGTACGGCACGGCCTCGCCGAGAGTGGCTGCAAATTCCGCCGCCGCCTCACCGATCAGATAGGCCTTGGCGATATGGGGGAAATAGGGCGCGAGCGTCGTGATGCCGCCTGATTTCGGCAGACCACCGGCAATCCAGTAGATGCGATCATAGCTCGAAAGCGCGGGTGCTGCCGCATCGGCATTCGTCGCCTTGGAATCGTTGACGAAGACGACGCGGCCGCGTTTACCCACAGGCTGCATGCGGTGCTTGAGGCCGGGAAACGAGGCAAGGCCTGCGCGAATGTCGTCGGCGGAAACGCCGACCGCAAGGCAGGCGGCAACCGCGGCGGCCGCGTTCTGCGCATTGTGGCTGCCGCGCAGCGTCTGGATACCGTCGAGATCGGCGAAAGGCAGCATGGCGCCGCCGCCGGCCTGAACGAGCTTGCTGCCCTCGGCATAAATGCCCGATGCCACCACGTTGCGGCGCGAGATGCGCACCACCTTGACGCCTGCCCGCTCGACGCGGTCGGCGATCAGCGCCGAATGACTGTCGTCGATGCCGACGATCGCGGTATCGCTGCCGGCGACCAGCCGCTCCTTGACGTCGGCATAATGCTGCATCGTGCCGTGACGGTCGAGATGATCGGGCGTCAGATTGAGCAGGATGCCGGCAGAGGGGTCCAGCGTCGGCGCCAGGTCGATCTGGTAGGAGGAGCACTCGACAACGTAGTAACGCTCGGCCTTCGGCGGATCGAGCGTCAGAACCGCGGTGCCGATATTGCCGCCGAGCTGCGTATCATAGCCCGCGGATTTCAGGATATGGGCGATCAGCGCCGTCGTCGTCGACTTGCCGTTGGTGCCGGTGATGGCGATGAAGGGGCAATCCGGCGCATGGGCGCGGCGCTCGCGCACGAAGAGTTCGACGTCGCCGACAATATCGACGCCGGCGGCGCGCGCAAGATCGACGGTCCAGTGCGGCTTCGGATGAGTGAGCGGCACGCCGGGCGACAGCACGAACAGTGCCTGCTGGCTCCAGTCGATCGTATGAAGGTCTTCGGTCCTGATACCCTCAGCCGCAGCCTTGGCGACGCTGTCAGGATTATCGTCCCAGGCGGTCACATCGGCGCCGCCCGCAATCAGCGCGCGGGCAGTGGCAAAACCGGAGCCGCCGAGCCCGAAGAGCGCGACCTTCCTGTCCCTGAGCGTCGTGACCGGGATCATTGCCACCTCACCGCAGCTTCAGCGTCGACAGGCCGAGCATGGCAAGGCCGACCGCGATGATCCAGAAGCGGATCACCACCTGGCTCTCGGTCCAGCCCTTCTTCTCGAAGTGATGATGGATCGGCGCCATCAGGAAGACGCGCCGGCCGGTCATCTTGAAGAAGCCGACCTGGATGATGACCGAGAGCGTCTCCATGACGAAGAGGCCGCCGATGATCGCCATGACGATCTCGTGCTTGGTGGCGACGGCGACGGTGCCGATCGTGCCGCCGAGTGCGAGCGAACCGGTGTCACCCATGAAGATGGCCGCCGGCGGCGCGTTGAACCAGAGAAAGCCGAGGCCGGCGCCGATGACGGCGCCGAGCACCACGGCAAGCTCGCCGGTGCCGGGCACGAAATTGATCTGCAGATAGTTCGCAAACACCACGTTGCCGGCGAGATAGGCGATGACGCCGAAGGAGGCGGCGGCGATCATGACAGGCACGATGGCAAGCCCGTCGAGGCCGTCCGTCAGGTTGACGGCATTACCGGCGCCGACGATGACGAAGCCGCCGAAGACGACGAACATGATGCCGAGATTGATCAGGAAGTCCTTGAAGAAGGGAAAGGCAATCGAGGAACCGAAGGTCGAGCCGGCAGTCCCCGAGGCAAGGGCGGTGCGCATCATGAAGTAGACGGCGATGCCGGCGATCACGAATTCGATGCCGAGGCGCGCCTTGCCGGAGAAGCCCTTGTGGCTCTGCTTGGTCACCTTGAGATAATCGTCATAGAAGCCGATCGCACCGAAGCCGAGCGTCACCAGCAGCGTGGCGACGACATAGACGTTGGAAAGATCGGCCCAGAGCAGCGACGCGCCGACGATGCCGGCAAGGATCATCAGCCCGCCCATGGTCGGCGTGCCGGCCTTCTTGAAATGCGTCTGCGGTCCGTCGGCGCGGATTGGCTGGCCTTTGCCCTGGCGGATGCGCAGCGAATTGATGATCGTCGGCCCGAACAGGAAAACGATCAGCGCTGAGGTGAAAAGAGCGGCCCCTGTGCGGAAGGTAATATATCTGAACAGGTTCAGAAATTTGAAATATTCCGACAGTTCGACAAGCCAGATCAGCATTCAGGGCCCCTTGTTTACCCGATCAAAGTTCGCGTTGCGTGTCGGAAAATGGTGGGAACTTGTCAAGGAGCGCGGCGACGATCTTGCCGAAACCGATGCCCAGAGACGATTTCACCATGAACACGTCGCCTGGTACGACCGAGTCCAGTACATAATCCGTCAATTCGCTGGTGTTCTCGCGATATTCGACATGGACGCTTTCCGGCAGTGATTCCTTGAGCGCAGCCATCTCCGCTCCGGCGAGCCAGACATGTTCGATGCCGGCCGCAAGCAGCGGCACGGCGAGATCGCTATGAACCTTCTGCGCATACTCGCCCATCTCCAGCATGTCGCCGAGCACGGCGATACGGCGTCCGCGGCCGGTCGGCTCGGAGGCCGCCAGCAATGCGATCGCCGCGCGCATCGAAGCCGGATTGGCGTTGTAGCTCTCGTCGATCAGCGTGAAGCTGCCGTTGCCGATCGAAAGCCGATGGCGCTTGCCCCTGCCCTTTTCCGGCTTCAGCGTCGCAAGCGCTTCGATCGCCTTTTCCATGTCGGCGCCGACGATCCTGACGACGCCGAGTGCGGCGAGCGCATTCTCGGCGATATGGCGGCCGGGCGCGCCGATCGCGACTTCAAGCGTCTCGCCGCCGATCGTCAGCCACAACGTCGAATTCTCGTCCGAGCCGTTGAATTCCGCCAGCCGGAATTCGGCCTTGGCATGCTGGCCGAACGAATGGATACGCTCGATGCCGAGCGACTGCGCCGTGCGGTCGAGAAAATTGAACTGGTCGTTGTCGCGGTTGAGCACCACATGGCCGCCGGGTTCCAGCCCCTCGAAAATCTCCGCCTTAGCGGCCGCGATCTCCTTGATACTCTTGAAATTACCGAGATGCGCCGGCGCGATCGTCGTGATGACGGCGACATCGGGACGGATCATCGCCACCAGCGGCCGGATCTCGCCGGGATGGTTCATGCCGACTTCGAAGACGCCGTAATCCGTATCGTCAGGCATGCGTGCCAGCGTCAGCGGCACCCCCCAATGGTTGTTGAAGGAGGCGACGGAGGCATGCACCTTGCCCGACGGCGACAGCACATGCCGCAGCATTTCCTTGGTGGTCGTCTTTCCAACGGAACCCGTGACCGCAATGATCCGAGCCCGCGAGCGCTCGCGCGAGGCAAGGCCGAGCCGGCCGAGCGCGGAGAGCACGTCTTCGACGACGATCATCGGCACCGTCAGGCGGCCCATGGCGGGAAGCCTCGCCTCGCTGACGACGAGCAGTGCGGCGCCGTTCGCCACCGCCATCGATGCGTAATCATGACCGTCGACACGGTCGCCCTTGATCGCGAAGAAGGCCTCGCCTGGAGCAATCGAACGGCTGTCGATGGAAATGCCGGTGATGCCTTCGGGCAGAGTGCCGAAGGGGCGCCCCGCCATCGCCGCGATCATGTCTTCGGTCGTCCAGAGCCAGCTCAAGATTTCAGTTCCTCCAAGGCCTTGCGCACCTCCGCATGATCGGAGAACGGCAGTGTGACGCTGCCGATCGTCTGTCCTTCCTCATGCCCCTTGCCGGCGACGATCAGCGTATCGCCTGATTTCAGCATGCCGACCGCCTCGCGGATCGCCGCAGCGCGATCGCCGATCTCGGAGGCGCAGCCTGCCGCCGCCATGATCTCCGCCCGGATCGAAGCCGGCTCCTCCGAACGCGGATTGTCGTCGGTGACGATGACGACATCGGCAAGGCGGCAGGCGATTTCGCCCATGATCGGCCGCTTGCCGCGGTCGCGGTCGCCGCCGCAGCCGAAGACAACGACGACGCGGCCTGTCGTGAATGGCCTGACCGAGCTCAGCACGTTTTCCAGCGCATCCGGCTTATGGGCGTAATCGACATAGGCGAGCGCGCCGTCCTTGGTGTGGCCGACGAGTTCGAGACGGCCGGACGCGCCGATGAGTTTCTCGAGCGCGGCCATCGCGACCTTCGGCTCGATGCCGGTCGACATCGCAAGACCCGCCGCGACAAGCGCGTTGGCAACCTGGAAATCACCGGCCAGCGGGATATCCACCTCGAAAATCTCTCCGCCGATATGGATCTCGGCCGTCTGCTTGTGGCGAAAATGCTCGACGCGCTTCAGCGTGAGATAATCGCCTTTGCGTCCGACGGTGCGCACGTCGTGACCGGCATCGGCTGCCGCCTTGATCGCCTCAGCCGACCAGGGATCGTCGGCAAAGATCACCGCCGGCGAGCCCTTCGGCAGCAGCTGGAAAAGCCGCATCTTGGCGGCCATATAGTCCTCGATCGTGGGATGATAATCCATGTGGTCGCGGCCGAGATTGGTGAAGGCGGCCGCCGCCAGCCTCACGCCGTCGAGCCGGCACTGGTCGAGACCGTGGCTGGAAGCCTCCATCGAGGCATGGGTAACGCCTTCGTCGGCAAGTTCTGCAAGCAGCTTGTGAAGCGACACCGGATCGGGCGTCGTCAGCGAGCCATATTCGTTGCGTGTCGGCGAAACCACGCCCGTCGTGCCGATCATCGCGGCCGCATGGCCCGCATGCGCCCAGATCTGCCTGACGAAGGAGGCGACGGAGGTTTTTCCCGCCGTGCCGGTAACGGCAACCATGATCTCGGGCTGCCTGCTATGGAAGCGCGAAGCGGCGATCGACAGGAAACGGCGCGGCTCTTTAACCACGAGCACCGGAATGGAGGCATCGATGGCTTGGGAGGCAATCGCCACCGCAGCACCACGGCTGGCGGCGTCCGCGATGAAGCCCGCGCCATCAGCCTTGGTGCCGGCGACTGCGACGAAGACATTGCCCCGCTCCACCTTGCGGCTGTCCGACGACAGGCCTGAAATATCAAGCAAGCCTGCGGGGCCTTCGAGCTGTGCTTCAAGTTCCGGAAAATGCTTTCCGGCCAG
This sequence comes from Rhizobium sp. CIAT894, assembly GCF_000172795.2. Taxonomy (NCBI): domain Bacteria; kingdom Pseudomonadati; phylum Pseudomonadota; class Alphaproteobacteria; order Hyphomicrobiales; family Rhizobiaceae; genus Rhizobium; species Rhizobium sp. CIAT894. Next base: position 2,932,898 of record NZ_CP020947.1, read on the forward strand.
GTCTCGCAATTTCATCGAATGCACTTTTCTCTGTTGAAGCCGGTTCACCCCTCGCGAATCGGTGTCGCTATTCATTCACACTCAATAAGACACCAGCAAGGCCGATCCCCCTTCCCCGAATTTCGGCTCAATGCCGAGAATGGGGGCCGCGCGGCGGATGATCTCACGGGCGATCGGGCCGGCGGTGCCGGCGGAGATCGTTCCGCCATATTGCTTTTCGCCGGTCTTCGGCTCATCGCAGAAGGTGATCACGGCATATTTGGGATCGTTGATGGGGAATGCGGCAATGAAGGAGTTGAAGTTCAGCGTCGCCGAATAACGTCCGTTCACCACCTTGTCGGCCGTCCCTGTCTTGCTGCCGACGGCAAAGCCCGGCACGCGGGCGACGCGGCCCGATCCCTTGTATCCGTTGAAGTCAAGCAGATAGCGGATCTCGTCGCTGGTCGTCTTCTTGATCACCTGCGTCGCGATCTCATCGGCCTGTTCGCGCGTACGCGGCAGGAATGTCGGCTCGATCAGCTTGCCGCCGTTGACGAGAGCCGCGGCCGCCACCCCTGTCTGCAGCGCCGTCGTCGAGACACCGTGGCCGAAGGAAATCGTGATCGAATTAATCTTCTTCCAGACGCGCGGCTGGCTCGGCATCTTCACCTCAGGCAGTTCGGTCTGCATCTTCGTCAACAGGCCGAACTTGGTCAGATAATCCTTCTGCGCGTCGATGCCGACGATGTCGATGACGCGCGCCGTGCCGATATTCGAAGAATACTGGAAAATCTCGGGAACGGTCAGCCAGCGGCGCTGGCCGTGAAAATCGTGGATGGTGAAGCCGCCGATATAGATCGATTTGCTGGCATCGAAACTGTCGGTCATCTTCACCTTGCCGGTGTCGAGCGCCATGGCCAGCGAAAAGGTCTTGAAAGTCGAGCCCATTTCGAAGGTACCGTTGGTCATCCGGTTGAGCCAACCGTCCTTGGCGCCTTGCTGCGGCTCGTTCGGATCGAAATCCGGCGCCGACGCCATCGCCAGCACTTCTCCCGTATGCACGTCGATAACAGCGGCACCAGCACCCTTGGACTGGAAGTTGTTGACGGCGTTGACGACCGCGTCGCGGACGATGTTCTGCACACGAAGGTCGATCGAAAGCCGCACCGGCTCGAGAGGCTGATCGCTGGTCATGCCGACCGAAGCCAGGTCGGCAAGTCCCTGGTCGTCGATATATTTCTCCATGCCGGCGACGCCACGGTTGTCGATATTGACGTAACCGAGGATATGCGCGGCAGTCGAGCCGCCCGGATAGAAGCGGCGCTTCTCCGGCCGGAAGCCGATGCCGGGAATGCCGAGCGCCAGGATCTGACTCTGCTGCTTCGGCGTCAGCTGCCGGCGCAGCCAGGCGAAATGCGAGGTCTTGACCGATAGCTTCTTATAGGTGTCCCTGACGTCGAGCTCGGGCAGAACAGTTGCGAGCTTCTCCACGGCCTCGTCGGCATCGACGATCTTGTTCGGCTCGGCAAACAGCGAGACGGTGCGGATATCGGTCGCCAGCACCTCGCCGTTGCGGTCGAGAATGTCGGGGCGCGAAGCCATCAGCCGGTCCGGGGGCAGGATGCTGGAGACGACCTCCTGATCCTTCATCGCATATTCGACGAGACGGCCACCGATGATGACGTAGACGCCCATGAAACCGAGGATCAGCAGGCCGACGCGGCTTTTTGCCTGTCCCGATTTCTTCTTGCGGGTTCCCTCGATCGCCACGCCGGCGGAAGGGCCGCCGAAACGATTATAAACGCCGGCAGAAAAATGCGCCTGGCTCTTCAAAACCATGATGCGGGAAAGAAACGACATTATTCCACCGACCCCGTTTCGATCTCGTCTGCGTCTGCGTCATCCTCCGCCCCGCCGTCGGGCGCCACTGCGCCGTGCGGTTCCACTGCGCCGCGAGACGCAGGCGTCGGAACGGGCTGCGCCTTGGAGGCACCGGCCGCGCCCTTGGCGCTGACTACGGTCGCGCCCTTGGCGCTGGCTACGGTCGCGTCTTTGGCGCTGGCCACGGTCGCGCCCTTGGCACCGGTTGCGGTCGTGCCGCCGGCCTTAGCCTCCGTTACATCAGGCACGGGAACCTCGGATTTCAGCATCGGCAATTCCTTGGCATGCACGAGCGCCGTCGAATCCGTCGGCTGCAGCTGCAACTCGTCGCTATAGGCGTTGACCAGCCGCTCCAGACGGTTCGGCTGCGATTGCAGCGCCCAGTCGGCCTTGAGAAGGTCGATCGTATCCTCCTCGAGCTTGATCTCGGCTTCGAGGCGATGAACCTCCTCAAGCTTCAATTCGGCGCGATGCTTGATCGTATAGGTGACGGCGGCTGTGGCCGTCATAACGCCGATGAGCACGAGATCGAACGTTTTCAGCATATCAACCTCCAAGCTTTCCGAGACTGGCGAGATTGGGAAACCCGAAGAGCGACATATCCGCAGCCTCGGCAGCGGCATCCGTCCGCAGACCGGCGCGGAGCTTCGCGGAGCGGGCACGCGGATTGATCTGCGCCTCCGCCTCGCTTGCCGAAACCATCGGCTTGCCGACCGCGGCAAAAGTTGCCGCCCGCTCATGCGCGACCGGCAGATGCCGCGATCCCGAGGCCTTGCCGGCGCGGTCGGAGAAGAATTTCTTGACGATGCGGTCTTCCAGCGAATGAAAGGTGACGACGACGAGCCGACCGCCCGGCTTCAGCGCCGCTTCCGCCGCAAACAGCGCCTGGGCCAGTTCGCCGAGCTCATCATTGACGAAAATGCGCAAGGCCTGGAAGACACGCGTTGCCGGATGGATCTTGTCCTTCATCTTGCGCGGCGTGACGAGCTCGATGAGACCAGCAAGATCGCGCGTCGTTTCGAACGGCTTTTCCTCGCGACGCTTCTCGATCGCATGCGCGATGCGCGGCGACTGGCTCTCCTCGCCGAGAAAGTGAAAGATGCGGATGAGGTCAGCGACCTTGGCGCGATTGACGACATCGGCGGCCGAAACGCCTGTCGCCGACATGCGCATGTCGAGCGGCCCGTTCTTCTGGAAAGAGAAACCACGCTCGGCTTCGTCGATCTGCATGGAAGAAACGCCGATATCGAGCACGACGCCGTCAAGCCCGCCTTGCGGCACATGATCGGCAAGATGCGAAAATTGTGAATGAACGAGCTTGAGACGGCCGCCATGGGCGGCGACCATCGCCTGGCCAGCGGCAATGGCGCTCGGATCGCGGTCGAGCGCAATCACTTCGGCACCGGCCGCAAGAATGGCCGAACTGTAACCGCCCGCACCGAATGTGCCATCAAGGATGAGCTTGCCGGGTGCAGGCGCCAGCGCCGAAAGCACCTCATCGAGAAGAACCGGAATGTGACGAACCGGTCCACCACCGGCGTCAGCTGAACCTCCGCCAGGATTCGCCACCATTCCGTTCCCTCGCTCTTTCAGGAACGCTTGCCCGCCAGCTTGCGCTCCCCTCGTGCCTGCGCCTGCGCAGCCACAAAAGCCTGCGGCTGCCAAAGCTGAAAATGATCCGCCCGACCGACGAAGGTCACTTCGTCCGAGATGCCGGTGAAGCCGCGAATGAAATCCGTGACCATCAGCCGCCCCTCGGCGTCGAGCTTCATGAAGATCCCGCCCCCATGAATGAGAAGCGACATCTCGTTCGCGTCCGGCGAAAACGGATCCTCCGCAGCAATCTGCCGCTCGAATCTTTCGAGAAGATCCGGACCGCCGACGCTGATCGCCGGAAACACAAAGTCCTGAAAGCAATAGAGCTCTTGAACATTGCGCTGCGCCAGCACGGAACGAAATGCCGAAGGCACGGAAACCCTGCCCTTGGCATCGATCCTGTTGGTCGCGTTCGAAAGGAAGCGGCTCATCACACGAAACATCCGTTCCCGTAGGGATCCGGACCAAAAGACGCCCGAAACTCCCGATATCAGGCACAGCTTCGCAAGCCGGATGAGTAAGAACCCTTCCGACGCTTCCGGAGAGGAAGGCGCCTTTGCTTTGCGATGAGTGGGCAGGTGATTGCCCCGGTGCAGTGCACATTTGGGATAGCATGGGACCATATGGGCGTCAATGGGATACGCCCAGTTTGCAATGGACGCATGATCAAAAATTTATAAGCTGTTAAGTTTAACAAAGGGTTAGGATCACCACCCGCAAGAGGCGCGAAGACGCCACTTTCACAAAAAGAATTTTCGCCCGAAGGAACACATCAGCATCCCCTTGAAAGCGTTTTATTTCAGCGGCTTATATGAAAATTATCCCGTAATTCGGCGGTTGATCGCGCCACAAATGTTAATCGCCAGTTGGCCTGTAAGCCGGGTTCTGTATGGCTCCGGCGTGAACCGGAACGTGGCAGCCATTCCTCTGGGACAGCGTTCGCACGCTGCCTCGCGCAACCCACCCGGATGACTGGCCTGGAAACCGGCCGGAGGGCCTTTCGGCCTGCCGCGTCATCCCTATTCGGTCTTGCTCCCGGTGGGGTTTACCGTGCCATTTCCGTTGCCGGAGATGCGGTGGGCTCTTACCCCACCCTTTCACCCTTACCTGTCATGACAGGCGGTTTGCTTTCTGTGGCACTTTCCCTGAGGTCGCCCTCGCCGGACGTTATCCGGCACCGTGTTTCCGTGGAGCCCGGACTTTCCTCACCCTACCGCCTTTCGGCATTGGTAAAGCGCGGCTGCCCAGCCAACTGGCAGGGCTCCCATAAACGAGAGAGATGGCAATTGCTATCGAATAAATGATTATGAGTTAGCGAAATTGCGGTGTGAAATCCGTGGAGTAGCCCTGCTGGCTGATTCCGCCCGCCAAAAGCAGCTCGGCCCCAAGCCGGCCGATTTCATCCGAACTCTTGGCCGAAGTACCGGCACAGCCCGTCAGCACGGCGATCTCAGGCGAAGAGGTATAGCCGATCATCGGGTAGCCGCTTTCCGTCTGCGACACGACGCAGGCAGCCGTCGAAATCGAGAGCGGCACGATGTCGGGCACGAGATTTTCGACGATACGGGTAAGATGCCCGCGCACGCTGTCGCGCCCCTCGGTCTTGAACCAGGCACGCATCGCCGCATCGTCGCTAAGCGCCAGATCGTCCGGGTCGCCGCCGATCTTCAGGTAGAATTTGCCGTCGGGATAACGGATCGGCGGCAGCAGATAGATATGAATGTCGGGTGTTTTGAGAATGAGCGACGGCATCCCGGCAAGGCGCGCCGCATCGGCCTCGCTTACCCCGAAAAGCGTTACTGTCCGGCCATAAACCGTCATGGCAACCGGACGCGGCAACAGATTCTTCGCAATGGAAAATCCGCCCGCCGCCAGCAGCACCTTTTCGGCGCGATAGCTGAGACCGCCAGCGGTCCTGACCACAGCCGTCCCGCCCTCGCTTCTGATCGAGACGACATGGTCGCGGATCACAGCAGCACCCGCCTTTTCCGCCAGCAGCGACTGCGCCTTGACCAGCTTGCGCGGACTGACATGCCCAGCCCCCTTCGCCTCGAAGACACCGCCGCCGCCGTCAGGAAAGGCGAAGAAGGGAAATGCCTCCTTCAGCCCGCCCTCATCGAGAAAGCGGGTCTCGACGCCGAGCGAAATGGCCGCCCGCCGGGTTCTCTCGAGATAATCGCTTCCATCAGGCGCGACGACGACGCAGCCGGCCTCCCGATAGAAGTCGATGCCGCTCTCGCTCGCGATCTCGCCGTAACGGCCGATCGAGCGGTTGGCGAGCAGCGCCCAGTTGCGGTCGGGATCGATGGTGCGGGTGATGCGCCCCTCGTCGTAGTGGCTGGCGAAGACGCCCTGATGCGCCTTGCGATCCTCAGGCTCATCCGGGCCGATCACCGCCACGCCATCCGCTTGGCGCGCCAGATGCCGCGCAGCCGCAGCCCCCATCAACCCGCGGCCGACGACGATATATTTGAAATCGACTGCCATGATATTCCTCTCAAGAAAAGACGGGCGTCAACTCGCCGCCGAAGTCCTTGTCTTCAAGCGCGCCCTCCGCCAGAAGCAACGCTCCCAGCCGCCCGAGTTCGTCGGAGGATTTTGCCGCGACGAAATTGCCGCCGGTCAGCACCGCGACGCGCGGCGATTGCGTGAACCCGATATAGGGATAGCCGGTCGAAGTGAAATTCGCCACGCACGGCGCAGAAGTGACCGGGCAGCCGGCAAGCGCCGGCATCAGTTGCAGGGCGAGGCGGCAGAGATGATCGCGCTCGGCGGCGCTGCCGTCCGAACGGAACCATGCGCCGGCATCCTCCAGCCTGCCAAAGGAAAGCCCCTCGGTGTCGCCACCAAGCTTCAGATAGGTCTTGCCGTCAGGATAACGCACCGGCGGCAAGATATAGATATGATCCTCCTCCCGGTCGCCGAGCACGATGGTCGATGGCATATCGCCGAAGACCGCCATCTCGCGCTCACCTATTTCATAGAAGACGACCGTGCGCGCCATGACCCTGCTATCGACAGGACGCGGCAGCAGGGCATGAAAATTGCTGAAACCGCCGGCAGCGACCAGCACGCGCTCAGCGCTGTAACGTCTGTCGCCGGCCGTCACCTCGACATGGGAACCGACGTCGCGCACCAATGTCACGGTGGCCTCGATCAGCGAGACGCCACCCTGTTCGGCAAGCCTCGCCTGCGCCTGCACCAGCGCCCGCGGGTTGATGTGGCCGGCGCGCTTGCGCTCGAAATATCCTGTGAAATCGGGATCGACGGAAAGATAGGAAAAACGTTCGCGAAGTTGCGACGGCGCGATGGTCTCGATATCGCTGCCGAGCGTCCGGCTGACCGTCAGCGCCCGGTTGATATAGTCCTGCTCATCCTTTGGCGTCGGACCGGCAAAGAGGCAGCCGACCTCGGAATAAAAGGAAATGCCGCTCCTCGCCTCGATCTCGCGGTAGCGCTCGAGCGCGCGGGCGGCGAAGGTTCCCCAGGCCAGATTGCCGTCGAAGGTGCGGGTGATGCGGGCTTCGTCGTAATGACTGGCGAAGACGCCGTGATGGGCCTTTCGCTCTTCCGGCTCGCGCGGGCCGATCAACGCAATGCCGTCGGCCATCGACGAGAGGTGGCGTGCGGCAGCGGCACCCATCATGCCGCGTCCGATGATGATGAACCTGAAGTCGACTGCCATATCCCGCCTCGTTTCGCGAAGGTGGAGTATCACGGCAAGCGTCCTGATTCATATCGCAAAAATCCCGGGAAGGATTTTCACCGGGATGCGTCCGGCCACACTCAGTCGAGCATCGCCAGGACCTTGCCGCAATAGGTCTTCGACACCGGGTTCATGCGGGTTGCGGCATGGCCGGCATTGTATTTCAGGATGGTGTTGCAGGTCTGTCCGCCGCCGAGCTGATGGGCGGCCGCCAGGTATTTCATGCCGTATTTGATGTTGGTCTCGGGATCGAACAGGCCCTTCCGCGTGCCGGCATAGCCCATCATCCGCGCCGTCGCCGGCTTGATCTGCATCAGGCCGATTTCGCCGGCGCTGCCGCGTGCCTTCGGATTGAAGTTGCTCTCGACCCGCACGACGGCCTGGGCAAGTGCGACCGGCACGTTGTATTCAGCCGCATATTTGTTGATCAGTGCAGCATAGGGAATGCTGGCGGAGAAATCGGGCATGGCATAGCCGCTCTGGCGATCGACGGTTTTCAGCGGGATGGTTTGCGCCCTGACGCCCCAGTCATCGTTTGCCGAGGCAAAGCTATATCCCGCCAGCAGCATGCCAACGCATGTCGCAGCACCAACAATCATATTCTTCATAAAGTCTCTTCACTCCGACCCAAAGAATTGCATGACTGCGCGCCTCGCCGTCATCCGGTCGCACTCGATCAAGGACTGATCGTATTCCGCAACAATTCTTATCGTTTCATTTGGCGCTCATGGTTACACTTGAAAAAGCCGCGAGCGCTGTTCAGCGGGCGTTCTTAGACCATCGCAATGAGGAGATAATAGGGAAATGATGTGGCGGGAGGGATTTCTCGCCGGCCGGGAGAAATCCGCCCGGATATCCGGTTCTTCGGCTCAGGAATAACGCGGCAGCGCCGACAGCAGCCGGTGCAGCGTGTCGATCGTCGAGAAATCGGCGATTCCATCGACCCGTTCGGGCCGGAAGTGGCGCTGGAAAGCTTCCACGTCGCCCGCCGTCTTTTCGGAAAATTGGCTTGTGATCTCAGTGCCATAACCATAGAGCGACAGCATCGACTGCAGCGCTTCGACGGGCTGGCCGGCATCACCCCGCTGGAAGAAGCGCCCACCGGCGATTGTTGCCGGCTCGACCCAATGTCCGATGCCCGCCCGGTGGAGCTCGGCCCAGGGGAACTTTTCGCCCGGATCGACCTTACGAACAGGGGCGACATCGGAATGCCCAAGGACCCGTTCCGGCGCGATCGACCAACGTTTGACACAGTCGCGACACAATTCGATCACCGCGGCGATCTGCTCTTTCGGATAGTCGGGAAGCCCGCCGGGATGGCCGGCATTGGCGATCTCGATGCCGATCGACAGCGAATTGATATCCGTTTCGCCGTGCCAGCTGCTCTTTCCCGCGTGCCACGCTCGGCGCGTTTCCGGCACCAGCTGCACCACTTCACCATTCTCATGCACGAAATAATGGCTGGAGACCTGGCTCTCCGCGCGGCAGAGCCAGTCGAGCGCGCTGTCTGCCGTCGGCATGCCGGTGTAGTGCAACAGGACCATGTCTGGACGACGCCCGTCCGCCCGCTCGCCATGGTTCGGAGAAGGCTGCACACGGGCGCTTCTGAAGTCGGCCTCGAACGAGGTCATGCGGCGCGGCGTTCCTTCTCGATCGCCGCATAGGCGGCGTTCAACGCCGCCATGCGTTCATTGGCGATCACATGGAATTCCTTCGGCACCCCGCGCGAGATCAGCCGATCGGGATGATGCTCGCTGACGAGGCCATGATAACGGCGGCGGATGGTCGGGAAATCATCCGAGGGCGAGACGCCGAGCACCTTATAGGGATCCCGGCCGGACGAGACGTGGCGGGCGGCGATCTGCTCGAAGCGGGTCTCGCTCATCTCGAAGATCTCGCCGATATGGCGCAGGAAAATCAGTTCCTTCTCGTGGATCAGCCCGTCGGCCTTGGCGATATGGAAGAGGCCGTCGAGCACGTCTTCCAGCACCGTGCAATTGGCCGCACAAGTGACGCAGAGCGTCGAGAGTCGCTCGGCATAGGCTTCGTAGCCGGCCACATCCTGGCGTGCGAGATTATAGAGCCTGGCGACGTTCTTGGCCTGGTCCTCGGGAAATTCGAAGATTTCTCGGAAGGCTTCGACCTCCTTCTCGCTGACGATGCCGTCGGCCTTGGCCATCTTGGCCGAAAGCGCGATGATCGCCACGGAGAAAGCCACTTTGCGCCGGGTCTCGGGATCGCCTTCGAAAACCGTTCGGATAGCCTCGACCACCGCGGAAAGCGCATTGCCCGCGGTATTGCCAATGGCATTCAACAGTTTTTCCCAGAAGGACATCGAAAATCTCGCACATGCTTGTCAACTTATAGCAAACAGCTTGACCAAAGAATCGTAGCCTTTGCAAGGCGGCTATTGGTCGTAGGGCCGAACACAGTTTTCACGATTCTGTAATTATTGCATCGCAACAAGCGATCGATCCATTTCGCCTGATCGGCCGTGGGAGTTCCGCCCGCTCCATCCTCCTCAACGCTTAACCGTCAATTTCCACAACTGTTCCCGACAGGCAGATCGGGCTTGAAACGATTATATCGACGCTTCGCACCACCTTTACCGTTCAACCCGGCAGAAAGGCGCGTTTTCGTAAATTCTTTACTTTACAGGGCCCTTTCCCTGCCGCATCCATGCGCTAGCTAACGCTGCCGCACTGAAACACCATAGGAGGGATCATGGCCAAACAGAAAGTCGCAATGCTGACCGCTGGAGGCCTGGCGCCCTGTCTTTCCTCCGCCGTCGGCGGCCTCATCGAACGCTACAGCGACGTCGCTCCCGAGATCGATATCGTCGCTTACAAGTCCGGGTACCAGGGCGTATTGCTCGGCGACAGCATCGAGATCACCCGCGACATGCGCGAAAAGGCGCCGCTGCTGCACCGTTACGGCGGTTCGCCGATCGGCAACAGCCGCGTCAAACTCACCAATGCCGCCGATTGCGTCAAGCGCGGCCTGGTCAAGGAAGGCGAGAACCCGCTCAGGATCGCGGCCGAACGTCTTGCCAATGACGGCATCACCATTCTCCACACGATCGGTGGCGACGACACCAACACCACCGCCGCCGACCTTGCCGCCTATCTCGCCGCCAACGGCTACAATCTGACCGTCGTCGGCCTGCCGAAGACCGTCGACAACGACGTCGTGCCGATCCGCCAGTCGCTCGGCGCCTGGACGGCCGCCGAAGTCGGCGCGCATTTCTTCGACAATGTCGGCAACGAACAGACCGCCGCCCCCCGCACGCTCGTCATCCACGAGGTCATGGGCCGCCATTGCGGCTGGCTGACGGCTGCAACCGCCCGCGCCTACCTCCAGCGCACCAGCCGCAACCAGTATGTCGACGGCCTGATGATGGATGCGCATCTGAAGAGCATCGACGCCGTCTACCTGCCGGAGATGGCCTTCGACCTCGATGCCGAGGCCGCCCGCCTGAGGGAGAGCATGGACCGCAATGGCCACGCCACGGTCTTCGTCTCCGAAGGCGCCTGCCTCGACGCCATCGTCGCCGAGCGCGAAGCCGCCGGCGAGACCGTCAAGCGCGATGCCTTCGGCCATGTGAAGATCGATACGATCAATGTCGGCGCCTGGTTCCAGAAGCAGTTCGCCAGCCTCTTGAACGCCGAACGCTCTCTCGTGCAGAAATCGGGCTACTTCGCCCGCTCGGCGCCCGCCAATAGCGACGACCTCAGGCTGATCCAGAGCATGGTCGATCTCGCCGTCGAAAGCGCGCTCAACAAAGTCTCCGGCGTCACCGGTCACGATGAAGCGCAGAATGGTAAATTGCGCACTATAGAATTCCCGCGCATCAAGGGCGGCAAGGCTTTTGACCTTTCGACGGCATGGTTTGCCGAAGTCATGGACAATATAGGTCAGAAATACAAAGAAGCGTGATTGACGGATGGTTAATATGATGTCTTTGCTTGTTCCTGAGGAATAGGAGGAGACACCATGTCAGTTGAAGCCTGGCTCGCTTTTGCGGCCGCATCCGCCATCATGCTGGCCATACCGGGGCCGACGATACTGCTCGTCGTCTCCTATGCGCTCGGTCATGGACGCAGGACTGCGCTTGCGACGGTCAGCGGCGTGGCGCTTGGTGACTTCACCGCGATGACGGCGTCCCTCTTCGGACTCGGCGCCGTCCTTGCCGCCTCCGCCACCCTCTTCACCGTCTTGAAGTGGATCGGCGGCGCCTATCTGATCTGGCTGGGAATCAAGCTCTGGCGGGCTCCGGTGATCGGCGAACCGGTTGCAGACAACGACAACCTGCCGGAAGAAAAGTCGCTCAAGATCTTCCTCCACGCCTATATCGTCACCGCCCTCAATCCGAAGAGCATCATCTTCTTCGTCGCCTTCGTGCCGCAGTTCCTCAATCCGGCCCTGCCCTTCTTCGGGCAGATGGCGATCATGGAAGCGACGTTCCTCGTGCTGGCGATCCTCAACGCCTCCACCTACGCCTTTCTCGCCCATACGGCACGCGGCCTGATTCGCAAGGCAAGCGTCCAGCGCGCTGTAAACCGCACCGGCGGCACCCTGCTGATCGCTGCAGGCGCCGTAACGGCCGGGTATCGCCGTATTGCAGCCTAGAAATATTCCGTGGTTGCCGGAATGCCACGAATAGGTTAATGGGGTCGTCAGGGCTTAAGGTATTTAGTAACTTTTATACGCTGCCGGGGCGGCGCGATTTCACGAAAGTGGCGGAATGGTAGCGATCGGATTATCCGGCCTGAAACGCAGTCTTGTCGTTTCGACGATACTCTGCGGTGTGATGACGGGATGCGCGAGCGTCGAATACACCTCGCAGGCCGAACTGACAGCCGCCCAGACCGTGGTGCCGATGCCGAAACCAGGCGAGGATGCAACCCTCGCCGCGATCCCGACCGCCGAAGGTGCAATTGGCCCGGCAGGCACCGCCATTGCCCAGGCATCTCCCTCTCTGACCGCAACGGCGATGCCGGCCGTCACAGGCTCTCAGCCGGCCGATCTCACCACGCAGGCAGGCATTCAGCCGGCCGCCTATGCGCAGATCCCGCTGACGCCCGAGATGACGGCCATCCAGTCCGTGGTGCCGACGCCGCGCCCGGGAACCCCGGCGCAGCCGACAACGCAGCTCGCCTTTGCAGCGACACCGCAAAACAGCGCACTTGCTGCACTTGCCGCAGTCGACACCACGCCGCGTGCCAGCATGGACTACGGTTTCGACGAATCCGGGCCGATCGATCCGCCGACGGCGCCGCCTATGTTCAGCGACGACGACAAAGACGATGCGCCGACGGTCGAAAAGAGCTTCGTCACCAAGCTTATCCAGAAATATTCGAAGATCTACGAAATTCCCGAGACGCTGCTCCATCGCATCGTCCATCGCGAGAGCCGCTACAATCCGAAGGCCTACAACAAGCGCGGCTATTTCGGCCTCATGCAGATCAAGTACAACACCGCCAAGTCCATGGGCTATGACGGTGCGCCAGGCGGCCTCTTCGACGCCGAAACCAACATCAAATATGCCGCGAAATATCTGCGCGGCGCCTGGCTCGTCTCCGACAACAAGGAAGACGATGCCGTCCGCCTCTACGCGCGCGGCTATTATTACGATGCCAAGCGCAAGGGCATGACCGACGTCGCCCAGGGCAACTACTGACGCCAGATAATTGCTGAAACTGCGATCGAAGCTCCAGCCTATGGCTGTGGCTGCGCCTGTTGCGGCGACCCGGCCTGCTGTTGCGGCGCCCCCGATTGCGGCAAGGCCGCCAGGATCGCCTTGAGAAGCGTCTGCGGCTGATAACCGAGCCAGCCCGGCGTCAGGCCGAGCCTGATGACGACCAGATCGGCTGAAGGCACGATCGCCATGCTCTGCCCGTCATGGCCCGTCAGCCAAAACGTATCCTCCGGAAGCCCGAACTGAGCGCTCGAGCCGCCCGGCGCAAGCCAGGCCTGTGCCTGCGTATACCGCCCGTTCGAAGCCGCCGTCGGCGTGCGCATGGCGCCGACGAAACCTTCGGGTAACAGCCGCCGGCCGTTCCACACACCATCCTGTAGCAGGAACTGCCCGAAGCGGGCCCAATCATGCGCCGTCGCATAGAGATAGGAGCTTCCGGCAAACGTGCCGCGCGCATCGAGCTCGAACACGGCGCTCGTCATGCCGAGCGGCGCAAACAGCGCGTCATGCGGATAGGAGAAGGCCGCCTGTGCATTGCCGACCCTGTCCATCCAGATGCGTGACAGAAGCACCGCCGTACCGCTCGAATAGCGGAAACGCTGGCCGGGCGCTGCCTCCATCGGCGCATTGGCCGGCAGCGACACCATGTCGGGATCGAGGTAAAGCATCCGCGTCACATCGGCGACGTCGCCATAATCCTCGTTGAAGGCAAGGCCGCTCTCCATGCCGAGCAGATCCGATACCCTGATCTTGGCGCGCGCATCGTTCTTCCACTGCGCCAGCAGATGATCGTCGTCGAAGGAAATCTTGCCGTCGAGCATCAGTCGGCCGAGGATCGCAGCATTCACCGTCTTCGTCATCGACCAGCCGATCAGCGGCGTCTTTGCCGAAAATCCGGGACCATAGGTCTCGGCGACGATGCGGCCGTTGCGCACCACCACGATCGCCCGCATGGCCGGGCCGGCAAGTCGGGCATCGGCCAGCAGCGTGGCGATCTTCGCATCCGGCTGATCGCCGGCGCCCTCACCCTGCGGCCATACCGCGTCGCTGGTCTGCGCCCCGGCCGGCGCATCGAAAGGCACGGCATTCGCCGCCGCCTCGAAATTGCCGTCCGGCACGCTCGTGCAGCCGAAGGCGCCGCGATAGAGCGCATAACTCGGGGCAAACAGCCCCATGAAACGCGCCGTCACATGGTCGTTGTCGCGGTCGACACTGACGCGCACCAGCCGCAGCAGCGGATTTCCGGGCGCCTGGACGTCATCTTCGAGCACCTCCTCCGCCTCACGGCCTGATATGAAGACATTGGAGCAGACGATCTTGGCCGCATAGCCGTCACCGACACGCAGCAGTTCCGGCGGCTGAACGAAGAGCCAGCCGGCGACGGCGATGACGACGAGCACGACAAGGAGAGCAAGCCCTTTCAGAATACGCAGGACAAATCGCATGGCATTCCTCCATGCCGGGAGAGAAGCAGGAATCGCACGCGCCGGAAAGGGGCCGGACAGAAGAAGAGCCGTCATTGCGATCACTTTACCAGGAAGGCGCTCTCTCCGGAGAACGGTGCCCACAGCCCGCGTCATCAAACTGTAGCAGTGGCGCGCTACACGCCCTGAACGCTAAAAAGGTGACAGACTCATGTCAGAATTTGCACCGGATGCCGGCTTCCGCAAGAACCGGAAACTCAAGGACGCCCTGCTCCGCCACAAGGCTTTTTCGAAGGACGGTTTCTCCGAGCGTCTCTTCGGCCTTCTCTTTTCCGGCCTCGTCTATCCGCAGATCTGGGAAGATCCGGATCTCGATATGCAGGCGATGGAGCTGAAGCCGAACCACCGCATCGTCACCATCGGCTCCGGCGGCTGCAACATGCTCGCCTATCTCTCCAAAGCGCCGGCCTCGATCGATGTCGTCGACCTCAACCCGCACCACATCGCGCTGAACCGGCTGAAGCTTGCCGCCTTCAAGCACCTGCCTGTCCATGCCGATCTCGTCCGCTTCCTGGCGATGCCGAACGAGAAGTCGAACAGCCGCGCTTATGACCAGCATCTCGCTGCCAAACTCGATGAAGCAACCCGCAGCTATTGGAACGGCCGCAAGTTCGGCCGCCGCCGCGTCACGGTCTTCGACCGCAACATCTACGAAACCGGCCTGCTTGGCCGCTTCATCGGCGCAGCCCACCTTCTCGCCCGCCTGCATGGCGTCAAGCTGCGCGAAATGACCAAGACCCGCTCGATCCGCGAGCAGCGCCAGTTCTTCGAAGAGCAGATCGCGCCGCTGTTCGAAAAGCCGGTCGTGCGCTGGATCACCGGCCGCAAGAGCTCACTCTTCGGCCTCGGCATTCCGCCGCAGCAATATGACGAGCTCGCAAGTCTTACCGCCGATCATTCGATCGCACCGGTGCTGAAGCATCGCCTGGAAAAGCTCGCCTGTCATTTCCCGATGCGCGACAATTATTTCGCCTGGCAGGCCTTCGGCCGCCGCTACGGCACTGAAGAGGAAGGCCCGCTGCCGACCTATCTGAAGTCGGAACACTATGAGGTGATCCGCGCCAATGTCGACCGCGTCAACGTTCACCACGCAAGCTTCACCGAGCTTCTGGCCCGCGAGCCGGCTGCCTCGCGCGACCGTTACATCCTGCTCGACGCGCAGGACTGGATGACCGACGCGCAGCTGAACGACGTCTGGCGGGAAATCACCCGCACGGCGCGTGAAGGCGCGCGCGTGATCTTCCGCACCGCCGCCGAAAAGAGCATCATCGAAGGCCGCCTGTCTCCTTCGATCCGCGATCAGTGGGATTATTTCGAGGAGAAGTCGCGTGAGCTGACGGCGCTCGACCGCTCGGCGATCTATGGCGGCTTCCACATTTACGGGAAGAAGGCGTGAGCAAGGTCGGCACCGAGACGGCAGGAAACAGCAACGAACATGCCAGCCTGATGGATGGCATGTATCGCTACCAGCGCCATATATACGACCTCACCCGCAAATATTACCTTCTCGGCCGAGACAGTACGATCCGCAATCTCGACGTGCCGGACGGCGGCACCTTGCTTGAGGTCGGCTGCGGCACTGGCCGCAACATGGCCTTCGCCCATAAGCATTTCCCGACCGCCAAGCTCTTCGGCCTCGACATTTCCCAGGAAATGCTGATCTCGGCGCGCAAGACCTTCGCCACCAAGGCGACAATCCCAGAATTCCGGGTCGCTGACGCCACGGCGTACACGCCGCGCGAATTCGGCGTCAGCGGCTTCGACCGCATCCTGATTTCCTATGCCCTGTCGATGATCCCGGATTGGGAGCGCGCCGTCGATGCATCGATCGCCGCACTCAATCCCGGCGGCCAGTTGCACATCGTCGATTTCGGCCAGCAGGAAGGCCTGCCGCGCTGGTTCCGCCGCATGCTGCAGTCCTGGCTTACGAAATTCCACGTCACCCCGCGCGCCGATCTGCGCGAGGTCCTGGAAGCCCAAGCCCATGAAAACAACGCGAGATTGTTGTTTGAAACCGTCGGCGGCGGTTATGCCTGGCGGGCGGCTATTATCAGCAAGCGCTCATAATTCGCTTGAAACTAACCGATTTTTTACGTTGATATGGTGAAAAGAGGGTTATTCCTCTGCTGGACTCGTTTTCTCGAAGGTCAGGCTGTGGGGCAAAGAGATCATTCGGTTCACGACGGGATACCCATGCGCCGGCTTTTGTTTTGCGTTTTGCCTCTGGCCATCATGCTGGCCGGCTGCTCCTCTTCCGGTCACGACTATCTCGAAACCGCATCGATAAAGCCGAAGACGCGCTTCCAGGACACCGATCCGCAGGATTTCGGCCCGAAGCATCCGCAGCAGAATGCGATCCATGGCATCGACATCTCCAAATGGCAGGGTGATATCGACTGGGCGACGGTGAGGAATTCCGGTGTCGGCTTCGCCTTCATCAAGGCGACGGAAGGCAAGGACAGGGTCGATCCACGCTTCGACGAATATTGGCGAGAGGCGCGCGCCGCCGGCATCCCGCACGCCCCCTACCATTTCTATTATTTCTGCTCCTCGGCCGATGAGCAGGCCGACTGGTTCATCCGCAACGTGCCGAAGGAGGCCATGCGCCTGCCGCCGGTGCTCGACGTCGAATGGAACGGCGAATCGAAGACTTGCCGCTACCGTCCCGACCCGGAAACGGTGCGCTCCGAAATGCAGCGTTTCATGGACCGGCTGGAGGCTTACTACGGCAAGCGCCCGATCATCTATACTTCGGTGGATTTCCACCGCGACAATCTCGCCGGCTATTTCCAGGATTATCATTTCTGGGTCCGCTCGGTGGCGAAACATCCCGAAGTGACCTATTCCGACCGCCGCTGGGCCTTCTGGCAATATACCTCGACCGGCGTTATTCCCGGCATCAAGGGGCCGACCGACATCAACGTCTTTGCCGGCAGCGCAAAGAACTGGAACAATTGGGTCGCGGCCGTTTCCAAGGATAGAAATTCTTAGTAACGTCTTTCAATGTTTCTTGCTTCCGTCACATTCCTCTGGGAAAGCGACGGACATCCGTTTGATATAAGGACCGCATTCATGCACCGCTCGCTCGCAAGCCGCTCTGCACTCGCCCTCCTGTTTGCCCTCGCCCTTGCCGGCGGCGCAGCCGCCCAACAGGCCCCCGCGGCCTCGGCCCCGGCAGCCCCTTGCGGCGGCGATCTTTCCGCCTTCCTCCAGGGCGTCAAGGCCGATGCGGTCGCCGCAGGCGCCAGCGCCGCAGCCGCCGACGAGGCCCTTGCCGGCGCCGAGATCGATCCCAAGGTCCTGAGCCGGGATCGCGCCCAGGGCGTCTTCAAGCAGACCTTCCTCGAATTCTCCCAGCGCACCGTCAGCCAGGCCCGTCTCGACATCGGCCGCCAGAAGATGAAGCAACATGCCGACGTCTTTGCCCGCGCCGAACAGGAGTTCGGCGTTCCCGCTGGCGTCATCACCGCCTTCTGGGCGATGGAAACCGATTTCGGCGCCGTTCAGGGCGATTTCAACACCCGCAACGCCCTGGTGACGCTGTCGCACGACTGCCGCCGCCCGGAACTCTTCCGCCCGCAACTGATCGCCCTCATCGAGATGGTCGAGCACGGCGATCTCGACCCCGCGACCAACACTGGCGCCTGGGCCGGCGAGATCGGCCAGGTGCAGATGCTGCCGCGCGATATCATCGCCTACGGCATGGACGGCGACGGCGACGGCCATATCCACGTGAAGCAGAGCGGCCCGGACGCCGTCCTGACGGCGGCGAAATTCATCCAGCACCTCGGCTTCGAACGCGGCCAGCCCTGGCTGCAGGAGGTCACCGTGCCCGACAACCTGCCCTGGGAGAAATCCGGCCTCGGCGGCACGATGAAGGCAGGCGAATGGTTCGCGCTCGGCGTCAAGCCGCGCGACGGCAACACCGCTTTCGGCGATCTCGAAGGCGATCTCGTGCTGCCGCAGGGCCGCATGGGGCCGGCTTTCATCGCCTATCCGAATTTCAAGATCTATCTCGAATGGAACAAGTCGTTCATCTACACGACTTCGGCCGCCTATTTCGCCACCCGCCTTTCCGGCGCCCCGACCTATCTCAAGGGCGCGCCTGAACAGGGGCTTGCCAACGACCAGATGAAGGCGCTGCAGACCAAGCTGCAGTCGCTCGGCCACGATGTCGGCGAGATCGACGGCATCCTCGGCTCCGGTACGCGTATCGCGATCCAGAAGGAACAGCAGCGCTTGGGCATACCGGCCGACGGCTGGGCCACACCTGCCCTTCTCAACGCGCTCTGATCGCCGCTGATGGCCTGTCGCCACCCGCTTCGCAAGAAACGGGTGGCGACGTTTCCCGCTTGCGCTAAAACTTCGCAATGAAAAGCCGCCGCCGGTTTTCGACGAACGATCCGGCGGCGTTGCGATTTGCGGTGGAGGACGCGGCGTGGAAAGCAGAATGAATGCCTGGACCTGGGGGCTGCTGGTCCTGCTCGGCCTGATCTGGGGCGGCTCCTTCTTCTTTGCCCGCATCGCCGTCCAACACGTACCGCCGCTGACCCTCGTCTTCCTCAGGCTGCTGCTGGCAGCGCTCGCGCTACATGTCTATATTGCCGGCCGTCTCGATATCTATTCGATCCTCAAGGCCCGCTGGCGCGAGTTCCTGATCCTCGGCCTTATCAACAATGCGCTCCCGCACGCGCTGATCTTTTTCGGCCAGACCCGCATCGGCGCCGGCCTTGCGGCGATCCTGAACGCCACGACGCCGATCTGGACCGTGATCATCGCCAACCACTTCACATCGGACGAGAAGCTGTCCTCGGCAAAGATCGCCGGTTGCCTCGTCGGCCTCGCCGGAACGATCGTATTGATCGGCCCCGGCGTTACGGCCGGCAGCGAAGCGCCGCTCTGGGCGCTGCTGCTTCCCGTGCTGGCCGCCGTCTCCTATGGTTTCGCCGCCACTTACGGCAAACGTTTCAGGGACGTGCCCGCCCCCGTCACATCAGCCGGTCAGCTGACGGCCTCCTCGCTGATCGCGCTGCCGCTATCGCTGCTGGCCGATCGCCCCTGGACGCTTGCCGTACCGCCGCTCGATGCAATCCTTGCCATACTGGCGCTGGCGCTGCTGTCGACCGCCTTCGGCTATATCCTGTACTTCCGGATCATGGCCGCCGCCGGCGCCACCAACGCCTCGCTCGTCACCCTTCTGGTACCGCCGAGCGCCATCCTTCTCGGCTTCCTCTTCCTCGGCGAAAGGCTCAGTCCTGCCGAATTCGCCGGCATGGCGTTGATCGGTTTCGGCCTCGTCATCCTCGACGGCCGCGCCTATCGCCGGCCGGCGGGGACAGCCTGAAAACCGGTTGCAGTTTCCTTATGTTTTCAACCGCTTGCGGCTCGGCCATGTTTTGGGCGCATAGATAAACCAGCAATCGCCCGATTTAACGGCACGTTAAATTCTGTGAACAAAAATTAATTCAAAATTATAAAGCCATTTCAATATCTTAAAAAATCATACTAAGACTTATCCACTGACTGGTTCGGCACTGCAGCATAAAATCCGCTTTTCAACCGACATATTTCAGACATAATATCGGCCGGTTAACGCGAGGAGACAGACATGGGACTTACGCAATCCTTGAATGTTCTGTTGGTCAGTGCAGCGTTTGCTTTCGTCCTGTCCATGCTCTTTATCTGAGCCGGATCACGAAGGCGTAACGACTGATAATGCCTAAACTCCTGAAGAACTGATCATCCGCCAACGAAAAAGCGCATGTCCCGCCCGACATGCGCTTTTCAATTTTGAGCCCCGCAAGGATCAGGCTGCTGCGCCCGCGCTCTTTGGCGCCCGGCGGGAGAAGCCGAGATTGTCGAGAACGGCGGAAACCAGCGGCGCGCGATTCATCGTATAGAGATGGAACTCATCGAGGCCGCGCCGCACGAGATCCTCAATCTGCTCGGCAGCAACGTCGGCCGCGACCTTCGCCCGCTCCTCGGGCTTGTCGTCGAAGCCCGCGAAACGCTCGTCGAGGAATGCGGGGATGACCGTGCCGCAGGCGCCGGCGAAACGCTTCAACTGCGTCAGGTTCTGGATCGGCATGATGCCGGGCACAACGGGGATCTTGATGCCGGCGGCGCGCACACGCTCCAGATAACGCTCGAAATTGTCGTTGTCGAAGAAGAACTGCGTCAGCGCCCGGTCAGCGCCGTTGTCAGCCTTGCGCTTCAGCATGTCGATATCGGCGGCCGTATCGCGGCTTTCCGGGTGTTTTTCCGGATAGGCGGAGACCGAAATCTCGAAATCGCCGACCGATTTGAGGCCGGCCACCAGTTCCGCGGCATTGGCGTAACCGCCGGGATGCGGCTGATAGGGCGCGCCTGCACCGCCGGGCGCATCGCCGCGCAGCGCCACGAAATGCGTCACGCCGACCTTGCGGAAGGTCTCGATCATCTGATGCGTCTCTTCCTTCGTCGCGCCAACGCAGGTCAGGTGCGACGCAGTGGCAAGCGGCGTCTGCGACAGGAAACGTGTGACGGCGGTGAGCGTCGGCGCCTTGGTGGTGCCGCCGGCGCCATAGGTCACCGAGACGAAATCCGGATCCCAGTCCTGCAGCTCGCTGACCGTCTGCCAGAGCTGGCCTTCCATCTCTTCCGATTTCGGCGGGAAGAATTCGAAGGAAATCCCGATGTTGCGGCCGCGTGCCTCGTTATTCAAAGCCATGTCATACTCTCCCGGCAAATGTAGGTTCGGCGCCTTCACTGGTCTGCGAAGCCATAAGGCGCCTCGGGTCGCGCGCGAGCCAGACGGTGACCGTCAAGCCCTGCCCGCTCTGCTGACCCGGATGAAGATCGACGACCTGCTCGACATCGAGCCCGGCCCTGTGCAGCCAGTCGGATATCGCCTGGTGCGAAAAACCGAGACGGACATGCGCATGCTCGTCGCGGAGATATTCGAGCGTGTGCGGCGCAAGGTCGATGACCACGAGCCGGCCGCCCGGCCGCAGCATGCGCGCCGCTTCGGCGATCGCAATCTCCGGCTGGTCGAAGAAATGCAGCACCTGATGGATCGTCACCAGGTCGAAATCCTGGCCCTCGAAGGGCAGGTTCAGGATATCGGCGTGACGCACGGTGGCCTTGGTGATGCGGGATTTGTCGAGATTGGCGCGCGCCACGCTCAGCATGTCGCGACTGGCATCGACACCGACCGCCCGGCGGTAGAGCCCGGAAAGAAGTTCGAGAATGCGGCCGGTGCCGGTGCCGAGATCAAGCAGCGAATCGATCGGCTGGCTGCCGAGCAGCCGGATGACGGCGGCGTCGACCTCCTCGTCGGCAGCATGCAGGCGGCGAAGCTCGTCCCATTCCGCCGCGTTGCGGCTGAAATAGGCCTGCGCCCGCTCGGCCCGCTGGCGCTTGACCGCCGACAGCCGCTCGCCGTCGCGAAGAATGGTCGGATCGTTCTCGGAGACATGCTTCAGCAATGCCCGCACCAGCATGGCCGCCTTGCCGTCCTGCTTGAGGCGGAAATAGGCCCAGGCGCCTTCCTGGTAACGTTCGATCAGTTCGGCCTCGCCGAGCAGCTTCAGATGCCGCGAGATACGCGGCTGGGATTGGCCGAGAATTTCGGTAAGGTCGGTCACCGTCAGGTCACCGCCGTCGAGAAGTGCGAGAAGACGCAGGCGCGTGGGCTCGCCGGCCGCCTTCAAGACGTCCACCAGCGCATCCAGTCCAAGCTTCAAGGGTTCGCTCATCTTCGATCCAATCAAGATATAAAGATATCTTTATGTGAGTTGGACTGCGATGACAAGCGGCAATTCGCACTGAAGCGAAATTGCCTACTCAAATTGCGACAGGGCCGGATATGAAAAAGCCCCGGCCGAATGAACTGCCCCCCGAAAGTTGGACATCAACCTTCGGGGGTCAGTTCACGCACCGGGGCTTTCTTAAACGAAAAGAAGGGCGATCAGCGCGTCAGGCGCTTGTGGGCCTGGCTACCCGGGTTCAGCGCATCAGGGCCGAGGCGGCGGATCTTGTCCTGTTCATAATCCTCGAAGTTGCCCTCGAACCATTCGACATGGCCTTCGCCTTCGAAAGCCAAAATATGCGTCGCCAGACGGTCGAGGAACATGCGATCGTGGCTGATGATGATGGCGCAGCCGGCAAAATTCTCCAGCGCGTTTTCGAGCGCACCCAGCGTTTCCGTATCGAGGTCGTTGGTCGGTTCGTCGAGCAGCAGAACGTTGCCGCCGGCCTTCAGCATTTTGGCGAGGTGGACGCGGTTACGCTGACCACCCGAGAGATTGCCGACCTTCTGCTGCTGGTCACCGCCCTTGAAGTTGAAGGCGCCGCAATAGGCACGCGAGTTCATGTCGAACTTGCCGAGCTTGATGACTTCGGCGCCGCCGGAGATTTCCTCCCACACCGTCTTGTCGGCGGCCAGCGCGTCGCGGCTCTGGTCGACATAACCCAGATGCACGGTCTCGCCGATGCGGATCGAACCGCCATCCGGCTTTTCCTGGCCGGTGATCATCTTGAACAGCGTCGTCTTGCCGGCGCCGTTCGGGCCGATGATGCCGACGATGCCGCCCGGCGGCAGCTTGATCGACAGGTCGTTGATCAGCGTGCGGCCCTCGAAGCCCTTGGTGATGCCCTCCATCTCGATGACCACCTGGCCGAGGCGCTCGCTGACCGGGATAATGATCTGCGCATCGCCGGGACGCTGCTTCTCGGCTGCATCCACCAACTGCTCGTAGGACTTGATACGCGCCTTGGACTTGGCCTGACGCGCCTTCGGGCTGGAGGCGATCCATTCCTGTTCGCGGCTGATCGCCTTCTGGCGCGAAGCCTCTTCGCGGTTTTCCTGCAGCATGCGCTTGGCCTTCGCCTGCAGATAGGCGGAGTAGTTGCCTTCGTAGGGAATACCCCGGCCGCGGTCGAGTTCGAGGATCCAGCCGGTGACATTGTCGAGGAAGTAGCGATCGTGGGTAATCATCATCACGGCGCCGGGATAGTCGCGCAGGTGCTTTTCGAGCCAGGCGATGGTTTCGGCATCAAGATGGTTGGTCGGTTCGTCGAGCAGCAGCAGATCCGGCTGCGACAGCAGCAGGCGGCACAGCGCGATGCGGCGACGCTCACCACCGGACAGGCTGGTGACTTCGGCATCGCGCGGCGGGCAACGCAGGGCTTCCATCGCCATCTCGACCTGGCTTTCCAGATCCCAGAGATTCTGGCTGTCGATGATGTCCTGAAGCTTGGCGCCCTCTTCCGCCGTCTCGTCGGAGTAGTTCATCATCAGTTCATTGTAGCGATCGAGGATCGCCGTCTTCGAGGCAACGCCTTCCATGACGTTCTCGAACACCGTCTTGTTGGGATCGAGGCGCGGCTCCTGCTCGAGGTAGCCGACCGTCGCTCCTTCGGCGAGCCAGGCTTCGCCGGTATACTCCTTGTCCTGGCCGGCAATGATGCGCAGCACGGTGGATTTACCGGCGCCGTTCGGCCCGAGAATACCGATCTTGGCATCCGGGTAGAAGGAAAGGTGGATGTTCTCCAGGATCTTCTTGTTGCCATAGGCCTTGTTGAGGCCGGACATATGATAGATGAACTGACGTGCCATGCTGCGCTGCTCCGGGCGGGAAACTTCGATTGTGCCGCTATGTAGGCGAAACGGCGCCTTCGAGCAACGCCGAAACCCGGTTTACGCAGGATTTCCGGTCAGAAGCCCGCAGCGTCGACGACACCCTCATCGCAGCCGAAGGAGGTTTTTCCCGCCCCCTGGATCAGATCGGCAAGGCCGGCGCTTTTGGCTGACGCCGTCCCGGCGGCTTCCGAAAGCCCGATCGTCAACCCGCTGACCATCTTGACATTGCCGACCCGCCGGCAGCTCATCTTGACACGGTCGCCGGCACCCGGCCCGAAGCTCTTGTCGAAAGCCGCCTTGATCGCCTCGGCCTTAACAGGCTTGCCGATATTGGCGGCGAAGAGATCGCGCACCGCCGATGTGTTGAGTGCGTCGAGAAGATGCACGCCAACGCCGAAATAATCCTCGGCGCTCATTTTCGTGCAGGTGCCGTGTTTCGTCCATTCATGCCGTTCCAGGCCGGATTGCGTGCCGGGCATCGCCTTTGCGAGCGCCGCCTTCGTCTCGGCCGAAAGCGTCACCTCCGGCAATGTGTTCCAGTTGCCGTCCTTGTCGGCGGCCTTCTGCTCGGCGCTCACATCGCAATAATTCTGCCGCATCGGCCAGAGCCCATGCAGCGAAAAATTCGTCGCATCGGGGCGCTCGCCGGTCTGGCTGGCGCATTCGGCCTTCTTCTGGTTCGTCTGGCAAAAGGCGGGCTGCCAGCTTGCCGCAAGAATAAAACGGGTGCGCCCGCCGGCCTCCTGCGCCACGGCGGCGCCGGCAAGAACCATCGACACGGCGAACGTCAAGGTACGCAACTGCATGCTGCTCATTTCAACCCCCAAAAAAAGAACAATACAGGAACAAATAAGCACGAAGATCGAAAGCCCGCAACCCTGAATCGCAACAGAAACGCAATTTGTTATCGGATAAACCCGGAACCGATGTTGCTTTTGGGCGCTGATCTGGTCTGTTGCGGCAAGGAGGACCCACATGTTTTCTGAAACGCAGAGGCTCGCCGTGCCGGGAGCGTCGCTCGCCTATCACCATGCCGAGGTCGCCGGCCCGCCACGCGGCATCCTGTTGATATCGCACGGCCTTGCCGAACATTCGAAACGATACCGCCGCTTTGCCGAGGCGATGGCGGCGCGCGGTTATCACGTCTATGCCCATGATCACCGCGGGCACGGCGAGACGACGGCGCCCGATGCGCCGATCGGCCGTTTCGCCCGGCGGGACGGCGTCGAAAAAGTGATCGGCGACGTCCTTGCCCTGCGCAACTATGCGGCCTCCCGTCATCCCGGCCTGCCGGTGATCCTCTTCGGCCACTCGATGGGCGGCCTGATCGCCCTCAACGCTGCCGTCACGGCGCCGGCCGATTTCGACGCCGTCGCCGTCTGGAATTCGAATTTCGCCGTCGGCCTTGCCGGCCGCGCCGCCCAGGCGATCCTGCTTGCCGAGCGCATGCTGAAGGGCTCCGATGTACCGAGCGGCCTGTTGCCGAAGCTCACCTTCGGCGCCTGGGGCAAATCGATTTCGGGCCATCGCACCGAGTTCGACTGGCTGTCGCACCGCCCTGACGAAGTCGACAAATATGTCGCCGATCCGCTCTGCGGCTTCGACGCTTCGGTCTCGCTCTGGCTGGATCTCTTCGAGCTCACCTTTCGAGCGCCGCAAAAATCTCATCTCGACCGGCTGCCGCGCGACATGCCGATCCATCTGGTCGGCGGTGGAGAGGATCCGGCGACCGAGCGTGGAAAAGCCATCCTCTGGCTGTCAAACCATTTGAAAGCCCAAGGCTTCTCTCGTATCAGCACTCAGATATATCAGGATATGCGACACGAAACGCTGAACGAGATCGGCGCCGACGCGGCGATCGCAGCCTTCGCGGACTGGTGCGACAAGGCCGTCGCAAGATCCTGAGCCAGAGAGATTCCATCATGAGCAGCATCTCCGCCCGCCCCGCTTCGTCCACCTCCGAGGTGACGACGGGGCTTGCGCTGATGTTTCTTTCGGTGATGTTCTCGCCGCTGATCGATATTTTCGCCAAGCTTGCCGTCGTCACCGTTCCCTCCGCCGAGGTCACTGCCGGCCGCTTCGTCGTGCAGGCGCTCTGCATGCTGCCGATCGTGATATGGCGGCGCAGCTTTGCCGATTTCTCCTGGCGCCAGAGCCTGTTCCATGCCATCCGCGGCGCCATCATCACCATCTCGATGATCTCTTTCGTCACCACGCTGAAATACATGGCAGTCGCCGACGCGATTGCGATCTTCTTCGTCGAGCCGATCATGGTGACGATCCTCGGCGGCATTTTCCTGAAGGAGACCATCGGCTGGCGGCGCTACACCGCCTGCGGCGTCGGTTTCTTCGGGGCGATGCTGATCATCCAGCCGAGTTTCGAGGAGGTCGGCTACATCGCGCTCCTGCCCGTCGTCAGCGCGCTCTGCATCGCGGTCTTCGTGCTGATGACCCGCGTGCTCTCGCACCGGGAAGATCCCTGGTCGATGCAGTTCCAGATGGGCATCTGGGGTCTCATCTTCTGCGCCCTCCTGCTTTTTATCGGCGACGGAAGCGGCTCCGATCTCTTCGACCCGGTCATGCCCGTGGGCAGCGCCTGGTTCTACGTCGCCGGCGTCGGCGCCATGGCCGCGATCGCCGGCATCTTCGGCGTCTATGCCTATCGCGCGGCCCCGGCCTCGACGCTGGCGCCGCTGCAATATTTCGAAATCGTCTCGGCGACGATCTTTGCCTGGCTTGTTTTCGGCGACTTTCCGGATGCGATCAAATGGCTCGGCATCATGATCATCACGGCATCGGGCTTGTACATCCTCTGGCGCGAGCGCCGCTTTGCTTCAAAGCCGGTATCCGATACATCTGAGGTGACGCTGGCGCCGTAGAACGGCACGAGGGAATATGACCGAGACGACGAAAAAGCCACCGCTTGCCGGCATCCGGGTGATCGAGCTAGCCCGCGTGCTCGCCGGTCCCTGGGCGGGGCAGATGCTCGCCGATCTCGGCGCCGACGTCATCAAGGTCGAAAATCCGGACGGCGGCGACGACACCCGCCAATGGGGGCCGCCCTTCGTCGAAGGTGCCGATGGCGAAAACCTCTCGGCCGCCTATTATCACGCCGCCAATCGCGGCAAGCGCTCGATCACCGCCGATCTGAAGACCCCCGAAGGCCAGGATCTCGTCCGTCGCCTGGTTGCGTCAGCCGATGTGGTGATCGAGAATTTCAAGCGCGGCGGCCTCGTCAAATACGGGCTCGATTACGACAGCCTGCGCAAGCTGAACCCGAAGCTCGTCTATTGCTCGATCACCGGCTTCGGCCAGACCGGCCCCTATGCCGGCCTGGCCGGCTATGACTACATCGTCCAGGGCATGTCCGGCTTCATGTCGATAACAGGCGAGCCGGACGGCCAGCCGATGAAGGCGGGCGTAGCGATCGCCGATATCTTCACCGGCATCTATGCCGTCGCGGCGATCGAGGCCGCCCTGATCCATGCGCTCAAATCGGGCGAAGGCCAGCTCGTCGACATGGCGTTGCTCGACGTGCAATCGGCCGTGCTCGCCAATCAGAACATGAATTACCTGGTCTCCGGCGCCCCGCCCAGCCGTCTCGGCAACGCACACCCCAATATTTCGCCCTATGAGGTCGTGCCGGTGGCGGACGGTTATCTCATTCTTGCGGTCGGCAACGACGGCCAGTTCCGCCGCCTCTGCACCATCCTCGGTCTGGAGACGATGTCAGGCGACGAGCGTTTTTCCACCAACAAGGCCCGCGTCGCCAACCGCGGCGAAGTGCACCGTCTCGTCTCCACCGAAACGCTGAAATGGCAGAAGGCGGATCTGTTGAAGGCCTGCGAGGAAAATGCCGTTCCTGCTGGCGCGATCAACACGATCGAAGAGATGTTCGCCGACCCACAGATCGAGGCCCGCGGCCTGCGCATCGACCTTGCGGATGCCGCCGGCACCGTCATTCCGGGGGTCAGGACGCCGGTGGTGCTGTCGGAGACGCCGTTGCATTACAGCAGGCCGAGCCCGCGTCTCGGCGAGCATCAAGCAGAAATTCTGGCGGAACTCGCCGAGTGCGAGAGGAAGGTATCGTCATGAAAAGAACGGGCGGGCAACTCATCGTCGAGGCGCTGAAGGCGAACGGCGTCAAACGTCTGTCCTGCGTGCCGGGCGAGAGCTTCCTCGCCGTCCTCGACGCACTGCGCGACAGCGAGATCGATGTGCTCGTCTGCCGCCAGGAGGGCGGGGCGGCGATGATGGCGGATTGCTGGGGCAGGCTCACCGGCGAACCCGGCATCTGTATGGTCACCCGCGGCCCCGGCGCCACCAACGCTTCAGCCGGCCTGCATATATCAAAGCAGGATTCGGTCCCGATGATCCTCTTCATCGGCCAGGTGCAGCGCGAAGCCCGCGAGCGCGAGGCCTTCCAGGAGGTCGAATTCCGGCGCGCCTTCACCGAATTCGCCAAATGGGTGGGCGAGATCGACGATGCCGCCCGCATTCCCGAATTCGTCACCCGCGCCTTTGCGATTGCCACATCGGGTCGCCCGGGTCCGGTGGTGCTGACGCTGCCTGAGGATATGCTGCGCGACGAGGTGGAAGCCCCCCGCGCCAAACGCTACGTCAGCATTGAGGCCCATCCGGGCCGAAGGCAGATCGACGATTTCTATCTGCGCCTTCTGAAGGCCGAGCGGCCGATGGTGATCCTCGGCGGCACGCGCTGGGATGCCGATGCCGTTGCCGATTTTCAGACCTTCGCGGAACGTTTCAAATTGCCGGTCGGCTGCTCCTTCCGCCGGCAGATGCTGTTCGATCATCTTCATCCCTGTTATGCCGGCGATGTCGGCATCGGCATCAATCCGGCGCTGGCCAAGGAGATCAAGGAGAGCGACCTGCTGATCCTGCTCGGCGCCCGCATGTCGGAAATGCCCTCCTCGTCCTATACGCTGATCGACATCCCCTACCCCCAGCAATCGCTGGTCCACATCTATCCCGACGCGTCCGAACTCGGCCGTCTCTACCGCCCTGATCTGGCGATCTGCGCCGCACCGGCCGATTTCGTCGCGGCACTGGCCGATCTGGAAGCGCCGGCCGAGCCGCACTGGGCAGAGCGCACGCAGCGCATGCACCAGGCCTATCTCGCCTGGTCGAAGCCGCCGGCGACAGGTCCGGGCGCTGTCCATATGGGGCCGATCATGGAGTGGCTGGAGGCCAATACCGGGCCGGATGCGATCTTCACCAACGGCGCCGGCAATTATGCCACCTGGCTGCACCGCTTCCATCGCTTCCGCCGCTTCAACACCCAGGCCGCCCCCACTTCCGGCTCGATGGGCTACGGCCTGCCCGCCGCCGTCGCCGCCAAGCGGCTGTTTCCCGAGCGTGAGGTCATCTGCTTTGCCGGCGACGGCTGTTTCCTGATGCACGGCCAGGAATTCGCCACCGCCATCCGCTACGGCCTGCCGATCATCGCTGTCGTCGTCAACAACGGCATGTACGGCACGATCCGCATGCATCAGGAGCGCGAATATCCCGGCCGCGTCAGCAGCACCGATTTGACCAATCCCGATTTCGCAGCCCTTGCCCGCGCCTATGGCGGCCACGGCGAGACGGTGGAAAGCACAGAGGAATTCGCCCCGGCTTTCGAGCGCGCGCGAGAGAGCGGCAAGCCGGCGATCATCGAGGTGAAGCTCGATCCGGAGGCGATCACGCCAACGCGGACCTTGTCGGAAATCGCGCAAACAAAAAGCCGGTAGGTTCCCCCACCGGCTTTCAGAGACATAACCGCGGCGACGTTAGTCGAGCGCGGCCGTGACGATGAACTCGACCTTGTACTTCGGCGCTGCGAGCTTGGCTTCGCTGGTGGCGCGGGCCGGCGGATTGGCCGGGTCGATCCAGGCTTCCCAGGCTGCGTTCATTTCGCCGAAATAAGCGATGTCGGAGAGATAGACGAGGGTCTGCAGGATCTTCGACTTGTTGCTGCCCGATGCGGCCAGCAGCCGGTCAACCTCGGCAAGCGCCGACTTGCACTGATCGGTGACGCTTTCGCCTTCGCCGACCTGGCCTGCGAGATAGACCGTGTTGCCGTGAATGACGGCGCCGCTCATGCGTGCGCCGACGTCGATACGCTTAATGCTCATCATAGTCTCCTGAGTGAATGGAACGTGGCGGCGCTGCGGCGCAGCGCCGTGAAATCGGTAGCCGGAATGGATTTAGCTGCGGATATGGTGGGTTTTCTGGTAGATCGCCGTCGAGCGGGCGCCGGAGCGGCAATAGCCGAGCATCGGCCGCGGGAATTCATCGAGCGCATCGACCATGCCCTGCACCGCTTCCTCGGTCACGCCCATCGGCCCGACAGGCACATGGGTGATCTCGAGTCCGAGTTCCCTAGCGCGCGCCTCGATGACGGAGAACGACGTCTGATCCGGGCTCTCGTGGTCGGGGCGGTGGCAGACGATCGATTTGAAGCCCAGCGCCTTGATCTCGTCGAGGTCTACAGGCGTGATCTGACCCGAAACCGAATATTCATCGTCGATCTGGCGAATATCCATCGTCTTGTCTCCTCATAAATCGTGGGCTGAAGGTCTACGACGGTAGCCCGGCAAGCGTCAACAACACTTCGCTTACAGGAAGGTGAAGGTCAGCGCATAGCTGCGGCTTTCGCCTGATGCCAGCATGTTGAACTCGCCGGCTGCCTCAAGCTCGTCACGCAACACCCAGCGATGCGAAACCGGCTCGATGCCGATGATATGGGCCGGCGCCTTCTGGTTCCGCCACACTTGCAGATGAGGCAGCGTGTCGGCGCGGAAGCGCACGCTGAGCGTCCTGCCGCCGATCGCGGCGATAGGCCCGAGGCGGATTTCCGCAAAGCCCTCCTCCCGCGCCGGCGTCGGCACGCAGAAGATGCCGCCCGGCTCCTCGCCGAATGTCCAGGGGAAGCCGCCGTTTTCCAGCATCCGGCCTTCGAGCCGTGTGCCCTCGTCCAACCATTTGCCGCCAATATTCATGTGATACATCAGAAAGGTCGGCACCGTCTGGTCGCTGGTATTGACGACCCGGTCCTCGAGCAGCACTTCGCCGGTCGCCCCATCGATCCGCCACAGCCGCTCGATGCGCTGCGGCAATCCCTCGACGGTCACGATGTCGATATCGGCGCGGCATTCGGCATTGCCATTCTCGAACTTCGTCCACAACACCTTGGCCGCATGGCCGGAGGCCGATCCGTGCAGCGGATAGACCTTGCCGTCGGCCCGGCCGGCGATCGGCTGGCGATGGCGGATATGGTCCGGCCCGCAGGTGAAGAGGAAGCCTTCGAGCGAGTGATCGATTCGTGGATCGCCATCGTCGGGAATGGCGCGCTTCGGTGCAATATCGACGCCTTCGACGATGCATCCGCCGATATCCAACACCGATGTTTCATCGAGCATCAGGCGCGGCCCGCTTACGGCGGCAAATTCGATCATCGCAGTCTCCTCAGGAGGTTGTCGGCGGCCGTAGCGTTAGGTTTCCCACCGCTCTTCGTCAATCGGCGCCATCTGCATCTTGTGTTTTTGCCGCAACCATGGATTTTGGGGAACTGACACGGAGACGCAAACGTTTATGAGTAAAAGGAAATCTTAGGGATTTTCATATTTTGTTCAGTACGCTTTCATAAATTCCACACTAGCGTCAAAATTCGCAGGTGTGTGTCTGCCAGTCACTGTTCGAGGTTTTGAGACGTGAATCGCTTTTTGAAGTCGGCATTTTCGCTTGCGGCCGTGCTGGCAGCCATTGCGGCTGCAGCGCCGGAAGCAGGCGCGCAGCAATTCCGCGACCGCCGTCAGAGCGATGTCGTGCTGGTGACGCCGAGCGGCGAAATCCTCGATTATGTCCCGCGCGGCTATATCTATGCCCGCGACCGCAGCGGCAACCGCGTGCTGATCGACGACTACGGCAACATCGTCGCCACCGAGATGCGCGCCCGCGGCTACTATCCGCCCCGGCCCGGCTCGCGTGATGTCTATGCCGACCAGGGCGCCAACGACCCCTATTCTGCCGAGGATGGCGATACGCGTTATTCCGAGCGCGGTGCGGTCACCGGCGGCATCCCGCGCGATGCGGCGATCGAACGCCAGCCGCTCGATGGGCAGCCTTATCCCGAGGATAACAGCATCGGCAATCCGCAACCCGGCGACGATTATGCCTCGATCGATCCCGACCAGCAGATTCCGCCCGCCGACGCGCCGAAGGCCGCGCCTGATGAACCCGTCATCACACTGAAGAACAAGTCGAAGCCCGAGATCGTCGCGCTGCAGGTCTTCCTTGACCGCGCCGGCATCTCTCCCGGCGTCATCGACGGCCATATGGGCTCGAACGTCACCAAGGGCATCTATGCCTATGACCAGATGACCGGGTCGAAGCTCGATCCCAACGACACCGATGCCATTCTGGAAGAGCTGCGCATGAACGGCGGCCTGCCGGTCGTCAGCTATACGATCACGCCGGCGGATGCCGCCGGCCCCTTCGTCGCTGAGATCCCGGAAGACTATTCGCATAAGGCGCTGCTGCCGTCGCTTGCCTACACCTCAACCACTGAAATGCTGGCTGAGCGTTTCCACATGGATGAAGCCTTCCTCAAGGAGATGAACCCCGGCGCCGATTTCAGCGTTGCCGGCACGGTCATCAAGGTCGTCAATCCGGGCGAGCCGAAGAGCGGCGAGGTTGCCCGCATCATAGCCGACAAGGGCCGCAAACAGGTCTTCGCCTATGACAGCGCCGGCAATCTGCTCGCAGCCTATCCGGCATCGATCGGCTCCACCGACACGCCCTCGCCGTCGGGCACCGTGACGGTCGAGCGCGTCGCCTTCAATCCCGGCTATACCTACAATCCGAAGATAAATTTCCAGCAGGGCGCCAACGACAAGATCCTCAACATTCCGCCCGGCCCGAACGGCCCCGTCGGCACCGTCTGGATGGCGCTCTCCAAGCCGACCTACGGCATCCACGGCACGCCCGAGCCTTCCAAGATCGGCCGTACCCAGAGCCACGGCTGCATTCGCCTGACCAACTGGGATGCCACCGAGCTTGCCAAGATGGTCAAGCCGGGCGTGACCGTTGAGTTCGTGGATTGACGAAGACACGGGCGAGATCGGCGCCGCCCGCCGTTTGACACAACAATCTAGCGCCCCCCGGAGCGGCAGTTCAAATTTACTTCTCCCATCCTGAAGTTTGGAATCTGAAAGCGCGCCAAAAGCCATTAAATCTGTAGATTTCATCTCCTGACATTTAGGAGGTCGTATGAAATCGTTTATTCGCTTGGCTTTGAGCGTGTTCGCGGGTTTGGTCGCAGTCGGGACGGCACGGGCTACCGATGTCTCGGAAATTCGGGTGGATTGGGCGACTTATAACCCGGTCAGCCTCATCCTCAAGGATGAAGGCATCCTGGAAAAGGAATTCGAAAAGGACGGGATCAAGATAACCTGGGTCCAGTCCGCCGGCTCCAACAAGGCGCTGGAATTCTTGAATGCCGGCTCCCTCGACTTCGGCTCGACCGCCGGTGCGGCGGCCTTGATCGGCCGCATCAACGGCAATCCGATCAAATCCATCTACGTCTATTCGCGTCCGGAATGGACCGCGCTGGTCACACGCAGCGATACCGGCATCGCCAAGGTCGAGGACCTCAAGGGCAAATCCATCGCCGTGACGCGCGGCACCGATCCGCATATTTTCCTGGTCCGCGCGCTCGCTGATGCCGGCCTCACCGAAAAGGACGTTTCGCTTGTTCTGCTGCAGCATGCGGACGGACGGCTTGCGCTGAAGCGCGGCGATGTCGACGCCTGGGCGGGCCTCGATCCGATCATGGCCTCCGCCGAGATCGAAGATGGCGATGTGCTCTTCTACCGCAAGCCGGAGAACAACAGCTGGGGCGTTCTCAACGTGCGTGAAGAGTTTGCCGCTGCCCACCCCGATATCGTCAAACGCGTGCTTGCTTCCTACGAGAAGGCACGCGCTGAAGCCTTGAAAGACCCGGGCAAGCTGAAAGCCGCCCTCGTCGCCGCCACCAAGCTGCCCGAGACCGTGATCGATCGCCAGCTGGAGCGCACGAATCTCGGCTATTCCGTCATTGGCGACGCACAGCGTGAGACGATCGTAGCCGCAGGCCTCGCCCTGCAAAAGGCCGATGTCATCAAGGCGGATGTCGATATCAAGCAGACGGTATCGGCACTGATCGATCCCAGCTACGTCTCCGCCGCTCTCGGCCAGTGACGCGATAGGAAACACATCCCCATGTCGTTGGTGGATATAGCGCTGTCATGGCGCAATACAGAAACAGGAAGGAAGACCCGGCTGCGCCGGGTTTCGTCTTTCGATCACCCCATGGTCGGCATCCTGTTTCCGGTTGTCTTGTTCGCCGCCTGGGAGATCCTGGTCCGCACCGGGACGGTCGGAGGCCGTTTGATGCCCCCGCCTTCGAAAATTCTCTATACGGTCTATACGCTGGCGGCATCGGGCGATTTGGCGACGCATGTCGGCGCGACGCTGCGCAGAGTGACGATCGGATTTGCCTTCGGCTCTTTGGCGGGGACCGTGCTCGGCGCGCTGACCGGGTATTCCAGGCTGCTCGCGCGTCTGCTCGATCCGACGCTGCAGGCGCTCAGAGCCATTCCGTCGATCGCCTGGGTACCGCTGTTCATCCTGTGGTTCGGCATCTTCGAGGCCTCCAAAGTCGCCTTGATCGCCGTCGGTGTCTTCTTCCCGGTCTATCTCGGGGTCTACGGCGCCGTCGTCGGCGTCGACCGGCGCATCGTCGAGGTCGGCCGCGTCTTCCGGCTTTCCGGGCTCGAACTCATTCGCCTGATCCTGCTGCCGGCAGTCCTTCCCGATTATGTCCTGGCGCTGCGCGCCGGCCTCGGTCTCGGCTGGATGTTCGTCGTCGCGGCGGAATTCATGGGTGCGTCGGAGGGGCTGGGATATCTCCTGGTGGACGGTCAGCAGCTCGGAAAACCGGATCAGATCCTGGCCGCTATCTTGATCTTTGCCATTGTCGGCAAGGCGACCGACAGCCTGCTTCTGATTGCGACCACACCGTTTCTGCGCTGGCGCGACAGTCATACGAGCGGGATCTGACATGCTCGATATCCGCTCTCTCTCCAAGATTTATCCCAACGGAACGCATGCGCTGCAAGATTTCTCCCTGAAGGTCGGAAAGGGCGAGCTGATCGCAGTCATCGGCGGGTCGGGCTGCGGCAAGAGCACTCTTCTGCGGCTGTTGTCAGGCCTGGAAGCGCCCACCCAGGGCGAGATCAGCCTGGAGGGACAGCGGCTGACGG
The DNA here is from genome assembly GCF_000172795.2 of Rhizobium sp. CIAT894. Classification (NCBI taxonomy): domain Bacteria; kingdom Pseudomonadati; phylum Pseudomonadota; class Alphaproteobacteria; order Hyphomicrobiales; family Rhizobiaceae; genus Rhizobium; species Rhizobium sp. CIAT894. The sequence continues at coordinate 2,968,167 of NZ_CP020947.1, forward strand.
AGCCGGACGCGCTCGTGAATATCGTCTTCCAGGAGCTCCGGCTTTTTCCCTGGCTGACGGTTGCGGGTAATATCGGTTTCGGCCTGCGCCATCTGGCAAGCGACGAACGCGAGGAGCAGGTATCGGCGGCCCTGGAGAAGATCGGCCTTGCCGGCTATGAGAAACGCTGGATCAAAGAATTGTCCGGCGGACAGGCTCAGCGTGTGGCCTTGGCGCGCGCGCTCGTGACAAAACCCTCCGTGCTTCTATTGGACGAGCCCTTCTCAGCACTCGATGCGATGACGCGTGTCGAACTCCAGGATCATTTGATCGATCTCTGGCGTGTGAATGCCACGACGATGCTGCTGGTCACGCACGATATCGAAGAGGCCGCTTTTCTCGCGGATCGCGTGGTCGTGATGCGCCCCTGGCCGGGGCGTATTCTCGAAGTGGTCGACATAGGTTTGCCGCGGCAACGCAATCGCATGTCGGACGAACTGGCCTCAGTCAAAAGACGCCTTTCCGACCTTCTGGCCCACTCCCTCAATGAGGGCGGCCGCTCCGCAACCGCCTGAAAGACGAAATGCGTCACGGGACGAACCGGACGCATTTCATTCGAGAATACGGGAAACTATCAGGCTGCCGTTGCCATGCGGGCCGAGGCCGTCAGCCTGACCGGCAGTTTGCGCATGATTTCCTCGGCAAAACAGGTGGCGTTCTCACGCGCCTTGTCGAGATTGCTGACGCGTGACGGGTCGATCGTGTGCAGCGTACCGCCACAGTCGAAGATGTCGCGGAAGGCCGAGCGCTCGATGATCGCCGTATCCAGCACCGGCACGTGCCGCTCGCTGAGCAGCGACTTGACGAGCTGCAGCGCCCGCGTCGTCACCATCGAGTTGACGCGGGTCAGCACCACCGAATGTCCGATCTTGATGCCCGCCTTCTCGTCCAGATACTGCAGCAGTTCGAGCACCTGCGCGCCGCCGCGCGCATCCATCGCACAGCCCTGGATCGGGATCAGCACGTGGTCGGAAAGGCCGACGGCGGTGGCGAGCAGCGGATTGCGCGCGCCCGGCAGGTCGACGATGAAATAGTCGGTATTATGCTTGTTCTCGCTGATATGCTGCGGCAGCGAGGCGGTGGTCACGAAATCGATGACGGATATATTGGCCACATCGCCAGAGATCTCATGCCAGCGCGAAATCCAGTGCTGCGGATCGGCATCGAGAATGGTGACGCGGTAACCTTTGCGGGCAAGCTCGGTCGCGAGCAGCAGAACAGCGGTCGTCTTGCCGGCGCCGCCCTTGGTGTTTGCGAAAGTAATGACAGGCATGTTCGGTCCTCGGAGGAAAAATGGCGCGAGCCGGAATCGCTCTTTTTACGCACCGTCGGAGCATCGTGCGGTTAACCCATCCTTTCCAATCATGGTTAACAAAATCGAAACGCGCGCGGCGAAATTGCAGTCGGTATTTTTCACATCCCTAAAATTGGGGATGCCCCAAGACGAAAAAAGCCCGGAAAGCCAAAGCCTTCCGGGCCAATATGCAGGTCCACCCTCAAATTCTCAGAAGCAATCCCTGAAAAGGGCTTTGGTATTCTCAAGCGTCATCGCCACCGGGTTGCCGCCAGCACTCGGATCTTCGATCGCCATGGCCGACAATTCGTCGATGCGGTCGGGGGCGATTCCCATAGCCGTCAGCGTGTCCGGCACGCCGAGTTCGGAGCGAAGCTTCAGCACATAATCGTAGAAGCCGTCGAAACCGCCCGAAATGCCGAGATAGGCGGCCGCCCGGCCGATCTTCTCCTCGATCACGGCGCGGTTGAAGCGCAGCACCGCCGGCATGACGACCGCATTGGTCATGCCGTGATGGGTGTTGTAGACGGCGCCGATCGGGTGCGACAGCGCATGGATGGCGCCGAGCCCCTTCTGGAAGGCGACCGCGCCCATGGCGGCGGCTGACATCATGTTGGCGCGGGCTTCGAGATCGGTCCCTTCGCGATAGGCGCGCGGCAGGAATTCCTTGACGAGCCGCATGCCTTCGAGCGCGATGCCGGCCGACATCGGGTGATAGAAGGGCGAGGAATAGGCCTCCAGGCAATGGGCGAAAGCATCCATGCCGGTGCCGGCGGTGATGATCTTCGGCATGCCGACCGTCAGTTCCGGATCGGAGATGACGACACCCGGCAGGAACTTCGGATGGAAGATGATCTTCTTCACATGCGTGACGGAATTGGTGATGACGCTGGCGCGGCCGACTTCCGAACCGGTGCCTGCCGTCGTCGGCACCGCGACGATCGGGGCGATGCCTTCGAGGCTCGCACGTGTCCACCAGTCGCCGATATCCTCGAAATCCCAGACCGGCCGGCTCTGGCCGGCCATGAAGGCGACGCATTTGCCGAGATCGAGGCCCGAGCCGCCGCCGAAGGCAACGACGCCGTCATGGCCGCCGTCCTTGAAAGCCTTGACGCCGGCCTCGAGGTTCTTCTCGTTCGGGTTCGGATCGACATCGGCGAAGATCGCCCGGCCGAGGCCGGCGTCTTCGAGGATATCGAGCGCATTCTTGGTGATCGCCATCGCGGCGAGGCCGCGGTCGGTGACAAGCAGCGGCTTCTTGATGCCGAGGCTCTTGCAGGCGTCCGCCAGTTCCTTGATGCGGCCCCGGCCGAGCTTGACCGATGTCGGATAGCTCCAGTTTGCGGTGATGTTGCTGCTCATGCTGTGACTTTCTTCAGGTGGAAGGATTTCGGGCGAGTCAGATTCTGAAAACCGATGATCGACAGCGAGCCGCCGCGGCCCGTCTCCTTGACGCCGGTCCAGCAGAGCGCCGGATCGAGATAGTCAGCGCGGTTCATGAAGACGGTGCCGGTTTCGATCTCGCGCCCGAGACGCGCGGCCCGCTCGACATCCTTGGTCCAGAGCGAGGCGGTCAGCCCGTACTGGCTGTCGTTCATCAAGGCGAGTGCCTCCTCGTCGCTCTTCACCTTCATGATGCCGACGGCCGGACCGAAGGTCTCCTCGCGCATGAAGGCCATGGAATGGTCGACATCGACGAGGACTTGTGGCGCGAGATAGGCGCCGCCGTCATCCTGGGGGAAAAGCTTGGGGTCGACAAGCGCCTTGGCGCCCTTCGCGACCGCATCGGCGATCTGCTCGCGCACCACCTTGGCGAAACGCTTGTTCGCCATCGGCCCGAGCGTCGTTTCCGGATCGAGCGGATTGCCGAGCTTGTAGTTCGACACCCAGGCGACCGATTTCTCGACGAAGGCATCGTAGAGCGATTCATGCACATAGACGCGCTCGATGCCGCAGCAGCACTGGCCGGAATTATAGGTCGCGCCGTCCATCAGCGTGTCGACGGCCGCATCGAGATCAGCGTCTTCCATGACGTAGCCCGGATCCTTGCCGCCGAGTTCGAGACCGAGGCCGGTAAAGGTGCCGGCGGCGGCCCGCTCCATTGAGCGGCCGCCTTCGACCGATCCGGTGAAGTTGACGAAATTGAAGCTGCCGGCGGCAATCAGCGCCGACGTGGTCTCATGATCGAGGAAAACGTTCTGGAACACGTCCTCGGGAACGCCGGCCTCGACGAAGGCCTGTACCAGCCGCTCGCCGACGAGCAATGTCTGCGAGGCATGTTTCAGCACCACGGTATTGCCGGCCATCAATGCCGGTGCGATCGTGTTGATCGCCGTCATATAGGGATAGTTCCAGGGTGCGACGACGAAGACGACGCCATGCGCTTCGCGTTCGATACGGCGCTCGAAACGCTCGCTCTCCTCGACGACAACAGGCGCCAGCGCATCCGCTGCGATCGAGGCGACATAGTTGGAGCGTTCGTTGAAGCCCTTGTATTCGCCGCCATACTTGATCGGCCGGCCCATCTGCCAGGCAAGCTCCGGCACGACGACGTCGGACATCTCGTTCAGCCGTGCAGCACCCTTCAGGACAAGCTGAACACGCTCTTCAAGCGGCCGTCTCGCCCAAGCCTTCTGCGCCTTGCGGGCACGCGCCACCACGTCCTTGGCGGCATCGAGAGAAAGCGCTGCACGCTCCGCGTAAACCGATCCGTCGATCGGTGAAATGCATTGGATCATTGCCATGATCGATTTCCGTCCTCGTATTGATCAAAAATTCCGTCGAGGGCCATAGCCCCTCATCCGCCTGCCGGCACCTTCTCCCCGTAAACGGGGCGAAGGGGGATAGCCGCACCCTCTCCGGCCCTCGCCAACGTCTCGCAGGGCACGTCCCCTCTCCCCGTTTTTACGGGGAGAGGGTTAGGGTGAGGGGCAAGCAACCCGCAAAATGCTATTAAGCTCTTTCGAACCCGCGCGCCACTTCCCAATCGGTGATGCGGCGGTCGTATTCTTCCTGCTCCCATTCGGCAGCACGGGTGTAATGATCGATAACCTCGTCGCCGAAGGCTTTGCGCAGCATTGCCGATTCGGTCATCGCGGTCGTGGCCGCGCGCAGCGTGCGCGGAATTTCGCGAATATCCTTGCCGCCATAGGCGTCGCCGACGAAGGGGGCTTCGAGCTCAAGCTTGTTCTCGATGCCGTCGATGCCGGCGGCCAGCAGCGCGGCAAAGGCGAGATAAGGATTGAGGTCGGAGCCGCCGACGCGGCATTCGATGCGGATCCCCTTTGTTTCCTCACCGCAGAGGCGATAGCCGGCGGTGCGGTTGTCCTTGCTCCAGATCGCCTTGGTCGGCGCGAAGGTGCCGGCCATGAAGCGCTTGTAGGAGTTGATGTAAGGCGCCAGGAAATAGGTGATCTCGCTCGCATGGGCGAGAAGCCCGGCAACGTAATTGTGCATCAGCGGCGACATGCCGTATTTGCCGGTGTGATCGAAGAACAGCGGCTTTTCCTCGAGGCTCCAGAGCGACTGGTGAATATGCGAGGAGCTGCCGGCAGCGTTGTAATTCCACTTGGCGAGGAAGGTGATGGCCTTGCCCTTCGACCAGGCGATCTCCTTGCAGCCGTTCTTGATGATCGCATGCCGGTCGGCCATGGCGAGCGCATCGGCATAGCGCACGTTGATTTCCTCCTGGCCGGCGGAAGCCTCGCCCTTGGAGTTTTCGACCGGAATGCCGGCGCCCTGCAGGCCGGTGCGGATCGCCCGCATCACCTCTTCTTCCTTGGTAGTCTGGAAGATGTGATAGTCCTCGTTATAGGCGCTGGCGAGCTTGAGATTGCGGTAGCCCGCGCTATGCGCAGCCTCGTAGCTCTGGTCGAACAGGAAGAATTCGAGTTCGGAGGCCATATAGGCCTTCATGCCCATGTCTTCGAGGCGCTTCACCTGCTTCTTCAGGATCGCGCGCGGGGAATGGGCGATCTCCTCATGGGTGTGATGATCGAGCATGTCGCAGAGCACCAGCGCCGTGCCCTCAAGCCAGGGAATGCGGCGCAGCGTCGAAAGATCCGGCTTCATCGTATAGTCGCCGTAGCCCTTTTCCCAGCTCGTCGCCTTATAGCCGGAGACCGTCTCCATCTCCATGTCGGTGGCGATCAGATAGTTGCAGCTATGCGTTTCCTTCCAGGCGCTTTCGACGAAATATTCCGCCTGGAAACGTTTGCCCATCAGCCGGCCCTGCATGTCCACCTGGCAGGCCAAAACCGTATCGATGCGCCCTTCGGCAACATCCTTCTTGAGATCGTCGAATGTGTAGCTGCTCATGATTGATCCGCCTGACATTGGAATTGAGAAAATCGGGGCAACGAAATCGCATGCCCCCGGCCGGATGCGGGCCTGATGCCTTTTCGTTGAACCGGTGATGGGGCCGCAGGCTGCGGCCCCGTTTCCTTGCAATATGCCTAACTATTCGCCGGGACGGCGACGGTGCCGGTTTCGCCGACAGCCGCTTCCGCGGCGGCGATTTCGCCCCGTCGTTTGGCGATCATGTCGCCGATCGGCGGGCCCTGGAAGCGACGTTTTTCAACGGCGAACCAGATGACGATCGCCAGCACGATAAAGGCGAGGGTGATCTCGAAGACCTTGTCATTCGGCGGCTGGATCGCGATGTAGACGATGAGGATCATGCCGAGCGTCGCGAGAACGCCGACCACCTTGTAGAGGCCGCCGCCGAGATTCCACGGTCCCGGTGCCGGCCACTTCTTGGTACCGTAGGCGAAGATGCCGAGCACGATCGGGAAGAGGAAGGACAGGAAGAGGAAGATCAGCGTCGCGTTGACCACGGTGACATAGAGGCTTGCCTCGCCGACCGAGATAAACAGCGCGCCCCAGACGAACAGGCTTTCGAGAGCCGCACCCGTCCAGATCGCCGCAACCGGCGTGCGGAATTTCGGGCTGACGCTGGCGAGCGTTTTCGAGCCCACCGGAATGCCGCCGTCTCGCGAGAAGGCAAAGATCATGCGCGAGCAGGACGTAACAGTCGCAAGGCCGCACAGGAACTGCGAGATGAAGATCGCGATGTAAAGCAGCGTGACCAGCCAGGCCGGCATGATGGCGTTGATGGTCATGAAGAACACGCTCCAGCCCTGCTTTGCGCCCACCGCCATATCGGGAATGGCGATGACGAAGGCCGAAAGCATTACCCAGCCGGCAAGCGACGACCAGATAACCGCGGACACCATCGAACGCGGCACCGACAGCGCTGCCTTCTTGGTTTCCTCAGAGGTATGAGCGGAGGCGTCGTAGCCGGTGATTGTGTAGATCGGCAGAAGCAGGCCCAGGCCGAAAATATACCACATGCTGTCCGACTGCGGCCAAACCCCGCCGCCGGCATCGCCTGAATAATTGGTGAACGTCCATAGACGCGAGAAGTCATGGGTCGGGGCGAAATAGAAGCAGGCAATCGTCAGCACGGCGGCCGTCACAAGGATCAGCGTCCCCGAAAAATCGGTGAGCTTTGCCGTCAGGCCGATACCGAAATGGTTGATGGCAGCCTGCACGATCGTGAAGAGCACGACCAGAACGACCTGCATGCCGGGCGAGACGACGCCGCTGGCATCGGCGATGCCGAGCTGAGCGCCAAACGTGCCGCCGAGGAACAGGGCCGTGCCGATATTGATGGCGCCGAGAACGGTGATGAGGCCGAGCAGGTTCAGCCATGCGGTGAGCCAGCCGGTGAAGCGGGTGCCGAGAATGGAACTCCAGTGATAAAGACCACCGGCCGTCGGATAGGCCGACGAGATCTGCGCCATGCCGAGGGCAAAAAACAGGGAGATGATGCAGCCGACCGGCCAGCCGATGCCGATCGCGGCACCGCCGACGCCCGACGTCGCCTGCGCGAGCGAATTGATACCGCCCGAAAGGATGCAGATGATCGAAAATGAAATCGCAAAATTTGAGAACGAGCTCATACGCCGTTCGAGTTCCTGGGCGTAGCCCATCGAGTGCAGGACATGGACGTCCTGCGTCTTATCCTGATCGGTATAGTCAGACATGACTTCCCCCTGTTCACGATCGGCCGCGGGATTGCGGGCCGGTTCAGTGCCAAATTGTCCGCGGCATTTTCGCCGTGCGGACGCTCGCAGTTAGACTGCTCCCTCGGGTCTTCTTTTTTGTCAGGCGTCCAGGCTTTGCTGGAGCAACCCTTTTAGATAGTCGGCCATGACCCCTTGGCCGACATCGTCTGTGATGAGGTCGTTGCGGACCTCGATCATTACATTGCGCAAGCCGTTCGAAAGCCCGTGCAGGATCAGCGTGTGGGTCACGCCGTCCTCGGGCCCGTAAGGCTGATTGCGTTGCGTCCTGTAAAGCGGCGCTTCGGCCGCAGCCTCCAGCATGCGATCGGCAAACCGGCTGTCCTCGTCGTGCAATATGCCGAGTTCGACGGCGCGTTCGCGGCCATGATAGACCGGCGTGAAGCTGTGCATGGTCACGATAACGCTGTCCTGCCCCCTTGCCCGGCGATCGCGGATCAGCCCGCGAATGGCGTCGTGGAAGGGTACGTAAAGCGCATCGGTACGGGCAAGACGCTCTTCGGCGGTCAGATCCTTGTTGCCGGGAATGGCGTAAATCTCACTCGTCTCCGGCATGGCGCCGGGCGAACTGGGCGGCCGATTGCAGTCGTAGATCAACCGTGAGAACCGCTGGTAGACGAGCGTCGCGTCGAGGCCGTCCGATATGCCACGCGCGACTGCGAGAGCCCCCGGATCCCAGGCGATGTGGCTCGACAGCGCTTCGTCAGGCAAGCCAAGATCGCCGAAAGATGCGGGAAGCGTGTTCGAAGCGTGTTCGCAGACGATCAACACCGGGCTCCGACCGTCGATGCGCTCGATCCCGACGCAGTCGCCGTCCGCTTCGCTGAGGATTTTCGGCCGGGCCAGCACCAAAGGCGCCACTCCTTATCCATTAATAAAATATTTATAGAAAAGAATTCTTCAGGTTTCGGTCAGTGTCAAGCGTCCCCTGAAAATTTCTTTTCATGACAGCAGTTGACATGGATTATGACAGCGTTGTTAACTTTGGTTGGGAAAGTGGCGCCAGACCATCCCGGGGAGCATTGAAGTGACAGTTGCGTCGAAGACGGTTTCGGACGTCATACACTCGCATTTCGGGGTCTTGACTCGTGCCGAGAAACAACTGGCCGAAAGCCTTCTCGACAACTATCCGGTTTCCGGTCTCGGCAGCATCACCACCATCGCCGAGAATGCCGGCGTCTCGACGCCGACCGTCGTGCGCATGGTGCAGAAGCTCGGTTTCAAGGGCTATCCGGACTTTCAGGCGCATCTGCATCTGGAGGTCGAGGCGACGATCTCGAACCCCATCGCCAAGCACGATCGGTGGGCGCAGAACGCCCCAGGCACCCACATCCTCAATCGTTTCGCCGATGCCATCATGGGCAATCTGCGCCAGACATTGACCGATCTCGACACCGCAACCTTCGACAGCGTCGCCTCGCTGCTGTCCGATCGCAAACGCGGTCTCTATTTCGTCGGCGGCCGCATCACCGGTGCGCTTGCCGAATATTTCTTCACCCACATGCAGGTGATCCGGCCGGCAACGACACTGCTGTCGTCGAACTCCAGCAGCTGGCCGCAATATGTCCTCAACATGAATGCCGGCGACATCCTGATCATCTTCGACATCCGCCGCTACGAGCAGGAAATGGTCAGCCTCGCCACGGCCGCCCGCAAGCGCGGCGCCGAGATCGTCGTCTTCACCGATCAATGGGGCTCGCCGGCCGCCAAACTCGCCCGGCATGCCTTCCGCGTCCGGATCGAGGCGCCATCGGCCTGGGATTCCTCCGTCGTCACCCTCTTCATCGTCGAAGCATTGATCGAGGCCGTTCAAAATTCGACCTGGGACGAGACGAAGGAGCGCATGAAGACACTGGAGGGCCTGTTCGAACAGACCAAGCTTTTCCGTAAACCGGGCTAGGAGGACAAGACTAAAGGAGAGGAAAAAACAATGACGGATTTTTGCCGAAATACGTCACGCTGTCGCAAATGAAACATTTGACGCAAACGCCTGCTATTTATGCAAAACTACCGTCATCCAACCGTCACACAAGCTTCATGTAAGCTGATTAACAGCATCGCCAGACACTGAAAACCCGAAGGAGAACAACAGTGATCTCTAACCTTTCTCGACTGCTGTCGCTTTCTACTGCGATGATCGTGGCTTCGACCGCGATCGCCGCCGCTGAGCCGAGCGCTGAACTCATCGCCGCCGCCAAGAAGGAAGGCACCCTGACGACGATCGCTCTTCCGCATGACTGGTGCGGCTATGGCGACGTCATTGCCGGCTTCAAGGCCAAGTATGGCCTCGAAGTCAACGAACTGAACCCGGATGCCGGTTCGGGCGACGAAGTCGAAGCGATCAAGGCCAACAAGGGCAACACCGGCCCGCAGGCTCCCGACGTCATCGACGTCGGCCTCTCCTTCGGCCCCTCCGCCAAGAAGGACGGCCTGATCCAGCCTTACAAGGTCTCCACCTGGGACTCCATTCCGGATAGCGCCAAGGATGCCGAAGGCTACTGGTACGGCGACTATTACGGCGTTCTCTCGTTCCTCGTGAACAAGGACCTCGTCAAGGAATCGCCGGCTGACTGGACTGACCTGAAGAAGAGCGATTACGCCAACAGCGTCGCCCTCGCAGGCGATCCGCGCAGCGCCAACCAGGCTGTCCAGGGCGTCTATGCCGCCGGTCTTTCCGCATCCGGTGGTGACGCCGCCAAGGCAGGCGAAGAAGGCCTGAAGTTCTTCGCCGACCTCAATAAGGCCGGCAACTTCGTGCCGGTCGTCGGCAAGGCAGCTCCCTTCGCACAGGGTTCCACCCCGATCATCGTCGCCTGGGACTACAACGCCCTCTCTTGGGGCGAAAGCCTGAAGGGCAACCCTCCGTTCGAAGTCGTCGTTCCGAAGACGGGCGTCGTTGCCGGCGTCTACGTCCAGGCGATTTCCGCCTTCGCTCCGCACCCGAACGCTGCCAAGCTGTGGATGGAATATCTCTATTCCGACGAAGGTCAGCTCGGCTGGCTGAAGGGCTATTGCCACCCGATCCGCTTCAACGATCTTGCCAAGAACAACAAGATCCCGAAGGACCTGCTCGACAAGCTGCCGCCGGCAGCAGCCTATGAAAAGGCTGTCTTCCCGACGCTCGAAGAACAGGCTGCCGGCAAGGAAGCCATCACCAAGAACTGGGATTCCGTCGTCGGCGCCGCCGTCAAGTAATCTCCGATCCGGCCTCCCCGCCCGAAAGGCGGGGAGGTTTTCTCACTCCGACGCCCCAGGATGAGCTTTTCCATGAGCACGGTTTCAACGCCAATGGTAAGCAGCGCCCCCTTGATCAACAGAGATCGCGTGATCGACTGGCTGGGCATTGCACCCTTCATTATTTTTTCTCTGCTGTTCCTGATCATCCCCACGCTTTATCTTGTGGCCGGCGCGTTCCTGACGCCCGAGGGCGACCTCACGCTGAAGAATATCGGCGATCTCTTTACCCCATCGATCATGAGCGCTTACTGGATCAGTATCCGCGTTTCGGTCGCCTCCGCCCTCGGCGGGGCGCTGATCGGCTTCTTCCTCGCCTGGGCCGTCGTGCTCGGCGGCCTGCCCGCCTCGGTGCGCTCGACGCTTCTGACCTTTTCCGGCGTCGCCTCGAACTTTGCCGGCGTGCCGCTTGCCTTCGCCTTCCTCGCAACGCTCGGCCGCACCGGTCTTGTGACGATGTTCCTGCGTGAGTGGTTCGGTTTCAATCTTTACGGCACCGGTTTCAACCTGTTGTCCTTCCTCGGCCTGACCATCACCTATATGTATTTCCAGATTCCGCTGATGGTGCTGATCCTGACGCCGGCCCTCGACGGCATGAAGAAGGAGTGGCGCGAAGCCTCTGAGATTCTCGGCGCCACCAATCGCCAATACTGGACGATGGTAGCAATGCCGATCCTCTGGCCGAGCCTGCTCGGCACGACGCTGCTCCTCTTTGCCAATGCCTTCGGCGCCATTGCCACCGCCTTCGCGCTGACCGGCAGCTCGCTGAACATCGTGCCGATCCTGCTCTATGCACAGATCCGCGGCGACGTCCTGCACAATGCCAACCTCGGCTATGCCATCGCGCTCGGCATGATCGTCATAACAGGCGTCTCGAACATCCTGTATCTCATGCTGCGCATGCGCGCCGAACGGTGGCAGAAATGAAAGCTCAACGTCTTGGAGCCTGGATCGCCATCATTCTGGGTGCATCCTATTTCGTCATTCCGCTGATCGGCACTATCGAATTTTCGCTGCGCATGCGCCGCGGCGAATACAGCTTCGATGCCTATCAATCGGTCTTCTCGGACGCCCAGTTCCGCGAGACCTTCGGCTATTCCATGCTGATGGCGTTGCTCACCATCGTCTTCGGCATGCTGCTCGTCGTCCCGACCGCCTACTGGGTGCGCCTGCGCCTGCCGCAGATGCGCCCCGTCGTCGAATTCATCACGCTGCTGCCACTCGTCATTCCGGCGATCGTCATCGTCTTCGGTTACCTCAGGATGTACAATTCGTCGTCCTACCTGCCGCTGACGGGTTCGACGACCGGCACCAACATCCTGCTGGTGTTCTCCTATATCACCCTGTCCCTGCCCTATATGTACCGCGCCGTCGATACCGCCATGCGTGCCATCGACGTCCGCACGCTAACGGAGGCGGCCGAAAGCCTCGGCGCCCGCTGGACGACCATCATGTTCAAGTGCATTTTCCCCAACGTCATGAGCGGCGTGCTGTCAGGCGCCTTCATCACGCTTGCGATCGTCATGGGCGAATTCACTTTCGCCGCGCTGCTGAACCGTCCGGCCTTCGGCCCCTACCTGCAGCTTGTCGGCGCCAACAAGGCCTATGAGCCTTCGGCCCTCGCCGTCATCGCCTTCTCGATCACCTGGCTCAGCATGGGCCTGCTCAACCTCGTTTCCCGCTTCGGCAAAGCCCGCCCGGCAAAGGCTTAAGGTATCTGGCTCATGTCCTTTCTCACACTGAACAACATTCAGAAATCCTTCGGCCCGGTCCAGGTCGTCAAGAACTTCAACATGAACATCGAGAAGGGCGAGTTCGTCTCCTTCCTCGGACCGTCGGGCTGCGGCAAGACGACCGTTCTGCGCATGATCGCCGGCTTTGAAACACCGACCGGCGGCACGCTGACCATCAACGGCAAGGACCAGAGCGCGCTGAAGCCGAACCAGCGCAATATCGGCATGGTCTTCCAGGCCTATGCGCTGTTCCCCAACATGACGGTGCACGACAACGTCGCCTTCGGCCTCAAGGTCGCCGGCGCCGCCAAGCCTGAGATCAACGCCCGCGTCAAGGAAATGCTCGGCCTGATCAAGCTCGATCACCTGGCCGATCGCTTTCCCTACCAGATGTCGGGCGGCCAGCAGCAGCGTGTGGCGCTCGCCCGCGCGCTTGCCGTCAAGCCGCAGGTGCTTTTGCTCGACGAGCCGCTCTCCGCACTCGACGCCAAGATCCGCGTGTCGCTGCGCGAAGAAATCCGCCAGATCCAGCAGCAGCTCGGCATCACCACTGTTTTCGTCACCCACGACCAGGAAGAGGCGCTGTCGATCTCCGACCGCATTGTCGTCATGAATGCCGGCAAGGCCGACCAGATCGGTTCACCCTTCGAGATCTACAATACGCCGGCAACGCGCTTCGTCGCCTCCTTCGTCGGCACCCTGAACCTGATCGAGGCCAAGGTCGTCGATCCCGACGCCAACCTCATCCAGATCGGCGATCAGAAAATCACCCTGAAGCAGTCGGTCGCAGCCCACAAGGCCGGCGAGACCATCTCGCTGGCGCTGCGTCCTGAAGCAGGCTCGCTCTCCGATAGCGCCAGAAGCGATACCGCGCTGACCGGCCAGGTTGTCTCCGCGCACTTCCTTGGCTCGGTCATCCGCACCCGCATGAATGTCGGCGGCAACGTCATTTCCTTCGACATGTTCAACAGCCCCGGCACCACGCCGCCGCAGGCCGGCGAAACGGTGACGCTGCGCTTCATGGCGGCCGATCTGCTGATCATCCGCGACTGATATTCGCCAATACCGCTCACGCAAAAGGCGCCGCGAAACGGCGCCTTTTTCATTGTCGGAATGACGGAGGAGACGACAGCCTTGTCAGATCCATCTCGCTTCGGCCAGGGAGAAGAGGCGAAGGCATTGCCACGAATCTCTTCTCCCCAGCGGGGAGAAGGTGCCGGCAGGCGGATGAGGGGGCCACACGGCACAGCATTGATTGCCCTGCTCGCTCAGCACAACAATAACAAATGTTCTGGCGTGCAGCCCCCTCATCCGTCCCTTCGGGCCACCTTCTCCCCGCTGGGGAGAAGGGAAAGGACACCTCAGCGGATCGCCCGGTCATCGACATCGAAGCGGTGCACGCGCGCCTGATCCGGCGTCGCATAAACCATCTCGTCGGGCTCATACTGATGCTCGCCGAACAGCCGCGCCGTCAGCAGGCCGCACTGCTCGGATTCCAGATAGATGATCGTGTCGGCGCCGAGATGCTCGACATGCACGACCTTCGCGGCCCAGGTCCCCTGTTCGCGCGACAGCGTCATGTGTTCAGGACGCACGCCGATCGTCTTGGCGCTGTGATCGCCGACCTTCTCGGCCGCGATGAAATTCATCTGCGGCGAGCCGATGAAGCCGGCGACGAAGACGTTGGCCGGGCGGTTGTAAAGCTCCATCGGTGAGCCGATCTGCTCGATCGCGCCGGCATTCAGCACGACGATCTTGTCGGCAAGCGTCATCGCCTCGACCTGGTCGTGGGTGACATAGATCATCGTCGCTTTCAGGCTGCGGTGCAGCCGGGCGATTTCGAGGCGGGTCTGAACGCGCAGCGCCGCATCGAGGTTCGACAGCGGCTCGTCGAACAGGAAGAGTTCCGGTTCGCGCACGATGGCGCGGCCGATCGCGACGCGCTGCCGCTGACCGCCTGATAGTTCGGCCGGCCGGCGTGCGAGATAAGGTTCCAGCGACAGCATGCCGGACGCCTTGCCGACTCGGCTGTCGATCTCCTCTTTGGCCGTACCGGCCTGCTTGAGACCAAGGCCCATATTGTCCTTGACCGTCAGATGCGGATAGAGCGCATAGGACTGGAACACCATGGCAATGCCGCGCTTGGCCGGCGGCGTCAGTGTCTCGTCGCGGCCGTTGATGACGACAGCGCCCGACGTGACGTCCTCGAGACCGGCAATGCTGCGCAAGAGCGTCGACTTCCCGCAGCCCGACGGTCCGACGAAGATGACGAATTCGCCGTCCTTGACCTCGAGGTCGATACCTTTGAGCACCTCATGCGTGCCATAGGTCTTGCGGATGGATTTGAGTTGAAGCGATCCCACTGTTTTTCCCTTACAATCTGACCGGCTGGCCGGTGCGCACGCTCTCATCGGCGGCGAGGCAGATGCGCAGCGACGCCACCGCATCCGTCATATGGCGATCGAGGTTCAGATCCTCGCGGATCGCCCTCAGCATGAAGGCCTGTTCCAGGTCGCAAAGCGCCTGATGACCGGGCTCGCCCGTCATCCTCATATCCTGGTCGGGCCGGACGAACTTGCCGTCCGGGCCGGTTTCGGCCGTGTGCAGACGGATCACTGATGTCTTAGTGTGCGTGTCGATATCGTCGGACTTGGCGTTCGGATCCATGACGATCGACACCGCGCCCTTCGGCGACATCACATCCTTCACGAAGAAGGCGGTCTCCGAAATCATCGGCCCCCAGCCGGCCTCGTACCAGCCGACCGAACCGTCCTCGAACAGCACCTGCAGCTGGCCGTAATTATACATGTCGGCAGCGATCTCATCGGACAGGCGCAGCCCCATGCCGCGCACCTCGACGGCCCTTGCGTCGGTGATCTGGCACATGACGTCGACATAATGCACACCGCAATCGACGATCGGCGAGGTCGTACGCATCAGCGACTTGTGAGTCGCCCAGGTCGGGCCGCTGGACTGCTGGTTGAGGTTCATGCGGAAGACATAGGGGGGCCCGAGTTTGCGCGCCTCCTCGATCAGCTTCGTCCAGGACGGGTGATGGCGCAGGATATAGCCGATCACCAGCTTGCGCCCGGCCTTCTCCGCTGCCGCGACGACCCGCTCGGCATCGGCAACGGTGGTCGCCAGCGGCTTTTCGACGAACACATGGCAGCCGGCCTCGAAGGCGGCGACGGCATAGTCGGCATGGCTGTCGGAATAGGTGTTGATCGAGCAGAGATCCGGTTTCAGCTCGGCAAGCGCCGTCGCGAAATCGGGATGGATCGTATAGGCCTGCAGCTCGCGCTCCAGCTTTGGCGTCGAGCGGTTGACGAGACCGACGATCTCGAAACCGGGATTGTTGTGATAGGCGAGCGCATGGCTGCGGCCCATATTGCCGAGGCCGGCAACGAGAACACGGATCGGTTTCTCCTGGCTCATTTGACGGCTCCCGACGTGATGCCGCGGATCAACTGGCGCGAGAAGATGACGTAGAGGACGAGGATCGGCAGGATGGCGAGCGAGAGTGCCGCCAGCACCGCATTCCAGTTGGTGACGAACTGGCCGATGAAGATCTGCGAGCCGAGCGTCACCGTCTTGGTCGCCTCTGCCGGCGCCAGGATCAGCGGGAACCAGAGATCGTTCCAGATCGGGATCATGGTGAAGACGGCGACCGTTGCCATGGCCGGGCGCACCAGCGGGAGCACCAGGCGGAAGAAGATCGCATATTCGGAAAGCCCGTCGATACGGCCGGCATTCTTCAGGTCGTCCGAAACCGTGCGCATGAATTCCGACAGGATGAAGATCGCCAGCGGTATGCCCTGCGCGGTATAAACCAGGACAAGTGCCGTCAGCGTATTGACGAGACCGGCTGCCACCATGCCCTGCAGGATCGCCACCGTGCCGAGGCGGATCGGGATCATGATGCCGATCGCCATATAGAGCCCGAGCAGCATATTGCCGCGGAAGCGATATTCCGACAGTGCGAAGGCCGCCATGGCGCCGAAAAGCAGCACCAGCAGGATCGAGACGATCGTGACGATGAAGCTGTTCTGGAAATAGGTAGCGAAGTCACCCTGCCCCAGCACCGTCTGATAGCCGACAAGGCTGAAGGTCGACGGCGTCGGCACCATCAGCGGCTCGCGGAAGATCGAGGCGCGATCCTTGAACGAGTTGACAATGGTGAGGAAGACAGGAAACAGCGCGACCAGCGTATAGGCGCTGAGCGCCAGATGCACGAGGCCGGTGCGGATGGGAGATGTGCGTGCCTTGGACATGCGCGCTCCTCAGAACTGGTAGCGACGCATGCGCCGCTGGATGACGAAGAGATAAAGCGAGACGCCGGCGAGGATGATGAGGAACATCACGGTGGCGATCGTCGCACCCATCGAGCGGTCGCCGAGCTGCAGCTGGAAACCGAAGAAGGTGCGGTAGAGCAGCGTGCCGAGAATATCGGTCGACATGTCAGGCCCGGCCAGCGCCCCCTGCACCGTGTAGATCAGGTCGAAAGCATTGAAATTGCCGACGAAAGTCAGGATCGAGATGATGCCGATCGCCGGCAGGATGAGCGGCAGCTTGATCTTCCAGAACTGCGCCCAGCCGGTAATGCCGTCGCATTCGGCCGCCTCGATCACCTCTTCCGGGATGCTGAGAAGCGCTGCATAGATCAACATCATCGGAATGCCGATATATTGCCAGTTGGAGATCAGCGACACGGCAATCAGCGCCGAACCCGGCTTACCGAGCCAGGGGGCGAACAGGAATTTCAAGCCGATGAGATCGAGCATCCAGGGCGCGACACCCCAGATCGGCGACAGGATCAACTTCCAGATGAAGCCGACGATGACGAAGGAGAGCAGCGTCGGCAGGAACATCGCCGTGCGGTAGAAGGCGACGCCCCTGAGCTTCGGCACCGAAAGCAGGGCCGCCAGCGCAATGCCGATCGGGTTCTGCACGC
The DNA here is from genome assembly GCF_000172795.2 of Rhizobium sp. CIAT894. NCBI lineage: Bacteria > Pseudomonadati > Pseudomonadota > Alphaproteobacteria > Hyphomicrobiales > Rhizobiaceae > Rhizobium > Rhizobium sp. CIAT894. The sequence goes on from NZ_CP020947.1 coordinate 2,985,504, forward strand.
ACATGTGGATGGCGAAGAAGATCAGGTTGTTGACGAGTGCGTTCCAGAAATCATGCGCCCAGCGCGGATCGCCGAACAGCACCTTGAAATTCGCAAGCCCGACGAAGGCAGGCTGCCCATCGACCGTATTGTAGAGCGAAAGCCTCAGCGTTTCGATCAGCGGCAGCACCATGACGGCAGAATAGACGATTACGGCGGGCAGCATGAAGACGAAGATGTGCCAGCGCACCGGGCGCTTGATCGGGACGATATCGGCCGCGTTGTCGGTTGGGCTCATGGCTTTTGCCTTGTTGTTATCGGCTGGCATTGAAGCACAGCACAGATAGATCCTGGGGCTGGATTCGGTTCATCCACACGGCAGGGCACGTCTTCGCTATCGCGAGCCGCCATGCTTTCGCATGACGAAAGACCCCTTCTGGCCTGCCGGCCATCTTCCCCACAAGGGGGAAGAAGACCCGCGGCGTGATCCCCTCTCCACCAAAACCGCGCATTTGCGACAGCCTAAGCCCCTCCCCTTTGTGGGGAGGGGTTGGGGAGGGGTTTCACGGTTACTTCGCCGGCTTGTACCAGCTGTCGAGGCCCTTCTGCAGCTTCTCGGCAGCGACCTTCGGCGTATCCGTGCCGTTGATCACGTTGGCCGATTCCACCCAGGTCTCGTTTTCGAGGTTCGGCGTGCCGCGCGACAGGATCTGGTAGGTCGAGCGCACGGTCGACTTGTACGGGCCCCGCCAGGAGACGAATTCCTGGGCAAGCGGATCGGACATCTTGACCGGATTGGAGTTCAGGCTGAAGAAGCCCGGCAGCGAGTTCGCATAGATGTCGGCGAACTCGGGCGAAGCGACCCAGCTCAGGAACTTCTTGGCTTCCTCGGCATGCTTGCTCTTGGCATTCAGGGCGACGCCGATATCCGGATGGTCGGAGATATAGCCTTGATCGCCGGACTTCGGAACCGGCGGCGGGAAGGCGCCCATCTTGAACTGCGCCTGCGTGTTGAACAGCGCGATTTCCCAGGAGCCGGCCGGATAGATGGCGGCGCGTCCGAGGGTGAAGAGGTTCTGACTGTCAGAATAGGTCTGGGCTTCGAAACCGTCGCCGAGATAGGGCTTCCACTTGGCCAGCTCTTCATAGGGCTTGACCCAGTCGGCATCGGTCAGCTTCTGCTTGCCCGCGATCAGGGCGTCGCGGCCTTCTTCACCCTTCCAGTAGTTCGGGCCGATGTTCTGGTAGCCCATCGTGGCGGCTTCCCAGAGGTCCTTCGTGCCCATGGCGAGCGGAATATAGGTGCCGTCGGCCTTGATCTTGTCGAGCGCCGCGTAGAACTCGTCCTGCGTCTTCGGCACGGATATACCGAGCTTGTCGAAGGCATCCTTGTTGTAGATGAAGCCGTGGATGACCGAAGCCATCGGCACGCAGAAGGTCGACTTGCCGTCGTCGGTCGACCATGCCGCCTTGGCGACGGCTGAGAAGTTCTCCATTCCGGGCAGGCTGGTGATGTCGACAAGCTGCTTCTTGTTGAAGAGTTCGAGCGAGGCGTCGAACGGACGGCAGGTGATGATATCGCCTGCGGAGCCGGCATCGAGCTTGGCGTTCAGCGAAGCATTGTATTCGGTCGGAGCGGTCGGCGAGAAGACGATCTTGATGCCCGGATTCTTGGCTTCGAACGCCGGGATGATCTTCTCCTGCCAGATCTGCAGGTCGTCGTTACGCCAGCTTTCGACCGTCAGCGTGACGTCGGCGGCATGGACGAGACCTGCCGATGTCAGCAGGCTTGAGGCAAGCAGGAAGCTTTTCAGAGCAGTGTTTTTCATTTCCCTCTCCTGTTTTCAGGCGCCGGAAGGCGCCGTTTTCGATCTGAAACAAGCGGTTGGCGTGCTTGAGGAAACACCCAACGCCCCTTGGAGGACCGCCAGCGACTGCCGGCCCCGAAAGCTCGACGGACGCAAAGGCGGATCGCCTGCGGCCGGACTGCGCGCTGTTCGGTGACCTGCACCGGACGCGCCGAAAAATAATGGGAAAGCCAATGGATGCCTGAATTCCATCGCCGGCCCGACAGGCCGCTGGTGTTCTGGCATCATCCTCGAAGCGGTTCCGGCTTGGCTTTGCTGCCGGTTTTCGTGGGCTTCGAAACGCTGTTCCCTTTTGTCGAATTAAGGCCAAAAAAATACCAATTGTCCAGACGAATTTTAACTTTTTGGCCAACACGGCTTCATTAAAAATTTTTATTAAGTAAAATCAACAAGATAAAAAGGTGTAATTTCTCCGCCATTCCCACTTGGTAAATGGTATTTTTTTGGTATTGTATGAAAAACAGGTGGGAACGGCGTATTCGGAGGTCCGATGACGGAGCTTGCAATCGGCATAGATGGCGGCGGAACGAGCTGCCGGGCCGCGGTCGCGGACAGAAACGGCACTATCATCGGCCGCGGCAAATCGGGGCCTGCCAATATCCTGTCCGATCTGGACAATTCTCTTCTCAATATCGTCGACTCCGCCCGGCAGGCTTTGCGCGATGCCGGGCTCGCCGCGGAAACAATTTCCTCCGTCGCAGCGGTCGTCGGAGTCGCCGGCGCCAATGTCACGGATTATGGCCAGCGAGTCGAAAAGGCCCTGCCCTTTGCCGAAGGCCGCATTGTTACCGACGCGCTGATCGCCCTGCAGGGCGCGCTCGGCGATGCCGACGGCATCGTCGGCGCCTTCGGCACCGGCTCGGTCTATAACGCCCGGAAAGAGGGACGGCTGAACGGCATCGGCGGCTGGGGCTTCGTCGTCGGCGACCAGGCAAGCGGCGCCCGCCTGGGCCGCGACCTGATGGAACGATCGCTGCTCGCCCACGACGGCGTACGCCCGGCTTCCGCGATCACCGAATCGGTCATGGCCGAATACGGCAACGATCCCGAGCGCATCGTCGAATTCGCCCATTCGGCAAGACCGACGGATTTTGCCCGCTACGCGCCTGTTGTCTTCGACTACGCAATGAGGGGCGATACGGTCGCGATCGGCATCGTCACGGACGCGGCAACGGCGATCGGTGAAAGCCTCGAAGCGCTGCTCTGGCCCGGATGCCCGTCAATCTGCCTGCTTGGCGGCCTTGCGGAAGCCTATGAGCCCTGGCTTCCCCAACGCTACAGGCCGCTGCTTGCCAAGCCGAAAAACGATGCCCTTCACGGCGCGGTGGAACTTGCGGTCAAGCTCCTGAACGAGCGACGGAGAGGTGCGGCATGACCGACGATCTCGCCACAATCCTCTCCCTGGAACGCCTGCAGGCGGCCGGCACCGGCCCGCTCTACGTCAAGCTCCGCCGCACGCTCGAAGAGGCCGTGCGCGCCGGCACGCTTGGTCACGGCGACGCGCTGCCGCCGGAGCGCGACATCGCCGAACTTGCCGCCGTCAGCCGGGTCACCGTACGCAAGGCGATCGACGAACTCGTCGCCGACGGCCTGCTGGTGCGCCGCCACGGCTCGGGCACCTTTGTCGCCAAGCCGGTCTCCAAGGTCGAGCAGCGTCTGTCGCAGCTCACCTCTTTCACCGAAGACATGGCACGCCGCGGCATGTCCTCCCGCTCGGAATGGTTGCATAAGGGCATTCATACCCCCTCACCCGACGAGATGATGATCCTTGGCCTCGCCGCGGGCGTGAAGGTTTCGCGCCTCTCGCGCCTGCGCATCGCCGACGACCAGCCGCTGGCAATCGAGAATGCCAGCGTCTCCGGCGAATTCCTCCCCGATCCCTCCGCCGTCAGCAATTCGCTCTACGCCGAACTCGAACGCCTCAACGTCCGTCCGGTGCGCGCCGTCCAGCGCATTTCGGCAACCAATATGAAGGAAGCCGACGCCCAGCTTCTCGGCGTCTCCGTGGGTGCGGCCGGCCTGTCGATCGAACGCATCTCCTATCTCGGCTCCGGCCGCGCCGTGGAATTCACCCGCTCGCTGTATCGCGGCGATGCCTATGATTTCGTCGCCGAGCTAACGATCGGAGTGACCTGAGCCTACCAGAAGCGGGCGATCCAAAGCTGGTTTCCGGCGAGTTCGTCGAAGATCGCATCGGCGGAAATGATCGGTATCCCGTTCTGCATGGCGGTCGCGGCAAGAAGCCGGTCGAACGGATCGCGATGCGTCCAGTCCATCATGGCTGCAGCCAGACAGATTTCCGGTGTCAGGCCCGCGGCAATGCCACCCTGCTCCTGCAGCAGTTCCGGCAGCCGGCCGATGAAAGGTTCCATCTCTGGCCATTTGCCCAGACGAACCTTCTGCCCGATTTCAAACAAAGATATCGGGCTGACGAAAATAGCCTCCGCTCTTTCGATCAGAGCGACCGCCTTGGCCGAGAGCCGCTCGTCGCCGGTCAGCGACCATGCCCAGGCATGGGTGTCGAGCAGAAGCGAATTCACTCGATCCCTTCCCAGGCAGCAAGATCGCTTCCATCCATGGGCTCGAAAAAGTCCGGCCCATTTCCAGCAACCTGTCCCTTGAGCAGGCCGATCTTGAAGGAAGATTGCGCAATCGGAATGATCTTCACGACAGGCTTATGCCCTTTGGCGATCACCACTTCCTCACCGGAAAGGGCGGCGTCGATCAACTTCGACAGATTGGTCTTCGCGGCATGAATGGTAACCTGCATCACAGTCCTCATTAGCTAACTTAGCTAATCATATCACCTCACCGTGAATTCCGCTACCGAATTCGAAAATGCAGATAATTATTGAACCATATCAAAATCATAAAGCCGGAAAGTGAATCACTTCCCGGCTTTCATTCATTGAATCGGTTCCTGAGCGCGCCGCGTCAAGCCACTGCAAAGACTCGCCAAATCAGGCCGCATCTTCGATTTCGTCTTCGGTCTTGCGCGGCACGTAGTTGAGCACCGGTCCAAGCCAGCGCTCGACTTCGGAAACCTCCATGCCCTTGCGCTTGGCATAGTCTTCCACTTGATCGCGCTCCACCTTGGCGACGCCGAAATAATAGGAGTCGGGGTGGCCGATATAGAGGCCGGATACGGACGAGCCGGGCCACATCGCATAGCTTTCCGTCAGCTTCACGCCGGCGGTTTTTTCCGCATCGAGCAGCTTGAAGAGTGTCGCCTTTTCCGTGTGGTCGGGCTGGGCGGGATAACCGGGCGCGGGGCGGATGCCGGCATAGGCTTCAGTGATGAGGTCTTCGTTGCTGAGCTGCTCATCCCTCGCATAGCCCCAATATTCCCGTCGTACCTGCTCATGCATGCGCTCGGCAAAAGCTTCGGCGAAGCGGTCGGCCAGCGCCTTGACGAGGATAGAGGAATAGTCGTCGTTCGACCGCTCGAAACGTTCGGCGATGGCGATTTCCTCGATGCCTGATGTCACCACGAAGCCGCCGACATAATCCTGCACACCGCTTGCAACAGGTGCGACGAAGTCCGACAGCGCCACGTTCGCCCGGCCGTCCCGCTTCGAGAGCTGCTGGCGCAGCGTATAGAAGGTTGCAAGCTCCTGTTTCCGGCTCTCGTCGGTGAACAGGCGGATATCGTCGCCGACGGCGCCGGCCGGCCAGAAGCCGATAACGGCGCGGGGGCGGAACCACTTCTCGTCGATGATCTTCTTGAGCATGGCCTGGGCATCGGCCCAGAGCGCACGCGCCGCCTCGCCCTGCTTCTCGTCTTCGAGAATGGCGGGGTAACGGCCGCGCAATTCCCAGGTCTGGAAGAACGGCGTCCAATCGATGTATCTCGCGAGCTCGGCCAGATCGTAATCCTCGAACACCCGTGTGCCGAAGAACTCCGGCTTTGTCGGCTTGTAGGCCGACCAGTCGACCTTATGCGCATTCTCCCGAGCCCGCGACAAAGGCAGGCGCACCTTCTCCGCTTCGCTGCGGGCGTGCGCCGCCGCCACCTTGGCATATTCGGCTCTCACATCGTCGACATAGCCCTGCCGCGTTTCCGGCGAGAGCAGCGCCGAGACGACGCCGACGGCGCGGCTCGCATCGGTCACGTAGACCGCCTGCCCCTTGTTGTAGCCGGGATGGATCTTCACCGCCGTGTGCACGCGGCTGGTTGTGGCGCCGCCGATCAGCAGCGGGATCTCGAAGCCCTGACGTTCCATTTCGGCCGCGACATGCACCATTTCGTCGAGCGACGGCGTGATCAGCCCGGAAAGGCCGATGACATCGACCTTTTCGGCGATTGCGGTTTCGAGGATCTTCGTCGCCGGCACCATGACGCCGAGGTCGACGATCTCGTAATTATTGCAGGCGAGCACGACGCCGACGATGTTCTTGCCGATATCGTGCACATCGCCCTTGACCGTCGCCATCAGGATCTTGCCGGCCGATTGCCGGTCATCGCCACCGGTGAGGCGCTTTTCCTCTTCCATGTAGGGAAGCAGGACGGCAACCGCCTGCTTCATGACACGGGCGGATTTTACCACCTGCGGCAGGAACATCTTGCCGGAACCGAACAGGTCGCCGACAACATTCATGCCGGCCATCAGCGGCCCTTCAATGACGTGCAGGGGACGGGCGGCCTGCTGGCGCGCCTCCTCCGTATCGGCTTCGATATATTCGGTAATGCCGTTGACGAGCGCATGTTCGAGGCGCTTCTCGACGCTCCATTCGCGCCAGGAGAGGTCCTGGACGCGGCCCTCACGGGCGCCGGCGCCACGGAAACGCTCGGCCACTTCGAGCAGCCGCTCGGTGCTGTCGGGACGCCGGTTCAGCACCACGTCCTCGCAGGCCTCGCGCAGCTCGGGGTCGATGTTGTCGTAGACGGCGAGCTGGCCGGCATTGACGATGCCCATGTCCATGCCCGCCTGGATGGCATGGTAGAGGAACACGGCATGCATCGCCTCGCGCACCGGCTCGTTGCCGCGGAACGAGAAGGACAGGTTGGAGACGCCGCCGGAAATATGCACGAGCGGCATGCGCTGACGGATCGTCCGCGTCGCCTCGATGAAATCGACGCCGTAATTATTGTGCTCTTCGATGCCGGTGGCGACCGCGAAGATATTCGGATCGAAGATGATGTCTTCGGGCGGGAAACCGATCTTTTCCGTCAGCAGCTTGTAGGCGCGCGTGCAGATTTCCACCTTGCGCTCATAGCTGTCGGCCTGCCCCGTCTCGTCGAAGGCCATAACGACGACGGCAGCACCATAATTGTGCAGCAACCGCGCCTGAGCGAGGAAATTCTCCTCGCCTTCCTTCAGCGAGATCGAATTGACGATCGGCTTGCCCTGCACCCGCTTCAGGCCGGATTCGATGATCGAGAATTTCGAACTGTCGATCATCACGGGCACGCGGGCGATGTCAGGCTCCGCGGCGATCAGATTGAGAAACTCGACCATCGCCTTTTCGGAATCGATCAGGCCTTCGTCCATATTGATGTCGATCACCTGGGCGCCGTTCTCGACCTGGTCGCGCGCGACATCGAGCGCTGCGGTGTAGTCGTGATTGGTGATCAGCTTGCGGAACTTCGCCGAGCCGGTGACGTTGGTGCGCTCGCCGACGTCGACGAAAGGAATGTCCTTGGTCAGCTCGAAAGGTTCGAGACCCGACAGCGACATGAAGGGGCGGTGCTCGGGAATCTCACGCGGCTTGTACTTGGCCACGGTCTCGGCGATCGCCCTGATATGTTCCGGCGTCGAGCCGCAGCAGCCGCCGACGATGTTGACCAGGCCTTCGCGGGCGAAGCTGTCGATCTGCGCCGCCATCAGCTCCGGCGTTTCGTCATACTGGCCGAACTCGTTCGGCAGCCCGGCATTCGGATAGGCGCAGATGAAGGTGTCGGCGACGCCTGAGAGTTCCTGGAGGTGCGGGCGCATCGCATTGGCGCCGAGCGCGCAATTGAGGCCGATCGTGAAGGGATTGGCGTGGCGCACCGAGTTCCAGAAGGCCGACGGCGTCTGGCCGGACAGCGTGCGGCCGGAAAGGTCGGTGATCGTGCCGGAGATCATCACCGGCAGACGCACGCCCTTGGCCTCGAAACGCTCCTCGCAGGCGAAGATCGCAGCCTTTGCGTTCAGCGTGTCGAAGATCGTCTCGATCAGGATGATGTCGGCGCCGCCGTCGATCAGCCCGTCGATCTGCTCGCCATAGGCGGAGCGCAGATCGTCGAAGGTGACGGCGCGGAAACCGGGATTGTTGACGTCGGGAGAGATCGAGGCGGTGCGGTTGGTCGGGCCGATGGCGCCGGCCACGAAGCGGCGGCGGCCGTCCTCGCGCTCGGCGCGGATTGCCGCACGGCGCACAATCTCCGCACCTTCCTTGTTCAGCGCATAGACCTCGCCTTCCATCTGGTAATCGGCCTGGGCGATGCGGGTCGAGGAGAAGGTATTGGTCTCGAGGATATCGGCGCCGGCCTTGGCGTATTTGTAATGGATCTCTTCGATCGCATCCGGCTGGCTCAGGATCAGAAGGTCGTTATTACCCTTTTGATGGCAGGCGCAGCCGATGAAGCGGGTTCCGCGGAACTGGTCTTCGTCATAGCCGAGCCCCTGGATCTGCGTGCCCATCGCGCCGTCGAGAACAAGGATGCGCTCGCTCGCGGCTTTCTTCAAAGCGGCGAAAACTTCACTGCCGTCACGCTTGCCCGTTTCCGGACCAAAGAGAGTATCAAACACGGGAGGGCTCCTTGACGTCGTAAGACCAGACTTCCAGATCACATAAAGATATCTTTATGTCAATATATGCCTGTCGATTTCGTGCTTTGCAAGCTTGCCCGATGACAGACTCGCCCGACCTCTATATAGGCGTTTGCGACGCTTGTGCACGAAATCGGAGGAGCATCATGGCACCCGCAACCGGCAACACCGCGCTTGGAAACTGGACGACCCGCGCCTACCATCGCGGCTGGCTGCTGGCGCAGGCAAACGGCCTTTTCGATTTCTTCCAGCACAATTCGGTCAACCCGAAGGGCGGCTTCTACGATCTCGACGACCAAGGCAGGCCGCTCGACGCCGAGGGCCAGGTGCGCGGCATCCATATCGCAGCGCGCGCGATCCATTGTTTCTCGATCGGCGCCCTGCTCGGCCGCCCGGGCGCTGGCGACCTCGTCGACCATGGCATGGACTATCTCTGGAACCATCATCGCGACCGCAGGAATGGCGGCTATTTCTGGTCGCTGAACAATGACGGCCCGGTCGATACCAACAAGCAGGGTTACGGCCATGCTTTCGTGCTGCTCGCCGCCTCCTCCGCCAAGATGATCGGCCATCCGCTTGCCGACGGCATGCTCGACGATATCACCGAGATCCTGAACGTCAGGTTCTGGGAGGCAAAACACGGCGCGATCGCCGAGGAATTCACCGCCGACTGGCAGCCGCTCGACGGCGGCGCCTATCGCGGCCAGAATTCCAACATGCACCTGACCGAAGCGCTGATGGCCGCCTTCGAGGCGACCGGCGAAAAGGAATACCTCACCAAGGCCGAAAGTATCGCCGACCTCGTCATCCGCCGCACGGCCGGTTCGGTCGACTGGCGCGTCGCCGAGCATTTCGACGCCGAATGGAACCTCGACAAGTCTTACTACCATCCGAACGAAATGTTCCGCCCGGCCGGCACGACGCCCGGCCACTGGCTGGAATGGGCGCGCCTGATCCTGCAGCTCTGGGCGCTCGGCGGCAAACGCATCGAATGGATGCCGGATGCGGCCAAGGCCCTTTTCGCCCAATCGATGGCGCTCGGCTGGGACAACGACAAGGGCGGCTTCTTCTATACGCTCGATTGGGACGACAAGCCCGCCAAGCGCAACAAGCTCTGGTGGCCGGCCTGCGAAGGTGCGGCTGCCGCCCATTTCCTCAATGAACATCTGCCGAGCGATTTCCACGAGGAGAGCTACCGCAAGATCTGGAACGTGATCGAGCGCGCCTTCATCGACCATAAGAATGGCGGCTGGCACGAGGAACTGACCGAAGATCTCGTCCCCGCCCATTCGCTCTTCCCCGGCAAGGGCGATATCTACCACGCCCTGCAGGCCTGCCTCATCCCGCTCTTTCCGGCAACGGGCAGCCTGACGAAAGGCATCACCGAGGCCGGCGGCAAGCTCTGAGGCACCCATCCAGGGTTCAGCATGCCCCGCGCGTTAGAAAAGGCGCGGGGCTGTAAAGCTCAATAACCCGGCGCCCGCAATTCGGCGGTGGGGTTGCGCTGGAACCATTCGACATCCTCGTTTGCACGGTCGAGTTCATCCTGCACGTCGCGCTGGTCGCGGCGGATGTCGTGCATGTCGTCTTCGAGATCCTCGATCCGCCGGCGAAGCTCAGACCGGTCCCCATCCTTGGCATCTTTCAGCCTGTCGGAAAGCTCGTCGATTTCAGTCTCCTTGGAGCTGTAATCGTTCTGCATCGAATTGAGGCGCTCCTGCAGCCCGTGCTGCTTGGCTCCGATATTGAAGCCGCGCAGGAAGCCCGATGCGGTTTCGGGCGGGCAGACATTGGCATAGCCGCTGCCCGCCTGGCCGCGCGCCAGCCCGCTGAGCGGCGTGCAATAACGCACCAGGCCGGACTGATATCCCTGGAACCAGATCGTCTGATCGGGCACGATCTTCACCCGCTCGCAGGATTTCGCATGGGCGGCGAAACGCTGCTGCGGCTCGTAGCCGGCGGCGCCATCACTTTCACCGATCACCCGCCAGTCGGCGGCGACACATTCCTCCTTGGAGAGCGTGTTGCAGGAGGCAAGGAGAAGGCCGAAGCCGATGGCGGCGGCAAGCGCAAGGAACAGGCGGATCATGGCGTCCCGGGAAGGTTAAGGAGGGCGATGCCGCACCTTAACCACAGGACAAGCCCGCGTCACTGGAGCGGCGACGCGATTTTGCATTTTTCATGGCTTTTTTCTGTCGAAATTACGGCAGATCCCGCCTCAGAGCGGAGCGAGCCGCAGCGTATCCAGATCCTTCGCCAGCATCAGCGCCAAGGCCTCGACCGCGAGATTGTGGTCGTCGCGCTGCGGCAGACCCGAAACGGTGACCGCGCCGATGCAGCCGGTGCCCTTGACGTTGATCGGAAAACTGCCGCCATGCGGCGCATAGTCGGCACCATCAAGCCCGTTGTCCTCGACGGTCTTGCCATCCTTGCTGAGCTTCAGCCCGGACGCATAGCTGCTGCGGAAATAACGCAGCACCATGTTACGCTTGCGGCGCACCCAGTTGACGTTATCGGGTGTGACGCCCGGCAATGCCGCGTAGAAGACCGGCATCGAATGCAGCGTCACATCAATCGCGATGCCGAGGCCGCGCTCGGTGGCGAGTTCCTGCAGAAGCTTACCGAGCTGCCAGGCAGTGGTGAGATCGAAGGCGTCGAAGCTCAGCGCCTTTTCCTGCTCGGCGATCCGGCTGAGATCGTTCTCGATTGTCATAATAGGCGCTCCTCTCCTGCAAAGATACGCTGCAGACCATTCTCACCAGAAGAGAAAAAGTAAAGCAAAACTTGGGGTATGGAGACGTCAGAGCTTCGGCGTCAGCATCTCGAAACGCTCGCGTGTTGTGGCGCAGGTGTCGCCGCCCAGTCTCGCAATGGCATCGACCGCGGCCGGATCGACATGCAGCCGTTGCGGATCGACGACACCGTCGCGGTAATGCGCATAGACGATTTCGCCGAGGATAATCTGCCGCGAGCGTCCAAGCTCCAGCGTCACATGCCGCCGGCATTCGAAGGCGGCCGGTGCTTCGGCGATGAAGGGGGAAGCAACCTTCTCGCCCGGCATCGCCGTCAACCCGGCTTCCTTCAACTCGTCGACGCCGCGCGGATATTTGCTGCCGCAGACATGCATCGCCTCGGCGATGGCGAAGGAGACGATGTTGACGGTGAAAACCTCGGTCATGCGGATATTGTGACCGGTATCCTTGAACGACATGTCGGCATTGTTCTCGACGCCGATCGCCAGGATCGGCGGATCGGCCGACAGGCAGTTGAAGAAGCTGAAGGGGGCCGCGTTGATCCGGCCGTGCTCGTCGACCGTCGTCACCAGCGCGATCGGCCGCGGAATGATCGTGCCGATCATCAGCTTGTAGCGTTCGCGCTCGCTGAGCGCTTTGAAATCGAAGGAGACGGCCATGGCTCAGCCGATTTTCGCGGCCGGCGAGAAACCGCTCATCGCGCCCATAAAGGGTTTCGGCAGCGGCGAGGCATAGGAGCCGCGCTTGCTGGTGGAAAGCCCGAGCGACACCAGCGCCTCGGCCTGCTTGACAGCGGCTGCGACACCGTCGACGACGGGCACGCCGTAGATATTCTGCAATTCCCGGGCAAGATCCGTCATGCCGGCACAGCCGAGCACGATCGCCTCGGCCCCGTCTTCGACAAGAGCCCGCTCGATCTCGGCCCGGAGCTTGCCGATCGCGCCCGAGGCGGCATCTTCCAGCTCCAGCACCGGAATATCGCAGGCGCGCACCTTGGCGCGCTCCCCCATGCCGTAGCGGCGCACCAGATTGTCGATCAGCACCCGTGACCGCTCCAGCGTCGTCACCACGGTGAAGCGCTGCGCCAGGAAGCTCGCCGTCACCACGGCCGATTCGCAAAGACCGAGGATCGGCACATCGGCGAAGCTCCGCGCCGCTTCGAGCCCAGTGTCGTCGAAGCAGGCAATGACCGCCGCGTCGTAACCCGCCGCCTGCCGCTCCTTCAGTTCCAAGAGCAAACCGGGGATCGCCAGCGCGCCGTCATAATGCCCCTCGATGGAGACCGGCCCCATACGCGAGGTGGCGGCGATGATCTCGGTGCCGGATGCCGCCACCGCGCGTGCGGCGGTCGCGGCCTTCTCGGTCATGGAAACAGTGGTGTTCGGATTGACGATGAGGATGCGCATATCAGTCTATCTTTGCCTGTCGCCGGCTGAGCATGGTCATGACACCGAGCGCAATGAGAATGATGGTGAAGGAAAACAGTGTCGTCACCGTGCCGAGCGCATAGAGCACCGGCGTCGTGACATTGGTCGTCATGCCGTAGATTTCAAGCGGCAAGGTATTGTAGCTGCCGGAGGTCATCAAGGTGCGGGCGAATTCGTCATAGGAGAGCGTGAAACCGAACAGGCCGACGCCGATCAGGCTCGGCGCGATCATCGGCAGCACGACATGGCGGAAGGTCTGCCAGGAGCTGGCGCCAAGATCGCGCGCCGCCTCTTCATAGGCAGGCGAAAAACGGTTGAAGACGGCAAACATGATCAATACGCCGAAGGGCAGCGTCCAGGTCAAATGCGCGCCGAAGGCCGAGGAATACCAGGCAGGCTTCAACCCACCCTCCTGGAAGACGACGCCGATGCCGAGCGAAATGATGATCGACGGCACGACGAGGCTGGCGACCGTCGCATAGAACAGCGCCGTCGAACCCCGGAAACGGCGGCGGAAGGCAAGGCCGGCAAGCAGCGACACGACGACCGTTACCACCATCACCATCAGCCCGAGGGTGAAGGAACGCCGGAACGAGGCGCCGAAATCGCCGACCGCCTGCTTTTCGAACAGGTTGAAGAACCAATGGGTGGAAACGCCGTTCATCGGGAAGGTCAGCCCGCCGTCCGGCCCCTGGAAGGAGAGGATCAGGATCGCCGAAAGCGGGCCGTAGAGGAACAGTACGAAGACGATGAAGAAAATCGCCAGCAGATAGAATTCGAGGCCGCGTTTTTCGTGGTTCATCTCAAAGCTCCTTGCGGATGTCGACGACACGCAGGATGGCCGCGACCATCAAGAGCACCACGGCCAGCAGCACCACGGCATTGGCGGCGGCGGCCGGATATTGCAGCAGCGACATCTGGTTTTTCATCATCAGCGCCACCGAAGCGCTCTGGCCGCCGGACATCACCTGCACGGTGGAAAAATCGGCCATCACAAGCGTGACGACGAAGATCGTGCCGATCGCCATGCCGGGCTTGGCAAGCGGAATGACGACGTTCCACAATACCTGCCAGCTCGACGCCCCGGCATCCCGCGCCGCCTCGAACAGTGACCGATCGATGCGCATCAGCGTGTTGAAGATCGGCGTCACCATGAACAGCGTATAGAGATGCACCATGGCGAGCACGACGGCGAAGTCGGAATAGAGCAGCCATTCGATCGGCTTGGGGATGACGCCCATTTCGATCAGCGCCGAATTGACGAGGCCGTTGCGCCCGAGCACCGGGATCCACGAGATCATGCGGATGATGTTCGAGGTCATGAACGGCACGGTGCAGACGAGGAAAAGGATCATCTGCGTCGAGGTCTTGCGGACGTGGAAGGCCAGGAAATAGGCGACCCAGAAACCGATGACGAGCGTCAGCGCCCAGACGATGGCGGTGAATTTCAGCGTGTTGAGATAGGTCTTCCACGTTACCCATGAACCGAGCGTGTCGGTGTAGTTCATGGTGAGGAAATCGGGATAGAGGCCGGCGAAATCGTAATCCCAGAAGCTGACGACCGATATCATCGCGATCGGCAGCAGGAAAAAGAAGCCGAGAATGACGATCAGCGGTGTTGCCTGGAGATAGGAGATGGCTGAGGGGGAGAGGCGGAAAGAACGTCTGCCGCGGGCGCCCTCTTCCGTGTCTACTGCGATGGTTGCCATATCCCGTTCTCCGTTATCTCATTGACAGGCACGGTAGAGGATGCCGCCCCCTCATCCGCCTGCCGGCACCTTCTCCCCGCTGGGGAGAAGGGAATCGCGGCAGCGCCTGCGCCACCGCGGACCTTGCTTTGGGATGAGGAGGACTCAAAAAGACCCCTCCCCAACCCTCCCCACAAGGGGGAGGGAGCTACTGTGCCGCACCGCCTCTGGGCTCCCTCCCCCTTGTGGGGAGGGTTGGGGAGGGGAAAGCGGCAACCGGTTACGCCTCGATGAACTTGCAGTACGCGCCCCCAGTCTCGAACTCCCTCTTCTCCCCAGCGGGGAGAAGGTGCCCGAAGGGCGGATGAGGGGGCGGAGCGGAGCGACGTCTTGAGCATCAGCGAAAGACAATGCTTCTCCGCCCCCTCGCCGATCAAGCCGCGATGAACTCGTTCCAGCGGCGGACCATGTAGCGGTCCTCGTCCATGACCGAGTTCCAGCAGGCGACCGCGCCCATGCGGGCTTCGAAGGAACCGCCGTCGCGCACGGCGCCGGCCTTTTCCATGACCTTGCCTTCGGGGGAGAGGATATCGCCCTGCGCCGGCTTGCCTTCGATCCAGTAGCCCCATTCGTCGGCCGACATGAACTCTTTGGCGGTGTCCATGCAGGCGGAATAATAGCCCTGGCGGTTGAGATAGCCGCCGACCCAGCCCGACGTGTACCAGTTGATGTATTCGTAAGCCGCATCGAGCTCAGCGCCCTTGAGGTGTGCGGCAAGGCCGAGGCCGCCGCCCCAGGCGCGGTAGCCTTCCTTGAGCGGCTGGAAGGTGCAGGCAATGCCCTTGGAGCGGACGGCAGCGACAGCAGGCGACCACATCGACTGGATGACGACTTCGCCCGAGGCCATCAGGTTGACCGACTCGTCGAACGACTTCCAGAAGGCGCGGAACTGGCCGTCGCCCTTGGTCTTGATCAGGAATTCGATCGTCTTGTCGATCTCTTCCTTGGTCATGTTGCCCTTGTCGGCATATTTGATCTTGCCGGCGGCTTCCATGATCATCGCCGCATCCATGATGCCGATCGACGGGATGTTGAGGATCGCGGTCTTGCCCTTGAAGGCCGGATCGAGAATGTCGGCCCAGCTGGTGATCGGACGGCCGGTCAAGTCGGGGCGGATGCCGAGCGTGTCGGCATTGTAGATGGTGGGAACCATCGTCATCCACTGCGTCGGTTCCTTGGCGAATTTCTTGGAACCCTGGGCTTCGACGAAGCCGACGGTGTGCGGGGCCGTGCCCTGAGCAATGACGCTGTCCGCCTTGAGCTTGCCGTTGATGAACAGCGGCACGATCTTGTCGTAATATTTCAGCTTCTTGACGTCCATCGGCTGCAGGACGCCTGTTGGGAACACCTTCTTGGCGATCCAGTATTCGACGTCGGCGATGTCGTAGCTGTCGGGCTGGGTGACGGCGCGCTGGGCGGCGGCGTCGGAATCGGTCGCCGTCATCTCCAGCGTGATGCCGAGATCGGCTTTGCACTTCTCGGCGATGGCATTGATGTTCGAAACACCGGTGCCGAACTGGCGAAGCGTGATGTTCGTCTTCGCCCATATGGTGGGAAAGCCGGTGATGGCACCGGAGCCGGCGATGGCGCCGACGGCGGCAGCACCCGTCTTCAGGAGCGTGCGGCGGGATAGACCTTTGCCCGCGTTCGATGTCGTTTCAGTCGTCATGTCAGTTCCCCTTTTTGTTGATGTGGAAGGATGGTTGTTGATGGTGATTGTTCACGCAGGAGATCGGCCGAGAAGCACGGCGTCCTCGAGCGCCCAGCTGAGCGAGACGGCATCGCCGACTGAAACCGGCCGGGCGAAATAGTCGCCGTCGTCCGAGATGACGGTGAAGTCGTCGCTGCCGGCGCCGAGAACGGTGATTTTTACGGAAGAGCCGCGATATTCGACATTGGAGACGATGCCGTTGAAGCCGAGCGTCCATTCGGTCGCCACCTGCAGGCGCACGCGATCGGTGCGGATGCCGATATCGACAGCTTCGCCGACCTCCCTGCCCTCGCCGCGCACGGAAAAGCTCTGCCCCTCCGGCACGGTCATGACGAGCACGCCGTCCTCGCTCGATGTCACCCGGCCGGTGAGCACGTTGTGATCGCCCATGAAGCGGGCGACGAAGGCGGTGGCCGGCTTCTCGAAAACCTCGCGCGGGGCCGCCGCCTGCTCGATCCGGCCGTCATTCATGATGACCATGATATCGGCGAGCGCCATCGCCTCTTCCTGGCTGTGGGTGACATGCACGAAGGTGATGCCGAGCGATTTCTGCAGTTTCTTCAGTTCGGCGCGCATGCGGATCTTCAGGAAGGGATCGAGCGCCGACAGCGGCTCGTCGAGCAGCAGCGCTTCGGGATCGGTGATCAAAGCACGCGCCAGCGCCACACGCTGCTGCTGGCCGCCGGAAAGCTGGGCCGGCCGCCTGGAGGCATAGGGCTCCATCTGCATCAGCTTCAGCATCTCGAGCGCCTTGGCGCGGCGCTCCGCCTTGTCGACGCCCTTCATCTTCAGGCTGAAGGCGACATTGTCGATCAGGTCGAGATGCGGAAACAGCGCATAGGACTGGAACATCATCGCCGTGCCGCGCTTGGCCGGCGGAAAATCGGTGACGACTGTTCTGCCAAGCCGGATATCGCCCGAGGAAATGCTCTCATGGCCGGCGATCATGCGCAGCGTCGAGGTCTTGCCGCAGCCGGACGGGCCGAGGAAGCAGCAATAGGAGCCGGCCGGAATCTTCAGGCTGATCGCCTGGACCGCTGTCGTCGCCCCGTACACCTTCGAAACGGATACTATATCGATCTCTGCCGCTTTCGACATCATGCCTTCCCCTGTTCGAACAAGGCGATGCATCTCCCGTGCCAGTTCGGCAGACCAGCAATAACCCATTGTGAATAAAGGATTTTGCCGACGACAGATGCCAGACGGCAATTTATGGGCGCAGCAATGTCTGCACATGATTTAGGCTATTGTCTGCAATTAAAGCAGACGTTCGTATACAATTCATTCGGCGCTTCGAGCACAAATTCCGTTTAACTTTTGCCGGGAAGCCGGATATGGTTTGCCGATCATCAGGAAATCGATTTTCATGAAATCCGCTGCCAAGGCCACGCAGGCCGAAGACTCCGCCGAAACCAGCACACAACTGATCCGTGATTCCATTCGCGAAGCAATCGTCGAGCGCAGACTTTCGCCCGGCACAAAGCTCTCGGAAAACGATGTCGGCAATCTCTTCAATGTCAGCCGCACGCTTGCCCGGGCGGCGCTGCAGGCGCTCTCCTATGAAGGCCTCGTCAGCGTCGCGAAAAACCGCGGCGCCTTCGTCGCCTATCCCTCGCCGGATGAGGCCCGCCAGATCTTTGCCGCCCGCCGCCTGGTCGAGCCCGGCATATTGCGCGAGGCGGCGGCGCGGATCACCGCCGATGACATCAGTCAGCTGAAGCAGCTTCTGCTGGAGGAAGGCCGCCTGATGAGCGAGCGTGGCCAGACGGCGCGGCGCGCCGAGATCAAGGCATCCGGCGATTTCCATCTGAGGCTGGCGGAAATCTCCGGCAATGCGATCATGCAGCGCTTCATGGAAGAGCTCGTGGCCCGCTCGTCGCTGGTGATCGCGCTTTACGGCCAGTCGACCGTATCGAGCTGCGGCCACTCCGAACATGGCGACATCATTGCAGCGATCGAAGGCGACGACCTCGACCGCGCCTGCCGGCTGATGCTGCATCACATCGCCCATATCGAGGCCGATCTCGACCTGCGCGAACGCAAGAGCCTCGGCCTCAAGGAAGCTTTCGAACTCTGAATGCGTAAAAGACAGGCGCAGCTTTCCCCGCCCCGCAGCACCGATTCAAGCGGAAACTGCGAGGATTACCAGGGCGTCTTCTTCGGCAGCATCTCGAAGGCCGCGAATATTTCCTCCGCGCCCATCGGCTCGCTGGAGCGCAACTTCACCGTTCCGTCACGCCCGACCAGAATCAGCCCGAACTCGCCGGACGGCGGCCCCTGCAACCGCTCCCTGATATCGTCGGCATCGAGGTCCCAGTCGTCGTCGAACAGCGCAAACGCGCCGCCGCCGGCGATGCTGAACACCTCGACGTCTTCCTCGATGAGGCGCATATGCGCCTTGCGCAGCCATTCATCCTGAATCACGGCGCGGTCGTCCTGCGCGTCGGCGAAGATGATCAGAACCCGCTTCCTGTCGCGGAACTGCTCGAGCGATTGCGGTAGCCGAGGCTCGCGCCTGGGTGTGCCGATGAGTTCATGAACGATGGATTTCAGCATGGCATTCATTCCTCGCCCGTCACTGGCGGCGGGCTGTGCATGCCGGATTAAACGGCTGGGAATGAGCGAGGTTCCGCCGGGAAGCGGAAAAGGACCGCAGCCTTGGCCGCGATCCTCATCCCGTCAGTCGCGGTTCTGCTCTTCGGCCGCGTGGGCCGAAACGGCGACGAGATCGGCCGTGCCATTGGCAAGAAGGCGCTTGCGCACCAGCACGCGCATGACGCGCGCCGCCGTCGAGAAGGTCATCTGGTCGAGCGGGCCTTCGCCCTCCCACGGCTTGGTCAGCCGTTCGGTGACGGCGCCGACGATATTCATCGGCACGATATCGGTGCATGTGCGCATGGCTTCGAAAACGAAGCTGATGGGGATGACCCGTCCTTCGTGAGTGACGATCGGCTCGGTCAATTCGCTGTCCCATTCTTCGAAGGCGTAGAGCGCTTCGCGAAACAGCTGCTGGAGGTTGAACGGCGCGTGGCCGTCATGAAGTGGCGGCAGGGCATTCATCATGTCTGTCTCCTCTTGATGGGTGGAAGCCAAAGTCCTCCGGTATCGGTCGCGCCAACGCGGGGAACGCGCGATTTGCTGCCCCTGCGAACCGATTAACACGATTGATTCTATAGAGTAACGCGCCGGGGTAAAGCCCATTTATCGGCCATTACGGAAGCGAATTCCATAACACCCTGATATTTCAACGTGTTTTAGTTGAAATTTTCTCAGAGACCATCGTTCCGGAAAATCCATGCCGTCGGATACCGTTGGTGCGACCAGGCGAAAAAACGCTGAAAATTCACGGAACCTTTATCGCGGTAATCTGTTTTGTTCTCATAATCGCAAAACAGTCTGGGGTTACCACCAATGACGCAAATCCGAGAGCCGGAGCGCCGAAGCAGGATCCTGCGCGGCCGCCCCTATAGTCTTGATGAATTCGCCTCCAAATATGGCCTGGGCGGAGAACAGGCCGAGAGCCTATTCACCCGGTTCGGGCCCTCTTCGATCGAGCTCGACCTGCTCATGGCGGCCAAGCGCCGTTCGCCGGTTTTGCAGAACAAAATTGCTGAATAACGCCTTTAAAGAATGGAATGAATAGATGAGCAGTCGACGTCACGAATGGATCAGCAAAAGAGCTTATTCGATCTGGGAAGAACAGGGCCGTCCCCACGGCCGTGACGATGATCACTGGCGCCAGGCCGTTGCCGAGCGCGATGAATTGGAGCGCACGCAGGCCTCTTCCGACGGGCGCGAGGTGCTGGTGAAATTTCGCCCGAAGCCGCAACGGCCCGAAGTGCCGCGCGACGGCTGGGTCAACCCTTCGACAAAGGTCGGCTGACTCGCGTCAGTGGCCGCCCTCGTCCTTCGAGGCCCCTGCGGGGCACCTCAGGATGAGGGCGGAGAGAGGGTGCGGCTTGTGGCGCCGAGAGCGGAGCGGCAGCCGTCCAGTCTGTGGACATGGCGCACCGATCGCTCGCTAGCTACATGGCGCCCATGTCAGCCTACCAACCACACAGCACGCCGATGAGCCCACCCGCTATGCGGCACCACAATTAGCCCTCATCCTGAGGTGCCCCGTAGGGGCCTCGAAGGACGAGGGGGGGTGGCTGGAACACCTCAAGCCTCACGATTGCTGCCTGCACACTCCCCATGCTAGCCTGCCGCTATGGAAGTCACTGTCTACATCCTCCGCTGCAGCGACGGCTCTTATTACACCGGGCTGACCAAGCAGGAGGTCGAGGCGCGTGTCTGGGAGCACAATGCCGGAACCTATGACGGCTATACCGCCAAGCGCCGCCCCGTCGAACTGGTCTTTACCGAAACCTACGACCTCATCATCGACGCCATCGCCCGCGAGCGGCAGATCAAGGGCTGGTCACGCCGCAAGAAGGAGGCGTTGATAGCGATGGATTACGAGGCTTTGCCTGGTTTGTCGAAACGCGGGCCAATCGAGGCCAAGTGAGCGCGGGTGGCCGGTGGCCGCCCTCGTCCTTCGAGGCCCCTGCGGGGCACCTCAGGATGAGGGCGGAGAGAGGGCACCGCTTGCCTCACCTAAGAGCCAAGCAGCATGCCAGAGTCTGTGGAATGGCATGACACGGCGCACTGATCGTCCGCCAGCCACACGGCACTCCGATCACCCACCAGCCACGCGGCACAACGATCAGCCCTCATCCTGAGGTGTGGAGGCCGCAGGCCGGAGCCTCGAAGGACGGGGGCGGGTGATGGGCGCTGCCCCATTTGCCGGTGCAGATACCGGTGGCCGGGCTCGCCTGCGAGAAAGCGGCCGCAATGGCACAGTCTAAACCGTCTCCGCTCCCATTAGAAACGCTTCATCAAGCATATTGGCATAAATCCAGGGGATAAGCGCTTTCTGCTCCCCCTGCCCGCGACATTGCCGCTCGACACTCTCCTTGCAAAATCGGAAACGGATGAGACTGAAAAACGTGTTCGTTCGCGCGCACGGATTTCATCTCGCCGCCAGGCGCGCCGCAGCATCGATTCCGATGCCCGGCCGATCCTGCTTATATTGGGGAAAAGCCTGAAACCCGCCGGGGCGGGCCGTGTCAGAAGACCTTGAGTTCCGTGCAAAGCGTCCGGTGGACCTCTGTCCAGAACAGTGCCAGCGGGCTGTCTCCGTTGCGTTCGGCAACGAGGGCGCGGATCAGCGCTTCGGAGCCCGCCATGTCCTGCCAACTGGATTTCAGGCCCTTGGCGGCCTGTTGGCATTCGGCAATCTCGAATGGTCTCTTGCTGTCCATATGAGGTCTCCTCGTGAAAGGCGCTAGCAGGCGGAGCCGGGATTGTCATTCCCCGCATATGTGGGGATGCCTTGTATTTGTGACGGTCCTCACGGTAGGATTGAGGGAACTGGGGCAGTGGAAATGATCGAGAATACCTACAGCGAAAAGTTCGAACCCGCATTCGAACAGATCAAGGCCGCGGCCAATGTGGATGGCGCCATCCGCATTCTGCAGGCGGAATATGGCCTCGACTTCGTCACCTACCACCTCGCCCAGACGATCGCCAGCAAGATCGATTCGCCCTTCGTGCGCACCACCTATCCGGATGCCTGGGTCTCGCGTTATCTCCTGAACAGCTATGTGAAGGTCGACCCGATCGTCAAGCAGGGCTTCGAACGCCAACTGCCTTTCGACTGGAGCGAGGTCGAGCCGACGCCGGAGGCCTATGCCATGCTGGTCGACGCCCAGAAGCACGGCATCGGCGGCAATGGCTATTCCATTCCCGTTGCCGACAAGGCGCAGCGCCGCGCGCTTCTGTCGGTGAATGCCCGCATTCCGGTCGACGAATGGACCGAGCTCGTCCGCCGCTGCCGCAACGAATGGATCGAGATCGCCCATCTGATCCATCGCAAGGCCGTCTACGAGCTGCACGGCGAGAACGATCCGGTGCCGGCCCTGTCGCCGCGCGAAATCGAATGCCTGCACTGGACCGCACTCGGCAAGGATTACAAGGATATCTCGGTCATCCTCGGCATATCCGAGCACACGACGCGCGATTATCTGAAGACCGCCCGCTTCAAGCTCGGCTGCGCCACGATCTCGGCGGCCGCCTCGCGGGCCGTGCAGTTGCGCATCATCAATCCCTGAAGCTCTTCATTCCAATGCATGCGGTTATCCCGGAACGCTGCACACGTCCGGGGCGAGATGCATCGATTCCGACCCCCCTCATCTGAGGGGGCCTATCTGAGGGAATTTCCGATCCGGCCTGCCTGAACCATTGTGCCTTCCACGGACTTGCAAACGCTGGAGGGCAAAATGTTCGCTATCATTCAGGCACATGAGTATCAAAAATACGCTGCCGTACTCGACCAGATGTTTCGCCTGCGCAAGAAGGTTTTCGCCGATACGCTCGGCTGGGATGTTCCGGTCGTCGGTCCCTATGAACGCGACAGCTACGATGCGCTGGCGCCTGCCTATCTCGTCTGGTGCAACGACAGCCGCACCCGTCTTTACGGCGGCATGCGCCTGATGCCGACGACCGGCCCGACCCTTCTCTACGATGTCTTCCGCGAGACGTTCCCCGCCGCCGCCGATCTCATCGCCCCCGGCATCTGGGAAGGCACGCGCATGTGCATCGACGAGGAGGCGATCGCCAGGGACTTCCCCCATATCGATGCCGGCCGCGCCTTCTCGATGATGCTGCTTGCGCTGTGCGAATGCGCGCTGGACCACGGCATCCATACGATGATTTCCAACTACGAACCCTATCTCAAGCGCGTCTACAAACGCGCCGGCGCCGAAGTGGAAGAACTCGGCCGCGCAGACGGCTACGGCAAGTATCCCGTCTGCTGCGGCGCCTTCGAAGTCTCGGACCGCGTGCTGCGCAAGATGCGCGCCGCCCTCGGCCTGACCCTACCCCTTTATACCAGACACGTGCCGGCCCGTTCGGTCGTGACCCAATTCCTGGAGATGGCAGCATGAAACGCCTCGTTGAAACCGCAACAGAGAAAGACATCGGCACGCTGGAGCGTCATGTTCTCGCATCCCGCGACATCGCCACACAGATAGGAGACCCCTTCCTCTCCTATCTCCTCTCGATGGCGCTGTTCACGATCTACGAAAAGAAGGCTCATCACGAGAACGAGGCGCTGAAGAGCAGCTTCGGCTGAGGGCGCGACCCCCTCCGCTGCACCCGAAGACGAGCATGTCTCCCGGCGCCTCGCGCGCAGCCGCAAAACCAGTCCCCGTTTTGCGGCTGCGCGCCCCTGTCATGTCACCAGACAATCCGGTCACGTCATCAGGGAATTGATGGTCGAGATCAGCGCATCGTGCATATAGGGTTTCGGCAGGAAGGCAGTGTTGGCGGGCAGCGCCATCGGGTCGAGCTGCACCATGCCCGAGGTGATGATAATGCCGATATTCGGCCGCATCGCCCTCACCCGCTTGGCAAGCTGAATACCGTCCATGGAACCCGCCATGTTGACGTCGGTGAACAGGATATCGACATCCTGCCTGCCCTTCAGCACCACCAGCGCCTCATCAGCATTCGCCGCCTCCAGCGCCACATGGCCGACATCCTCCAGCACATCGAGGATATTGAACCGGATCACCGGCTCATCCTCGACGATCAGCACCACGGCACTGTTCAAACCCACCATCAGCAATCGCCTTCTTCATCGAATCCGATCTCTGTAATTGTCGCCCGCGCGGCAAGCTTCCAGTGCCCGCACCGATGAAATATGCATCGTCCACAGATGCTTGCGCTCTGCGCTTGTGGCTCCCATCAATTTGCGTTAGAGCGAACCGATGCTGCGGGAACCATTGCCCCGGCATCTCGGTGCCGGTTTCCGGCACCCAGGCGCCGACCACCGGCGTCAAGGGCCTGTAGCTCAATGGTTAGAGCCGGCGGCTCATAACCGCTTGGTTGGGGGTTCGAGTCCCTCCGGGCCCACCATTTCGTTTAAAATCAATGACTTAGAGATCGGCTTTTCTTGGGGAGACATCCAAGGGAGACATTGGATTGTTCATTCCTGCCTATCTCGTGAAGTCCCGATGCGGCGTTTTCTATCTGCGTTGGCCCCTACCGAAGCAGCTACATCCACAGAAAAAAGCGTCTACGCTCAAGCTATCTCTACAGACCCGTGACCCACGAAAAGCATTGCGCTTGTCCCGCTCCCTGATCCAGATAGGCGAACGATTGAATGAGTATGGAATTGCACACGGGATGCGGCACGAGGAACTAAGAAGCGTACTGACTGAGCATTTTCGCCAGTGGCTGAACGAAATGAAGAGTCAGATGGATGATACCGGCCCGCTGAGCGAGCTGGACAGACAGACTTACGAGACCAGCAAACGTGTCGCCAAGCAGGCAAGGAAAACAGATACTCCGCTCTCCCTTGTCAAATCCGACAACGATCTTTTAGCCAGCTTCATAGAGAAGTACGACCTCGACATACAGGAAGGCAGTACGGAATACGGTTGGCTAGACCGGGAAATGAAGCTGTCCTTCCACGGTTTCCTGAAGGCTGTCCTTGCCTACGATAAGTCGTTGCAGCGTTATGATTTCGACGCCAGACCAGCCTCACCTGTCGGTGATACGTCCCAGCCCGTCAAAGCTGCCGGTATGACCATTGCTGAGGTAGCCGCCGCATACAGCAAGGAAAGGCAACGCGGCAATGCATGGGCTGCAAAGACTGTCATCGAGAAAGCGGACCATGTTAAGCTATTAGAGGAAATTCTTGGCGGCGATACAGACGTGCGCACGCTGACGGCTATGGACGCCAAGCGGGTAAAGGACACACTGCTTGGCTATCCGCGCAACCGTTCCAAAAACCCGCTGACACGAGGCAGGCCCCTTGCGGACGTTCTCAATCTTCCAGGCATACAGATCATACAGGTCGCGACAATCAACAAGTACCTGCAAACCTACCACGAGGTGTTCGAGTGGGCGAAGCAGAACCACCATACAACCGAAAACCTCTTCTCCGGTCTTGCCGTCAAGCAGACCAAGAAAAACAAGGACGGCGACCGGGACGCTTACACAGACGATCAAATCCGCCTGATATTGCGAACCGTCCTGCACAACGACGACGGACTAGTTACAAAGCCCTACCAGAAATGGGCAACGCTCATCGGCATCTATACAGGTGCCCGACTTGGCGAGATCGCGCAGCTACATCTCAAGGACATTCATCAAGAGGGCGGCATATGGGTCTTCAACATGAATGAGGAAGGCGACCGTAAGAGCTTGAAGACGTCTGCCGCTCGTCGTCTTGTGCCGATACACAGCAAGCTTATAGAGGCCGGACTACTCGACTACGTGCAGGACATGACCAACAAGAAGGCTATTAAGCTGTTCCCCGACTTCAGCTACGACCCGAAGAACGGATGGGGACGACAGCAGAGCCGCTGGTTCAATGACAGGCTTCTTGTGCAATTGGGACTGAAATCGAAGACGCGCGTCTTCCATAGCTTGCGACACACGGTCAATACGCGCCTATTGCAGGCTGGGGTGGCTGATCCATTGGTAAAGTCAATCATCGGCCACGAGCAGGATGGCATGACGCACCGGCAATATTTCAAGGAAGGTTTCACATTGCAGCAGCGCAATGAGGCGATGCAGAAGCTGGATTACGGCTTGTAGCCATGCTTGGCCCTGAACCTCTCCAGTTCCTCGTCTAGTTCCTCTTCTCGTATCTGTTCGGGTGTCTTGTAGACCTGCGAAGGTGGCGCATCCCTTGGCACGAGCCGAATGAACGCCCCGTTGATAAGGATCTCAGCCACAAAGCCTGCTTGGGCTGCGCCAAGGCACAGTGCTTTGACCTGACGTTGCGTTAGCGCCATGGCTGTCTTTGCCATATTGGCTATCCTTTCCTCGATGATGAGCCGTGCCTCTGGGCGAGGCTTTGCACAAGCTGACCCTTATCCGGCCGTCCGCTGCAACCGGTCAATTAGAGCATGGACATCTAGCTCAATGATGTCGGCTAACGCCAGTAGCTCCAGCAAATCGACCCGCCGTTCACCGCTTTCTATGTTGGCGATGAACGGTTGGTGGCGTCCCAACGCCTTGGCTACCTGCGCCTGAGACAGGCCTTTAGCACGGCGCTGCTCTGCAATCGCCGCCACCAGCACTTCTTGCCTTTTTGAGTGCAGCGTTTTCGCCATGCTCGGTTGACTGTCCCTTCAACCGTGCGGTAATCCGATTTTCAGATTATCCAAAAATCGGATATCTGACCCAGGTCGGGCGCGGGGACAGGCACTTGGAAATCATCATCATTGGGCTGCTGGCATTCGCTGGGTACAAGTTTTTTCGCCACACCACGAGCGCAGGCAGGGAGACTGTACGAGCTTACATCTACCTCGAAGCCTTGAAGCTTGGCGGATCGCAACAAAGTGCAAACCGCGATGCTGATACGATCACACGCGACCTTGCTTCCGATCAGATGAGGAATGTCGTCCTTATGGCCAAGCATCAGTTGCAGACGGTGCATGGCGGCAAGCAGCTACCAATTATCGGCTACGCCTATCGTCGGGGCATGCAGACAGCGATGCCCTCGTGGTATCGGTACATAGCGCTGTCCGCGCCGCAGAGTATCGCGCTGGATATCGCGTACGGCAGCGGTATTCCCGCCACCAAGGTTCACGAGCAGCAAGCCGACAGGCAGTTAAACGCGGATGAAGCGTACGACGCTTTCTACCGGACCTTCGCGGACGAGGTTCACCGGCTGTCCGGCAGGAGCAGTGGCGAACTCAACATTATAGACTTCACGAATGACGAGCCGCTGCAACGAGCCTATCGGAACAGTGTTGACCCTCTCGTTCTCGCAGCCGCGTTTTGTCACAAGCACGACCTGACGGCGGAACGGTACCAGACCTACGACAGCTATTATGCTGCCTTCCAGAACGAGCTTAGACGTTTTGCAGCCGATGCGGTGCAGTGGCGTCGCTGGCTTGAGAAGGCCGATCAGGCTCGGATCAACAGTAGCTTCGAACGGGGCGTCCATCCGCGCCTTGCGGCAGATGGCTATTTCCGGTTCGTGACTCAGCGCTGACAGCATGCGCGATGGCATTCCCGGCGAATTGCCAGTCTGGCTATTCATACTAGTTGGTCTCGCATTCCTCGCCACTTGTCCGGCTGGCGCCGATATCGCGCAACCGGCATACCAGCGATGCGGCACTGGTCCACGGTTCAATTGCATCGTGGATGGCGACACGCTCTGGAACAACGGGGTCAAAATCCGTATTGCCGACATCGACACACCGGAGATCAGTCAGCCCCATTGTGCTGCCGAAAAGGCGCTAGGAGAACGGGCAACTGTACGGCTCATGGAACTGGTCAATGACGGCCCCTTCGAGATATTGGCATGGAAAAACCGGGACAAAGACAGGAATGGGCGCAAGCTCCGGGTACTGGTACGGAATGGCCAATCCCTTGGTGACATTCTCGTGTCAGAAGGCTTGGCCCGAACATGGACAGGGCAGCGTCATCCATGGTGCTGATCGGCCTCCCATACAGCCGACTCGAATAGGCGTTTAAAACAGGGCAACGTTGAGACCAGCCTACAGGAACATGAACTATATCAAGGGCATGCCGTAATTTTAGCAATGCCGGAAATTCCCGTATTTGGCCATGGGCGCATCTCTTGCTGTCTCGGCGCTCATTGCCTATCCCAGCCCCTGTTTGCGCCCTGGCGGGCATCTACGGCCAAAAGAGAGGGCACAGGAAAGCAAACCATCCAATCGAGCTATGAAATCGAAAGTATCGACACGAAAGCCACAACCAAATACCGAAAACCTCTGTATTGTCGAAGCCGTAAATTGCGCCCGTATAACAACAATGGACTTAACGACCTATGGATTACTCTATTATAACCGGATCGTACTTAACTCTGGTCCTGTTCGAATTTCAAAACTCTGTAATTAATTCAGCTGAAAGCTGGTTTGTTCAATCTGTAGCCCTTGTTATTGAACCGGTCAGTAGGCAGCGCTAGGTGCACAAGTCCACGGAAATGATCGCAAGCCTATAAAACCGAATAGATATTTCATCTAGTGCCGCCATTGTCACCTATCCGGTATTGAGATATAAATGTATTTTATAGTTATATGCATGGATTATCTTCAGCCACATAATACTAGTAATTTACTCATTGCACTACATGCGCCACAACTAATGACCCGTATGTATTATGTCTACATTATAGGCATGTTCACTATCATTCCTATATGTATCACATGTAATCTTACATAGTATAATCTTCCGGATTGCATTCTGTACATGCCACTGTATCTAACTGTTCATATATACATTCGTATATCTGCTTAAACCGATACATCACCTGTTATTCCTAAAAGGGTCCGGAACCATAAGAGCCAGCCGAGCTCTTCATAACTCATTGCTTTTCAATGATCTTTTGAACAGTTGCCTTTGAGAAGCCAATTTCCTCGGCCACCTTGCGAATGCTCATTCCCTGGTCTCGTAAATCAAAGACCCTAGCGCGAACTTCCTCGGTCACAAGAGCCGGTCTACCGCCTGTACGGCCCTCAGCTTTCGCTCTGGCAATTCCTTCCATTTGCCGCTCTCTGCGGATGTCGGTTTCAAACTCAGCGATCAAAGCTAGTATGCCCATCACAAGCTTGCCGGTTCGGCTGCTGGTATCGATTGCGGTATCGTCCAGCACCTTGAAGGAAACCCCGCGCTCGTCGATGTCGCTTACGATCTTGTAGAGATCCGCCGTGGACCGAGCCAATCGATCAAGCTTGGTCACAAGCAGCGTATCGCCTTCCCGCAAATACCGTAGGCATTCAGCCAATGCCGGACGCTCACCATCGAGGCCGGATCGCTTCTCGGTAAATACCTTTGTAGCTCCGGCTGCTTCGAGCCTCGCAACCTGACTCGAATGGTCCTGCTGGCTAGTTGACACTCGCGCATAGCCGACAACTGCACCCATAATACGTACCCCTATCTCTAAAACTGATATGTACGTACCATTAGTGTACTCTATGTGTACGGTCAAGATTGCTGTACTGAAAAGGTATACATTTATGTACGTATGGGGCTGTGACGATCCGTCTCCAACGGTAGCGATTATGCCCGCTGAATGCACCGTAAGCCGGTCCGGCTTGCCGTTGCCAGCAGCCGCTATGATATGCCCCTGCGAACACAGCCCCACACCTCGGTCTTATGTACTCCGTCTTGACATGAATGTTGGACTGAAAAGACCGTAAGCATTGACGGACGATCATTCGGTGCAGGCATAAGAGGCACCCCATTGGGGGAAACGACTGCACGGATGGAGTTAAATACCCCTTCGGAAAAGCATACAGTTTTCAGCATTTCTAAAGAGCTTAAAGGCAGACTTCTCGTACTACTTGCATGATCCATTCGAAATGCATCTGCGATCCGACTTCCGCCTTTTTGAAGCGAAGTCTCGCATCTCAAGGAGCACGGATGTACGACGGCCCGGCTTTTGTACGCGAACTCTCAATTGACAACTTCCGTTGCTTCTCTGCGGAGACAATCAAATTGGCGGTGCCGAACGGTAGCCATGGTAGCGGCCTTACCTTGTTCGTCGGCAACAATGGAACAGGGAAGACGTCGGTCCTTGAGGCATTAGACTACCTGTTCAGCGGGCGATACAAAGCCGAGAACAAAATGAGCATCAAAGACTTCAACGACTTCCTGAAACCAATTTCGATAGCAGGCGCAACCGAGAGGTTTAGCGTCAAATCAGAACTGGAGTTCTACAAGGGGAAATACTTCAACTGCACCGGACTGAAGTTCTTTGCTGAGCCAAGGGACAGGAAGCAGGCGGGCAAGCTGTTATCGTCGCCGATATCAGCGAAGAGTCATTACTCATTGGACGAAAACGCCTACTACAACGAAAGCGACGGACAGCCCTACGTTCAAAGCAAGTCACGCGACACAAAGACCGTGGACCCGCGAGAACTAACACTCGACACGGGCAGGATCGTGCCGAACGGTGTCAACGTCTTCTACTTTGACAAGAACCGCGCCCGCCATCTAGCAAGCGGCACCTACCGTACAACCTTCGATGCGATCTGCGATGATCTGAATTGGCGATACCAGAAGAAGCTCAGGGAGGAAGGAGCGAGCGCGGACTACGCTTCCAAGGTCACAAAGGACGTATTCAGTTGGGCTCTGGACACAGCACAGAAAGGGGTCGGCGGCAAGTTAGGTGAGCAATTCAGCGACTTCTTCGACAATGCCCATTTCAAGAACCTGAGACTTGAATTGCTGTCCCTATTGGAACCTTTTTCGTCAGCGTTTCTCGCCGTCCGGGCAGAAGATGACATTCAGCAAATCACAACCCGCAACCTTGGTTCCGGAGTCGAACTCGTATTGGCCTTGCTACTTCAGCGTCTACTTTCAGACCCGGCAAAGGGCGACAAGATACTGCTGATAGACGAACCTGAAATGCACTTGCATCCGACTGCCCAAAAGAAGCTGGCCGATCTCCTGCTTGAAGAAGCCAGGAACTGCCAAATAGTCGTAAGCAGCCATTCCCCTTACTTGCTGCAAAGGCTGGTGAAGTTTGGAACCACGAATGTGTTTTCGTCCACAGCCGCAGGCAAGATAGAAGTGGAGCAACAGGCGGCAAGCGCGGGCCTGTTTCCATGGAGCCCCTCGTTCGGCGAGGTCAATTTCAAAGCCTTTGCCATGCCGACCGTAGAGTTCCACAATGAGCTGTACGGCCACCTCCAATCAAAGCACAATCTCCCAAGATCCGAAGACGTTGACCGCTTCTTGTCGGGCCGAGGTGTTCTAAGCAATCACACATGGGTGCACTCGGGGACAGGCAAGTCGCACATGGTGTCAGAATGCACATACGTGCGCCACTGCATTCACCATCCCGAAAACACCATCAATGCGACCTACGATGAGGCTAAGCTAAACGCTTCCATTAAAAAGCTGATTAGCGCCCTATGATTGGCCGTTCCTGCTTCGCCCTGGCATGTTCTCATGCTGCTTCGTGAGCGCCTGTGCAGATAATCGTCGAGAGCTTTCCGTGTGCTTGTCGAGGCTCGGTCCACTGAGCGACTGTCATGCTCGCCAATGCCGTCTCTTTAGGGGACTAGTACCGCTCTCATGGGGATAAGCTGCTCGACGAGCCTCTAAATACCCCAATAAAGATTTTCTGGTTTTGTCACTTGGTAACGTTGTGCAGTATACGTTCCCTCATCCTTCACGAGCACACACTTCCGCCAGCTTCCCAGCCCCCAAACCGTCAACATGCGATCAGCGATACCGCACTCCGCCACACTTCAGGATTTCCCATGAGCCTTAGAAACGATCTACTTCAAGCCAAAACCGAAGAAGATGTGAAGGATGCCTACATAAAGGCGATCGGGCTTAAGGCTTACAATAAGACGCTGGTTGACATCCGCACCAAAGAAATCTGGTTCGAGGCTAAGGGGTTTCCAACGCCTCCTGTCGTGATGTTTGCGCAGTTGCTTTTCTATGTAAGGAGCGCGAGGAAGCTTGGTGAACAAATACCGCCTTTTCTCTGCGTGATCGATACCGAAAAAGCCGCCATTATGGAGACGTCGAAAGCCCTCCCGATCTTGGATGAAAAGGCGATCACATGGCCTAAATCTGGCTCGAAGATCGACAAGTCTCTGGCAATCCAACTAGCGCCTCACATTGAAACCCATTTTGTTGTTTATCAGTTGGATACCTATGAGCGAGACTTCATAACCGCGGTCCGTTCGGCTATTACCGCTGGCAAAATCATTCGCACCCCCATCACCCCAGATAATCTTCGGCAGGTGTTTGACAAATGGGTGGAGATGATTGGCAGCGAACTGACAGGCGTATCGCCTCCCGACTATGCTCTGCTCTTCTTTGCGGACATCATGCACGATGGGAAGAAGGCCGCAGTAAAAGATCTGCCTGCAAAGCTACTTCATGATGACGACAAACCTGTGTTCGTTCTAAACGGCGTGATGTATGAGCTAAACAGCCTTCACGGCTACCGGAATTTTTGGGCGATTTACCATCGTCCTCCTGAAGCGGAATACCGGGGATATCTTCTTGAACGGCGGGACAGTCTGCTGCCGCTAGATGAGCGTGAGTTTAAGGGGGCATACTACACACCGCTTAAAGTTGTAGACAAGGCGTATGATGAACTGGCGGCCGTTCTGGGAAAGAACTGGCAGCAGCGCTATATCGTTTGGGACATGTGCTGCGGTGTTGGCAACTTAGAAGTAAAGCATTCGAACTACCACAATGTCTTTATGAGCACTATTGATCAGGCGGATATTGATGTGATGCGAGCATCACAGACATGCGTCGGAGCAAGTATATTCCAGTATGACTACCTTAATGACGACATAAACGAGTTTGGTCTTATTGATTATTCTCTGTCGAACAAGATGCCAGCTGCATTGCAGACCGCGATTGCAGACGCGAAAGCGAAGAAGCCTGGCGCGAAGAAAATCCTTGTTTTGATAAACCCTCCTTATGCTGAAGCGACGAGTTCTGAGAACGCCGCAAGCAAGGGCGTGGATCGCAGCAAAACTGGGGTTGCTCGGTCGAAATTCGCCAGTGCGGGAATGGAAGGCTATGGAAAAGCTAGCAATGAACTCTTTACGCAGTTCATCGCGCGAGTTCATAGAGAAATTCCCACTGCAACTGTAGCATCGTTTGGGAAGATGAAATATGTCAATTCTCAAGCATTCGAAGAATTCCGCAACGTCTGGCGAGCCAAATACCTGGGCGGATTTGTTGTCCATAGCCGAGCCTTCGATGATTTGAAGGGCGACTTTCCAATCGGGTTTCTTATTTGGGACACATCTAAGCCCCAGCCTATTACTGAGATCGTGACGGATGTTCTGGATCGCAACGCAATCTACGTTCGCGACAAGACATTTATAAATGTTGAGAACGACTTACTGCTTTCGACATGGCCCACCCGTCCAAAGGCAAACAAAACAGCCGCGATACCCCTAAAGGGTGCTGTGGAGCCCGCAACAACTACAGCAGACCTTCGCGGAACTAACTGGTCCGATGGAGCCGTCGGATGGTTTAACTGTGCTGGTAACGACCTCCAACAAGCCAGTCGACTGACTATGATACTGTCTTCGGGGTTTGCCAGCGGGAGGGGATTTTTCATTAACAAGGATAATCTGTGGCAAGTTGCAGTGATGTTTGCTGTCCGACGCCTCGTAAAACCCTCTTGGCTTAATGATCGAGACCAATTTCTGCAACCGACCGAGAAACTCCCCGACGAGTTCAAAAACGATTGCTTAATTTGGACACTCTTTAACGGAGCGAATTACGCTGCTTCTGTTGAAAAACTACGCTGGAATGGAGCCGACTGGCCGCTAACAAATCACTTCCTACCTTTCACGGAAGCCGATGTAGGGGCGAAAACGGCGTTCGCATCTCACTTCATGACCACCTACATAGCTAAACTTAAGTTCTCCCCTGAAGCAAAAGCCGTCATGAATGAGGGACGTAAGCTGTTCCGCCGATATCATCAGCAAAAGTTTGGGAGGACTATTATAGATGAATTCAAGCTCGGCCGTTCGGACGTAGGGTGGTGGCAGGTTCGTCGGGCGCTCAAGGCCAATTCAGCAAATGAACTGACTGACTTTGATCCGTTCGACGCCGTGTATGAAACACTAAGCGAAAAGCTTCTGCCGCAAGTATTCGAGTTGGGCTTTCTGCTGGACTAACGGAAGAAAGAGGCGGCGATCAAGATTACTTTTGACCGCGTGAGACCGGGTAGCTTGTGCTCGAACGTGCCCGCCATCTTCCCATATCGGGAAATGGGTTGGAGCTCATAACACGCGCCTGCGAGAGACCTGGAAGCCGCCTGTCCAGACCAGACGTCTTCCACACAAGCCAACCGTATCGACATTTTTTCACACGGCGTCTCTAAGCTACGGGGCGATCAATCGTGACCGTTGCATGCTCTATCGTCCTGTGCGATGCAAAGACACAAAAGGGGGACATTGTGTCTCCCTAGCCATCCATGAAAGCCCGGCTTCTAAGGCTTTTGAGCGATGGTGGGCGCTCCCTCCGGGCCCACCAGTTTTTGCATCAGTGTTTGGGGACATCCCGCCACGCATTCTGATTCACCAAATATCTTTCGACTGGGCCACAGGAGTCCCGCCCTGCAGGGTATCGTCGTCGAGGCCGAGATGCTTCTTAGCAACATGGATTGCAGCGATCGAGGCGGTCATGCGATGATTCCGTTCGAAATGCGCTGGAGGCGATTCTTATGGGGCCTTATCTGAAATGGAGCCTAGTAGGCGGGGCGGTCGGCCTGCTTGCCGCGACCTTCGCATTTCCGGTTTTCCAGGCCTGGATACGTGAGTTTCAGGGTTTGATAACCGGACTGGCCGCTGTCTTCGCCGCAACTATCACTATCGGAAAAATGGATGCGACCATCCAGACCATGGAAAGGACTGACGAGGCTGCGCAGCGTCGACATGAGCAAGCTCAAAGACAGTCGCAAAAGGCTCTCGCTCTCTCCCGAGAAATAGAACAAAAAAGCGAGCAACGGCATCGTCAAATGATGGCGTTGACGCTCAGGGCAGACCGCCTCAAGGTTAGTAGGAGTGTGGGGCCGTTCCTGCCCGCTATCGTCCAGGCAATAGCTGATTTGAAAAGCTTGATTTCGCGGACCGGCCTTGATGACGTTGGGAGCCAGATGCTTTTCGTGGCCGAAGTTGAGAATTTCGCGAATGGTATTGTCCAGATCATCGGCAATCCACGGATGAAAGAAGCCTATGAGCTTTTTGAAGGCAAGCTTGCGATCGAGCTTGACGCTTCGATCAGCAGTGGGCACAGCCTTCACGCGGAGGCACAAAGTCTCCTTCAAGATATTCGAACGAGAAGTGGTCAAGCGGTAGCGGAACTGGAGATTCTTGCTTATTCTCAGGGCCGCATCAAAACCATGATGATTCACACCATGCTTTTTAAGGGTTGCCTGGAAGGTGTGCGAGATGGGCTCAACGGACTGGCTTCTCTTTACCTGTCAGAGGCCACTGCTCTCAGAATAGATATTTAGCACGACAATACCAGCGTTCTCACCATTCCAAAGGCGAGGCGCGCGCCGGGTTTCAACGCTGATTGAGCGTGCGATTTTCTTCCAAGCGCCGTGCGAGTCGCAGGAGAAGATGGATGCCAAAGACAAATCGCGGACGGGTCCTCTCAGTCTAGACTTACCGAGAATGATCGGAAACCTCTCGTTCGTAACGCTTCGCGGATTTGATATGCGCATGATGAGCCCGATCGTCGAGCCACCTGCCTTTCGACCGAAGTTGTGGTACTGTTTGAATGTCGTTGTTCTCGGGAGGGGGTAGCAATTCATGGTCGTGCACACGGATATGACGAGCGACGAATGGAAGTGGCTTGTGCGCCTTTGCCAACACGAAGCGGATAGAATTCCCAAGGAAATCGAAGCGCGGTTTACCGAGCTTGGTCTGTTGGGGCCGAATGGTCTTTCGGACAATGCCAGGAATCTGGTTCAAAATGAACTGCTGGCAGAACGGCGGAACAGACTGCAAGGACTTCACTGAGTGATAAGTTTGGTCACGCTATATGAGTGGCGACAGGGTAAGCCAGTTGGAGAATGACGAGCGGCGAAGTCCGAACCCTTGAGCTTGTTCGGCCCGGCTCCTCGGTCGGTTTTCGCCCTCACAGCGGCTTCATTTAACCTTGCCGGCTAACCATTTTTGGTGGTTTCGGCGCCATTGCTGCACCGCACGATTTACGCGAAATTTGCAACCTGTTACCCCAATTCCTGGGTTGAGGTATACAGGACGCAAAATGCAATTTCCGCAGACGATTGAAGAACTCCTTGGCGCTGTCGCCGCCAAGGGCGGAGAACTTGACGGTCTTGGGTTCGCCGACGATAAAATCGTCAAGCAGGCGCGCTCCCAAGGCCTTGTCGATGTCGATCCCGGCGATGCTTGGACATTGGTCGACACCGTAAGGCTCACTCCCACACAGCGGCTGGTGATGGGCTTGCCTCCAATCCTTCGAAAGCCTTCCGTCCTCGCACTGACGCTGCATGCCGTTGCTACGGCATTTGCCAGGATTTTTGGAAACCGCAGAGCTCACCCTTGATTTTCAGGGGCAGGAACGCCGCATCTCTCGCATAGCTATGACCGGTCGTCGCCGTCACCGCTACTCAGTTTGATCCGTCAGCGAGCGATGCCTTTTTCTCGCCCTCAGCCGGCACTTCGATAATCACCGAATCCTGGCAATCGTCGATGTCGTCCCAGTACGGCCCCGGCTGGGTTCCCATCGCGCGAAACTGGGCGAGATCCTGATGGCCTTTTGAATTGCCCGGGCTTCCCCGGTCCCAATTGGTGTAGCTCGCCTCTTCCCCATCAAGCCAGTGCCAGCCCTGATCGGGCTCCACTGAGCCCGGCGCCTGCACAAGCCCGATCATCGGGCCGCTGACCTGTTTCGAGCCGTCGCTGATATCCTGAACCATCCAATGGCCGGGCTTCTGAAGGGAGAGATCGAAGAGGTACTTGTTCTCGGCCGGGGAATTGATGGTCACGACATGGCCGCCCAGTGCTTCGGCAAGATCCTCCAGCACATCCATCGTCAGGCCGCCCCAATAGCGGATGATGTAATAATCGGAATTCTCGAAGTGCCCCTCGGTCACCAGATCGAATTTCGCAAGGATCTGCGCCTTCGTCAGCCCTTTGAACTGCCCGCGCTCATCGCCGCGCGTGGCCCAATCCGGAGTCCGGATATTCAGGAGCAGAGTGACCGAGAGGAAACTTGCCACGAGCGCCAGGCAGAGCATGATGAGCTGCGTGGCGGGTCGCTTCACCGTCCGGGTGAGAGATGTCTGCAACCGGTGGCCCAGTCGGTTGCTCGTCTCGCCGATCGCATAGACTTTGATCGGCTTTTCGAGATTCTTGACATATTGCTCGCCGAGCTTGGTCAAGGTCGTCGGCAGCTTGCGATCGACCTGCTCATAGACGTTTTCGGAAACGCAGATGCCGCCCGGCACAGCGACCGACTCCAGGCGGGCAGCGATGTTGACCCCGCCTCCGAGCACATCGCCATTCGGCTGGATGGTGACGTCGCCAATATTGATGCCGATCCGGTAGCGCAGCCTCTCGCGCTCCGGCACCCCGGCATTGTAGGCCTTGTGCGCTTCCTGGATCGCGATCGCCGCTTCAACCGCTTCGACCGGGCTTTCGAAAACGGCAATGACGCTGTCGCCCGCCGTATTGGCGATCCGCCCGTTGAACCTGGCGATGATCGGGTCCATCCGGCCGCGAAGCTCCGCAAGGTGCGCAAGGGCCGAGGCCTCATGCTCCTCCATATGGCTGCTGTACTGCGCCACGTCGGCAGCCAATATTGTTGCAAGCGCGCGTTTCATGATCCCCTATTGCGTGCCGTCCACCATATTGCGGCTGGAGCCGCGGCGGATGCCGCTATACCAGGCAATCAGCGGGCCGTCGGATTTGAGGCGGCTGACGAAGCTTCGGTAGACCCCGTATTTGAAATAGACGGGGGAATCGCGATCAACATTCGGGCCTTTCAGCGTAACTTTCTTGGCGCCGTTCACCCACACATTGACGAAGCCCGCCGGCGTCCTCGACCAGTTGGCGTTGACCGTCACACTCGTCCACCGGCCTTTCATCGCACTCGCCGAGGTGAGGCCGATCTGCCGCAAGGGCGCCAGCGGCTGCATCGGGCTTGCCTGTCTGACCGCAGGATTCGACAGCTCGAAAATGTATTGGCCGTTCTGGATTTCGAAGAGCACCGGCGGCTTGCCGTTGCCGAATTGATGGAACTGCCCGAGCTTGGTGTTGATCGAGCCGCTGGCCGGCCAGTCCTTCGGAATGAAAACGGAAAAATGGTACCAATATTCGTGGTCAAGCCGCGATGCCGGCTTGTTCTCCCATTTCTCCACCCGTTCGCGATCGGCCTGGCAATCCCCCGTGGAGGACGGGCAATCGCCCGAACGGAGTTCGAAACGCTCGGCTCTCGAGCCATCCGGGGCGGCACCCCGCTGATACGAATAGCTCTTCGCCGACTGCAGCGAAAAGCTTCCAAATCCATCCGCGGCCGATGCGACCGATGCGACCGATGACGCTGCAAGCGCTGAGATGACCGCAGCAATAGAGATTCTTCCGAGAGAAAAGCCGCCCATCCTAACCTCCGCCCTAAGCTAGTGATGACTTTGGAAAGCTGATGCGTCAGCTCCGCCGGCAAATATTAACACAAAGACAAACGAATAAAATGGAGATGCACTCAAATATGAAATGGTAATTCTTACGGATGACGTCATTAAATGAGAAAATCGGACATTGATAGAATTTTTACTTCGTTTACATTAGAATATTTCCCTGTCTCCCGAGATTGAGCCGCACACATGGGCTTCCCAGGCGTCACCTTCGCTGCTGGGAATAGGCTCAGATCTGCCGCCGAGTGCGTTTAATAGCTACAAGAACGGCCATCGCTCGGCCTGAATCCACCGCCGCAGGCGGGATTGAGCGGCTGGCTCTCGTAGTGGTAATAACCGCCGCCGATCGACGACGTCTGGTCGGGGCTCGTGGATGTGCAGGCCGAAGTGATCGTGGCAAGGCTGATCAGCGTTCCGGTCGCGATAACGGCGAAAAATCGGTTCATCTGAGCGTCTCCTCGGAGGGCGTGGCTTTGCCCCGGCCGAGCAATCTACCATGGCACAGAGAATGCAGGCATTGATTAATGGCAATCGACGGCCCGCGGCGGCCTCTCGTCACGCTAAAGTGATCGCTATTCAACCCATCTTTTCAAGCCCATGCACTGTCACATAACTGTCATGCAAAATTGCCCATTGTTATGGCAGCCTGGGCAAAATATATGCCGCCGGCTAACAAAAAGAAGAATGAGTGAACTGCCATGAGTGCCATACAGAAACTTTTCAACCGCAACCTCCTGACCCGTTTCGTCACCGGTCTCGGTGCGGTTCCGCAGCGTTTTCGTGACGCACGCGAAGAGCGCAAGCCCGCGATCCATCCGTCTTTCATGGATGATTTCGGCGCCTGACCATACAATGCGTCCGCCGGCCGCCGGGTGAGGTAAACGACCTATCCCGGCTGGCGCGCCCGCCGCTCTTTCAGCCTTTTTGATGAAACCGAAAGTACGGGGCGCGCGAAAGGCGCCTTATAGATCCGCGCCGATAGAAAAGACGTAGTTATAAGGCGTGCCGGAAGAGCCTTTCCGGGCCTCGTCGATCGACAGGGAACAAAGTTTCCGATCTTTCAGGCAATAGACGGAATATCCAAACGGCCTGAGATAGTCGATCACGCTGGCAACAGCGTCGGGTCGATGTCGCTCTTCCGCTTCGATGAGCAGATTCGGCCGATCGCGGTTCAACAGAGCTTCCGCGCCTTTCAGAACTTTTAGTTCGTGCCCTTCGACGTCGATCTTGATGAAGCCTACCGGGCCGAACTGATAGCTGTCCAGGCGCCGGGTCGGGACGGAGATTTCTTCCACATTTTGCGTCGAGAGCCTATTCTGCTCCTCAATCGTGGCGCAGCCATCCATAAGCTGGTCACGGGGAATCCGCATCGTTGCAACGCCGGCGCTGTCGGAAAGTGCGACCTGCTCGACCCGAACCGACGAACCAAGCGCAGCCTCCAGAAAAGCGACCATGTGGGGCTGAGGTTCGAAGGCGACGACATCGCGCGCATACTTGGTCAAGAACCAGGAATAGACACCGTAGTTCGCGCCGATATCGATCGCAGTCTGGCCTCGACGGCATAGTTTATCGAGGATCCGGAGCTCGGGTTCACCGCGACGCCATTCCCGTGAAGCGCGCGTCCACAGCCTGAAGCGAGGTGGCGCCATATTAGCGATATGAAGCATGTCGGCTCCCAGTAACTCAAACGCGTGCGCCATCCGCTCGCCGAGCGGCCTGTCCACCTGTTTCTGCATCTTGGGTGAATTGGCAACCCGTGGCTAGATCGCCGATAGTGGATGCCTTGCGCGGCCATTTCGCCACGCCTAGTTCTTTAGGTGAAGCCGACGCGGTTGGTTCCGAGTTCCCGACGCGGGTTTGCGAACTCCTGCTCCCCGGTAATCCGCGGCGCGCGAAGAGCGCAAGCCTGCGATCCATTCGTCCTGCATGCTCAGTTCACCACGGGCGCTGCCGGTTCGCCCCAGCTTGATATGGGCTGGCCGGCCTTGGTCGCCACCCTGGCATCGTAGAGCGCAAGCGACGCCTGCAGCTGGCGCATGTCGTTGCAGCGGTTGATGATGCCGCCGATATATTGCACGCAATCGCTGGCGCTGCCCTGCACCGAGCCCGTCGCCCAATCCTTGACCATCCCGTCGGCGCCGACCAGGAAATAGGAAAGGCGGTTATTCTCGGAAACGGTGGAGCTGCCGACCAGACCGGCGAAATTCGTGCCGGTCTCGGTTCTCGCCGCAGGCGCCATATGCCGGTAGATCGTCGTGCCGTTCTTCAACGGTGTTGCGCCGATCATCGGTCCGAAGGTTGCGTCGGAGCCGGAAAGCCGCGCCATTGGCGACTGGCCGAGATTGGCGATTTCCGCATAGGGTTTGCCCAGCGCGTAGCTGGTGAACGAGCGGTTGGCTGCACTCTCCGCCTTTTCCGCCACCTGAGTACAGCCCGCCAAGCCGATGGCGAGACCAATCGAAAGAACTGCCATGAAACGCATGCTGCCCCCTTGCCGGGCACGAAGTGTCCGGAAGCCCCTGTTTCTTAACCCGCCGTCATTGCTAGCAGCTTTGGGGGATTTGGGAAGGTGGCGGGTTACGGAGCTGGATTAAGCGGAGGAGCATTGTTGGCTGGCATCTTTACCGGCGTGCCGGCGCCTCCCCCCTCTGCCCTGCCGGGCATCTCCCCCACAGGTGGGGAGATCACAAGTGGCCC
Source organism: Rhizobium sp. CIAT894 (assembly GCF_000172795.2). NCBI lineage: Bacteria > Pseudomonadati > Pseudomonadota > Alphaproteobacteria > Hyphomicrobiales > Rhizobiaceae > Rhizobium > Rhizobium sp. CIAT894. The sequence goes on from NZ_CP020947.1 coordinate 3,026,634, forward strand.
GCACTTCCTGTCCATTTACCGTTTCGTCGTGCTGGACGCTGATTGTTTGGGAAGCCATCGCGCCCATCCGATCTCCCTCCTTGTGGGGGAGATGCCCGGCAGGGCAGAGGGGGTATCACACGGCAGCCTCTCTCCGCGTCACTCCCGTCAAGCCGACTGCGTCGAGCACCCTCAACATTTTTCTCTCCATGCGCACTCGCCCTTCCCTTCCGCCGCAATAGCTTCACAATCAACCGACAGAAAGTTCGTCCGGGAAACGACAACTAGGGAATGAAACATGGCGCCGATTCTCTCCAAGACTCTTCTGATGACTGCCCTTCTGACCCTGCCGATCGCGGCCGCAGCGCCCGCCTTGGCGCAGGAGGCAAAGCCGCGCGAGGCGGTGATTTCGGTGACGGGCGATGGCGAAAAGGCCGTGGCTCCGGATATGGCGATCGTCAATCTCGCCGTCGTCAAGCAGGCGAAAACCGCCCGCGAAGCGCTCGACGAAAACAACAAGGCGATGAACGAGGTGCTGAAGGCGCTGAAAGACGGCGGTATCGCCGAGCGCGACCTGCAAACCTCCGGCTTTTCCATCCAGCCGCAATATAATTACCCGCAGCCGGTCGACGGCCAGCAGCAGCAGCCGCAGCTGATCGGCTACCAGACGATCAATTCGGTCACTGTCAGGCTGCGCGATCTGGCCAAGCTCGGAGCGGTCATCGACCAGTCGGTCACGCTCGGCATCAACCAGGGCGGCGACATCCAGTTCACCAACGACAAGCCGGAAGCGGCGATCGAAGAGGCGCGCAAGAACGCCGTCGCCGAGGCGGTGAAGAAGGCCAAGACGCTGAGTGAAGCCGCCGGCGTCAAGCTCGGTCGCATCATCGAGATCAACGAGAATGTGCCGCGCGCAATGCCGCAGCCCGCCTATCGCGCCACGATGATGAAGGAAGCGGATTCTGCCGTTCCGGTCCAGGGCGGCGAGAACACTTACAATATCAGCGTCACCGTCACTTTTGCGATCGAGCAGTAAGATTACACCGGTGGCAGCTAAAACCCCTCCCCAACCCCTCCCACGAGGGGGAGGGACTAAGCTGCGGTTACCGGCAGCGGCCAGAATAAAGGTCCTGCTGGCTGCTACTGTTCAACGAATTGCTGCGATGGAAATTATCTGAAGCGGTGCGGCTTCTTAGCCCCTCCCCCTTGTGGGGAGGGGTTGGGGAGGGGTCTACGGCCGGTACAGCCCGCAAAAGAAAACCGCCCTTGCCGATCCGGGGAGACTGGCAAAGGCGGTTCTGGCCGCCGCATCGGGGAGACGAGGCGGTATTTGATATCAGCGACGGATCGCCGGGCAGCCGCGGACGTTGGCGAAGCTCATTTCGCCGGGGCCGCGACGGGTCCAGCCCTGGACGATGACGCGGCGCGGGGTGATATCGACGACGCGGGCGCGGCGGAAGCCGTAATCGCGAGCCATATCTTCGGCGAGACGCGGATCGCAGCCGCGCGGCCGGCGGTCGAAGCCCGGACGCTCGTAGTCCGGAGGCGGACGGCGATAATCGCGCGGCGCACGGTCCTGATCGCCGATAATGATATTCAACTGGGCGGCGGCAGGCGCCACGGTGCCGGCAAGGGTGCCGGCTGTCAGCATGACGGCAAGACCCGCCTTTGCCAAAAACTGCATCATCGAAAAACCTTTCGTTCTATAGTCGGTGCGGCCGAGCCGCCCTCCTCCTCATCACGCCGAAGCGTCATCGGGAATCACTCATACGGATTAGAGAAAAGACGGCGGAAAGTGGCGCCGTCAAGGCAAAACGGCGGCAAGCGCTCGTCGGCGCTTGCCGCCCCAGTGTCCTAGCGGCGGATTAGCGGGCACCCGCGGACATTGGCGAAGACCATTCTGTCCCAGCCGTGACGGTCGCGGCCGGCAACGACGACGACGCGCGGCGACATGCGGGTAATATGGGCTCTGCGCAGGCCGAAATCACGCGCCTTGTTCACGGCATGGATCGGCGAGCAGCCGCGGATCGGCCGAGAATATTGCGCCTCGACGATGAAATTCGTCTGCGTTCCCGCGGCGGCGGCCGTGGAGAAAGTGGCCGGAACGGCGCCGAGGGCGAGCACTGCGGCGAGGCAAGCCTTGGTGAGGAAATGCGTCATGGGATGTCTCCGTCGTTAGCACTATCTCCCTTCAGGGATTGTCTCGACAGTAGACCCCGCAAACTGAACGCTGTTCGAACCGGACATTCACCTCCTATTCAGAAGGATTAATCCCTCAGGGGCTGAGGTGCAGCACAATTTCGCGCCGGTGCGGGCGGTCGCGGTGTTCGAAGAGGTAAAGCCCCTGCCAGGTGCCGAGCATCAGCCTGCCGCGCGCAACGGGAATGCCGATCGAGACCTGTGTCAGCGCAGCCTTGATATGCGCCGGCATGTCATCCGGTCCCTCGGCCCGATGCACGACCCAGCCCATCGACGGATCGGAGGCCGGCGGCACGAGGCGGCGGAAGAAGGAGAGAAGATCGGTGCGCACATCGGCATCGGCATTTTCCTGGATCAGCAGCGAACAGGAGGTGTGGCGCACGAAGACGGTCAGAAGCCCCTCCGCCTGTCCCGACCTGTTGACGAAGGCTTCCGCCTGATCGGTGAATTCGTAAAGGCCCTGCCCGCGAGTGGACAGGGTGAGAATGGTCTGGGGCAAGGCGATCTCCCGTCTCCGAACGATAGCTTGCGAGGTGCCGCGCCGCCGGCCGCAAGTCAAGCTGGCCGGGGCAAAGACGAGCTTGCCCGGGCAAAGCAAGCTTGCCGGGGCAAAGGCGAGCTTGCCCGGCAAAGCAAGCTTGCCTGGGGCAAAGCAAGCTTGCCCGGCAAAGACGAGCTTGCCTGGCAAAGGCGAGCTTGCCCGGGCGAGTCGGGCGCCTCAGAAAGAGGACAGGATGAAGCGCCGGTTGGCGGCAAGCACCGGGCGGGCATTCATCGGATAGAGCGTGGTGAAGGCGCGAATATCCTTTTCGTCGACTTCGATCGGCTGCCGCAGCACCATCCAATCGACAATCTCGCTGCAGGGCGGCGTTGTCAGCGATCCCTCATAGGACCAGTAGGTCAGCTCTTTCGGCAGCAGGCCGTTCGGGTCGACGTCGTCGACCGCGGCTTCGCCGCCCGATGTCTTTGGAAAGGCAGCCGCCAGCCGCGAGAAACCGGCATTGGCCGCCCCCGGCGTCAGGAATACGCCGAGCACGCCAAGCGTGCCGGTTTCCTTGCGCCTGGGGACGAAGTGCATCTCCATCGGGAAGCTGCGGCCGTCGACATGATGTTCGCTCGGTGCATGGAAATGATATTGCAGCAGGTCGTAGCGGTTGCCGCCGCGCGAAAGCGTGCTGCCCTCGGGCACGGTGACCTGGATCGTGTGACCGTTATTGACGATCTTGCCGCCGGCCTTCCAGTCGAGCGTCAGCGGCGCAAGTTCCGCCTTGACGGCCCCGGTCAGATCGAGCGGCGATTGCTGCGAACCGGCAGAACAGGCGGCATTATCCGGCGCCATCGCGCCCCAATGATCGGGGCCGGACTGGCCTTCATAACTCCAATGCGCGGCCTCGGCGGCAAAGTCGGCCTGGGCACAGGCCGGGCAGGCGCCAAGCACAAATAGTCCCTTGATGAAATCACGTCGCTGCATGTCCGTTCCCCTCGTTGCCAGACATCCGCTATGGCTTTGCCGAATTCGGGGCGACTATATCACAGGCAAGAACGCAGAGAAGCCATAGGGCGGCAGTGCGACCCGTTGCGCCGATGCCATCGGTCAGAGTTTGATCAGGGTCTCGAAGCCGCCATAGATCATCCGCTTGCCGTCGAACGGCATCTGCCATTGGTCATCCTTGAGCCTCGGATCGGCCATCACCTTCGCGTTGATATCGTCGCGCTCCTGCCGGGAGCGGTAGATAATCCAGGCAAACACCACCACCTCATCCTCCCTCGCCTGCACGGCGCGGGGAAAGGAGGTCAGTTCGCCATAGGGCACGTCGTCACCGATGCATTCGACATATTCGAGCGCACCATGTTCCTTCCAGATCGTGCCGGCCAATGTCGAGAATTCCTTGTAGGCCTCGACATTCGCTTTCGGCACCGCCACGATGAAACCATCGACATAGGACATGATACATCTCCTTTGAGCATCTGCGCCTCGTGCTGGCGGAGATAGGGGCCCAGCCGGATATATCCAGGAACCGGGCATTCCTCCGATCGCAACTATATGTAAATTTACTGATTTATTACTCTCTTATATAATAATCGCCTAAAATTTGACAGTATTACCCCCCGATCTGGTGTTGCCTGACTGCACCCACCCACACGGCGCGTGCACACGCTCAGGCGTCGGCATCAACACAGCTCGTGGAGGATGTATTCATGATCAAACTTGCTTTTATCGGAACAGCCGTCGCCCTTGGTATCGGAGCATTCGCCTTCGCGTCTCACGCGAGTGCCATGACGATGCAGGAATGCAGCGCCAAATACAAATCCGCCCAAGCGGCCAACAGCCTGAACGGAATGAAGTGGAATGATTTCCGCAAAGCGCAATGCGGAACCGATGCCGCGGCAGCGCCTGCTGCGGGCGATGCCAAGGACGAAGAGCCGACAATGGCCAACACGGATAACGCATCCGAACCGCCGATGACCACGACCAAGGCTCCAAAGGGGGTGGTCTTCCCCACCAAGGTTTCGGCGAAATACGCAAGCGAGTCACCGGGCAAGGCGAGAATGCATACCTGTCTTGATCAATACAAAGCCGACAAGGCCAATGACAGTCTGGGTGGCCTCACCTGGATCAAGAAGGGCGGCGGCTATTACAGCATCTGCAACAGCAAACTGAAGTCCTGATGTCATTTCGCTCGAAATTATCGACGTCGCCGGAAAGCGGCGTCGATAACAATCCATACGGAGGATGCAATGAGTTTCTTTGACAATTTTGGCGGAATGCTCAGCAACGCGATCAGCAACCATCCGGGCGGCCTCGCCGGACTGATGTCCGATGCCTTTTCCCAATTCGGCGGGCTGGACGGCGTGGTGACCAAACTGAACGACGCCGGCCTTGGATCACGCGTCAATTCCTGGCTCGGACGCGGCGAAAACCAGCCGATCACCCCGGACGAAATCCGCTCTGCGCTTTCGAACGAGTATCTCGTCTCGCTTGCCCAGAAACTTGGCGTGCCGACCGACCAGGTGGCGAGTATCCTTGCGCAACACCTGCCGGCGGCGGTGGATCAAGCAAGTCCTGACGGGACGATCCGAACCTCCTGACTCCTAAAGCGCGTCGCAATCTTTCAGATTCGCTCCTCGCGCTTTAGGTCTTTGGTTTACGCATGTCGTTGCGGCAAAAGCGCTTCGCGCTTTGCCTGGTAAAACCGCTGCACACTTTTGCGCGACATGCTTTAACTTACCAGCACGCCTCGGCCCGATCACGGCCCGTTCACCAGTTTGAGGATGAGCTGCTGGATATTGCCGCCGTCACCCATTTCGACCTTGTCGAAGTCGCGGCCGCGCTGGCGCTGTCCTTGAGAGATCTCGCCGAGCCGGCGGGTCAGTTCGACCCTGATCTTCTTGCAATCCGGATCGTCGGCGACCGTGAGGCCGATGCTCATCACCTCGATCTCCTTGACCATCTCCTTGATGGTGTCGCCATGCACCCGCTCATGCGCCGCAACGCCCGTGATGAAGCTCTCCCAGCTGCTTTTGACGGCGGCCGGCAGCGCGACAGACGGTTTGGGCAGCGTGTAGGTGATGATCAGCTTCGGCCGATTGGTGGTGATCACGCAGGCGTTGCCCTGCGCTTCGTATTTGCGGGTCCAGGTCAGCTTGAACGTCGTATGCGCGATGACCCGGCTTGCGCCGACTTCGGGCCCGCGCGCGCCGATCGATTCATAGAGTTCGGCGCCCGTCCTGCCCGATATCGAATAGGGCCGCACTTCTTCCACCGCCTGCCATTCGGCCCGTACGGCGGCCGGCGCCAAGGCGAAAATCGCCGCCATTGCATAAGTTGGAAAGCTTGTCGTCACGCGCGGCCCCCGCCGAATGATGGTTCGCGCGGACCCTAGAGCATGATGCCGAAAAGTGTGAGCGGTTTTCGGGCGACATCATGCTCTAACTCTTTAATTTAGAACAGGATGATTTAAGGCCGACCCGGCCTTAAATCATCCTGTTCTAGCCGGACCGCCCTCCACTTTCAACGCGCCACGCATGGTTCAACCCTGCAGCGTCTTGACCTTGGTGAGATCCGGGAAGAGCCGCATCCAGAGGAGCACGACGATAATCGTCCCGAGCCCGCCGACGAGGCCGGTGGCGACCGGCCCGAGCACGGCCGCCATCATGCCGGATTCGAATTCGCCGAGCTGGTTGGAGGTGCCGATGAACAGCGAATTGACGGCACTGACACGCCCGCGCATCTCATCCGGCGTCAGCAACTGCACCAGCGAACTGCGCACGACGACACTCACCGTATCGGAGGCGCCGACGACAAGCAGGGCGGCGACCGAAAGCACGATATTGGTGGAGAGCGAAAAAACGATGGTGGCGAGGCCGAAGACCGAGACGGCGACAAGCATCTTGTGGCCGACATTGCTTTCGAGCGGCCGGCGGGCAAGCAGGATCGACATGGCGAGCGCGCCGATGGCCGGCGCTGCGCGCAGCAGGCCGAGCTCCCAGGGGCCGGCATGCAGGATATCGCGGGCAAACATCGGCAGCAGCGCGGTGGCGCCGCCGAGCAGCACGGCGAAGAGATCGAGCGAGATCGTGCCGAGCATGACAGGCCGGCTGCGAATGAAGGAAACGCCGGCAAAGACCGAGGCAAGCGTTACCGGCTCGCGCTTACCAGGCGCCCACTGCATGCGGATGGCAATGACGTTGAAGCTCGCAACGGCAAACAGCAGCGCGGCGACAGCAAAAGGCGCCACCGGATTCAGGCCATAGAGCAGGCCGCCGAGCGACGGGCCGATGATCAGCGCCGTCTGCATCATCGAGGTGGAGGTGGCGATCGCCTTCTGCAGCATCGAGGCCGGCACGATGTTCGGCAGCAGCGCCGCCATGGTCGGCCGCTCGAAGGCGACGACGGCGCCGAGCACGGTGACGGCGGCCAGGATGCCGGCCGGCGTCAGCCATTGCTGCCATGTGGCAATCGCCAGCACCAGCGCCGTCACCGCCTCGATCAGCTGGCAGATGAGGCCGATGCGCCGCCGGTCGAACCGGTCGGCGACATGGCCGACGACGAAGGTCAGCACCGCCATCGGCAGGAACTGGCAGAGGCCGACGAGGCCGAGCGCAAGAGCGCTGTGCGTCTGGTCGTAAATCATCCAGCCCATGGCGATGCCGATGGATTGGAAGGACAGCGAGGAAAAGACGCGGGAGGCGGCGAAATTCAGATAGCCGGGGTGGCGCAGAACGCTCCGCGGGCCTTGGGATATGTCCATTGCGATGTCACCGGCCGACGATCGGAGGCTACGGCCTTCAGGAGGTTTTTCTCGGATGTTGGAGCGGTGTTCTGCTCCGATGGTCGGTTTGTCAATCGGGATGCGCTGTTGTCACCCGATTGTGTCCGGGATCAGCGCGGCTCCCTGGAGATGCTGAGATAGGCGGGATCGAATTCGGCGATTTCCTGCAGACGCTCCCAGTCGACGATGGTGATCGTCCGGTTTTCCCAGGTGAAGACACCCTCACGCCGCAGCGCCTGCAGCGTCTTGTTCAGGTGAACGACGGAGATGCCGAGCACATCGGCCATCTCGATCTGCGTCAATGGAAACTGGAAGCTTGGTCCGCGCGTGCGCTTGACGACCTGCAGGCGCACGAAGAGTTCGCAGACGAGATGGGCGATCTGGGCGCGTTTGGAGCGCCGGCCCATGGCGACGATCCATTCGCGATGAATGGCGCCGTCGACGAGCGTATCGAGCCACAGCAGCCGGGTCAGATGCGGCATGCGTTCGGTGATCGTCCTGAGATCGCCGTGGTCGGCGAAGGCGACATAACAGGGCGACAGCGCAACGATGCCGTGATCCATTTTCTTGACGGGAAAGGCGTGCAGATCGACGAAATCGCCGGCGACATGCAGCGCGGTGATCTGCCGGCTGCCATCGGCCATGACCTTGTAGCGCGCCGCAAAACCGTCGAGCAGCAGCGTGCTGTAGGGCGGGCGGCTGCCTTCGGGGACGATGTCCTCCCCGGCAGCGAAGTGCCGATCCTTGACCAGAATCGATCGGAGAAGGTTTTCCTCCTCGGCCGACAGCACATCGCGACTTCCAAGGTTGAGCAGCAGGGCTTCAATCACGCGCTTGTCCGCCGCTTTCGCAAGAGGGGACAGCCACGATGCGACCTGTATTTTCTAACGGAATCAATGCCTAGCCTCGGGAACAATTGTCTTCATCGGTAATTTCCCCCTGTGACGCACAGGAAAGAACATGGCTCGCTACTTTTTCGATCTGCACAACGGCGAAGGTCCGACACGCGACGAGCACGGCACCGAGCTGCGATCGCGTGAGGACATCCCGAAGGAGGTGACCCGCATCCTGCTGGATGTGGCTCGTGACGAACTGCCCGCCGGTGACCGCACGACCATTGCCGTCATCGTTCGCAACGAAAGCGGCGATCCGGTCACGGTGGCGAGCCTCGTCTTCAGCAGTGAATGGCTCGACGCCCTGCGATAGCGGCGGCCGTTTGACGGCTGCCGCCGGTCACACATGCGTTTCGCTCCTTCGGTCGCCGGATGCGACGCCAGAGCATGATGCCGAAAAGTGCGGTTTTCGGGCGACATCATGCTCTAACTCTTTAACTCCTTGTTTTTATACATGTCGTATCGCAAAGCGCCCCACATTTTTGCGCCACATGCATAGGACCCGCCTTCATGGCCGGCAATTAAATTTGACATAGTTTTGCGATTGCCCGGCTCGATCGACAGGCATCCAATCGTGGCGTCCCGGGGTCGGCGCGCCGATCGCGATTACTTCGGAATTTCTTCGAGAATCAGCCGGATTTCGGCGAGCGGCCGCCTGATTTCGTCGAAGAGTTCCACCGAGAACATGTTGAGCGGCGCTGTCGGAAGGCCTTCGACAGCCATTTCCGCCAGCACGCGCCGCGCCTCGGCTTTCGCGGCCTCGATGGTCTCGAATTCATATCCCGTCTCGGTCGCGCCGACGCCGTCACGATCGAAGAGCTGAAAATAGAATTTCGGCACGACACATCCCCCGCTAGAACAGGGTAATTTAAGGCCGGGTCGGCCTTAAATCTGAATCCTGTTCTAAATTAAAGAGTTAGAGCATGATGTCATGAGAAAACCGCTCACACTTTTCGGCATCATGCTCTAGATCAACCTAACGATCCCGCGGGCAACTTGTTCCCGCGGGCTATTTGTTCCCGCCGGCAACTTGTTCCGGTCCCCGGTTCCGACGGATGGATTTTAAACCGTATCGTCGTCAGAAAGTGCCGGCCTCAGGCGAGGCCATTTCCTCGATGCCGTCGACGCGGTTGGGATAGAAGGCGAGATGGTCCTTGATGCTGCTGACGGCGGCATTCGGCGCCTCGTACGTCCAGACCGCATTCTCCGAGCGCTCGCCGCCCGGAATGATGCTGTAATAGGCGGCATCGCCCTTATAGGGACAGTGGCTGGTATGGTCGGTGCGCTGCAGCAGCGACATATCCACATCTCTGCGCGGAATATACTGCACCGGCGGATAGGAAGCCTCACACAGCGTCAGCGCATCGCGGCTATCGGCAATCGTCCTGCCGCTGAGCGTGACGACGACGCGGGCGGGATTGTGCTCGATGGTGATCGGATGGTCAGGCCCCGGGATCTTGATCGATTTGTCTGGCATGAGGTTCATCTCCGGAAGATATCGATCCGAGGGAAATAGGGCGGCGATGCCGCCGACCCAAGGCTTCAAGCCTGCCAGATCGCCTCGGAACGGCTAAACCGCATGATCTACCCCTTCGCTGTCGTTTTCATCGCAGCGCGGCGCCCGGCCAGGCCAAGCCCGAGCACGGCCGCCAGCACGCAGGCGATGCCGGCGATCTGGTTGAGCCCGACCGGCTCGCCGAGGATCAGAGCCGCCAGCATGACGGCGGACACCGGCGCAAGCGCAGTGAAGAGCGCGGCTTCGGTGCCGCTCACTCTTTCGGCCCCGGCATACCAGAGCAGAAAGCCGCCGACGGTCGGCACCAGCGCATAATAGACGACGGCAGCGACGGCGTTAGGCGAAACTGCGTGGGCAAGGGGCATCTCGAAAACGGCCGGAATGAGGGCGACGATGAAACCGATGCCGGTCATCAGCGTCGACTGGGCAAGCGGCGGGATCTCCGTTCGCAGCCGCTTGTTCAGGAGGATGAACAAACCCTCGCAGATGACCGCCAGGAAAATCAGCACATTGCCGGCAAACGAGCCGCCGGTCGCCTCCGGCGTGAAAGCGATCGAGAGCACGCCTGCCGTTGCCAGCACCACGGCCAGAAGCAGGGCACGCCCCGGCCGTTCGCCAAGGACGAGGATCGAAATCACCGCCGAAACCACCGGCAGCGTGCCGATGATGACGCCGGCATCGGCCGCCGAAGTCAGGTGCAGGCCCGATATCAGCAGCGTCGTATAGCCGACGCTGCCGGCGCCGGCTTGAACGAAGAGGATGAGGCGGTCATGCCCCGCAAGCTTCGGCAGCCGGGTGCCGGTCGCCCGCATGAGCAGGAGGAGGATGGGACATGCGAGAGCGAAGCGCAAGGCGGTGGCGCTGAACGGCGCCAAGCCCGAAGCGATGAGCTTGCTCGCAATGACCGTGCTTCCGACCGTCAGCATGGCCAAAGCCAGATAGAGATACCCTTGAACCTGTCTCGACATAATGCGCTCCTGTTTGGCGCGCCGAAGAAACAGCAGGAGCAGTCAGAGATCTTGAACGAAATTGCAGGGCATAAGGAACTGCGGCGCAGCGGCCAGCCTCATCTGAACTGCCCGGTGACGAAAACTCGAATGCCGTCATCACTCAAAGAAAGGCGCCGGCATAAAGCCGCGGCGAAAGGCCATATCTGCGCACGAAGACGCGCGTCATGTGGCTCTGATCGGCAAAGCCGCTGGCAAAGGCCGCTTCGGCAAGCGGCATGCCTTGGGCGATCAGTCGCCGGGCGATATGGATGCGGGCCTGGACGAGATAGGCATGCGGCGTCAATCCCGTCGCCTTGGCAAAGCCGCGCAGCACCTGGAAGCGGCTGAGCCCGCTTTCCCTGGCAAGATCGGCAAGCGAGACGGCGGCAAGCGGGTCGTCGTCGATCAGGTCTCGCGCGGCACGGATGGAAGCCGGCACCGGCGGCGGCCCATCGTAGTCGCCTCGTTCCCGCATGACATCGGCGGCGAGGCGCAGCAGCAGTTGATCGCACAGCAGCCCGTCGGCCGCTCCGTTGCCGGTCGCAGCGCGAAACAGCATCTCGAAGCGGGCGGCAATCGCCCCGTTACGGATGACCGGATGCGGGATCTCCGAGCGCCTCGTCCCACCCTCGCCGATCTCTCGCGACAGGCCGGTGACGATCTCGGGATCGAAATAGAGGATGCGCCAGGATCGGCTCTGACCGATCGGCGCGCCGTCATGCACCTCGTTCGGATTGACGGTGATGATGTCGCCGGCCCAGGCCTCCACCATGCCGCGCCCGCTCAGCGATTTCTGCGCCCCTGACGAGACGAGGCCGATGCCGAACTGCTCATGCGTATGCCTGGCAAAACTCAGATGCGTTTCCGCCTCCACCGCTTCGACGCCCGCCAGCGCCGAGCGCAACATCCTGAACTGGTTCTTCGCCATCATCTGCCCGCAGGTTCGATTGCGGCCACTCTGCCAGCCGGATGGAAATGCGGCAATGGCTAGAAGAACTCGTCGAGCAACTGGAAATAATGGAGCCTCGCCGGATCCGGCGTCGTCAGCCCGTAACGATCGAGGAAGGGCTGCACCAGCGCCCCGCCAAAATTATGGGCGATGCTGCGGCAGGCGAGCGCGATATCCTGATGGCGATCGGCGACGCCGAGACGGCTGCAATCGATATAGCCGGAGAACCCTTCTGCCGAGGCGATGAAATTCGGCAGGCAGGCATCGCCATGGGTGACGACGAGATCCTCGCGGCCCGGCCTTCTGTTTTCGAGTTCGGCAAACAGCGTCTCGGCACTTTTCCCAAGCCGCGTCTCGTCGAAATCGGTCTCGTCGACGATGCCCGCCTGCATCCGCGCTTTGGCCGCGGCAATACGGTTCTCCAGCCGGTGATCGAAGGGGCAGGAGGCGATCGGCAGGCGATGCAGGCCGAGAAGCGCCGCCGCCAGCAATTCCACCCGCATAAGCGGCGTCAGCGTCGACGCGCTGGCGAGATCAGCGCCTGGCAGGGCGCTGATCAGCAGCCGGTTGCGCCCGCCGCTGCTTTCCCACGCAATGACTTCGGGACAGGGCAGACCGGAAGCCTTGAGCCAGTCAAGCCTCGCTGCTTCATCGGCGAGCTCGCCGAACGGCCCCATTGCCTCGACCTTAAGGTAGAGGACCGGCAGGCCCTCGCCTTCCAGCCGAAAGACGCTCGCCGCCGAACGGCCGAGCGCATCCCGCTCCATCCGATAGCCCGACAGCCGGTCGACAAGCGCTCCGGGCAGCAATGTCATGGAAAATTTCAATGAAGCGTTTCGGCGGGCGCGGCTTCGAGCAGGATCTCGAAAGCCTCTTCGAGGGCCGCTACCAGAATATCGGTCAGCTCGTCGCCCTTGTTTTCAAGAAACAGCGCGCTGACGGCTTCATCCTGACGCTCCAGAAAACGCTCGATCTCGTTCGACATATCATCGTCCCTTCTTCACCGTATCATCACGGCCATGAGGAAAGGCTAGATGGGGTTCCTTGCGCGTGGCTTGTTGCAGGATGCCTCGGCTCACGTCAATTACTCACGAATGCTATAGGTCGCATACCGGCTACGAGGGATCAACTCGCCAGCCTCATGGGCAAACGAGATGACTTTGGTGGCGTCCTCGTTAACCTCGCAACGGAACCGAATTTGATACCAGCCTTTGGCGGTGCGGAAAGCCGCACTCTTGATATCCAGAACTGTGCCGCTCGATAGTCCGAAAGTCGGCACGATGATCGGCTGAAAGCTGGGCGTATCATGGATGAGCTGTTGCTGGAGTTCATTACCGCAAAGTTGGGCAATTCGTTTGCCCCGCGGCACACCGTTCATCGCGATCCTCGCCACCGGATCATCGTCGGCTGTCTGCGAAAATAATGTCTTCGCTTTGGGCAAATCGTCTTTTGCGACATCCGCCTTAGACGGTTCAGGAGGTTTCTGTTCTGGCGGCTTTGTCACCTCGATATCAGTCTTGGCTTCACCGGCCGCTTCTGCAAGAGGCGCATTGCGTTCGGAAGAAACATCCGCCGTATCAACCTCAGGGAGCTTCACGTCATCCGGAACCGGCCGTGCCGGCGATGTCTCAGCCTGCGGCTTTTCAGCAGAAACCTCTGCAGGCGGCTGTTGGGGCTTTGCGCCATGCTCAGGCGCTGTCGTCGCGGGTTTTATTTCGCCCTCAGAGGAATTTCCCGCCGTCGATTTTTTCGGCCCGCTATTCTTGTCACCAAACTCGAAGACAGGGGATAAACTTGGCATAGGGGCGGCAGACTTAGCTTGCTCTGATGGCTTGTTTTCAACGCGGCGCGGCGGAGGTGGTGGTGGAGGCGGCGGAGGAGAAGGTTCCTTCTTGGCTTTCTCCGGCGGCTTCAACTTCGGCTCCGACGGTTTTTCCTCGGGCTTAGGCTCCGGTTTCTTTTCCTCCGGCGGGGGCACGAGCTCCACCTTCACGCTCTCGTCTTCGGCGGGTTTCGGCTCGATCTTCGGCAGCCCGAAAACGAGAAGCGCTATCAGCGGAACATGCAGAAGCACCGACACGCCGACACCCCAGCGGATTTCGGGCCGCTGTTTTGCCGTCGCATGATTCGTTTCTGCCAGTTCCGCGTCGTCTGTCACAGCAGCGATGTGGCCTTTAAAACCGGCAGCATCAAGCCGTAAACGGAAAAAACCTCGTGATCGCAGCCGCGGTCATTGGTCGCCAGGCCCATCGTCGGCCACCAGATTGTGCGCCTGCCATTCGCCTTGAGGAATGGCATCGCCGACGAGAAAGGCGAAGGAGGTGACCTTGCCGGAGCCGGCATCGAGCCCGCATTTGAACTGGATATTGTACCATGCCCTGTTGCTGCGCAACGCGCCGCCCCTCACCTCGACGCTGTCGCTGCTGACCTTCTCCGGCGCCATCGCATAGGGAGCGAGCGTATCGGGTCGCATATCCGGCCGCGCCCGGCGGATCTGCTCCAGCGCCTCGAGGTCGCAAAGCTGCAGATTGCGCTCGCCGCTGGCAAGGCCGCGCAGCGCTTCGCGGGCGCGCCGGCTGCGCGGATCGGCCAGCACCTTGTCGGAAAACAGCCGGCTTGCCGCGACGAATTCAGCCGGCTTCGGCGCCGGCGGAGCGATCGGCGTCACGGACGGCATTGCCGCAGCCGGCGCATGACTGGCAACCGGCGCAGACCTTTCTGCCGGGCGCGCCGCAGCTTCGGGCTTTGCCGCTTCAGGCGAAGACGCCTTGACCGGCTCGACCGTTTTCACTGCTCCCGCCGGCTGCGGAACGATCTCCACCGAGAGGCCGTCATCGGGCAATGGCAGCGGCGGCTCGGCCTTCGGCAACAGTAGCAGGAGAGCCAGGATCGCCGCGGCATGCAAAGCGAAGGACGCCGCCGCGCCCCGCTGGATCCCATCGTCCCATTTGCCCGCCGCCAGTTCCATCGGTCAGAAAGCAGCGGCCGGACGATCGGCGGCGATCATGAAACTGGGAAGCGCTTTCATCATGAAGCTTGCCGAAAAATTGGGCCGGGAGCCCTGCCGCGTAAATTGAAGCACGGTGTGACACTGCCAGCACAGCCGAGGCCATGCAACAGATAAAATACACAATCTTTAATTGCATTCAGCCGAGCGAACCGATGAGATCCCGATAGGCCGCCTCAGGAAAGGCCTTCAACGTCTCGGTGCGGACATTCCCCGCCATGGCAAGCGACAGCGTAAAATGCGCCATCACCGCGTCGTCGGGCGCCTCGCAGACGGCGACCATGTCGTGTCCGCCCATCGTCAGATAGAACTGGTTGAAGGAGCCGCCGACGCCGGCGAGCAGTTTCTTCGCCGCGTCCAGCCGTTTTGTCGAGTCGCGAACCGTACGGATGCCTTGGTCCGTCCAGTTGATCAAAAGAATGTAAGTGGTCATGTCGCACCTCCTAACGGAGGACCGGTCTACGCAGGTATACGTCGACCCTCGCTCGCGCGTCGCGATCGATCCCTTCCCCCGTGACCGGATTATAGGCCTGTCACCATGGAGGGACAAGAAGCCGCCGGGATCATTGGTACTAATCACAACGCAAAAGCCGGGCGCGAGGCCCGGCTTTCCAATCAGAATGACGTTGTCCAAATCAGCTGTCGAGGAACGAGCGCAGCTTTCTCGAGCGGCTCGGATGCTTCAGCTTGCGCAGCGCCTTTGCCTCGATCTGGCGGATACGTTCGCGGGTGACCGAGAACTGCTGACCGACTTCTTCGAGCGTGTGGTCGGTGTTCATGCCGATGCCGAAGCGCATGCGCAGGACACGTTCTTCGCGCGGCGTCAGCGAGGCGAGAACGCGGGTCGTCGTCTCGCGCAGGTTCGCCTGGATGGCGGCGTCGATCGGCAGCAGCGCGTTCTTGTCCTCGATGAAATCGCCGAGATGCGAATCTTCTTCGTCGCCCACCGGGGTTTCGAGCGAGATCGGCTCCTTGGCGATCTTCAGGACCTTGCGGACCTTTTCGAGCGGCATGGCGAGCTTTTCGGCCAGTTCTTCCGGCGTCGGCTCGCGGCCGATCTCATGCAGCATCTGGCGCGAGGTGCGGACGATCTTATTGATCGTCTCGATCATGTGCACCGGAATGCGGATCGTGCGGGCCTGGTCGGCGATCGAGCGGGTGATCGCCTGACGGATCCACCACGTCGCATAGGTCGAGAACTTGTAGCCGCGGCGGTATTCGAACTTGTCGACCGCCTTCATCAGGCCGATATTGCCTTCCTGAATGAGGTCGAGGAACTGCAGGCCGCGGTTCGTGTATTTCTTGGCGATGGAGATGACCAGGCGAAGGTTCGCTTCGACCATCTCCTTCTTGGCGATGCGCGCTTCGCGCTCGCCCTTCTGCACCATGTGCACGATGCGGCGGAATTCCGAAATCGAAATGCCGGTCTCGGTCGCGAGATTCTGGATTTCCTGGCGGATGTCGCGGATCGTCGTGTTTTCGCCGCGGGCGAATTCCTTCCAGCCGCGGGCAGCCAGATTGCCGATCGACTTCATCCAGTTCGGATCGAGCTCGGCACCCTGATACTGTTCCAGGAAGCTATCACGCTTGACGCCGTAGGATTCGGCCAGACGCAACAAGCGGCCTTCGTTGGAAACGAGGCGCTTGTTGATGTCGTAAAGCTGCTCGACCAGGGCGTCGATGCGGTTCTGGTTGAGCGACAGCGACTTGACGGCCTTGATCAGTTCGTCCTTGAGCTCCTTGTAGCGGCGCTCCTGGGCTGAAGACAGCGTGCCGGATGCCGACAGGCGCTGCTCGACCTGCTGGTCCTGCAGCTTGCGCAGCTTCTTGTAGGTCTCGGCGATCGTATCGAGCGTCTCCATCACCTGCGGGCGAAGCTCGGCTTCCATCGCCGCCAGCGAGAGATTGGATTCGTCCTCGTCCTCTTCCTCCTCTTCCGGAGGCAGGCCTTCGCCGCCGACATCGGTGATGTCGTCGTCGCCGGAGCGGGCGCGGCGGGTCTTTTCCTTCTCTTCGGCAGCCTTGCGGTCGGCCTCGATCTTCTCGGGGCTCTGGAACTGCGGCGCAGCCTTGGCTTCGGGACCGGAATAGGTTGTTTCGAGATCGATGATCTCGCGCAGCAGCGTCGTGCCTTCGTTGAGTTCGTCGCGCCAGATGATGATCGCCTGGAAGGTCAGCGGGCTCTCGCAGAGGCCCGCGATCATCGTTTCGCGGCCGGCCTCGATGCGCTTGGCGATGGCGATTTCGCCCTCGCGGGAAAGAAGCTCCACCGAGCCCATTTCGCGCAGATACATGCGCACCGGGTCATCGGTGCGGTCGGTCGGTTCTTTCTTCTTGGCGGTTGCGAGCGCAGTACCGCTCGACGGCGCGAGTTCGCCGCCTTCGCTCTCCTCGTCGCCGCCGGCGTCGTCGTCATCACCACCGCTGGAAGCACCGGCTTCCTCGGCTTCTTCATCCTCGATGACGTTGATGCCCATGTCCGAGAGCATCGACATCGTGTCTTCGATCTGCTCGGATGTCACTTCTTCGGACGGCAGGACGGCGTTCAGCTCATCCATCGTCACATAGCCGCGCTTCTTGGCGGCCTTGATCATCTTCTTGACCGCGTCGTCGGAAAGATCGAGAAGAGGGCCGTCGCTTGCGCCATCGCGTTCGACTTCCGCGTCTTCGTTCTCTTTGACCTTGGTTGCCATTTATATCGTCGCCTTCCTGACGCTATCCAATCTCGCTACGGTGAATGGGCCGTCTCAGGGCCTGACGCGTCGCTCGCGCCGCCCCATGAATCACCTTTGCCCACCTAACGGGATGACATTTAAAGCCTGATTAACCACGATAGCCGGCACCGGACAGCAAAGCTTTTTTGCGTTTGGATTTCCGGCCATGGTTGCGCGATCCGCCTTGACCCAGTTCACCGTT
Source organism: Rhizobium sp. CIAT894 (assembly GCF_000172795.2). Taxonomy (NCBI): domain Bacteria; kingdom Pseudomonadati; phylum Pseudomonadota; class Alphaproteobacteria; order Hyphomicrobiales; family Rhizobiaceae; genus Rhizobium; species Rhizobium sp. CIAT894. Next base: position 3,044,355 of record NZ_CP020947.1, read on the forward strand.
TCAACAAGTCGAACGGTGATTCCCACATTTTTTGCTCTCGTCAAGCTTTTCCACAAAAAAAGCTCACGAAAAATCGGAAAAAGCCTTATCCACAGGCTTTGAACCGCGGCAGCGATTGCAAACCTTATTTAAGATGCGACGAACAAAAGACAAGGGCAGCAAAGATTTTGCCCGCCGTGCCAGTTGTTCGCAGCGTTTTTGCAGTCCTATCGTTGCTCTATTCGCCTGTGCCAGCCAAATATTGGCTACTTTGCCTCGCCATCATAGGCCGTCACCTTCAGCGCGCCGAGATCGACTGCGGGAATGCAACGCAGATTGACCGACGCCATGGCGGCGCCATTCGGGGCCACGCCTTCGCCGAACGGTGCAATGCCGCACTTGGCGCAGAAGTGATGCCGGATGACATGCCGGTTGAAAGTATAGGTGGAGAGATCCTCTTCGGGCGTCTTCAGCACCAGCTTGTCGCGCGCCACGAAGGCCAGAAGCCCGCCCCGCCGGCGGCAGAGCGAACAGTTGCAGTCCAGCGCCTCGGTGAATTCGCCTTCGACCTCGAAAGCGACCTTGCCGCAATGGCAGCTTCCTTCATAAAGCATGTCTTCCTCCTCACATCCAATCCATCACGACCTTGCCCGAGTTGCCCGAGCGCATCGCCTCGAAGCCGTCGCGAAACTCATCGATCCTGATGCGATGAGTGATGATCGGCGCAAGGTCAAGGCCGCCCTGGACGAAGGCGATCATCTTGTACCAGGTCTCGAACATCTCACGGCCGTAGATGCCCTTGAGATTGAGCATCTTGAAAATCACCTTGTTCCAGTCGATCTCGAAACCAGCGGGCGCAATGCCGAGAATGGCGATCTTGCCGCCATTGTTCATCTTGTCGATCATGTCGCGGAAAGCGGGGGCGGCACCCGACATTTCCAGCCCGACATCGAAACCCTCCGTCATGCCGATCGCCTTCATCACGTCGGCCAGATTTTCGCTCGACGCATTGACGACATGGTCGATGCCGAGTTTGCGCGCCAGATCCAGCCTATGCGGATTGATATCGGTGATGACGACCTTGCGGGCGCCGGACCGCTTGGCGACCAGCGCCCCCATGATGCCGATCGGCCCGGCGCCGGTGACAAGCACGTCCTCGCCGACAAGATCGAAGGAGAGCGCCGTGTGCACGGCATTGCCGAACGGATCGAAGATCGCGGCGATCTCATCTGAGATATCGTCCGGGATTGCCACGACATTGCTTTCGGGAATGCAGACGAACTCGCCGAACGAACCCGGCCGGTTGACGCCGACGCCAAGCGTGTTGCGGCAGAGATGCCCCCTGCCCGCCCGGCAGTTGCGGCACTTCCCGCAGACGATATGGCCCTCGCCGGAGACCCGCTCGCCGACATGATAACGGGTGACCGCCGAGCCGATCTCGGCGATCTCGCCGGAGAATTCATGGCCGACGACCATCGGCACCGGAATGGTCTTCTGCGCCCACTGGTCCCAGTTCCAGATATGGACGTCGGTGCCGCAGATCGCCGATTTCTTTACCCGGATCAGCACATCGTTCGGCCCGACCTCCGGCACCGGCACCTTCTCCATCCAGAGCCCGACTTCGGGTTTTGATTTGACCAGCGCCTTCATCATGTTCGACATCAACAATATCCCGCCCTTGTTCTGGTGCCGGACCTTGCGACTCCCTCTTCTCCCCAGCGGGGAGAAGGTGCCCATAGGGCGGATGAGGGGGCCACACGGCACGCCATATAGACCTTACTTTGCTTCTCGCTCGACGCTCGAATCGTCGCGTCGCTCCGCCCCCTCATCCGACCCTTCGGGCCACCTTCTCCCCGCTGGGGAGAAGAGGGAGCAAGCCGCTCCGGCCTCAGACTAAGAAGCAATCTCCCATTCTCAAATCACACCCAGCTCCCGCCCGGCTTCCGCAAAGGCCGCAATCGCCCGCTCCACATCCGCCTTCGAATGCGCCGCCGACATCTGCGTGCGGATGCGAGCTTGGCCCTTCGGCACGACCGGGAAGGAAAAGCCGATGACATAGATCCCCTTCTTCAGCATCAGCCCCGCCATGTCCTGAGCGAGCTTGGCGTCGCCGAGCATGACCGGGATGATCGGATGGCCTTCGCCGGCAAGGGTGAAGCCGAGCTTCCCCATCTCGGCGCGGAAGAGATCGGCATTGTCGGAGAGGCGCTTGCGCAAGGCATCGCCGTTTTCGATGAGGTCGAACACCTTGAGCGAGGCGGCGGCGATGACCGGTGCCAAGGTGTTCGAGAACAGATAGGGCCGCGAGCGCTGCCGCAGCCATTCGACGACCTCGGCTTTCGCCGAAGTATAACCGCCCGAGGCGCCGCCGAGCGCCTTGCCGAGCGTGCCGGTGATGATGTCGATCCGCCCCTCGACGCCGCAATGTTCGGGCGAGCCACGGCCGTTCCTGCCGACGAAGCCCACCGCATGGCTGTCATCGACCATGACCATGGCGCCGTATTTCTCGGCGAGATCGCAGACGCCGCCCAAATTGGCGATGATGCCGTCCATCGAGAAGACGCCGTCGGTGGCGATCAGCTTGAAGCGGCTGCCTTCGGCCTTCTTCAGTTCCTCTTCGAGTGCCGCCATGTCGTTATTGGCGTAACGGAAGCGTTTGGCCTTGGAGAGACGCACGCCGTCGATGATCGAGGCGTGGTTCAGCGCATCCGAGATGATCGCATCCTCTTCGGAAAGCAGCGTTTCAAATAGACCGCCATTGGCATCGAAACAGGAAGAATAGAGGATCGTGTCCTCCATGCCGAGGAAGGAGGAGATGCGCGCCTCGAGCTGCTTGTGTTCTTCCTGCGTGCCGCAGATGAAGCGTACCGAGGCCATGCCGTAGCCGTAGCGGTCGAGCGCCTGCTTGCCGGCCTCGGCCAGTTCCTCGTTGTCGGCAAGGCCGAGATAGTTGTTGGCGCAGAAATTCAGCACCCGCTCGCCGGAAACAACGGCGATTTCGCCAGCCTGCTTCGAGGTGATGACGCGTTCTGACTTGTAAAGGCCAGCATCCCTGAGAGAGGCCAATTCAGATTGCAGGTGGGAGAGAAATGCTTTTGTCATCGTAAGCGCCCTTTTGTCCAAAACATTCTCCGATGGGCGCTGCAATTAGCACAAAGCAAGTGCGGATGTCGCCGATCCGGTACGAAATATTTTCATAAAGAAGATCGGCAGCCAGAGAGGCCGAACCCCTCCGGACTACTGGTCGTGCGAGAGAATGATCTCCAGGAACGCATCGCCGTAGCGCTCGAGCTTCGATTGGCCGACGCCCGATATGCCGAGCAATTCCTTGCGGCTGCGCGGCCGCTCCGTGGCGAAAGCGATCAGCGTCGTATCGGGAAAGACGACATAGGGCGGTACGCCGAGCGATTTCGCGATCGACATACGCTCGGCCCGCAGCGCCTCGAAGAGAGTGCCGTCGGCGCCGGACAGTCCCGATTTGCGCTCGCTGCGCTCGGCCTTCTTCGTGCGCCGCTCCGAGGCCGGCCGATCCTTGCGGAAGAACACCTGCCGTTCGTGCTTGAAGACGGCGCGTGCTTCCGGCTCCAGCTTCAGCGCCCCGTAGGCATCATGATCGATACGGATCAGCCCCATGGCCAGCAACTGGCGGAACACCGATTGCCAGGTGCGCGCCGGAAAATCCTTGCCGGCGCCGAAAACAGGCATATCGACGTGGCCGAAACGTTCGGTCTTCTCGTTGGCGTTGCCGACCAGCACATCGATGACGTGGCCGGCGCCGAAACGTTCGCCGGTGCGGTAGACGGCGGCCAGCGCCTTGATTGCCGCTTCCGTGCCTTCCCAGGTCTCGACCGGCTTCAGGCAGGTGTCGCAATTGCCGCATTGGCCGGCATGGGCCTCGCCGAAATGGGCAAGGATCGCCTGCCGGCGGCAGGAGGCGGTTTCGCAGATCGCCAGCAAGGCGTTGAGCTTGGCGCGCTCGACCCGCTTGATCTCGTCGGCGGCATTGCCCTCGTCGATCATCCGGCGGCGCTGGATGACATCGGCCATGCCATAGGCCATCCAGACCTCGGACGGCAGGCCGTCGCGCCCCGCACGCCCGGTCTCCTGATAATAGGCTTCCACCGAACCCGGCAGATCGAGATGGGCAACATAACGCACATTCGGCTTGTCGATGCCCATGCCGAAGGCGACGGTAGCGACCAGGCAGAGGTTTTCCTCCTTGAGGAAAGCGTCCTGATTGGCGTCGCGAACCGCCCTGTCCATGCCGGCATGATAGGCACGCGCGCGGATGCCCTGCCCGTTCAGCCACTCGGCCGTATCCTCGACCTTGGCGCGCGACAGGCAATAGACGATGCCGCTGTTTCCCTTGTGACCGGAGAGAAACCGCAGGAGCTGCTGGCGCGGCTGGTCGCGCTCGACGATCTCGTAGGCGATGTTCGACCGGTCGAAGCTGGTGGTGAAGATCCGGGCAGCATCGAGCCCCAGACGCTCGATGATATCGTCGCGCGTATGCGGATCGGCCGTTGCCGTTAGCGCCACCCTGGGCACGCCGGGATATTGCTCGCCGAGACGGCCGAGCTCGCGATATTCCGGCCGGAAATCATGGCCCCATTGCGAAACGCAATGGGCCTCGTCGATGGCAAACAGCGCGATCTTTTCGTTGGCGATCAGTTCGCGGAAGCCGTCGGTCAGGATGCGCTCGGGTGTGACGTAGAGAAGGTCGAGCTTGCCGGCCGACAGCGCCCGGCGAACCTCGACAAACTCCTCGCGCGACAGAGATGAATTGAGTGCCGCGGCCCGGATACCGAGCTGCTTCATCGCCTCGACCTGATCGCGCATCAGCGCAATCAGCGGCGAAACGACGATGCCGACGCCGTCCCGGCAGAGCGCCGGGATCTGGAAGCACAGCGATTTGCCCGCTCCTGTCGGAAAGAGCACCACCGCATCGCCGCCTGATACCACATGTTCGACCACCTGCTGCTGCTTGCCGCGGAAGGAGGAATAGCCATAGACCTGCTTCAACACATCGAGCGGCGCGCGGCCGGCGGAAAACAGCGCATCGGAGGCGGAAAAGCCCGGTTCGTTCCGTTCGGTCAGCGGCATCAGTGGTTCGCCGCCCCTTTGACGCGGCCGGAAAGCACGCCGAAGCCGTCGATGATCGCCTCCTGATTCTCCAAGCGCACGCCTTCGAAATGCACTTCCTGCTGCGCCCGCATCAGCTGAACGATCGCCTCGCCGTCGCCGGCTTCGGTCGCCAGCGCAATCTCGCGTTCGAGTTCCATCTTCTGCCGGCGCAGCGCCTTCGCGCGTTTGTGAAAGGCGAGCGCCTGGCGGTAGCCCTCACGCGCATCCTCCATCGCCGCCTCCTCAGTCGCCGTCCAGAGCCGCGCATTGCGCACCTGCTGATCGAGGCTCTTGATGAGCGGACCGAAACCTTCGAATTCCAGCCTCTCGGTCAGATAGTCGCGCGTCAGATGCGGGCCGGCGACGGCAGCGGCCGCCCCCAGCATCGCCGACCAGAGCCGCTGCAGTTCGCGGCTGTCATATTCGATCGCGGCGATCTCGTCATAATCGTCGATCATCAGCGCCGGATGATTGACGACGGTCAGCGCCAGCACGCTTTCGCGCAGCGCCGTATTGTCCCGGTGTCCGCGCACAGGACCTGAGCGAGCGAGCCGGTCGGAAATGAGGCTGGGGCTTTTCGGCCCTGCCTTAGCAGCATTGTCGCGGCCGTTCCGGGAATTGCCGTTGCCGTTGAAACCGCGGCGCTCGCCGCTGCTGCGATTCTGGAACTGCGGCTGGAAGAAGGCGTTCAGCCGGTCGCGTATATCCTGCTGGTAGTGACGGCGCACATTCTCGTCGGCGATGACGGCGACCAGCTGCTTCAGCCGCGCCTCGAGCTCGGCGCGCGCCTCGGGCGTGTCGAATTTGCCGGTATTGACCTCGCGGCTCCACAGCATCTCCGAAAGCGGCTTTGCCTGGCTCATCACCTTGTCGAAGGGCGCGCGGCCTTCATCGCGCACGAGATCATCAGGGTCCTTGCCATCAGGCAGAAGCGCGAAACGGACGGTGCGGCCGGGCTTCAGATGCGGCAGCGCCAGTTCGGCGGCGCGATTGGCGGCGCGCATACCGGCACCGTCGCCATCGAAGCAGAGCACCGGCTGTGGCACCATTTTCCAGAGCAGCTCGAGCTGATTTTCGGTGAGCGCCGTGCCGAGCGGCGCGACCGCATTCTCGACGCCCGCCTGATAGAGCGCGATCACATCCATATAACCTTCGACGGCGATGATGGTGCCGCTCGCATTGTCGTCCTGATCGCCGCGGCCCGGCCCCTGGATGGCGCGGCGCGCCCGGGCGAAATTATAAAGGACATTGCCCTTGTGGAAGAGCTCCGTCTCGTTGGAATTCAGATATTTCGCCGGCGCATCTGGTGACATGGCGCGGCCGCCGAAGGCGATCACCTTTTCCCGCGACGAGAGGATCGGGAACATGATGCGGTCGCGGAAGCGGTCGTAGGAAACCGGCACGTTTTCGTGAACGACCAGGCCGCAGGCCTCGATCTGCTCCTTCAACACGCCCTTGCCGGCAAGGAATTCCTTGAGCGCGTTGCGGCTGTCAGGCGCATAACCGAGACGGAAGGTCTCGATGGTGCGCCCCGTCAGCCCGCGGTCGCGCAGATAGGCGCGCGCCTTGGCTCCGTTCGCCGTCTGCAATTGATCCTGGAAAAACTGCGTCGCCATTTCCATGACGTCGATCAGCGAGCCGCGCTCCTTCTCGCGCTTCTCCATCACAGGATCTGCAAGCGGCATCGGAACGCCGGCCATATCGGCGATCTGCTGCACGGCCTCGGGAAAGCTCAAGCCCTCCAGCTCCGTCAGAAAGCGGAAGTGATCGCCGGTGACGCCGCAGCCGAAGCAGTGATAGCGGCCCTTCCGGTCCTCACAGTGGAAACTCGGCGATTTTTCTCCATGGAACGGGCAGCAGGCCCAGTAATCGCCGCGCGACACGTTGGTCTTGCGTTTATCCCAGCTCACGCGGCGCGCGATCACGTTCGAAATCGGAACGCGGTCGCGAATATCGTCGAGAAAGGTGTTGGAAAAGCGCATCTGTACCTCTTGGCCAGCCTCCATATAAGCTGGTTTGCCGGTCCACGCCACGAAACTTGTCACCAAAACCCGCTATTCACAGGCAAGTGCATCCGTCCACGGCGGCGTCGGTTATCCAATCAAAAACACGTTATCGCCCCCTGCGACAGGGTGCGACATTATTGTCTTTCAAGCGCTGAATGTCCGCCGCCGTAAATGTCTCGGCAAGAATGACGGTCTTGGATGAAGCCAAATTAAATCGTTTTAAAACATAGACTTATCGCCAGCATCGATTGCGTGGCCTTATCCCGGCGCCGCCGTCCGAACCTTTGCTTCGACGCCTCTAAAAACGACGTTTTCGGCAATCATTATTTTTTTGTAATTTGAATAAGCCGCCAGCCCGCAATAGGTTCGATCTCAACAAAGCGATCCCCAAGCGAAGCACCATCCCTACCCCCGGCGCCGCTTCGCAAGGGTGCCTTTGCAAACACCCTCCGGCTTGGGCTTCGGCCCTGCGTGCCGGTGGAAGCAAAGAGCAAGAAGGCAGGAGCGCCCCCAGCTCCTGCCTTCTTAAATTTTAAGCTCCTTTGCGACAACTCTCCCTTTGAAATTAACCGCTTATAGACAAAACCGTTGACAGGCGGCGCTTGCGTGAAAGATGTATGCGCCGAACTCCTGGACCTCTCCAAATGGCTTTTACCGCGGACAATCTCGCAGCAGACGATCGCTTTCTCGCGGCGATCCTCAATTGCGCCGATCAGATGCTCTCGATCTATCGCGAGAGCCCTCGTATCGCCTCGATCTTCGCCGCGCAGCAGCGCTGGCTGATGGCCCATGCCGGCTTCGCGCTTCATTACGGTTACCCCGACGACGGCAGGAGCGGCGGCCTTTATTCCGGCCGGTTCATCGATTTCGCGGTCAGGAACGACATCGCCAGCCGCAATACTGCTGCGGCCTTCATGCAGGAAATGCTGGCCTACCGCTTCCTGCGGACGGTTCCCGGCCCCGACAAGCGCACACGCTATCTGGAACCCACGGAGATCGCCGAACAGCATTTCACCCGATGGCTCGTCGCCCATGTGATGATCCTCGACAGCCTCGACGGCGGTGGACGTGCCGACAGGATCACCGCCGATCCCTCGGCGATGATGGCCGCGATCCAGCCGCTGATCGCCAAGGCGATTATCGGGAGCGAAGCGGTGCGTAATCCGGGGCCGACCTTCAATCTTTTCAACTGGGCGAATACCGGCGGGCTGGTGATGGATTACCTGATCTCGCGCCTTCCGGAATTTCCCCGGGCGGCCGAACGCGTCGTGGTCGGCCCGCTGTCGCTCCGGGAAATCCGCGAGCAGTTCATGATCTCCAACACCCACCTGAAGCGGCTTCTCACGCAGGCGGCGACCATGGAAAGCGTCGGCTGGACCGAGCCCTCCCGCAAGGGCGATTTCTGGCTGTCAGGCCGCTTCATCATGGAATATTGGAATTATCAGGCGGCGAAGTTCGCCATCATCGATACCGCCGCCGAAACGGTGCTCGGGCCTGCGGTCCAGGACGAACCGCAGGCGAGACGGGTGGTCTGAGGCCTATCCGTTCAGCAGTTCCTTGACGGTCGCAGACGCCTTGGCGAAATCCATCTGGCCGGCATAACGCTCCTTGAGCGCCGCCATCACCTTGCCCATGTCCTTGACGCCTGAGGAATCAGTCTCGGCGATGATCGCTGAAATATTGGCGCGCACCTCACCATCCGAAAGCTGCTTCGGCATGAAATCCTGGATGACGGTGATTTCGGCGCGCTCCTTGGCGGCAAGCTCCGGGCGCGAATTCTCCTCGTAGATCTTGGCCGATTCGTCGCGCTGCTTCACCATCTTGGCGAGGATCTGCAGGATCTCGTCCTCGCTCGCCTGCTCCTTGCCGGTGCCGCGATTGGCGATATCACGGTCCTTGATCGCAGCCTGAATCAGCCGGACGGTGGAAAGCCGCTCCGCATCCTTGGCCTTCATCGCCTCTTTCAGCTGGGTGGCGAGTTGATCGCGCAGCATGGTCTTTTCTCCTTTTTTGATGCCGCTTCATAAACCACGCCGATGCGACGGATCAAATAAATTGCGCGATCGCCGCGATAAAGCGCAGGAAAACGGCGGCAATCTCGGCTAGAAAGATTGACGCTCGGCGATTGCGTGGCTATTTACCGCCACCTGCACCAAAATTCGTGATCAGGCCTGAAGCGCGCGGCATTGCCGCGTCCACACGCCTGCGAGATCAAATGGCGACGCGCGCGGCAACGCGCACCGACCGCCGGAAACGGGATGAAGATGACCGCGACAGCACCCTGGACAATCGAAAAGCCGACCGCCCTGCTCGTTCTTGCCGACGGCACGGTGATCGAAGGCAAGGGCATCGGCGCGACCGGCAAGGTCCAGGCCGAAGTCGTCTTCAATACGGCGCTGACAGGCTATGAAGAGATCATGACCGACCCTTCCTATCTCGGCCAGATCGTCACCTTCACCTTTCCGCACATCGGCAACATCGGCGCCAACGATGAAGACATTGAAGACCTGACGCCCGCTGCCCGCCACGGCGCCGTCGGCGTGATCTTCAAGGCCGACATCACCGACCCCTCGAATTACCGCGCCGCCAAGCATCTCGATCAATGGCTGAAGGCACGTGGCGTGATCGGCCTCTGCGGCATCGATACGCGCGCACTGACCGCCTGGATCCGCGAGAACGGCGCCCCGAACGCGGTGATCGCCCACGACCCGAACGGCGTCTTCGACATTGAGACACTGAAGGCCGAAGCCAAAGCGTGGAGCGGTCTCGAAGGCCTCGACCTTGCCAAGATCGCCTCCTCGGGCCAGTCATCACAATGGACCGAGACGCCATGGATCTGGAACGAAGGCTATGGCGAACTCAGCGCGGCGGATGCGAAATACCACGTCGTCTGCCTCGATTACGGCGTCAAGCGCAACATCCTGCGCCTCTTTGCCGGTCTGGATTGCAAGGTGACGGTCGTGCCGGCTGCTACCAGCGCCGAAGACGTGCTCGCCATGCGGCCGGACGGCATCTTCCTGTCGAACGGCCCCGGCGATCCGGCGGCAACCGGCGAATATGCCGTGCCCGTCATCCAGACGCTTATCAAGACCGACATCCCGGTCTTCGGCATCTGCCTCGGCCATCAGATGCTGGGTCTTGCCCTCGGCGCCAAGACCGAAAAAATGCACCAGGGCCATCACGGCGCCAATCACCCCGTCAAGGACCATACGACCGGCAAGGTCGAAATCGTCTCGATGAACCATGGCTTCGCGGTCGACTCGAAGTCGCTGCCCGACGGCGTTGAAGAGACTCATATTTCGCTCTTCGACGGCACCAATTGCGGCCTGCGCGTGCTCGGCAAACAGGTCTTCTCCGTGCAGCACCACCCGGAAGCCTCTCCCGGCCCGCAGGACAGCCACTACCTCTTCCGCCGCTTCATCAACATGGTGCGCGAAAAGAAGGGCGAACCGGCGCTGGCCGAACGCTGATTTCAAGAACTGAACTGCCCAGTTCAGATGAAGGCTCGCCGATAGGCGAGCCTTTTTTCTTTACCCGCACCTTGACCTCAACTTAACTTGAGGAATTACAGATCTCCCTGCAGACATCTCATGCAGGAGAAAATAGATGAGCGGTGCCTTTTTTCGTGTCGACAAATTCATCGTGCCGGCTGCGGCACGGGAGGAGTTTCTCGTCAAAGTGATGATGACCCACAAGGTGCTGGAGGCGCAGGAGGGTTTTATCGATCACCGGGTGCTGGAGCAGGTCGCCGGCCCCGGCGAATTCAATTTCGTCACGATCGCCGAGTGGGAAAATACCGATGTCGTCGAGCGCGCGCGGGCAGCCGTCGCCGTCGCTCACAAGGCGGCGAATTTCGACCCACAGGAATTGTTTGCACGTCTCGGCATTCGCGCCGATATCGCCAGCTACAAGCCTGTCGCGGCTTGAGGGCAAAGACGGCCGGCTCAGGCGCCGGCTGCTGCTCCCTCGCGGCGAAGCAGAAGGTAGAAGCGGGCGCAGAGCATGACGGCCGCTGCCGCCAGCCCGACGAGGAAGCCGAACCAGATACCGATGCCGCCGAAGCCGAGCGGGAAGGCGAAGGCCCAGGCGAGGAAGAAGCCGATTGGCCAATAGGCGATCAACGCCATGATCATCGGCACGCGCGCATCCTTGAGGCCGCGCAGCAATCCATTGGCGATCACCTGCAGCCCGTCGACGAGCTGGAAAAGCCCGGCAACGACGATCAGCGGCCCGGCATAGGCAAGCACTTCGGGCGCCTCCGGCGAGTTGACGTCGAGGAACCAGCTGCCGAGGAATTGCGGCATGGTGGCAAAGAGCAGCGAGCCTACCGCCGAAATGGCGCAGGCAAGGACAAGGACCATGACCGAAGCACGCACCAGCCCATCGTAATCGCCCTGCCCGTGGGCGACGCCGACGCGCACCGTCGCCGCCTGGCTGAGGCCGAGCGGGATCATGAAGGCGATTGAGGCCCATTGCAGGGCAATACCGTGGGCTGCAAGCTCGATGGTGCCGATATGGCCCATCAGCAGTGAGGCGACCGTGAACAGGCTGACTTCGGCAAGAATGGTGACGCTGATGGGGAAACCGAGGCGGATGACCTCCAGCAGCGCATGCCAGTCGGGCTTCCAGAACCGCACGAAGATCTCGTAGCGCCGCGTCTCCTCCCGCCGCTGCACGAAGGCCAGGATGAAGAGGAAGCCTGCCGTCTGTACGACGAGCGAAACGATCGCAGCACCTTCGAGCCCCATCGCCGGAAAGCCGAAATGGCCGAGCACCAGGGCATAGGCGAAGATCGCGTTCAGCACCAGCGTGGCGATGGTGACGTTGAGGATGATGCCCGCCTTGCCGATGGCGCTGACGAGGGCCCGCATGACGTTGAAGAGCAGCGCCGGCAGCACGCCGAACTGGCCGATCATGATGTAACCGTGAGCGAGCTTGGCCACCTCCGGCTTCTGCTGCGCGAAGAGAAGGATCTGCTCCGAGTTGAAGAAGGCCGGCTGCATGACAAGCCAGTAGGCGATCACCACCCAAAGACCCATGCGCAGCGCCCGGCGCACGGAGACGACGTCGCCGCGGCCATAGGCCTGCGCCACCATCGGAATGACGGCGATGGCAAAACCCGAGCCGAAGATCAGGATCGTGAACAGGAACTGGGCCGACAGCACCATCGCCGCCAGATGTTCGGCGCCGAGGCGCCCGACGATCATCACGTCGGTGGTGTTGATACCGAGCTGGGCGAGTTGCGCGCCGATCAGCGGAATGCCGAGCGCCAGCGTTGCACGGAAATGTGCCCCCCAACGATTATCGGTTGTCGGCGCAAGCCTGCGCGCGTCGATCGGCGTGTCCATGACACTAGTCCTGTGATTGAAATCGCATCGCCGCAGCTCGCGGCAAAATATCACTCCGGACTTAGATCAAAGCCCGGCGAAGAACTACCCCAAAACAGGCAGATGATGAAAAATTCATCATCGCATCAGCATTCCTGATCGATCAACCCGCCGCTTCCAGCGCCTCGGCCGGCTGACGGACACGGACCCGCACGAGGAATATGCCGGCGGCCACCAGGATGAACAGGGCGGCCGTCAGATAGGGGGCGCCGGCAAAGGTAACCGGTGCCTCGGGCCGCGTGAAATAGCTGAACAACTGCGTGAAGATCAGCGGGCCCAGAATGGTGGTGATGCTGCTGAGACTGGTCAGCGCGCCTTGCAGCTCGCCCTGCGCCGAGGGCGGCACCTTGCCGGCGGCAATGCTGCGCAACGGCGGATCGGCAACGTTTTCCATCACGGTCGCCACGATCACCACATAGACCACCCAGCCCTCCCAGGCAAAGGCGTAACCGGTCAGCCCTGCAGCCGAAAAACAGAGACCCAGGAGCGCTGTCTTCCATTCGCCGAGCAGAGGCACGACACGCGGCAATACCAGTCCCATCACCAAGGCCGCGCCGATCCCGTAGATGCCGAGCGACAGGCCGATCTGCCCTTCGCTCCAGCCATAGCGATAAGTCGACACGAACGACCAGACCGAGGGATAGACGGCATGCGCCAGGAAGAACAGGAACATCACGAGGCTGACCCAGCCGATGCCGGGATAATGGCGCATCTGCCGAAGCGCGCCGAGCGGATTGGCGCGTTTCCACTCGAACTGCCGGCGGTTCTTCGCCTCCAGCGTTTCCGGCAGCAGGAAGCAGGCGGCGATGAAATTGAGAAGCGACAGGGCGGCCGCTCCGAGGAAGGGCACACGCGGGCCGAATTCGCCGAGGAAGCCGCCGACGACGGGGCCGATGGTGAAACCGACCCCGAAGGCGATGCCGATCAGCCCGAAATTCTTCGCCCGGTTCTCCTCCGTGCTGATATCGGCGATATAGGCCGAGCAGGTGGCAAAGCTGCCGCCGCTGATGCCGGCGAGCACGCGGCCGACGAACAGCATCCAGAAGCTGGTGGCGATGCCGCAGATGAAATTGTCGATCGCAAAGGTCAGCACCGACAGCAGAAGAATCGGCCGGCGGCCGAAACGATCCGACAGGTTTCCAAGCAGCGGCGCAAACAGGAACTGCATGCCGGCATAGACCAGCATCAGCCAGCCGCCGTCGATCGCCGCATCGCTGACGCTGCCGCCAGTCAGTTGCTCCAGATAGGCGGGCAGCACCGGCATGATGATGGCGATGCCGATAATGTCGAGGAAGAGGATGATGAAGACCAGGAAAAGGCCGCGGCGAACGAATTTGGGGTCAAGCATGAGGCATCTCTACAGCGGTTGGTTCTGAAAAGACGATCTCGTCGCCGAGAAAATGACATAGCTCAGAAAAGAAACCGAAACAATCCGTGAACATTTCAAAGATTTTGATAGTGCCGTTACGGGAAATTTATGAAATCCCTCAACCGGAGGGCGCTCTTTCAGGAGATCGAGAGCCAGCGCCAAGCTCCGCGCTTCCTTGCAATCGCCGCGACGGCATCCAGATCACGGATAGGAACATCGCTCATTGTGCATTTCCCCGCACAGCCTGTTCGAGACTGCCCGATTATCGCCGAAAAACAAAAGCGGTAGAACGGCATCGACAGCGCTGCTGGGGGGCGCGGACGAAGGAGAAGGCAATGCAGACCTATCGTTTGGGAAAGACCGGACCCGAAGTCTCGGCAATCGGCCTCGGTTGCATGGGCATGTCCGGCATGTACGGTCCCTCCGACCGCGCCGAAAGCATTGCGACGATCCATGCCGCGCTCGATGCCGGGGTCAACCTGCTCGATACCGGCGATTTCTACGGCATGGGCCATAACGAGATGCTGATCGGCGACGCATTGAAAGGCCGCAGGCGCGAGAATGCCATTCTCAGCGTCAAATTCGGCGCGCTCCGCGATCCCGCCAGCGGCTGGAACGGCATCGATGCCCGCCCGGCCGCGGTGAAGAATTTCCTCGCTTACACGCTGCAGCGCCTCGGCGTCGACTATATCGATATCTACCGCCCGGCCCGCCTCGATGCCAACGTGCCGATCGAGGATACGGTCGGCGCCATCGCCGACATGGTCAAAGCAGGTTATGTCAGACACATCGGCCTGTCGGAGGTCGGCGCCGACACCATCCGCCGCGCCGCAGCCGTCGCCCCGATCGTCGATCTGCAGATCGAATATTCGCTGATCTCGCGCGGCATCGAAGAGAAAATCCTGCCGACGACCCGCGAACTCGGCATCTCGATCACCGCCTACGGCGTGCTTTCTCGTGGCCTGATCAGCGGCCACTGGCAGAAAGGCCAGGCCGCGGCAGGCGATTTTCGTACCCATAGTCCGCGCTTCCAGGAGGGCAATATCGAGCAGAACCTCGCTCTGGTGGAAAGGCTGCGCGAGATCGCTCAGGCAAAAAGCGTCTCCGTCGCCCAGATCGCCATTGCCTGGGTCGCCGCCAAGGGCGGGGATATCGTCCCGATCATCGGCGCCCGCCGCCGCGACCGGCTGACCGAGGCGCTCGGCTCACGCGCGGTCGACCTGTCGGCAGAAGATTTCGCCGCCATCGAACGCGCCGTCCCGAAGGATGCGGCCGCCGGCGGGCGTTATCCCGAACAGATGCTGAAGCATATGGATAGTGAGAGGTAAGGTTAGGTCAAAGGTACTGAACCGTCCTGCCGTGCAGCGGCAAGAGCTCACGCCCTCAAACCGGCCCCGAAAACGTATCGCAAGCCGACAGCTGTCCGCTGTCGAAACCACGCTTGAACCACCGGACGCGCTGCGCCGAGGTGCCGTGGTTGAAACTCTCCGGGACGACGTAACCCTGCGAGCGCTTTTGCAGCGTATCGTCGCCGATCTGCTGGGCGGCGTTGAGCGCTTCTTCTAGGTCGCCGCTCTCCAGCAGCCCCTTCTGCTGCGTATACTTGCCCCAGATGCCGGCGAAGCAATCGGCCTGCAGCTCGACGCGCACCGACATCTTGTTGGCCTCCTCCTCGCTCATGCGCTGACGGGCCTGGTTGAACTTCGGCAGGATGCCGAGCAGGTTTTGCACGTGATGCCCGACCTCATGGGCGACGACATAGGCCTCGGCGAAATCGCCCGACGCGCCGAACCGGTCGGAAAGCTCCTGGAAGAATTGGGTGTCGAGATAAACCTTGTGGTCGCTGGGGCAATAGAACGGTCCGGTTGCCGCCGATGCGGAGCCGCAGGCCGATGCCGTCGAGCCCGAAAACAGCACGAGGCGCGGCTCCTCGTAAGTCCGGCCCTGCGCCTGGAAGATGCCCGTCCAGGTATCCTCGGTCTCGGCGAGCACGGTGCGCATGAAGGCGGTCATCTCGTCATTGGCGGGCGGGCGTGTTCCTTGCGACTGGCTCTGCTCGTAGCCGGGTCCGCTCGACATGCCGCCGTTATCCAGCACCTGCAGCAGATCGACGCCCATCCATTTGAAGATCAGATATATCACGACGAGAAAGATGATCGTGCCGATGCTCAAGCCGCCGCCGGCGCGGCGAACGCCGCCGCCGGAGGGAAAATTGAAGCCGCCGCCACGGCCGAAACCGCCGCTCGCCGGGTCACCGCGGCGATCTTCGATATTGTCGGACTGACGCCGGCCTCTCCATTCCATCTTCGTTCTCCCCGGCAATGCCCGTGATTGCACTTAACGAATCTATATATCCGTCGACGCCTGGAATTCCAGCGAGTTCATCGGGGGCTGGTGGTCGTGCCTGACGATAGTCTTTCGCCCCGTGTTGGATTCCTGTCGATTCCGCGATTTATGGGGTTCCGTTTGCAAATACATTTGCCTATAAGCCGCTTCTAGCCTGAAAAGACCTCAATGCGCGACCCGACCCGGTGATCTCCCACCCTGGCCGGCTTTTTGCGCAGCCAGACATATGGATATCGCCCATGCCGAAGCGCCAAGACATCAAATCGATCCTCATCATCGGCGCGGGACCGATCGTCATTGGCCAGGCTTGCGAATTCGACTATTCCGGCACCCAGGCCTGCAAGGCGCTGAAAGAGGAAGGCTACCGCGTCATCCTCGTCAACTCCAACCCGGCGACGATCATGACCGATCCGGGCCTTGCCGACGCAACTTACGTCGAGCCGATCACCCCCGAGGTCGTCGCCAAGATCATCGCCAAGGAACGCCCGGACGCGCTGCTGCCGACCATGGGCGGCCAGACGGCGCTGAATACCGCCCTTTCGCTGAAGCGCATGGGCGTGCTCGACCGCTACAATGTCGAGATGATCGGCGCCAAGCCCGCCGCCATCGACATGGCCGAAGACCGGGCGCTGTTCCGCGAGGCGATGGCCCGCATCGGGTTGGAAACGCCGCGCTCGATGCTGGCGAACGCCACCGACATCAAGGATCTCGACCGCAAGACGCACGAGGCCGAGCGCAGCAAGCTGCGTGAAAGCCTCTCCGGCCCGGACCTCGACAAGGCCCTGGACGAACTGGAAAACCAGTGGAACCTCGGCGAGAGCGACCGCAAGCAGCGCTACATGAACCATGCTGTCGCAATCGCCGCCCAGGCGCTCGACCATGTCGGCCTGCCCGCCATCATCCGCCCCTCCTTCACGCTTGGCGGCACCGGCGGCGGCATTGCCTACAACCGCTCGGAATTCTTCGAGATCGTCGGCGGCGGTCTCGACGCCTCGCCGACCACCGAAGTGCTG
Source organism: Rhizobium sp. CIAT894 (assembly GCF_000172795.2). Classification (NCBI taxonomy): domain Bacteria; kingdom Pseudomonadati; phylum Pseudomonadota; class Alphaproteobacteria; order Hyphomicrobiales; family Rhizobiaceae; genus Rhizobium; species Rhizobium sp. CIAT894. The sequence goes on from NZ_CP020947.1 coordinate 3,061,579, forward strand.
ATCGAAGAGTCGGTGCTCGGCTGGAAGGAGTATGAGATGGAGGTCGTCCGCGACAAGGCGGACAACTGCATCATCATCTGCTCGATCGAAAACATCGACCCGATGGGCGTCCACACCGGCGACTCGATCACCGTCGCCCCGGCGCTGACGCTGACCGACAAGGAATACCAGATCATGCGCAACGCCTCGATCGCGGTGCTGCGCGAGATCGGTGTCGAGACCGGCGGCTCGAACGTCCAGTTCGCCGTCAATCCGAAGGACGGCCGTCTCGTCGTCATCGAAATGAACCCGCGTGTGTCGCGCTCATCGGCGCTGGCCTCCAAGGCCACCGGTTTCCCGATCGCCAAGATCGCCGCCAAGCTCGCCATCGGCTATACGCTCGACGAATTGGACAACGACATCACCGGCGGCGCCACGCCTGCCTCCTTCGAACCGTCGATCGACTACGTCGTCACCAAGATCCCGCGTTTCGCCTTCGAGAAATTCCCCGGCGCCTCGCCGGTTCTGACGACCGCAATGAAATCGGTCGGCGAAGTCATGGCGATCGGCCGCACCTTCGCCGAATCGCTGCAAAAGGCGCTGCGCGGCCTCGAAACCGGCCTGACCGGCCTCGACGAGATCGAGATCCCCGATTCCGAGGAAGGCGAATCCAGCCACAACGCCATCCGCGCCGCCATCGGAACGCCGACGCCGGATCGCCTGCGCATGGTCGCCCAGGCGCTGCGCATGGGTCTCAGCATCGAAGAGGTGCATGAAGGCTGCAAGATCGATCCCTGGTTCATCGCCGAGCTCAAGAACATCGTCGACACGGAAGCCCGTATCCGCGAGCATGGCCTGCCGGAGGACGCCGCGAACCTGCGCATGCTGAAGGCCATGGGCTTTTCCGATGCGCGGCTGGCGACGCTCACCGGCAAGCGCCCGAAGCAGATCGCCGAGTTCCGAAACAGCCTGAACGTCCGCCCGGTCTTCAAGCGCATCGATACTTGTGCTGCCGAATTCGCCTCGCCGACCGCCTATATGTATTCGACCTATGAAACGCCCTTCGTCGGCGCCGCCCGCTCCGAGGCCGAAGTGTCCGACCGCAAGAAGGTCGTCATCCTCGGCGGCGGCCCGAACCGCATCGGCCAGGGCATCGAGTTCGATTATTGCTGCTGCCATGCCGCCTTCGCGCTGAAGGATGCGGGTTATGAAGCGATCATGATCAACTGCAACCCGGAAACCGTCTCGACCGACTACGACACGTCGGACCGCCTCTATTTCGAGCCGCTGACGGCCGAGGACGTGATCGAGATCCTGCGGGCCGAGCAGGAAAAGGGTGAAGTCGTCGGCGTCATCGTCCAGTTCGGCGGCCAGACGCCGCTGAAGCTTGCCGAGGCGCTTGAGAAAAACGGCATCCCGATCCTCGGCACCGCGCCCGATATGATCGACCTCGCCGAGGACCGCGACCGCTTCCAGAAGCTTCTGATGAAGCTCGATCTCAACCAGCCGAACAACGGCATCGCCTATTCGGTCGAGCAGGCCCGCCTGGTCGCTGCCGAAATCGGCTTCCCATTGGTCGTGCGCCCCTCCTACGTGCTCGGCGGCCGCGCCATGCAGATCCTGCATTCGGAAGGCCAGCTGCAGACCTACCTGCTCGACACGGTGCCGGAACTCGTGCCCGAGGACATCAAGCAGCGTTATCCCAACGACAAGACCGGCCAGATCAACACCCTGCTCGGCAAGAACCCGCTGCTCTTCGACAGCTATCTCAGCCACGCCATCGAAGTCGACGTCGACTGCCTCTCTGATGGAACCGACGTCTATGTCGCCGGCATCATGGAGCATATCGAGGAAGCCGGCATCCATTCCGGCGACAGCGCCTGTTCGCTGCCGCCGCGCTCGCTGCCCGTCGAGCTGCTCGACGAACTCGAGCGCCAGGCAAAGGCGATGGCCAAAGCGCTCAATGTCGGCGGCCTGATGAACGTCCAGTTCGCCATCAAGGACGGCACCGTCTACGTTCTCGAAGTCAATCCGCGCGCCTCGCGCACCGTGCCCTTCGTCGCCAAGACCATCGGCGCGCCGATCGCCAAGATCGCCGCCCGCGTCATGGCCGGCGAGAAACTCGACGCAACCTTCGCCGCCTATGGTGAAAAGCCCGATCCGCGCCGGCTGAAGCACATCGCCGTCAAGGAAGCCGTCTTCCCCTTCGCCCGCTTCCCCGGCGTCGATACGCTGCTCGGCCCGGAAATGCGTTCGACTGGCGAAGTCATCGGCCTCGACACCGATTTTGCGCTGGCCTTCGCCAAGTCGCAGCTCGGCGCCGGCGTCGAGCTGCCGCGTGACGGCACAGTCTTCGTTTCCGTACGCGACGAGGACAAGGCACGCGTGCTGCCGGCGATCCGCATTCTCGTCGAACAGGGCTTCAAGGTACTGGCGACCGGCGGCACCGCCCGCTTCCTCGGCGAGAACGGCATCATCGCCACCAAGATCAACAAGGTTCTTGAAGGTCGCCCGCACATCGAGGATGCGATCCGCAACCGCCAGGTCCAGCTCGTCATCAACACCACCGACGGCAACAAGGCGATCTCGGATTCCAAGTCGCTGCGCCGCGCGACGCTGATGCAGAAGGTGCCCTACTACACAACGATGGCCGGCGCCGAAGCAGCCGCCCAGGCGATCAAGGCGCTGAAGGCCGGCAATCTCGAAGTCCGGCCGCTGCAGAACTATTTCGCCTGAGATCGCTCGAGATAAACGGTGCCATCGCTCGATCGAGCGGTGGCACATGTCATTTCGGCAGAGGCGCCACATTCCGGAATCAAACTATCCGGTCGCCGTGATAAGCCGCTGTATTTTCAGCATATCGTCTCGAAATCGTTCGAATTCCTCCGCTTTCGATCGCTCGTCGGGAATCCGCAGCAGATAGGACGGATGCACTGTCACGAACAGCGTCCGCCCGCCTTCGATCACCATCGCCTGCCCCCTGATATCCTGGAGACACTGCTTCGCATCGGTCAGCGCCGCAAGCGCCGTCGCCCCCATGGCAACGATCAACTTCGGCTTGACCAGCTCCATTTCCAGATCGAGCCACCAGCGGCAATGTTTCACCTCGCCCATATTGGGCTTCTGGTGGATGCGGCGCTTGCCGCGCGGCTCATATTTGAAATGCTTGACGGCATTGGTAACATAGAGCCTTGAGCGGTCGATACCCGCCTCTGCTATCACCTGGTCGAGCAACCGGCCGGCCGGACCGACGAAGGGGCGGCCGGCAATATCTTCCTGGTCGCCCGGCTGCTCGCCGACAAACATCACCTCCGCATCGCGCGGCCCCTCCCCGAACACGGTCTGTGTAGCCTTCTCGTGCAGCGGGCAGCGGGTGCAGACGGCGGCCTCGGCGCTGAGGGCTTCCAGCGTGCCGGCCAAAGCCTCGGCGTCTGCGGGATGGT